>JAJFFJ010000057.1 GCA_021776685.1 Alphaproteobacteria bacterium
TCGCCGATGGCGATGAAGTCGGCGACGTTCGGATCGCCCGGGTCTGCCAGATGCACCAGCACCGGCTCGATCAGGCAGAGGGACGCCACATGGTCTCTCGCCGCTTGCGCCACGAGCGACGCGACCACGCCGCCGGATGAATGGCCCACCACATGCACGGGGCCACCGGTCCTGGCCGCCGTGCGTGTGACCAGTTCGGTCATCTGGGCGGCATCATGCAGGATCGCGCTGGCCAGTGGTGAGGGCATCGGCGCACTGGCGCCATAGCCCTGACGATCCGGGGCGATCACCAGATGGTCCAGGGCCAGATCATTGATCAGGGGTTTCCATTGGCCGGAAGAACTCGATGATGCGTGCAGCAGCAGCACGGCGGGGCACGCACCGTTATCGGGGCCCGCGTCGCGGTAAAAAATCTCGTTGCCGTTAAGCGTGGCGGTCGGCATGGCATGTTGTCCTGGGTCAGGTGATTTCGGGCGCGTTTGCGCGGGGAGGGGAGACATAGCGGGTGGTGTGTCCCGCCGATATGACCCCCGTCACAAGCAGTCACAAGTCGCTCCCGGCGGGCGCTCGGCACCGGCATTCTGCGACAGACTGAGGCAACGGCTTTCTAATGGACGATCTTCGCCGTACCTTCCGTGACATGACTGATGAAACCAGAATGCGGCCGGAAACTGTGGCGGCCCAGGCGCTCGGCCGGGTCGACGCCGAGACCAGGGCGGTGATTCCGCCGGTCCATGTGGCCACCACCTTCATCCGCGACCCGGATAACCAATACCGTGCGGGCTATGAATATGCCCGGGACGACAACGCCACGGTCCGCCATGGCGAAGCGGTGCTGACCGCGCTGGAGGGCGGTTCCGACGCGCGGCTGTTTTCCAGCGGCATGGCTGCGGCCGCCGCGGTCTTCCAGGCCCTCGACGCCGGCAGCCACGTGATTGCGCCACGGGTCATGTATTGGGCGCTGGCGCGCTGGCTCCGCGAGATTGCGCCCCGCTGGGGACTTTCAGTGGATTTCGTCGATATGGACGATCTGGACGCGGTGCGGGCAGCTGTCCGCCCCGAGACCAAGCTGATCTGGATTGAGACCCCCGGCAACCCGACCTGGGTGGTGACCGACATTGCCGCCCTGGCTTCAATCGCCCATGACGCAGGCGCGCGCGTTGCGGCGGACTCAACAGTGGCGACGCCGGTGTTGACCCGGCCGCTGGAGCACGGCGCAGACATCGTCATGCACTCCGCCACCAAATACCTGAATGGCCATTCGGATGTGGTGGCGGGTGCGCTGGTGACGGCGCAGGCGGACGACTTCTGGCAACGCATCTGCACCCACCGGGCGCAGGCCGGTCCCATCCTAGGTCCGATGGAGGCAGCTATGCTGCTTCGCGGTATGCGGACACTTTACCTGCGTGTGGACGCAGCCTGCCGGGGTGCGGCCGCCATTGCAGATCACTTCTCAAAACACCCGAAAGTCAGTCACGTACTCTATCCGGGGCTCGCGGATCATCCCGGCCACGAGATGGCCGCCCGGCAGATGGCAGGCGGCTTCGGCGGCATGCTGTCGATCAGAGTGGCGGGTGGTGAGGCGGCAGCGATCGCCACCGCCGCCAACGTGCAGATATGGAAACGTGCGACGTCTCTCGGTGGCGTTGAAAGCCTGATTGAACACCGCGCCAGCGTCGAAGGCGCGGGCAGCCCGGCCCCGCCCGACATGCTCCGGCTCTCCGTTGGCATCGAGAATCCGGTCGACCTGATCGAGGATCTGGAGCAGGCGCTCGCGGCCGGCTAGCCGACTTTACCGCCAACCCACTTCCCATAAGCAGGGGCTGAATCAGCTCCAGCCTCCGTATGCATTAGCGGGGGACGTTGAAACAGTTTGGGAGCGAGACGCCCACCTGCGCAGGAAGCACCCGGAAAACCATAAAAACCGGGGATAATACCGCCACAAGGACGCCTCAAAGGCGCCACACTCGGCCATGAGGGCTCCACGGCGGCGACACAAAATATCCTTAACCCTGCGCACTGGCCGTTAATCCTTGGGATCCATCCGGCATGCAAATGCCCATGTCTTTCGCGCGACCGCTCGTGGCGGCCCGCCGGCTTGCCGGCCGGGTGGGCCTGCGCGCGCGCCTGTGGCGGGCGCGGCTGTTCGGGCCGCGCTGGGCGATGCGATGGTCTGGCGCGGGCCTCAAAGGGGCCAAATGGACGGCGTTGGGCCTGGGTGGCTTTATCGTCCTTTTCACCGCCCACCGGCTGGTCAGCCCGACCCTGATCTGGCCGGCCTACGAGGCCCGGCATCACCGGGCGCTTGGCACGGCGCTCTACGACTCCAAAGGCCGCTTCCTCGGCATCCTGCCCGGCCAGCTTGATCCCGCCGGCGACTATGACGTGGACGAGGACCACAAGGCGCTGCGGCTGCACACCGTGCCGCGCGGCTGGTGGCAGGTGCTGGTGGCGCTCGAGGACGAGCATTTCGGCACCTGGCGATCGTGGGGCGGCATCGATTTCGTCGCCGTTGCAGCGGGCTTCACGCGCTTTGGCCTCAACCGTGTGGGGCTGGGCAGCACCCGTGGCCGGGGTGGGTCGTCGCTCGCCATGCAGCTGGTGCGGTCGATCAGCCATATCGATCCGAGCCGGTCCAGAACCTTCGCGCGCAAACTGCTGGAATTGAAGGACGCGCCGATCCTTTACGATGCGCTGGGCACGACCGGATTCAAGCGCTGGCTGGCCATGCATGTGCCACTGGTTACGGGCACGCGAAATTCCCGCATGGGTCAGCCGATCTATGGGCTCCGCGCCGCCAGCCTGATCCTCTATGGCAAAGAGCCGAAGGATCTCAACCTTGCTCAGCAGGCGATCTTCGCCGCCGCGTTCAAGCAACCCATTCTGGTGGCATCCGACCGGGATCACCGCGGCCTGCGTGCCCGGGACATCATCTGGTGGCGGCTCAAGCTGCGCGCCGCGCTCGGCATTTTGAAATCCAGCGGCAGCGATGATCCACTGGTTCGCCGCCTCAAGACCCGCATGGCGCTCAGGACGAAGGTAAAGCCGGTGCCGGCCTCCGCCATCGCGCCCATCGTTTCGGCGTCAGAGGCAACGGCGCTGGAGCCGCTGATTGGACCCCGGCGCGTGCTCGCGCTGAAGCGTCTCGGCGGCATGGCAGCACCCACACCACAGATTTCGCCTGACCTTGAGCCCCTGCTGCCGAAGGACGCCAACAGGCGCTTCCGGGTCATCGCCAACCCCACCGCCCGCGCCCTCTATTTCGCGAGACCCATGCTGGGCCAGGTGATTGGCGAGCTGCAGGACAGCTTCGGACGGGACTGGCGGCAAAAGGCGGAT
>JAJFFJ010000058.1 GCA_021776685.1 Alphaproteobacteria bacterium
TACCGTCCTGCACGGCGCGGAGGATGTTCTCCATCTTCATGGCTTCGACCACCGCAAGCTCTTCGCCGGCCTTGACCCCCTGCCCGTCCTCCACCGAGACCGAGACCAGCAGGCCCGGCATGGGGGAGAGCAGGAATTTGGAGAGATCCGGCGGTTCCTTTATCGGCATCAGCGCAAGTAGGCTTGCCGTGCGCCCGGTCATCACCCGCGCGAGCACGGATGCGCCCTGCCAGCCGAGACGCCAGCCGGCGGCTTCCCGCTCCACCTGAACACAGATCTGGCGGCCGCCCACTTCCGCGCGGAAGAGCGGCTGGCCGGGTGACCAGCCGGTGGTCACATGCAGGCTGCCCGCCTCCGCATCGCCATCCGCCGGCGCGATCAGCCAGCTGCCGGACTCGCCGCTGGCAGCCAGCCCATAGGCACGCTCGTCCAGCCACACATCCCAGTGCACTTCGTCCGCCCGCGCCAGGCCGCCGTTGGCCTGCCCGGTGATGGTTCCGCGCTTTTCCCGGTCTTCCATCTGAATCGACGCGGCGACCGCCGCCATGACCGCCATATCGTCATCAGAGAGTGTGGCGCCGCTGAAACCATCGGGAAATTCTTCGGCAATATAGTTGGTGGTCAACCGCCCCTCGCGGTAGCGGTCCTGACGCAACACGGTGCCGACAAAGCCCATATTGTGCTGCACACCACGGATGAAATAGGCGTCCAGCGCGCCATTCATCTCATCGATGGCGGCGTCCCGCGTCTCACCCCATGTCACCAGCTTGGCAATCATGGGGTCGTAGAACATGGAAATCTCTGCGCCTTCTTCGACGCCGGTATCGACCCTTACCTGTTCGTCCTGCTCCGGCTCCACATAGCGGCGCAGGCGGCCGATCGACGGCAGGAAGTTGCGCAGCGGATCCTCCGCATAAACCCGCACCTCCATGGACCAGCCATTCTGGGTCACGTCCTCCTGGCGGATCGACAGGGTTTCGCCCGCGGCGATCCGGATCATCTGCTCCACCAAGTCGATGCCGGTGACCATTTCCGTCACCGGATGCTCCACCTGCAGGCGGGTATTCATCTCCAGGAAAAAGAAGTTACGGTCGCGATCGACGATGAACTCCACCGTACCGGCGGAGCGATAGTTCACCGCCTCGGCCAGTGCGATGGCCTGCGCACCCATGGCCGCCCGGGTCTCGGCATCCAGGAAGGGACTCGGGCTTTCTTCGATGACTTTCTGGTGACGGCGCTGGATCGAACATTCGCGCTCGCCCAGATGGATGGTGTTGCCGTGGCTGTCCGCAAGCACCTGGATCTCGATGTGGCGCGGCTCCTCGATGAACTTTTCGATAAAGATGCGGTCGTCGCCAAAACTGCTGGCCGCCTCGTTGCGCGCAAGGCGGAAACCTTCCGCCACCTCATCCTCCGACCAGGCCACACGCATGCCCTTGCCGCCGCCGCCCGCGGAGGCCTTGATCATTACCGGATAACCGATCTCGCCGGCGATCTTGGCCGCTTCCACGTCATCTGCGATCTCGCCGATGTGGCCGGGCACTGTGCTGACATTCGCCGCCTGTGCCAGCTTCTTGGATTCGATCTTGTCGCCCATGGCGCCGATGGCTTCCACATTGGGGCCGATGAAGGCGACGCCGGCCGCCTCAAGCGCCCGCGCGAATTCCGCATTCTCCGACAGGAAACCGTAGCCGGGATGCACCGCCTCGGCGCCTGTGTCCCTGATCGCGGCCATGATCTTGTCAATGACCAGATAGGATTCGCTCGACGCCGCAGGGCCGATCGCCACCGCCTCGTCGGCCATGCGGGTATGCACGGCGTCCGCGTCGGCCTCCGAGTAGACCGCGACGGTCTTGATGCCCATGGCCCGTGCGGTGCGCATCACCCGGCAGGCAATCTCACCGCGGTTGGCAATCAGGATTTTCTTGAACACGGTCGTTCTTCCCCCCGGAACGGACTGGTGCGGACTGGTGGGCACCGGCGCACCTACCCGATTTTCTTACCGATTTGTGGCTCCGCCGTCGAGAGGACACACGCGCGCCTCTCGCCGTCACCGCCAAGTTTCCTATATGTAAGGGATATGAGAAAGATGACACTCACGGAGGGAACATGAAAACACCGGATTTGCTGCACGATGTCAGTGGCTGGCACGCCCACGTCTACTATGATGCGGAGACGAGGCCCCAGGCATCCGAGTTGCGCGAAGCCATTGAGGAGAACTTCGACATCACCATGGGCCGCTATCGCGACCGGCCGGTGGGGCCCCATCCCATGTGGAGCTATCAGGTTGCCTTCACACCGGAGCTGTTTCCAACCTTGGTGCCCTGGCTGGCGCAGCACAGGCAGGGGCTGATCGTGCTGGTCCATCCGCTTACCGGCAACGACCTGATCGATCATCGCGACTACCCCATCTGGCTGGGCGAGCACCGCGATTTGAACCTGGACAATCTGGTCGACACGTCAGGCGATCCTGCATGAACGAACCACTGCCCGAGGTCTTGCCCCTGCCGCCACTGGTGGCTGACGTGGCCGAATGGCTTTCGGAAAAGGCGCTGGGCGAGTTCGAGCATGTATCGCTGCTGGAGGAATTCTGTCACCGCGTGGCGGCCATAGGGGTGCCGCTGGAACGGGGCCATATCAGCTTCCGGACCCTGCATCCGCTGTTTGAGGCCATGGCCTGCACATGGTGGCGTGGCATCGGTTGCGAGACGGAAGACCTGACCCATCAAGAAATCGGCCAGGAACGAAGCCGATGGACGGAGAGCCCACTACGCTCCCTGATTGACACCAGGGTGCCGATGATGCGCCGGCGCCTCACAGGCCCGGACGCGCTACTGGACTACCCGGTGCTGGAAGAATTTCGCGATAAGGGAATCACTGACTGGATCGGGTTTGTCATCGCTTTCGACGAGGCGGGCCATGATGGCATGGTCAGTTCCTGGGCGACGAAACGGACCGACGGCTTCAGCGACACCCATTTGGCGGCCCTCAAATTCCTGCAGCGCCCCTTTGCAGTCGCGATCAAGATTGCAGCCCAGGAAGCGATCGCGGGCAATGTTGTGCATACCTACCTCGGAGCGGTGGCCGGCAAACGGGTTCTCGACGGGCAGATCAAGCGCGGCGACGGCGAAACGATCCCGGCGGTCATCTGGTACAGCGACTTGCGCGGTTCCACCCAAATGGCGGAGCAACTTGGCCGGGACGGTTATACCGCCGTGCTGAATGCCTATTTCGAGGCCATGGGCGGCGCGATCTCTAACGCGGGCGGGGAAATTCTGGACTTCATTGGCGACGCGGTCCTGGCAATTTTCCCGATCGGCGATACCGACGCTCGGACCGCCTGCGAGCGGGCGCTGGCCGCCGCGCGGGATGCGGAAAAGATGCTGGCCGAAACCAACCGGCAACGCGAGTCGCAGGGTGAAGCGCCACTGGCATTTGGCCTCGCGCTCCACAGGGGCGAAGTGATGTTTGGCAACATCGGCACGGCCGACCGGCTAGCTTTCTCGGTGATCGGATCCTCGGTCAACGAGGTCGCGCGCCTGCAGGACATGACCAAAGAGCTGGAGGCTCACATGTTGGTCAGCGGCGCCTTTGCAGACACCCTGGATCTGCCCTGGCGCGAGTTGGGTGAGCACAATCTGACCGGGGTGAGCCAGCCCATGCGGATCCTGACCTTGCCGGAAACCGACTAACGCTAGCCCTTTTTGTCGTTGTCCAGATACTGCTGCACCTTTCGTTCTTCCCAGTCCTTGCTGAAGAAGGTGGGTATCAGACGGAAGGTGGCAAGCGCGTGCGCGAGCAGGCCGACGCCCCAGCCGAGCATCGGCCAGATCGGCCAGAAACCTCCGGCAGTGCTGAACGCGTAGACGAAGATCAAACCAACGTTGACCAGCACATAGATCGCAGCGTGCAGATAGAAGCCCTTCAGCTCCTGCACACGGCGGCGGGCGCGGGTCATGGCGTCTATTTCTGGCGATATTGGCTCTAGATTCGGCACTGTTCTTCCCGGCGTGATGGCGGCGTGAATTCTGCCCCCTTATTTAGGGATTGCCGGCCCGATTTGCCAGCATTCACATGGCCGCGCAAGCTCCACTGGGCGCATCCGCCGTTAAGAACAGGGCGGCGTTTTCATGTTTGCTTAAGGCTGTTTTTTCAAGCCCCCTTTACAATAAACGACCCACCATGGGGGAGCAGTTTGTTGTCGTGGGACAGGGTTGTGAATATGAGTATGTTTCGGTTCAAGCTGAAACCCGGCGGGCGAATCCCCGATTCGGGGATGATCGTCATTGCCGCGGGTCTCGCTGGCGGCCTTGGCGGATTTCTGGCACTCCGGTTCCTCCCGGCACATCTGGCCACATCACCGTTGATCATTATAAGTGTCGCGGCATTGGTCGCGGTCGTGTCCGCCATGACATGGCTACGGCTGCGTGAGTCCGGCAAAGCCGACCTGGGCCAGATGGAAGAACTAGAGAATGATCTGGTTCACGAAACCGAACTTCGCAAGCGTGCCGAGGCCGCCCTGGAATTTCATGTGGAAAAGGAAACCCTGACCCAGTTGGCAACGTCGCGGTATTTCACCACTCGCGCTGAACTGGCAGTGGCCCGGGCGCGGCGGGCGAAAACGCCGACCACCCTGTTGCTGCTCAGCGTCGACGAGTTCGATAAGGTGAAGGAGCGGATGGGACCGGTGGGCTCGGACGACGTGTTGCGCCGGGTAGCGCAGATTTGCCAGGAATCGGTACGCGAGGTGGACCTGCCGGCACGGTTGGACGACCAGAGCTTTGCGATTCTCCTGGAAGACACCGACGCGGATGGCGCACGCACCGTTGTCGACCGCATTCGTTCGAAGGTGGCCGAAACCAAGTCCTGGAGTGAAGGCCGCATGCTTCGAATCACTGTGGGTATGGGCCTGATCGAAATGAATGCCCGGTACCACTTCCTGAACGACGCCCTCAAATGGGCCCGTCAGGCCCTGGAGCATGCTCAAACCCAAGGCCCCGGCAAAATTTGCATTGCACGGGATGCCGGCGACGACTCAGAGCCGGAGACGCAAGAAAAACCAAAAAAATCAAAAAAATTGGGCCGCAAGGCCGCCAATAAGGTTGATGCACCTCTGCCGACAGCCGCCTGATTCGGCCTTATGCGCTAAATTGCTGGCATTCTAAGGGTTATCGACCATTCTTAATAAATCCATTGACTAGTCACATTTTCCAATAACCCGTGCCAGGTCCCCTGCAGTCAACGAAACACAAAGCCCCGCCGGTCCATGGTCGTCCCCGGGACATGGTTAAGTGAGTGGGGACTCGCATACATGGTTGACGGGCAAAACAATATTCGCCGCCAGCTGGGCAACTCGCGGAGGGTCATAGGCGGCTCGTTTGCGATCGGCGGCCTGGCGACCGTGCTGACCGCGTTTATCTGCTATTTTGGCTACGCCCTGTTTCAGCCGGAATGGCTTCAATCCTCTATTGGCATGTCAGTGCCACTTGTGGTGCCGGCGCTCGTGGCGCCGCCCGTCGCCGCGCTGATTTTTCACTTCAGCGACGCCGCCGCCAAAGAAACTGCAATGCGCCACTATCTCGCGCAGGAGCTGACCCAGGAAACCCGCCGGCGCCGCCGGTTGGAAGCGGAACTGGCGCGGCTGTCAAAAAGCGACCCAGTCACCGGCCTTGTCAGCCGAAATCACCTGTGGGACCGCGCGAAGCAGGCGATCGCCCGGGCACAGCGGCACAAACGGCCCCTGTCGCTCGCGACAATCGCGATCGACAATTTCGGAGACCTGAACCAGAAGCACGGCCACGCCACCGCCGACAAGGTGCTATGCGAGGTAGCGGCAATCTTTATGGCGAGCGTCAGGGACGTGGATGTGGTTGGCCGCGCCACGGATGACACCTTTGCCCTGTTGCTTGAGGATACCAATCTGGAACAAGCCGAGCTGGCTGCAATCCGCCTGCGGCGGCAGGTCAACACGCGTGTCGCTTCCGCCCTTGGCCCCAACATCGCGGCCACCGTGAGCATGGGCATTGTGGAAATCGATCCGGCGGAGCAAACCTTTGATGGCGCGCTGACGGTGGCTGAGGAGGCCCTTCGCGCCGCGCTGAAGGCGGGCATGGGCCAGATTTGCCTGATGTCCGAACCGGTTCAACTTGCACCTCAAGAGGCCCGACCCAAGGAAGCTACACGCGAAGAAGCTACAGCCCAGGAAGCGGCGACACCCGAGGAAGCCACACCCGACGGGCCATCACCCCCTTTCCCGGAGATCAGGCGTCAAAAGGAAGACTCTCAATATCCAGCAAGAAATGTTGTCGCGACCGTCTGATCGGACCAATTCGCCTGCCCGCTATTTTTGGGTATAGGGCTACCGCTCCCGCCGGCGGGACATCAAAAGCGCGCCGATCACACCGGTGCCTGCGATGGCAAGACCAACCAGAAGGGCGGTCGTTCCGCCAAGACCGAACCACGACTGACCGAACATCGCCACGAGGAACCCCAGAAATACATCGGCACCGGCTGCCAGCCACAGGCCCACAGGGCCAATCTGTGGCGGCCCGGAACCTCCGCGAGGGTCGTTCATCTGCATAATCTCCCGTCGGCCGGATCCTGAGGGTGGCCTTCGCCCTCTGCACCGCCACACCGAATATTAACCCTATTCGGTCACCCTGCCTGCAGTTTCCCTATGGCTAAATGATCCCATGCAAATGGGTCTGGAGAAACGTAGCTACATGTCACTTCGTGCACTCGTCGGGCGCTCGCGGCGCAACGTTCGTGGTTCGCTGCTTACCGGTCTTGCGGCGACCGCCCTCACGGCAGCGGTCTGCTTCGCCTTCTACGCCCAGTTTTTTCCCAAGGGCATCACGACCGCCATGCAAGTCAACGTGCCGGTGCTGGTGTTCCTGCTGCTGGCGCCGTTGATTGCGGTCGTCATATTCCACTACATGAACCGGGTCGGCACCGAGCGCATCAAGCTGGAAGCGGCGCGCAAACTGTTGCGGCAGGAATCGGAGCAACGCCGCCGGCTGGAATCGCAGCTGGACCGGCAGACCCACAGCGACGCGCTCACCGGCCTTGCTAACGAGCGGTATTTCCGCGAACGCCTTGAGCAAGCAGCCCAGCGGGCGCGGCGCACAGGCGTGCCGCTTGCCGCCGTGAAATTCTCGGTCGATGATTTCGACAAGCTGAACCGGCAGTATGGCCACGGCGGCGGCGACGCAATCCTGCGCACCATCGCCCGTGTCTGCATCGATACGCTCCGGGAAACAGATGTGCCTGCGCGTATTACTGATTCAACCTTTGCCGTCGTGCTGGAAAACACCGCCCTGCTGCAGGGCCGCGCCGCTGCCGAGCGGATGCGAAAGGCGATCGAGGATACACCTGTGCCGACCGGCGCCGGAAATATCGCGATCACCTGCAGCGCAGGCGTTGCTCAGATCGACGCCCGTCACAAGGATGTGGAAAGCTTGCTGGCCGCCGCGACCAGCGCCCTCAAGGAAGCCGAAGAAGGCGACCCCGGCACCGTCTGCGTCCACCGCGACGAACACGCGGAAGCGGCGTAGTAGACCATTCTGCCGGGCGCTGCTCCAGCTAGCCTAAAGCGGAATTAAAGCGGAATATTCCCGTGCTTCTTCCATGGGTTCTCCAGCTCTTTGCCGCGCAGCATGCGCAGCGCGCGGGCGACCCGGCGGCGGGTGTTGCGAGGCATGATCACGTCATCGATAAAGCCCCGATGCCCGGCGATGAAAGGGTTGGCAAATTTCTCCCGGTATTCTTCGGTGCGTGCCTCAATCTTTTCCGGATCGTCCCGGTCGCCGCGGAAAATGATCTCGACCGCGCCCTTCGGGCCCATCACCGCGATCTCCGCCTGGGGCCAGGCAAAGTTCACATCACCGCGCAGATGCTTTGAAGCCATGACGTCATAGGCGCCGCCATAGGCCTTGCGCGTAATCACCGTCACCTTCGGCACCGTTGCCTCCGCATAGGCATAGAGCAGCTTGGCGCCGTTCTTGATGATGCCGTTATATTCCTGGTCGGTGCCGGGCAGGAAACCGGGCACATCCACGAAAGTGACGATGGGAATATGGAAGGCGTCGCAGAAGCGTACGAAGCGGCCCGCTTTCTTGGAGCTGTCGATGTCGAGACAGCCGGCCAGCACCATCGGCTGGTTGGCGACAAAGCCCACCGTACGCCCCTCAATGCGGCCGAATCCGATGACGATGTTCCCGGCATAGGCGGGCTGCAGCTCGAAGAACTCCCCTTCGTCGACAACCTTCTCGATCAGCTCCTTGATGTCATAGGGCTTGTTGGGGTTGTCGGGCACCAAGGTGTCAAGGGACGTCTCCACCCGGTCCATCGGATCGCTGGTCTCGAGGATCGGCGGCTCTTCGCGGTTTGACAGCGGCAGAAAATCGAAGAAGCGGCGCAGCTCCAGCAACGCCTCCACGTCATTCTCGAAGGCTAGGTCAGCGACGCCGGACTTGCTGGTGTGGGTGATGGCGCCGCCCAGCGCCTCGGCCGTGACTTCCTCGTGGGTCACGGTCTTCACCACCTCTGGCCCCGTGACGAACATGTAGGAGGTGTCCTTGACCATGAAGATGAAGTCGGTCATCGCGGGTGAATAGACCGCGCCGCCCGCACACGGCCCCATGATGCACGAAATCTGCGGGATAACGCCCGAAGCATTGACGTTGCGCTGGAACACATCGGCGTAGCCGCCGAGGGACGCGACGCCCTCCTGGATGCGCGCGCCGCCGGAATCGTTCAGGCCGATGACCGGGGCGCCCACCTTCATTGCCTGGTCCATGATCTTGCAGATTTTTTCTGCGTGGGTCTCTGACAGCGAGCCGCCGAAAACCGTGAAATCCTGGCTGAAGACGAAAACGAGCCGACCGTTGATGGTGCCCCAGCCGGTGACAACGCCGTCGCCGGGCACTTTCTGATCTTCCATGCCAAAGTCGGTGCAGCGGTGTTCGACAAACATGTCGTATTCCTCGAACGAGCTGTCATCGAGCAGGACGTCAAGCCGCTCCCGCGCCGTCAGCTTGCCGCGTCCGTGCTGGGCGTCGATGCGCTTTTGACCGCCGCCCTGGCGGGCGCCTTCGCGCCGCCGTTCTAGTTCTTCGAGGATATGCTGCATGTGGTGACCTCCCTGATTGGGTGGCCTGTAGCATGACAGTTACGGGAAGACCAGCCGAGTTGGGCGTGGCCGCGACCTAACCTGCCAGCGCCGCGGTAAAGCCCGCTGCCGCCTCCAGATCGGCGCGCACCCGGGTGAGGCGCGCGGTGGCCTCGTCATCCTCCCCCCACTTCTCAATCTGGTAGCGCTCGTCCACGGTTGCAGCATCAAAAGCCTGTGGGGCGCCCAGTCGGCCAGCGGTGAGAGCAAGGCCAATGATCACCGATCCGGCGACATCCGTGGCCAGATGCAAGGCTGCCAGGGCAAAGGGATCGTGGGTCTCAATGGTCCGGCGGATCGCCGTCAGTGCCGCCTCCGGCTGAGCGACAGGCATGAGGCTGGTTGTCACCACCAGGGGGGCATCCAGATCAGTGGCGGCCCAGTCCAGCAATGGCTGCCAATGGGAATCCTGCTGGGACTTCAGATTCGCGGGTCCGTCAGCGCGGTAGCAGACCAGATCGGTTTCCGCATAGCCGGCGAGCTCGTCGATGATCTCGGTGCGACGGCCGGGCACCCGGTCGAGCGCTGTATTGGCAAGCTGGGTCAGGGGCATTGAGAGCGGGCGAATCTGCTCACCCTGCCCGCGCCATTCCTCCGCAACAGCTTCGGCGAGCGCAACGGTGGGCAGAAGCGCAGCCGCCTTGGCCGGCGTTTTCACCGGCCGGTCATCGAGATTGATTTCGTAGCCCTGGTCCGTCCCGACCACCGAGACGGCGCTGTAGAATTTCTTCATCGGCGTTTGAAGATGTTCAGTCGTTTGAGAATGTTGGAGGGAACCTTCTTCAGCGTCCGGCCGGTTTTGGATTTCCGGTTACAGCCGCCGCCACCCTTTCCGCCCGACAGCACCTTGTCGCCAAGCCGCAGCAGGCTGCGGCCAAGCTGGCGGCCCACGGCGCCGGTTTCCGCCCGCACGCCGGGCCGGCGCAAGGGGCCGGCGATGCGCAATGGCACAAGCGCCGCGACATTCGTCACCGCAAGGCCCTTGGGATTGGTGACGACCAGGATGTTCATAGCCTCGGTCCGGGTGCTGATGACACCGTTGCCACAGAAGGTCATCGCGGTCGTATCCACAACAGCCGCTGTGGCGCCGACGCCCCGGCGGAAGTTGACGTTGACCACGCCGCGGGTGATCGCCAGTCCCCGGCCCCTGCCTGACTTGTTCAGGAAGCCCACGAGATTGGTGGACAGGATACCCAGAATGCTGGATTGAACCGGCCCTGGGCCCAGGACGAGATTGACCTTGCCATCCAGAGTGGACGCGATCTGGCGCATGGACCGGCCTTGCCCCGCCAAGTTTACGTCCGCATTCATCGCTGAGGCGATGACGGCTCGCTCAAACAGCAGTTTGGTGACCTGTCGCAGGGGGATACGTTTCACGGTCAGGTTGATGTCGAGCTTTGGCACGGCCCCGCTTGCGTTGAGCCGCAGGCTGCCAGCCATATTGCCGCCGTGCACGCCCGCCTTCAGATCGCGGATCTGCAGGTCGCCGCCGGTGAGCGTGATTCGCCCACTGACCGTCTTGATCGGGTTGCGGCCCACCAGCAGCACGCCGGTTTGCAGCGTCAGGTCCAGATCAAAACCACGCAGCAGGCCGATTGGCAGGGGCGCGGGCGAGAACATGTAACGGCTTCGGCGCGCCCGCTTTCCACGAACACCCTTGCCTGCCGCCCGCGCGCCGCTGCCGGCACTGCCGAGCTCGTCGATGTTGATTCGGGCGGAGGTGAGCGCGCCGCTGATCGACATCCGCTTGCCCCGCAAGTTGGCATTCAACGCACCGGCGATATCCGTGCTGCCGAATGTAACTTTCAGGGTGACCGGGAATTTCTCCACCTGGCGGAGGAATGACTCGTATGAACCAAGGGTCGCCTGGGTGGTCACCGGCTTGCCGTTCAGGTCACCTTTGATCAGCAATTTGATCGGCGCGTCACGGCTGGGCGCATCAAAGCGCACGTCTTTCATTCCCACACGGCTGGCCAGCCCGGTCCGGCCGTCGATAAAGGTGAAGCTGGAATCAACAATTCTCACTTTCTCAATGAAGGGCACATCGTCAGGGTTCAGCCCCATGGCGCCCACCTGGCCGGCATTCTTGTTCTCGGTGCGCGTCTTGGTTTTCTTCCGGGGCGAATCGGATCCCAACACCCAGTTGCCAACTTCCGCCCGGTTGGTCTCCAGCAGGATGTCGGCGCCGATCAGGTCAAAGCGTTTGATATCGATGTTACCGGTCAAGAGTGGGATCAGCCGCACCACCAGGCGAATTTTCTTCGCCTTGATCATGTGCGGCCGCCGGCTCCATTTGGCGTTGGAAAAGGTCACATCGTGAAGCACGATTGCCGGGGTCAGCGTGAGGATGTGTTTCTCGATCTTGCCGCGGATGATCAGCTTGCGGCCGGTGAGCGATTCAACCTCCTCGGCAATCTCCTGGCGGTATTCACCCAGGTCGACCGAGTTGAGAATGATGATGCCGCCCGCGCCGCCAAGAATGACGAGCGCGACAACGCTGAGAAACGTCCATTTGATGAAGCGCCACATGGGGTGCTCTCCGGATTGCGCACCCAGCCGGTAATGTTCCGGAACCGGGCGCTAGCGGTTGGTGACCAACCGGTTTGCGGCGGCGAATATCTCTGCTGCCGTATCGACGATGGCGTCTGCGCCTGCCGCGTTCAATTCGTCTGTGGGATGGTACCCCCAGGCGACACCGACCGCCACCACCCCGGCGTTGCGCGCCATCAATATATCGTACGTGGTATCGCCGATCATTATGACCCGATCGAGGCTGACGCCGGTTTCAGCGCTTGCCCGATGCAACATGTCAGGACTTGGCTTTCCAGCCGCTATATCTGCTGTCTGCAAAGTTACAAAACGTTCTACAAGACCATGATTATTCAGTGTTTTCTTAAGGCCCATCTGGCCCTTGCCAGTCGCAATGCCGAGCAGCCAGCCCGCGGCGTCCAGTTGGTCCAGCAGCTCCGAAATTCCGGCATAAAGCGGTTCTTCCACCGCCGCCTCGTCGCGCAGGTCGAGAAAGGCGCGCCGATAGCCATCGGTCAGCCGGCCCAGCGTCGCGGGCGGCAGGTCCGGCGCCAGCCGCGCGATCGCCTCGTCCAGGCGCAGGCCGACCCCCCGCCGCACAGATTCCGCAGACGGCGACGCTAACCCCTCAGCCGCCCAGGCCGCGTTGACACAGGCAATGATGCTGGCCTGGCTGTCCACCAGGGTGCCGTCGCAGTCGAAGACTGCCAGACGCAGGTCTGTCATCCCCAACGACCTTCGCGGTCGTCCAGGTCGAAGGGATCCTCATCTGCTGTGTCGAAATTGAACGCCCGCCACGCCCTATCCATATGGGGCGACAGCGGCGCGGTCACATCCAGAACGCCACCGGCGGGGTGGGCCAGGATCAGCCGACGTGCGTGCAGGTGCAACTGGCGCGCCACATCTGCACCGGGCAGAAAAGCTTCCGCCCCACCATATTTGCCATCTCCCAAGATAGGCGTACCCAGCAGTGCGCAATGAACCCGCAGCTGATGCGTGCGCCCGGTCAGCGGCATCATCGCCAGCCAGCTGGCCCGGTCGCCGGCTTGATCGACCACGGCGTAGCGGGTGACCGCCTTCTGCCCTGTGCGATCATTTTGGTCCACGACGGAGACGCGTTCCTGCCCGGCGGTGCCTCCCTTGGCCAGCGGGGCATTAATCTCTCCCTTGCGCGGCTGGGGCAAACCCACGGCCAACCCCCAATAAAGCTTCTGCGCCTCCCGGCCACGGAACACCTTGCCCAACTCTGCCGCGACACCCGCCGTCTTCGCCAGCACCAGAACACCGCTGGTATCCTTGTCCAGGCGGTGCACCAGGCGCGGCTTCTGAGCCTTGCGCCCTACCAGAGCACCCAGCATCGCATCCAGGTTCCGGGCGCTGCCAGTGCCTCCCTGCACCGCCAGACCGGCAGGTTTATTGAGAATGATGAGGTCGTTGTCCTCATGCAGAATCATGGCCCGCAGCGCTTCTGCGTCCTCGGCACGCGGCGCCTGACGGGGCCGGGTGGGTGCCGACTGGGGATTGTCCGGCAGGGGCGGCACCCGGATCGACTGGCCGGGCGACACCCGCTGCCCCGCCTTGGCGCGTTTGCCATCGACCCGTACCTGCCCGGTGCGCAGCAGCTTTTCCAGCCGGCCGTGGTTGAGCGCGGGATAGTGACGGCGGAACCAGCGGTCGAGCCGAAGCTCGCCGTCATCCTTGTTCACGACGCGGGTTTCAACTGGCGGCATTGCCCTATCCTGCCAGCGCCAGGCGCGCCAGGCGAAGCCCGAGCAGGAAGGCCCCGACCGACAGCACCACAGAGGCCACCATATAGAGCATGGCCGGCGTCCACGCATTGCGGTGCGCCAACGTCACAACGTCGAGGGAGAATGTGGAAAAGGTCGTAAAGGCGCCCAGCACCCCGACCACCAGCATGGCGCGCACTTCCTGACTGGGGTTCCATTTCAGGGCCATCAACTCGATCAGCACCGCCAGGACAAACGAGCCAATCACGTTGACCACCAGCGTTGACCAGGGAAAGCCGTGGCCCCACAGCCGGCCACCCAGAACGTAGACGCCATAGCGGGCCATAGCGCCCAACGCGCCCCCGGCGGCAACGGCGAGGAGCATCTTCATGCGCCGTGCTCCACGCGCTTCGCCCGCAGGCCGGCCCAATAGTCGAGACGTTTGCGAATGTCGCGCTCGAAGCCGCGTTCAGGAGGGTCGTAGAAGGTTTGCCGGGTCATCTCGTCTGGAAAATAGCTCTGGCCGCTGAAGCCGTCCTCTGCGTCATGGTCGTAGGCATAGCCGGCACCGTAGCCAAGGTCTTTCATCAGGCCGGTGGGGGCATTGAGGATATGTTTCGGCGGCATGTGGGAGCCTTCCGCCTTGGCCGACGCCATGGCGCCGCCCAGCGCCCGGTAGGCGGCATTCGACTTGGGCGCCGTGGCGAGATACAGCACGCACTGGGCCAATGCCAGTTCCCCCTCAGGGCTGCCGATGCGTTCCCAGGCCTGCCAGGCGGCAATCGCCTGGGTCAGGGCCTGCGGATCGGCCAGGCCGATGTCCTCGACCGCAAACCGGGTCAGCCGCCGCGCGATAAAGTGCGGGTCTTCGCCGCCCACGAGCATGCGCGCGAGCCAATAGAGCGCTGCATCGGCATCCGAGCCGCGCAGGGATTTGTGCAGAGCGCTGATGAGATTGTAATGGCTCTCCTGCCCTTTGTCGTAAAGCGGCGCCCGGCGCTGCACCAGCGCCGCAAGTTCTTGGGGCTCCAGTGGCGCCGCTGGTGCGGCGGCATAGATCGCCTCGGCCATGTTGAGTAAGAACCGGCCGTCGCCGTCTGCCATCGCGCGCATCGCCTCCCGCGCCGGCGGGGTCAGGGGCAAAGCGCCTTGCAACGCTTCCGCGCGGGCCAGCAGCCGCTCCAGCCCATCGATATCCAGCCGGTTGAGCACCAGCACCTGACAGCGGGACAGCAAGGCAGGATTGAGTTCGAAGGAGGGATTCTCAGTGGTCGCGCCCACCAGGGTGATCGTGCCTTCCTCAACCACCGGCAGGAAGGCGTCCTGCTGGGCGCGGTTGAAGCGGTGGATTTCGTCAACGAACAGCAGGGTCCCCTGCCCCGCCACACGACGGCCGCGGGCCGCATCAAATATCTTGCGCAGGTCGGCGACGCCGGAAAAGACCGCCGACAAGGGCTCGAAGGCCAGATCAGACTGCCCCGCGAGCAAACGCGCGATCGTGGTCTTCCCTGTCCCGGGCGGCCCCCACAGCACCAGCGAGGCAAGCCTGCCGCTGGCGAGCATGCGGGTGAGCGTCCCCTCCGGGCCAAGCAGTTGGTCCTGCCCCACCACGTCCGCGAGCGCACCCGGCCGTAACCGGTCTGCAAGCGGCCGGGGAGCGTGGGCGTCAAACAGGCCGGGCGCAGGCGCGGCGCTGGTCATGCCTGACGCCCCTTTTGCCCGCGCTGCCCCATAATCAGCGCCAGAGATTGAAGCGACGGCGGATCACCGCCCGGCCGCGGCGAATTGTGATCTGCCAATTGGTCTGCCCCGGAGGCTGCGTGCGCAGCACACCGAAAAGATCTTTGACCCGCTGAACACGCAGACCATTCAGACTCAGCACCAGGTCGCGGCGGCGCATCCCAATCCGCTGGGCGATACTTGCGCGCCGCACGGCCACAATTACCACGCCGCGCCGTCCCACCAGGTTGAGAGTGTCCGCCATATCGGCAGACAGGTCGGCCACCATGGCGCCTGATAGTGGATTGCGCCCTTTCACCAGCCGGGCGCTTACGGTCAGTTTTGGCCGCGAGATCAACTGGAAGGTAATATCCCGCGGCTTGCCCCGGCGCAGGATCGACAGGGTTGCCTTCCCCCCCACCTCCAGGGTGCCGAGACGGAATTTCAGCCCCTGGGCGTCGAAGATGGGTCGCCGGTTGAGGCGCAGGACCACGTCGCGCGGCCGCAATCCGGCCCTGTAGGCCGGGCTGTTTGTCACCACCCTCAGGACAATCACTCCCGTGGGCTTTTTCATGCCCAGGGCACGCGCCAGGCTGGCGGTGATCGGCTGTACAGAGACGCCGAGCCAGGGCCGTAGGACGCTGGTGCCGCCCTTGGCCGCCGCACTGATGACCCGCCGGACCATGTTAGATGGCACCGCAAAGCCGATGCCGACCGAACCGCCGGAGCGGCTGTAGATCGCCGTGTTGATGCCTACCAATAAGCCATCCATGCCAATCAGTGCGCCGCCGGAATTACCGGGGTTGATGGCGGCGTCGGTCTGAATGAAAAATCGATAATCGGTGATGCCCACGCGGGTGCGCGCCAGGGCCGAAACAATTCCGCTGGTGACGGTCTGGCCCACACCGAAAGGATTACCGATGGCCAGCACAAGATCGCCGACCTCCACGTCGTCCGAATCGCGCAAGCCGATGATGGGCAGCTTTTCACCCTTCGGATCAATCTTCAGAATGGCCAAATCCGTGCGCTTGTCCTTGAGGAGAATGCGCGCCTGATACTCACGCTTGTCAGACAGGATGACCTTGATACGGGTTGCCTGCCGGATGACATGGAAGTTTGTAACGATCAGCCCGTCGGACCGCACGATGACGCCGGAACCGAGCGATCCCCGACCTCGCCGGCCAAGGAACTGCCGACCATAGCGGCCCTGATAGCCCCGTTGGGTGGCCTTGATGGTGCGGATATTCACAACTGCGGGGGCAGCCCGCCTGACGATGGGCGCAAAGCTGAGAAGCATCTGCCGTCGCGACGCCGGAACACGCCGGGTATCCTTGCCATCCTTGATGGGGACTGTTGTGGGCGGGTTCGCCGGGCGCTTGCCATCACCCGCCTGCGCCGAAGCCAGTCCCACCGGCACAAGGAAGGCCAGAGCGGCAATGAGAGCGCCTATCCAGGCTGCGGGGCTGCGGCAATGGCTGTGCATGCTGATGCCTTCCCTTTGGGGCAACCCAGAATGGACTGTCCCGAATGATTCGGCCCGAATGATCCAGTAGTGCTCCAATATGGGTTCAATACGGGCGCAAATAAAGAGGCAGCTCCCACCGGGAACTGCCTCAAATCTTGACTGTATTGCGAGAAAGGGTCAGGCCGCGACTTCGGCCTCCTCTTCTTCGTCATCGATCTCGATCACCGGACCAGAATCCAGGCCCTTGGCGTCTTCGTCCCGATCGACAAATTCGATGATCGCCATCGGCGCGTTATCGCCATAGCGGCTGCCGGCCTTGAGCACGCGGGTATAGCCGCCGGACCGGTCGGCATAGCGCTCACCCAGTGTCTCGAACAACTTGGCGACCATAGCTTCGTCGCGCAGGCTCGACATTGCCTGACGCCGTGCATGCAGGTCGCCCTTCTTGGCGAAGGTCACCAGCTTCTCGACAAAGGGCCTGAGCTCCTTCGCCTTCGGCAAGGTGGTCTTGATCTGCTCATGCTTGATAAGCGCCGCTGCCATATTGGCGAACATCGCTTTGCGATGGGCGCTGGTGCGGTTGAGCTTGCGGCCGCTGATACGGTGACGCATGGATCCTTACTCCCGATTGGCCCAAGATTGGTCCTGAAGCCGTTGATTTGACGGCAAGCCTAGTAGGGCTCTTCCAGCTTCTTGGCCAGTTCCTCGATATTCTCCGGCGGCCAGTTCGGAATCTCCATACCCAGATGGAGGCCCATGGTAGCCAGCACTTCCTTGATCTCGTTCAGCGACTTGCGGCCGAAGTTCGGCGTCCGCAGCATCTCCGTCTCGGTCTTCTGAACCAGATCGCCGATATAGATGATGTTGTCGTTCTTCAGGCAGTTGGCGGAACGGACCGACAGTTCCAGCTCGTCCACCTTGCGCAGCAGGTTCTTGTTGAAGGGAAGATCGCCCTCCTTCTTCTCCTGCACCAGCTGTTGCGGCTCCTCGAAGGTGATGAACAGCTGCAGCTGGTCCTGCAGGATGCGGGCGGCGTAGGCCACTGCATCCTCCGGCGGCACGGTGCCATCGGTCTCGATTTTCAGGGACAGCTTGTCCAGATCGGTCTTCTGTCCGACCCGGGCGTTTTCCACCTTGTAGGAGACGTTCTTGACCGGCGTGAAGATCGCGTCCACCGGGATCAGGCCGATGGGCGCGTCGGCGCCGCGATTCTCGGAACCGGGCACATAGCCCTTGCCGCCAGTCACGGTCATCTCCATCCGCACCTCGGCGCCCTTGTCCATGTGGAACAGGACCAGGTCCGGGTTCAGGAGTTCGATTTCGTGGGTCAGCTCGATCTGGCCGGCCGTGACCGGGCCGGGACCCTTGGCCTGCAGGGTGATGCGCTTGGACTGGTCGCCGTGCATGCGCAGCGCCAGCTGCTTGACCGCCAGCACGATGTCGGTAACGTCCTCGCGGACCCCCGGAATCGATGAGAATTCGTGCAACACACCGTCGATCTGCACGGAGGTGACGGCCGCGCCCTGAAGCGACGACAGCAGCACCCGGCGCAATGCGTTGCCCAGGGTCAGGCCAAAGCCGCGCTCCAGCGGCTGCACAACCAGGGTCGCATCACGGGACGGATCGGCACCCGGCTCGGTGACCAGGCCATTAGGCTTGATAAGTTCGGTCCAATTCTTTTGCAACACGTGTACCTACCTTTATGGCATCACCCGGGCGGCCTTGTTTGGCCATCCGGGTGGTTATTGTCGGCCAGGCCTGAATAGGACTGGCGGCGCCGGTGGCGGGGTTTAGACCCGGCGGCGCTTGCGGGGACGGCAGCCGTTATGCGGGATCGGCGTCACGTCCCGGATGGCGGTCACCACGAAGCCGGCGGCGCTGAGCGCCCGAAGCGCTGATTCACGGCCCGATCCAGGGCCCTTGACCTCGACTTCGAGGGTTTTCACCCCGTGGTCAGCAGCCTTCTGGCCGGCATTCTCAGCAGCCATCTGTGCGGCATAGGGGGTCGATTTGCGCGAGCCCTTGAATCCCATAGCGCCAGCAGACGACCAGGCGATGGCATTCCCCTGAGCATCCGTGATGGTGATCATGGTGTTGTTGAAGGTGGCGTTGATGTGCGCCACCGCCGACGTAATATTTTTTCGCTCGCGGCGTCGAACGCGGGCTCCGGTCTGGGTCGCCATGTCATGCTCTCCTGTCCGCCGTCAGCACGCCGGGTCTTGGCGACCGGCGGCGCAGCGGCTTTCGTTGTTCTGTCCTGGCTATTTCTTCTTGCCGGTGACCGGCCTGGCCTTGCCTTTGCGCGTCCGCGCATTGGTGCGGGTGCGCTGGCCATGGACCGGCAGGCCCTTGCGGTGACGCATGCCTTTGTAGCAACCAAGGTCCATCAGCCGCTTGATATTCATGGCCACATCGCGCCTGAGATCGCCCTCGACCGTGTAGTCGCGGTCGATGATCTCGCGCACGCGAGAGACTTCGTCGTCCGTCATCTCGTTTACGCGTTTCTCCACAGGGAGACCGGCCTTCTCCACGATCGTCTGGGCATTGGTGTCCCCGATACCGTGGATATAGGTCAGCGCGATGACCACGCGCTTTGAAGTTGGAATATTCACACCAGCGATACGCGCCAAGGTGCACTCTCCTCTTGCCTGTCTGACGACCCGGCGGTGGGAGCCGGACCATTCCAGTGCCGCAAGGCGGCACTAACTTAATGAAAATTGCGAAATTCCGGCTGTCGGGCCTGATCGACCCGAAAAGTCCTGTTCCCCCAACGACAAATGGCCCCGAGGAGCCCATGCTCCAGGAGCATGTGAATTATATCCGGGGTCCTGACCCTGTCAACCAAGCCTAGCCGCCAACCACCTCTTCGAGTTGCTTTGTCACATCATCGATATCGGCCATGCCGTCGACGGTTTTGTAGACGCCCTTGTCCCGGTAGTAGGGAATGATGGGCGCCGTCTGCTCATAATAGGCGGCCAACCGCGATTTTACGGTCTCCGCGTTGTCATCTGCACGGCGGCTGAACTCTGTCCCGCCGCAATTGTCACAAATCCCGTCTTTGGCCGGCTGTTTGTGCCGGTCGTGATACCCCTCGCCGCATTTGGCGCAGGTGTAGCGGCCCGAAACCCGGTCCACCAGTACTGCATCGTCTACTGCGAGCTCGACAACACCGTCCAGCTGCAGCTCCTTTTCCGCCAACATGCCATCCAGCGCCTCGGCCTGGGCCACGGTCCGCGGGAAGCCGTCGAGGATGAAGCCTTCACGGGCGTCCGGCTGGTCGATACGCTCGGCGATGATGCCGATGACGATTTCGTCCGAAACCAGATCCCCGGCCTCCATCACGGCCTTGGCCTTCTGACCGATCTCACTGCCTGAGGCCACGGCCGCGCGCAACATGTCACCAGTAGACAGCTGCACCATGCCGAACTTGTCCTCAAGGCGGCGGGACTGGGTACCCTTGCCGCAGCCCGGAGGGCCGAGCAAGATTAGGTTCATTTGCGTTTGCCTCCCCGGAGGCGGGACTTTTTGATCAGCCCTTCATATTGGTGCGCCAGCAGATGCCCCTGCACCTGGCGCATGGTATCGATTGTGACCGACACCATAATCAGCAGCGACGTGCCGCCCAGGGTATATGCCAGCCCAAGCCGGCTGCGCATGATCTCTGGCACCACGCAGACCACGATCAGATAGATCGCGCCCACGACAGTGATGCGGGTAAGGACGAAGTCGAGATAGTCGGCGGTGGGTTTGCCGGGCCGGATGCCAGGGACGAAGCCACCATATTTGCGAAGATTGTCAGCGGTTTCCGCGGGATTGAAGACGATCGCCACGTAGAAGAACGTGAAGAAGCCGATCAGCGCGGCGAACAGCAGGAAAAAGCCGACAGAGCCTGAACCGATCAGGGGCGCGATGAACTGCACCCATTCCGGCGGCTGGTTGCCGGAGAAGTTGGTGATCGTCTGCGGAATAAACAGCAGCGAGCTGGCGAAGATCGCCGGAATCACGCCGGCGGTGTTGAGCTTCAGCGGGATGTGCGAACTCTCGCCGCCGGTCATCTTGTTGCCCTGCTGACGTTTGGGGTACTGCACGATTATTCGTCGAAACGCCAATTCCGCATAGACGATGACCCCGATCAGCAAAACCGTGGACGCGAGCACGCCAATCACCAGCAGATAGTTGCCGCTGTCCCGGCCCTGGTCGAGCAGCTGTGCGATTGACAGCGGTGCGGTGGCGACGATGCCGGCGAAGATCAGCAGCGAAATGCCGTTGCCGATGCCCCGGGCGGTGATCTGCTCACCAATCCACATCAGGAGGAGCGTGCCGCCCACCAGTGTGATCACCACACTGGCGCGGAAGAACATGCCGGGGTTTTCCACGGCCGGTCCATTGGCCGTGCTCAGCCCTTCAACGCTGACGGCGATGCCATAAGCCTGGAGCGCCGCCAAAAGCACAGTCAGATAGCGGGTATACTGGTTGATCTTCTTGCGGCCGGCTTCGCCCTCTTTCTTCAGCGCTTCCAGGCGCGGCGACACCGCCTGCATCAGCTGCATGATGATCGCGGCAGAGATGTAGGGCATCAGGTTAAGCGCGAAGATCGACATCCGCTCCACGGCGCCGCCGGCAAAGGCGTTCAGCAGCGAAATCATGCCGCCCGACTGGGTAAACTGCTGGAAAAATTGCGCAAAGACTTCGGTGTCGATGCCTGGCAGCGGGATATATGTGCCCAGGCGATAGACAATCAGGCAGCCAATGGTAAACCACAGGCGCTTCTTCAGGTCGTCGGCCTTGGAAAAGGCGCTCCAACCCATATTCACGGCCATGCGGTCACTGGCTGCCATGCGATGTTCCTATGCTTCCGGTCAAGCCCCGTAAAGCAGGGGCTGCCGGGGATTATTCGGCGTCTGGAGTCTCGTCGCCACTGTCTTCGGCGGATTTTTCTGCCGCCGCTTCCGCCTTTGCGGGCGCTTTGGCATCAGCCTTTGAGGCCTTGCCGCCGCGCTCGGACCGGGGTTTCAGCTTGCCTTCCGGCTTTTCCCGGCCTGGCAGGATGTGGACCTTGCCACCGGCCTTTTCAACCGCCTCGACGGCAGTTTTACTGGCGCCGGCCACCTCTATGGTGATTGAGGCAGTCAACTCTCCGTTACCCAGCAGGCGCACACCGTCAAGAACCCGGCGGATTACGCCAGCTTCCACCAGTGTTTCGGCGGTCATCGGTTTCTTGGCATCCAATTTCTTGGCGTCAATCGCCGCCTGCAGCTTGGACAGGTTCACCTCCGCAAAATCCTTGCGGAAGATGTTGTTGAAGCCACGCTTGGGCAGGCGCTGATAAAGCGGCATCTGGCCGCCCTCGAAGCCGTTGATCGACACGCCCGAGCGGGATTTCTGGCCCTTGAAGCCACGGCCGGCGGTGCGGCCCTTGCCCGAGCCGGGGCCACGGCCTACCCGTTTCCGGTTCTTGGTGGCGCCGGGATTGTCGGCGATTTCGTTCAGTTTGACCATGGTTTCAGCCCAAAAATCCAAATTGTATTCGGCGCGGTCGCGGGCGATCAGGCCCTGCAGACTCTATTCGTCTTCGACGCGCACCAGGTGTTTGACCTTGTCGATCATGCCGCGGACAGCCGGGGTGTCTTCCAGCTCCCGCGTGCGGTGCATCTTGTTCAGCCCGAGCCCTACCAGGGTCGCCCGCTGCGAGCGATGGCGGCCAATCGGGCTGCCGGTCTGGGTTACGCGCAGGGTGTTTTTGTTATCGGCCATGACTGCCTGTTCCTACTGTTCCTTGGCTTCGGCAGGCGCATCGGTATCGCGGCGGCCGATGATTTCGCCGACCTTCTTGCCACGGCGCGCAGCCACTTCGCGGGGCGACTGGGTGCGGCCGAGCGCGCGGAAGGTTGCCTTGACCATGTTGTACCGGTTCGACGTGCCCACGGACTTGGCGACGATGTCCGAGATGCCGAGGCTTTCGAAGATCGCACGCATTGGACCGCCGGCGATGATGCCCGTGCCCGCCGGCGCCGAGCGCAGAATCACGTGTCCGGCGCCAAAATGGCCTTCCATATCGTGGTGCAGCGTGCGGCCCTCGCGGAGCGGTACCCGAAGCATGTTTCGCTTTGCCGCCTCGGTCGCCTTGCGGATCGCTTCCGGCACTTCGCGCGCCTTGCCCGACCCGTGACCGACGCGGCCCTTCTGGTCGCCAACAATCACCAGCGCCGCAAACCCGAAGCGACGGCCACCCTTCACCACCTTGGCGACGCGGTTGATGCCAACCAGCTTCTCGACAAATTCGGGCTCTTCGCGGTCGTGATCCCGGCGATTGTTCCGGCGATTATCCCGCCTGCGTTCCTGTGCCATACGTATGCCTCTCTCTGACGCTTCGGTCAGACCGAACTCAGAATTCCAGGCCGGCTTCGCGCGCGGCTTCCGCCAGCGCCTTTACCCGACCGTGATAGATGTAGCCGCCGCGGTCGAACACCACCGTTCCGACCTCGGCCTTTTTCGCCCGCTCCGCGACCAGCTTGCCAACGGCCTGTGCGGCCTCGACGTTGGCGCCGGTCTTGAGCGAGCCCTTCAGTTCCTTGTCCAGCGACGAGGCGGAGGCCAGAGTCTGGCCTGTATTGTCGTCGATGACCTGGGCATAGATGTTCCGGTCCGAACGGAACACCGACAGCCGCGGCCGGTCGTCCGAACGGGACTTCAGCTTGAAGCGGTTCCGCCGGACGCGGCGGGCAAAGAGTTTTTTCTGACGTGTCGCCATAGTGCTCTGGTCCTGATGACCCGGCTGGTTGCCGGTCTATTTCTTCTTGCCTTCCTTACGCAGAATCTGCTCGCCCCGATATCGGACGCCCTTGCCCTTGTAGGGTTCTGGCGGCCGCAGCTTGCGGATTTCAGCGCAGAACTGGCCTACTTGACCCTTGTTGGGGCCGCTGATTTCCAGTTCAGTATTTCTCTCCACACTGACGGTGACCCCATCCGGGATATCCAGATTCACATCGTGGCTGAAACCGAGCTGCAGATTCAGGGACTTGCCCTGCACCGCCGCGCGATAGCCAACGCCGTGGATTTCCAGGTTGTAGATGAAACCGTCCGTCACGCCGGTGACCAGATTCTGGATCTGGCTTCGCGCCGTGCCCCACATCATCCGGGCACGCTTGCCGTCATTGGCCGGCTTGACCGTCAGCATGTTGTCTTCCTGTGAAAGCTCCACATCATCGGTCAGCTTCAGCGATAGCTCGCCCTGCTTGCCTTTGATGGTCACCAGCATGCCATCGATTTTCACATCGACGCCGCTTGGGATTTCCACTGGTTCCTTGCCGATTCTCGACATGATCTTGTTCCTGCTCTCGCCCTGCCGCGCCTAGAAGACTTCGCAGAGGATTTCGCCGCCCACATTGGCTTCCCGCGCCGCAGCGTCAGACAGGATGCCCTTCGACGTGGACAGAATCTTGATTCCCAGTCCGCCATAGGTGCGCGGCATGGTCTTGACCGAGGTGTAGACCCGCCGTCCCGGCTTCGAAACCCGCGCAACTTCGCGGATCACCGGCCCACCCTCGTGATACTTCAGCTCAATAACCAGTTCATCGATGCCCTTGCGGACTTCGCGCCGGGAGAAGCCGCGGAGGAAGCCTTCGGACTGCAGCACCTGCAGCACGCCTTCCCGCTCTTTAGATGCCGGGCATGTCACCTGGCCCTTCATGGCGCGCTGGCCATTCCGGATGCGGGTCAGCATGTCGCCGATGGTGTCGCTCATGGTCATGGCGTATCTCCTACCAGCTCGCCTTGGTGACGCCGGGCAACTCGCCGCTCGACGCCAGCTCGCGCAATGCGATGCGGGACAGCTGGAACTTGCGGTAATAGCCGCGCGGCCGGCCGGTCAGCTCGCAGCGGTTACGCACACGCACTCTCGAGCCGTTGCGCGGCAATTTCGCCAGCTTGAGCTGCGCCCGGAAACGCTCTTCCGGCGCCAGATCGGTATTGCGGGCGATCTCTTTGAGCGCCGCACGCTTCTCTGCATCGCGGGCCGCCATCCTGCGGCGGCGGTTATTTTTCTCGACTGCGCTTTTCTTCGCCATATCTCTACGGTCTCTCTATCGTCCTGTTTCGCCGCGCCTAAGCCGCCACTGGGAAGGGCATGTCGAATCCCCTCAGCAGCGCCATTGCTTCAGCGTCGGTCTCCGCGGTCGTGACAATGCAGATGTCCATGCCGCGGATGGTGTCGGTCTGGTCATAGTTGATTTCAGGAAAAACGATCTGCTCCTTCAGCCCCATGGCGAAGTTGCCACGGCCGTCGAAGCTTTTCGGGTTCAGCCCGCGAAAATCACGCACCCGGGGGAGCGCAATCGTCACCAGCCGATCCATAAATTCGTACATCCGCCGACGCCTGAGCGTCGTCTTGACGCCAATCTTCATGCCTTCGCGCAGCTTGAAGGTGGCCTCAGACCTGCGAGCGACAACAACCACCGGCTGCTGTCCGGCAATCAGCGTCATATCGTCAACGGCGCCGTTGATCAGCTTGCTGTCCTGGGTCGCCTTGCCGACGCCCATGTTCAGCACGATCTTTTCCAGCCGCGGAATCTGGTGAGCGTTGCCATAGCCGAACTCCGACTTCAGCTGCTCGCGCACCACATCCTTGTAATGGTCATACAATCTGGCCATTGGCCACATCCTTACCTGGTATCTTACCGATCGATGATCTCTCCGGACCGCCTTGCAAAGCGGACCTTCTGACCTTCCTCGAGATATGAGTAGCCCACACGGGTCGGTGCATCCTCTTTGGGATCCACCAGCGCCACATTCGAAATGTGGATCGGCGCCTCGCGCTCGATGATTCCGCCCTGTGTGGTCTGAGTTTGTTTGGTGTGCCGCTTGATCCGATTGACGCCGGCCACCACAACGCGATGGTCGCCCGGGCGGTCGCCCTTGATGACGCGTTCCACCTCGCCCTGCTTGCCCTTGTCCTTGCCAGTCAGGACGATCACGCGGTCACCGCGTTTGATCTTTAATTTGACGGCCATTTTTCCGTTCCTGCTCTCGATGTTCTCTGGGCCGGTGCCTAAAGCACTTCCGGCGCCAGGGAGACGATCTTCATGAACCGCTTGGCGCGAAGTTCGCGCGTCACTGGTCCGAAAATACGCGTACCCACCGGCTCGCCATTGTTGTCGATCAACACCGCCGCATTGCGGTCGAAGCGGATCACCGTGCCGTCGTCGCGGCGAATGTCGTAGGCAGTGCGCACGATAACTGCACGGCGCACTTCACCCTTTTTCACGCGGCCCCGCGGAATCGCTTCCTTCACCGACACGACGATGACATCGCCAATGCCGGCGGTCCTGCGTTTCGAACCGCCCAGCACCTTGATGCACTGCACCTGTCTGGCGCCTGAGTTGTCGGCCACATCGAGCCTGGACTGCATCTGGATCATGTCTCAGTTCCCTCAGGCCGCGCCCGCGTCAATCACTTCCCAAGTCTTGCGTTTGGAAAGCGGACGGCATTCGCGGATGGTGACAATGTCACCCACCTTGCAGTTGTTAGCTTCGTCGTGGGCCATGAATTTCTTCGACCGGCGAATGATCTTTTTGTAGAGCGGATGGCGAAAGCGGCGCTCGACCTTGACGACGACGGTCTTGTCCGCCGCGTCGCTGGTCACCACTCCCTGCAGTTCGCGTTTCGGCATTGGTCTATTTCTCCTGTCCGGCGAACTGCTTCTCGCGCAGAATGGTTCGGATCTGGGCAATCTCGCGGCGCACTTCGCGCACCCGCGACGTATTCTCGAGCGCACCCTGAGCCGCCTGAAAGCGCAGGTTGAACTGCTCCTTCTTCAGGCCATCCAGCTGCTCCTGCAGCTGGTCGGGCGTCTTGGGCCTCAAATCAGCGGCACTGGTCATTCTAGTTGCCTCCGATCAGGCGGGTGACGAAGCGGGTCTGCACAGGCAACTTGGCATCAGCCAATTCCATCGCCCGGCGTGCCACATCTTCGCTGACACCATCGATTTCAAACATTATGCGGCCCGGCTGCACCCGGCATGCCCAGTATTCCGGCGTGCCCTTGCCCTTGCCCTGGCGCACTTCGGCAGGCTTCTGCGATACCGGGACATCCGGGAAAATCCGGATCCAGACGCGCCCTGCACGCTTCATATGGCGGGTCATCGCCCGCCGCGCAGCCTCGATCTGACGTGCGGTCACACGGCCGGGGCTCTGCGCCTTCATTCCATAGGCGCCGAAGTTCAGCTGCGTGCCACGGGTCGCATTGCCATGAATGCGCCCCTTGTGCTGCTTGCGGTATTTTGTGCGTTTCGGTGACAGCATCGTCCCGGTTCCCTGACTCCTGACCCGTCGTTACGAACGGCCGCCGGACGGCGCGCCGCCCGATTGCCCTTCGAGCGCCCGGCGCTCATGCGCCATGGGGTCGTGTTCCATGATGTCGCCGCGATAGACCCAGACCTTCACCCCGCAGGTGCCGTAGGTGGTCAGGGCTGTCGCTTCGCCATAGTCGATATCGGCGCGCAAGGTGTGCAACGGCACGCGACCTTCGCGATACCATTCCATGCGCGCAATCTCTGCGCCGCCCAGACGGCCGCCGCAATTGATCCGAATGCCCAGTGCGCCAAGACGCATGGCTGACTGCACCGCCCGCTTCATAGCGCGGCGGAAGGCCACCCGGCGTTCCAGCTGCTGGGAAATGTTCTCGGCCACCAGCTGAGCGTCGATCTCGGGCTTGCGAATCTCGACAATGTTGACGGTGACCTCGTCGCCGGTCATCGTCGAAATCTCGCGGCGCAGCTTCTCGATATCTGCACCCTTCTTGCCGATTACCACTCCCGGCCGCGCGGTGTGGATGGTCACCCGGGCTTTTTTGGCCGGGCGCTCGATCACCACCTTGCTGACACCGGCCTGGGCCAGTTTCTTCTTCAGAAACGCACGCAGTCTCAGATCCTGCTGCAGCAGATCGCCATAGTCGGCATCTGCATACCAGCGGCTGTCCCACGTACGGTTGATGCCGAGCCTGAGACCGATTGGGTTGACTTTCTGGCCCATTTAAGCGGCCTCCTCGCGTTCCTGCAGGATTATCGTCAGGTTGCTCCACGGCTTGACAATGCGGCCGACGCGTCCCCGCGCCCGCGCCCGCCAGCGCTTCATCACCATGCTCTTGCCCACATAGGCTTCCTTGATCCACAGGCGGTCTACATCGAGACCGTGATTGTTTTCGGCGTTCGCAATAGCTGACTGGAGCACCTTCTTCACGTCATCCGATATCCGACGCGGATTGAAGGATAAATCAGCCACAGCCGCTTCCACCTTGCGGCCACGAATGGTCGCCGCCACCAGATTCAGCTTTTGCGGACTGATGCGAATATTGTGGCCATGAGCCTGCACCTCGTTGTCCGCCAGCCGACGTTTTGCCTTTGGCTTACCCATGACTAACCTCGTTTCGACTTTTTGTCAGAGGTGTGGCCGTAATAGGTGCGGGTCGGCGAGAACTCGCCAAACTTGTGCCCCACCATGTTTTCCGTCACCAAAACCGGGATGAACTTCTGACCGTTGTGAACGCCGAAGGTCAGGCCGACAAACTGCGGCAGGATCGTCGAGCGCCGGGACCATGTTTTGATCACCGCATTGCGGCCGGAATCGCGCGACTTCTCTGCCTTCTTAAGCAGATAGCCATCGACGAACGGACCTTTCCAGACTGAGCGTGCCACCGGATGGGCTCCCTAGCGTTTCTTGCGGACGTGACGGCTGCGGATGATGAACTTGTCCGTGGACTTGTTCCGCCGGGTGCGTGCGCCCTTGGTGGGCTTGCCCCACGGAGTCACCGGATGGCGACCACCCGAGGTGCGGCCTTCGCCGCCGCCGTGGGGGTGATCGACCGGGTTCATCGCCACGCCGCGGGTGGACGGACGCTTGCCCTTCCACCGGTTGCGGCCAGCCTTGCCGAGGTTGATGTTCTGTTGATCCGGGTTCGACACGGCGCCAATGGTCGCCATGCATTCGCCCCTGACCCTACGCATTTCGCCGGAGCCGAGCTTAAGCTGGGCATAGCCCTGGTCGCGGCCCACGAGCTGCACATATGTGCCAGCTGCACGCGCGATCTGGCCACCCTTGCCGGGCTTCAGTTCCACATTGTGAACGATGGTGCCGACCGGAATGTTGGCCAGCCGCAGGGCATTACCGGGTTTGATGTCCGCGCCCCTGCCCGACTCCACCTTGTCGCCTACCCGCAGGCGTTGGGGAGCCAGAATGTAAGACAGGTCGCCGTCTTCATATTTGATCAGTGCGATGAACGCAGTGCGGTTCGGGTCATACTCGATCCGCTCCACGCTCGCGGTGCCTTCCCGCGTGCGCTTGAAGTCGATGACCCGGTAACGCTGCTTGTGTCCGCCACCGCGACGACGTGCCGTGACGCGGCCGTGATTGTTACGGCCACCCTTGCTCGTCTTGCCTTTGGTCAGGTGCTTGACCGGCTCGCCCTTGTACAGGTCCGAACGGTCCACCAGCACCAGGCCACGGCGACCCGGGGTATCCGGCTTATATTGTTTGAGCGCCATTGCCTCAGGCTCCCGCTGAAATGTCGATCATCTGGCCCTCTTCGAGGGTGATGATCGCCTTTTTCCGGTCGCTCCGCCGGCCTGGACGGTTGCGCCACATCTTGCGCTTGCCCTTCTGCCGGATGGTGTTGACCGCTTTGACTTTCACGTTCGGATAGATGCCTTCCACCGCCGCCTTGATTTCCGGCTTGGTGGCCTCAAGCGCCACGAAGAAGGTGACCTGCCCGAACTCTGAACCCATCGTCGCTTTTTCCGTGATCACCGGACCACGGATGATGTCGTACATCTGCGCCTTGGACAGTTCCGGCGCCGGGCGTCCTGCATATTTGCTCATGCCAGCCGCGCCTCCAGCGCTTCCACTGCCTGCTGGGTCAAGACCAGAGTGTCCCGCCGCAGGATGTCATAGACGTTGGCGCCCTGCTGGGGCAGCACGTCGATGTTGGGGATGTTGGCGGCAGCAGAGGCAAAATTCTCGTTCACCTCCGCGCCATCGATAATCAGCGCATTGGCCCAGCCAAGTGACTTCAGCTGCTTGACCAGTTCACCGGTCTTCGGCTCCGTCATGCTGGCGTCCTTCAGGATCACCAGCTTGCCCTCTGCCTGTTTGGCGGAGAGAGCGGTCTTGAGCCCCAGACGGCGCACCTTCTTGGGCAGCGTGTAGCCGTAATCGCGCGGCTTCGGTCCGAAGATCACCGCACCGCCGCGCATTTGCGCGCTACGGCTCGACCCCTGACGGGCGCGGCCGGTGCCCTTCTGTTTGAACGGCTTGGCCGTGGTGCCACTGATTTCGCCGACACCCTTGGTCGAGTGCGTACCGGCCCGGCGCTTGGCCAGCTGCCAGTTAACCACACGGGCGAGGATGTCCTTGCGAATCTCAAGGCCAAAGATGGCGTCGTTCAGATCGACGTCTCCGGCCGCTTTGCCGCTCAGGTCGACGACTTTAGCTTTCATCGCCCGCATCCTTCTTGTCTCCCGCCGGTGCATCCGCTTCGGCGGCCTTATCAGCGGCAACTTCCGCATCGGCCTTTGCCTGGGCCGCTGATGCTTCAGCCTCGGCAGCGGCCGCAGCCTCCGCCTCTTCCGCCAATGCGCCGGAGGCCTGGTCGAGCAGACCCGCGCGGGATGCATGGCCTTCGCCACGGAGTGCGGCCGGGAACGGCGCATCTTCCGGCGCTGCCCGCTTGACCGCATCGCGAATTTCAATCAGTGCGCCCTTGGCGCCCGGGACTGCGCCCTTGACGAGGATCAGGTTCCGCTCGCCGTCAGTGGCAATGACCCGCAAATTCTGGATCGACACACGCTTGTCGCCCATGTGCCCGGCCATTTTCTTACCCTTGAAGACCCGGCCCGGGTCCTGACATTGGCCGGTGGAACCGTGAGAGCGATGGGAGATCGACACACCGTGGGTCGCGCGCAGGCCCGAAAAATTGTGACGCTTCATGGCGCCAGCAAATCCCTTGCCGATCGATCGTGAAGCCACATCCACGAACTGGCCCTGGACAAAGTGGCCGGCTGACAGTTCGTCGCCCACATTCAGCAGCGCATCTTCGCTGACCCGGAATTCCACCAGGCGGCGCTTCGGCTCGATCTTCGCCTTGGCGAAGTAGCCGCGCATGGGCTTGGTTACATTCTTGACCTTGGCTTTGCCATGGCCCAGCTGGACCGCGGTGTAGCCATGATTCTCTTCTGTCCGGACGCCGACCACCTCGCAGGCGTCCAGACGCAGCACGGTGACGGGTACGCTGGTGCCGTCCTCCGTGAAAATCCGGCTCATGCCGAGTTTTTCTGCGATCAATCCGGTACGCATCAGGCTTCTTCCTTCAGCTTGATGTCCACATGGACGCCCGCAGCCAAGTCAAGCTTGCCAAGGGCATCCACGGTCTGTGGCGTTGGGTCGACGATGTCGATCAGCCGCTTGTGGGTGCGGGTCTCGAACTGTTCGCGCGACTTCTTGTCGATGTGCGGCGAACGGTTGACCGTATAGCGCTGAATCCGCGTCGGCAGCGGAATCGGTCCGCGCACCTGGGCGCCGGTCCGTTTGGCCGTATTGACGATCTCGCCTGTCGACACGTCGAGCAGGCGGTGATCGAAGGCCTTCAGCCTTATCCGGATCGTCTGGTTTTCCATATCTGCACTCAGCTACGCTCCAACGCCCGACAACCGGACCGGAGCAGAAAAAGAAGCCGGCGGAAAATCCGCCGGCCGTTAATTTGTTACGCCTATTCGACGATAGCGGAGACGACACCCGCGCCGACGGTCCGTCCGCCTTCGCGGATGGCGAAGCGCAGACCGTCGTCCATGGCGATCGGCTGGATCAGCTCGACCTCCATCGCGATATTGTCACCCGGCATCACCATCTCTGTGCCGTCCGGCAGAACCACCGAACCCGTCACATCCGTCGTCCGGAAGTAAAACTGGGGACGGTAGTT
>JAJFFJ010000059.1 GCA_021776685.1 Alphaproteobacteria bacterium
GGGTGATAGGTAAATAATCTCTATGATGTGCTATTCAAGGGCTCTGGGGGAGACGAGCAGGCGATGAAACCGGGCTTTTCAGGTCACGCAATAATTGCGCGCGGCGTGCTCTCGGCATGACGGTCCCGGAGATCACATGCGACGTGCTCGTCGCTGGGGCAGGCGCCGGCGGCATGGCGACGGCGGCGGTGGCGGCGGATCTCGGGCTTGATGTGATCGTGGCCGAAAAGGCGCCGGTCTTCGGCGGCAGCACGGCTTTTTCGGCAGGTGTCATCTGGGTGCCGGACAACCGTTTCATGCGCGATGCCGGAATGGATGACAGCGCCGAGCGGGCCATGAGCTATCTGGAGCGGGAGGTGGGCAACCGCCTCAATCGTGACGTGGCGGCGGCCTATCTGCGTGAGGCGCCTGTGATGCACGCCTGGTTCGAAGACAACACTCACGTCGCCTTCGACATGCAGCCGAAATTCGCGGACTACCACCCGGATGTGGAGGGTGCCGCGCTCGGTGGCCGGGCGCTGGTGCCACGGGTCTTTGAAGGCCGCAAGCTGGGCCGCCGATTCCGTGACCTGCGGGCGCCGATTTCCACCACCATGGCCATCGGCGGCATGATGATCGCGCGGCAGGACTTCCGGCATATGTTCCGCATCGGGCGGTCGGTGGTCTCCACCGTCTACGCCGCGCGGCTGATCGCCCGCTACGGTTGGGACCGGTTGCGCCATCCGCGCGGCACCCGCCTGTCCAATGGCAACGCGCTGGCGGCGATGCTGGCGCTCAGCCTGTTCGACCGGGAGGTGCCGATCTGGCTGTCTTCGCCTATCGCCGAGCTCACCCATGTTGACGGCCAGGTGACAGGCGCTGTTGTGGACCGGGACGGCGAGCCAGTCCGGGTCGCCGCGCGCAAGGGCGTTGTGCTGGCGGCCGGTGGCTTTCCAGGGGACGAGGCACTAAAGGCGCGGGTCTATCCGCATCTGGCCGAGGGGCGCAATCATCACTCCCTGCCGCCCGCAACGAGCAGCGGCGATGGTCTCAGGCTGGGGCAGGCCGCGGGCGCCGGCATGGCAGAGGATGCCGCCAATGCGGCCGCTTGGGCGCCCACGTCACTGGTGCCGCAGAAGGACGGGTCAACTCTGCCGTTCCCTCATTTCATCGACCGCGCCAAGCCGGGTGTGATCGTGGTCGACCGGCGTGGCCGCCGCTTCACCAACGAGGCGAATTCCTATCACGACTTTGTGCCGCCAATGATCGAGGCGTGTGAGGGCGACGAGACCATCGAGGTTTACATCGTCGCCGATCACCGGGCGATCCGGCGCTATGGCCTGGGGCCGGTGCCGCCATTTCCCGGGCGGTTGGGTCCGTGGTTGAAAAGAGGGTATCTGGTGCGGGGCGAGACGCCCGAGGCCCTCGGCTCTGCCCTCGGCATCGACGGCTCTGCACTGGCGGCAACCCTGGCGGCCTTCAATGGTCCGGCGGGGTCAGGCAACGACCCGGCCTTCGGAAAAGGCACCAATGCCTACAATTGGAATTATGGGGACGTGTCCCACACGCCCAACCCCTGCGTCGCGCCCCTGGACCAGCCGCCTTTCTATGCAATCCGCATGATTCCCGGCGACATCGGCACATTCCTGGGCCTGCGCGCAGACGCCAGCGCCAGGGTGCTGGATGGCGACGGCCAGCCAATCCCCGGCCTCTATGTTGCCGGCAACGATATGGTCAGCGTCATGGGTGGCACCTATCCGGGCGCCGGCATCACCATTGGCCCGGCCATGACCTTCGGCTATATCGCCGCCCGTCACATGGCCGGCATCACGGAGACAACAATTAGCTGAGGCCGCTTGCGGCTAACGGCTGAAGCGCCCCACATCTTCCAGTTTGAAGGGCGTCGTTTGATATATCCGGTTGATCCAGTTGCCCATCAGTAGGTGGCCATGGGCACGCCAGCCATTGTGGGGCGTCTTCGCCGGATCGTTCATGGGGAAGTAATACTCGGGCACCTTCACCGTTTCCGGTCGCGCCTCGATATCGCGCACATACTCATTGTAGAGCGTGCGCGTGTCGTATTCGAGGTGGTTGAACATATAGATCGCGTTGAATTGCGAGTCCTCGACCAGACAGACGCCGGCCTCATCGGACTCGAGCAAAATCGACAATGCGCTGTGTTTCTCCACGTCGATCGACCGGGTCTCGGTATAGCGGGAGACCGGCACCGGCAGCACATCATTGAAGCCGCGCACCATGGGTGAGGTCCGTTTCATCACCCGGTGGTCATAGACGCCGGAGAGTTTGCCCGGCAGCAAGTGTTTCGGCACGGCGTGATTGTGGAACAGCGCTGCCTGGCCGCCCCAGCAGATGTTGAGCGTGCTGTGCACGTTGGTGTGGGACCAGTCGAGAATGCGCCGCAATTCATCCCAGTATTTCACTTCTTCAAAAGGCAGTTCCTCGACCGGTGCGCCGGTGATAATCAGCCCGTCAAAACGCTCCGTCTGAACCGAATCGAAGGGCTCATAAAATGCCAGCATATGCTCCTGCGGCGTGTTCGACGGGATATAGGTGGAGGGCGAAATCAGGGTCATCTCCACCTGCAGCGGCGTCGAGCCGATCAGCCGTGAGATCTGTGTTTCCGTCTCGATTTTCTTGGGCATCAGGTTGAGCATCGCGATGCGCAATGGGCGAATGTCCTGACGCGAGGCTTCATCCTCGCTCATGATATCGACGCCTTCCTTCTGCAACGTGCGGGAGGCGGGCAGGTCGTTGGGAATCTTGATCGGCATGAGCTGTTGTTCGCCTTGGGTGGACGGATATGGTTGGTCGCCGACGGGACATTATCAAGCCGGACGGCAGGGAACGAGCCCAATTCTTTGGGTGGTTCCGGTCCGTGATGTAAGTTACGCCACAGGCTTTCGGCAAGATGCCCGCCCACAAGGGCAGCTGGTCCGGTCCGGGGCAGAAACAGGGAAAGAAAAAGCGTAATGGCTAAATCCACCAGGGGCGGCGCGTCGAAGGCCGGGAAAACAGGCGTTGATGGGGTGCCCAAGGCACTGGCCGAATTACGCACCGCCATCGACGGCGTTGACGGGGAATTGCTCGACCTTCTCGGCCGTCGCGCGGCGTTGGTGCAGAAGGTCGGCAAGGCAAAACTTGGCTCGGACACCGTGGTGCATCACCCGGGCCGGGAAGCCCAGGTGCTTGCCCGTCTGCTGGGCCGGCACAAAGGCGCCTATCCGGCGGCCTCGGTGGCGCGCATCTGGCGCGAGATTATCGCCGCCTCTGTCAGGCTGCAGACGGATTTCCGGGTTGCGACGCCTGCCAACGCGCCCTGGGCAACGCTGTTTGCGCGGCAGCATTTTGGCGAAGCGACGCCGGTGGCGGAGTCAGCCAATCCGCTCGCGGCGGTTCACGCTGGACGGGCCAGTGCCGCAGTCCTGCCTTGGCCCGGCGGCGGTGGGGCCGGTCTGTGGTGGCGGCGCTTTGCGCTGACCCGGCCGGAAGATGTGTCGGTCATCTGGCAACTGCCCTTCACTGGTGACGCCCGCCGCGCCGCCATGATAGTGGGCCGCGCCCACAGTGCGCCGAGCGGTCAGGACCGCAGCTGGCTGGTTCTGGAGATGGACCCCGCGCGCCGTAATCTCCCCGCCATGCGGCGCATTGCGCAATCGGGACGGTTGCGGTTGATGGAATGTGACGGCTATATCAGCGCCGCCGACGCAACCGCCCGCCTGGCGTCGTCCCGGGCGGTGGATGCGGTCCACTGGCTGGGTGCGTTTCCTGTGCCGCTGGACGTGTTGGACGCCGAATAACCGGAGCCAGTGCCATGAGCCTGCCGACCCCCAAACCGGGGATCATGGACATCGCCCCTTATGTGGGTGGCGAGTCGAAGATCCCCGGAATAGACGAGCCAATCAAGCTGGCGTCGAACGAGAATACCCTGGGTGCGAGTCCCCACGCGGTGGAAGCGCTGCGCCAGATGGCGGACCAGGCGCAGTGGTATCCCGACGGCGGCCACACGGAATTGCGTCACGCATTGGCGGAGGCCCATGGGCTCGAGGCAGACCGGCTGGTCTGCGCCAACGGGTCGGACGAACTGATCGGTCTCCTGACCAAGGCCTATGCGGGGCCCGGAGACGAGGTGCTGTTCAGCGAGCACGGTTTCGCCATGTACCCGATTTCGACCATGGCCGCGGGGGCGACCGCGGTGCGCGCCAAGGATGACGGCCTGGGCGCCAGCGTCGACAACTTCCTGGCCGCGGTCACCGACAAGACGCGGGTCGTCTTTCTGGCCAATCCCAACAACCCTACCGGCACCTTCCTGCCGCCGGAGGAAGTGTCCCGCCTGCATGCCGGCCTGCGCGAAGACACCCTGTTCGTCATCGACGCGGCCTATGCCGAATACATCGTGCGCAACGACTATTCCGCCGGGCTGGAGCTGGCGCGGCAGCACCGCAATGTGGTGGTCACCCGCACTTTCTCGAAGATCTATGCACTGGCGGCGCTCCGGCTCGGCTGGTGCTATGCGGACCCGGAGATAATCGGGGTGCTGCATCGGGTGCGCGGGCCGTTCAACGTCAATGCCATGGCGCTCGCTGCCGGCGTTGCGGCCGTGCGCGATGTGGCCCATGTGGACATGTCCCGCACCCACAACAGCGAATGGCTGCCCTGGTTCCAGGACCAGGTGCGCGAGATCGGTTTCGAGTCGCCGCCGAGCATCGGCAACTTTGTGCTGGTGCGGTTTCCGGGCGCCGATGGCCGGGACGCAAATGCGGCGAACGACTATCTCACCACGAAGGGCATTATCACGCGCAAGGTGGCGAATTACGGTCTGCCGGACTGTGTGCGCGTGACCATTGGCACAGAGGCGCAGTTGCGGGCGACGGTCGACGCGCTCAACGCTTTCGCCAAGCAGTAGCCGGCGCGTGGCGGACACTCCCCATTTTTCCCGCGTTGCATTCATCGGCGTCGGGCTGATCGGATCCTCCCTTGCGCGGGCCGTGCGCAAGGCCGGGCTGGCGGACCGTATCGTCTGCTGGTCGCGCCGGGCGGAAACCAGCGCCCGTGCGCTCGAACTGGGCGTGGTGGACGAGGCGGCGGAGACTGTGGCGGCCGCGGTCGCCGGCGCCGATCTGGTGGTTATCGCCATCCATCTGCGCGGCTATGAAGACGTGGCAAAGGCCATGGCGCCGGCATTGGCCGAAGGCGCCATTGTCACCGATGTGGGCTCATCCAAGCAGGTCGCGCTGAAGGCGCTTGCGCCATACCTGCCGGACCATGTGCATCTGGTGCCTGGCCACCCGGTGGCGGGCACCGAATTCTCTGGGCCAGACTCTGGCTTTGCCGAACTTTTCGAGGGCCGCTGGTGCATTCTGACGCCGCCGCAGGAGACTGACGCAGGCGCGCTTGCCCAGGTAACCGGCTTGTGGGAGGCGGTTGGCAGCTCGGTCCAGATCATGGAGCCCGAGCATCACGACGTGGTACTCGCGCTCACCTCCCACCTGCCGCACATTATCGCCTACACCATTGTCGGCACCGCCGCGGAAATGGAGGGCGATCTCAAATCAGAGGTAATCCAGTTCTCCGCAGGCGGGTTCCGCGATTTCACGCGCATCGCGGCGACCAACCCGGAATTTTGGCGCGATGTCTTCCTGGTCAACAAGGATGCCGTCCTAGATGTGCTCGGCCGCTTCGAGGAAGATCTCTCCGCTGTACGCAAGGCGATCCGCCGGGGCGACGCCGACGGCCTGCTCGCCATGCTGACCCGCACCCGCGACATCCGCCGCGGCGTCATCGACGCCCGCCAGGACAGCGACTGGCACCGCGAAACGGGGTGAGCCTCCGCTCGTCCCGGGACGCCAGAGGGGATCCAGCGGCCTGTCAGGGTGGCGCGTTTGGCGGCGGCTGGGCTAAAGTCTGGCCAGCGATAATCCAGAACCGGACCTGAACCCATGAATGTTTCGCGCCACGTCACCCATGGCGAACTCAAGGGCATGCGCAAGATCGAGACGGTCGAGCAGATGCCGGACGACTACAAGGACACGCTGTTCAAGATCCTGTCGGCGCTGGCTTCCACGGAGTTTGCATCGGTGGAGCAGCACCAGCCGTGGATCAACCAGGGGCCGACGCCAGAGGATCGCTTCGCCCAGGCCCAGATCTGCGCCGACGAGGCCCACCAGGG
>JAJFFJ010000060.1 GCA_021776685.1 Alphaproteobacteria bacterium
CGCCGTGCCGATCGCCTTTTGCAACGCCCGGGCCGACGCCCGGCGCGCCGCCATATCGGGCGCTTTGGCCGTGTCCTTGATGCGCCACACCGGCAACATGACCAGGGAGACTTCCTCGATGATATCCAGCTTTTCCTGCTGCTTTTTCGGGATCAGGTCGGAAACAGTGCGGACGGAACGCACCGCCGGCAACTGCCGCAGCTTCTTCGCCAGTTTGTTCGCCGCCTGCAGGCCCGGCGTCAGGATTGAGATGCCGGTGACCGGCGTGTCCGGGTCGGACATGAGGTCGATGGCTGTCGCCACCGACTCCGTGGACGGGTCCTTGAGATTGAGGGGGTTGCGGTCGAAGGTCGACCAGGGCGCCAGCGCTGCACCGGCTACGCCCAGCACCAGCGCGCCGATGACAATCGGGCGTCGTGCACGGGTCAGCGCCTGCTGCACTGCTTGTCCCGCGCCCCGTTTGTGCCAGTCCGGCAGCGCGCGCAGATCCGCCCGCTCCGGCCACAGGGCGAGGATCGCAGGCAGAACGGTCAGGCTGGCGGTCAGGGCGATCGCCATGCCTGCCCCGGCAATCAAACCAAGCTCCGAGACGCCGCGATATTCCGTCGGCAGGAAGGACAGGAAGGCCACCGCCGCTGCCGCCGCCGAGAGCACGAGCCCCGCCCCCACACCGCGGGTCGCCAGGATGATTGCCTGACGGCGGTTTACATCCTCCCCCCGCTCCTCCCGGCAGCGGAGGGCGAAATGGATGCCGAAGTCGACGCCAAGGCCGATGAAGAGCACGGCAAAGGCGACGGACAGGAGATTGAGCGTCCCCACCGAGATGGCGGCAAACCCCGCGGTCCAGAGCAATCCCAGAATAAGTGTGATGACAACGCCGATCACGAGACGCGCGGACCGGAGCCCCAGGGTGAGCAGAATGGTCACAAAGATGAAAGACAGAATGCCGGCAAGCTGGGCGCCCACGGTGACGCTCTTCAATTCCTCCGACCCGATGGCGGCGGAGCCGGTCATGCGCAGGCGCACGCCGTTGGCCGGCGTCAGCCCGAGTTCTTTCGCCCAGGCGCGAATCTGGTCCATGGCCTTTTTCGCGGGCGTCAGGGATTTGAAATCCAGCTTCGGCTGGACGACGATGATGCGCCGGCGGTCGCTCTTTTTCACGGTGTCACCGGACAGGACTTCTGACCAGGCGAGCTGCGCCCTCTGGCCCCGGGATTGCGCTTCAATGACTGTGCTGATGCGATCCAGCACCGGCGCAAGCTGGCCGGGCTTTCCGTCCGCGGTGCCCAGGCGGTCGATGGCCTGGCGCAGCACGTCATACAGGCCGCGCAGGCTTGGGTCCCGGGTCAGTTCGGCGAGGAAGGGCTGGGCAGACGCCACCTGGTCCGAGAAGCGCTCCAACGACTTGATGCTGAGATAGAGCAGGCCGTTCCGCCGGAAGAAACTCTCGGACTGGGGGTAGAACAGGCTGATGAATTGCCCCCGATTGGCAGACATCCGCTTGTACAGGCGGGCGGCCCCATCCTCAGCCGCATCGACGGAAGCGCCATCGATCACGACAATGACGGTGGCTTTGAACCAGGGAAAATTGCGCCGGTATTCCGCAAAAGTCTTGCGAAAGGGCAGGTCCTTCGAGATCAGGCCCGTGGTGTCGGTGTTGATGCCAAGGGTGGTGACGGCCCAGCCGCTGAATGCGCTGAGGGCGACGGCCAACAGCAGCACCAGCCGCGCCCGGGCCACCACCTGGCCGACCAGTAAGCACAGGATATCCGAGGCGCCGGGGCGGCCCGATTTGGCAGCAGTGGGTGGTGAGGGAGGTTCGGTCACGGACAGTCCGGCTTCGTCTTCCACGGGCTGGGGCAGCTATGATGCCTGCCGGATTTGTCCGCCGCCAGCGGCAATCCGACGCCCGGCCGGCTATAGCGCCTGCTGCCATCGTATATACATAGCGGTGGGGATTGCGTAAGTCCGTCAGACAGCAACAGGGTCGTGCTCAGATGATTGATATTCGCCTCAGACATAAATACGCCATAGCCGCAGCCGGCCTGGCGATTGGGTTTTTATCCGCGCCGGCAGGCGCCCAGGCGCAGAACGGCCCGGCCGCTGTGATCGCCACCTATCAGGCAGGCCTGCTCGCAACCATGAAACGGGCCAAGACCCTCGGCTACACCGGACGCTATAAAATGCTGACGCCGGTGGTGCGGAAAGCTTTTGACCTGCCCTACCTGGCGCGCCGCGCCGCCGGGCGGCGGTGGCGGTCGTTCTCCGCGCCTCAGCGCGTCCGTTACGCCAAGGCGTTCGCGTCCCTGTCAATCTCGTCCCATGCCACCCGATTCAAGGGTTTCAGCGGCGAGGGGTTCCGCACCATGGGGGTGGACGATCCAGGGCGCGGCTATCGTCTGGTCCGGACCGAGGTGGTGCGCCCCAAGGCCAAGAACGTCAAAGTCGCCTACCTGATGCAGAAGCGGGGCGGCCGCTGGAAGATCATCGATGTTTTCCTGAAAGGCACCATCAGCGAGGTGGCCACGCGCCGGTCGGAGTTCACCGCAATCTTGCGGGACAAGGGGGTGGATACCCTGATCCGGAAAATCGAGCACACCGTTGCCCGGGCGGGATCGAGTTGAGGCAGATGCCAGCGATGCAGGAACAGACCGCCCGTTTTGAAGTAGGCCAGCTCGTCGCCCACAGGCGCTTCGGCTACCGGGGCGTGATCTTCGATGTGGATCCGCAATTTGCGCTGTCGGACGAGTGGTATGACCAGATGGCACGCAGTCAGCCGCCCAAGGATGCGCCCTGGTATCACGTGCTGGTGGACGGCAAGACGCACACGACCTATGTGGCGGAGCGCAATCTGGCGGCGGACACTTCGCGCGCGCCGGTGAATCACCCGCTGGTTCACAACTATCTGGGCGCCTTTGCCGATGGCCGATACGCCCCGGCGCAACTGGCCAACTGACCCGTGCACAAGCTTATGTGGAAGGCGGCTCCGGCTGAGTTCCCGCCCGCGCCATTCGGGACAGCGCAAAGCTGCCGCGAAGGCCGTGGGTAAAGAACACCAGAAAACAGACAACCAGCAGCGTCGCGAACGTATCTGGCCAAATTTTCAGCCAGAGTCCGGCGGCCACTTCGCTGGCACAATAAAAAACCAGCGCCGCCGCCGCGGCGATCCAGGAATGGCGCCACAAGCCCCAGGCGATTGGCAGGAACAAGGCGGCCTCGATTCCTGACAGGATCGCAGCATCCTGCGTCAGCGGTATGCCCCGAAGATTGCCGCCGCCCAGCGCGATGAAAAAGATCGTGGCCGTCAGGATGACATTGATGACGGCCGCCCAGAAGCCATGGCGGGACGCGCGCGCGGCCTCAGCCGGCGTGTTGACCCTGGGCCACCAGGTATCGCGCATGTTGCGCGGCGGTGGCGCCCCACCGCTGGGGCCGGCCACGGGCTCCGGCCGATCGCCATCCTGATTATTCGCCATTGCTTCGGCTTTCCGCGCCTGCACCTGACCAATTCCGTTGCATTCCCATCACCGTTCCGTCAGCTATACCAGCATGACTATCCAGATGCTTCGCCTGATGCGCAATGCTCTGTTTGCAATAGCGTTGATTGCCCCAGGAATCCAGGCCGCCGAGGGGAAAGGTCCGCGGAAGACCCTAACGATCGGCATTTCCCAGTTTCCAGCAAGCTTTCATCCGCTGATCGAATCAATGCTCGCGAAGAGCTACATCCTGGCAATGACCCTCAGGCCGCTGACGATCTACGACGCGAAGTGGAAACTGGTCTGCCTCCTCTGCACCCAGTTGCCAACCTTTGAAAACGGGCTCGCAAAGAAGGTCGAACTGGGCAAGGGCAAGACCGGTGTGGAGCTGACATACACAATCCATCCCAAAGCAACATGGGGCGACGGCACACCCGTGACGACAAAGGATTTCATCTTCACGTGGAAGGTGGGCAAGCACCCGTTGTCGGCCGTCGGCGCCGTCGAGCTCTTTCGCCGTATCCTGAAAATCGTGCCCAATGGTCCGAAAAGCTTCACGCTGACCTATGACCGCGTCACCTTCAATTACAACGAGATGAGTGGGTTGATGCCCTTGCCCGCACACCTTGAAGCGGGTCCCTTCAAGCGGCCGCGCGACTACAAGGACCTGACTACCTACAACACGAACCCAACAAACTCGGGCCTGTATTTCGGCCCCTACCGCATCTCTCAGCTGGTGCGCGGCGCCTACGTGGTGCTCGAGCGAAATCCCACCTGGTACGGTAAGAAGCCCTTTTTTCAGCGCATCGTCGTCCAGGTGATCCCAAATGGCGCGTCACTGGAGGCAAACCTTCTGGCCGGCGGCATCGACTATATCGCCGGCGAACTGGGCGTCACGGTCGACCAGGCACTGAGTATGCAGCAACGCTTCGGCTCGCAGTTCAAGTTCGTCTACAAGCCGGGCCTGATCTACGAACATATCGACCTGAATCTCAAACATGTGGCGCTGCGCGATATTCGTGTACGCCAGGCGCTGATCTATGCGATCGACCGGCAGAAGATCAGCAAAGCACTCTACGCTGGCCGGCAGAAGGTCGCTGATTCGATGATCCACCCACTGGACCCGCATTTTGCAAAGGGGATCAAGACCTACCGCTACAACCCCCGGAAAGCGGCAGCGCTTCTCGATGCCGCCGGCTGGAAGCTCAAGGGCAGGTGGCGACACAAGGATGGCCGCCGGCTGCGCATCACGATCATGACGACCGCGCGGGACCGGGCGCGTGAATTGGTCGAGCAGATCCTGCAAAGCTATTGGCGGGACATCGGCATCGACGCCCGTATCCGGAACCAGCAAGCGCGGGTGTTTTTCGGCGTCACCGTAAGTGAACGCAAGTTCCCCGCCATGGCCATGTTCGCCTGGCTTTCAGCCCCCGGAAGCGTCCCGCGCTCGACCTTGCACTCCAGCATGATACCTTCCAAAGAGAACAATTTCCGCGGGCAGAATTACACCGGCTTTGTGGACAAGGAGATGGACAAGCTGATCGACCAGGCAGAGGTGGCACTGGACGCAGAAAAGCGGCGACGCATATTTCGGCGCATTCAGGAAATCTATGTAACAAAGCTGCCGGTGATACCGCTTTACTACCGCGCCGCGCCTTTCGTCTTGCCGAAATGGCTGCACGGTGTGGTGCCGACGGGCCACCAATATAGTTCAACCAACTGGGTCGAGCACTGGTATGCCAAATAGCGCGCCTTGCCGCTGGCGGCGGGTAACCCTGACGGGCGGACCAAGCACATGATCGCCTTCATTGCCCGTCGTCTGCTCGGCACCTTTGTGCTGCTGCTGATTATGTCGTTCGTGATCTACGCCCTGATCGGCCTGATGCCCGGCGACCCGATCGACATCGCCATCAACGCAGATCCTAATATGACGCCCGAGGACGCAAAGCGGTTGAAGGCGATCTATGGCCTCGACCAGCCCATCGTCTCGCGCTATCTCGCCTGGCTGTCCTCGGCGCTGCAGGGGGACTTCCTGTTTTCCCGGCTGCACAACCAGCCGGTCTTTGACGTGATCATGCCCCATTTATGGCGCACCATCCTCCTGATGACGATCAGCTTTGTGCTGGCGACCGCCATCGCAATCCCGCTGGGCGTGTGGGCGGCAGCGCGGCCACGAACTTGGGCGGATTATACGGTCAACCTGTTCTGCTTCGCGGGCAAGTCCATGCCGGCCTTCTGGCTGGGCCTGCTGCTTATTCTGCTATTTGCCGTACAGCTGCGGGCGTTTCCCGCGAGCGGATTTGAAACCGTCGGTGACGGCAGCGTTGGCGACGTGCTGTGGCACCTGTTTTTGCCTGTCCTGGCGCTTACGCTGCTGAATATTGCAGGCATTACCCGCTTCATGCGTGGCGAGATGATCGGCGTTCTGCGCCAGGATTTCATTCGCACTGCGCGGGCCAAGGGTCTTTCGAACCGGGGCGTACTGTACGGCCACGCACTGCGCAACGCGATGATTCCAATTATCACGATTCTTGCGCTGGAGTTCGGCGGCCTGTTCTCCGGCGCGCTGATTACGGAGATCGTCTTCGGCTATCCGGGCATGGGAAAGCTGATCTTCGACGCCATTCTAGGCAGTGACTTCAACCTCGCCCAGGCGGTGTTGCTGTTCACCACCCTGGTCACCCTTCTGGCCAACCTGGGCGCCGACGTGACCTACGCGGCCGTCGATCCGCGAATCAGCTACTCATGACCGGTGTGGAACCCACTCTGGCCGACGACGCTCTTCCGGAAGTGGTCGCGGGACAGCGGCTAACGCGGCGGGATATCCGCCGCCTGAAGTGGCGGCGCTTCCGCAGCCACAGGCTTGCCCTGGCCAGTGCCGTGGTGCTTGTGATCCTGATCCTGCTTTGCCTCTCCGCCCCGCTGGTGGAATGGATTCTGGGCATGGACCCATCGCGGGTCGACCTCGACCGGTTGCGGGAGGGGCCCAGCGCCGACCATCCCCTGGGCACTGACGAGCTTGGCCGGGATGTCCTGCTACGGCTGCTTTATGGGGGCCGGGTGTCGCTTCTGGTGGGCTTCTCGGCAGCGGGCATGGCCGCGGTGATTGGCACACTGATTGGCCTACTCGCGGGATATTACGGCGGCTGGTTCGATTCCATGCTGATGCGATTTACCGACGGCGTCATCGCCCTGCCCCTGCTGCCTCTGCTGATCGTCCTCTCAGCCATCGACCTTCAGGCCCTGGGCGTTTCCGCGGACCTGGCGGAAAGCCCCGCCATCAGCGTCTGGCGGATCGTGGTGATCATTTCGCTAGTCAGTTGGACAGGTGTCGCTCGACTGGTCCGGGGCGCGACCTTGTCGATCCGCGAACGGGAGTTCGTCCGAGCGGCGGCGGCGATGGGCGCAAGCGGCAAGCGCATCATGTTCGTGCACATCCTGCCAAACGTGACCACGCCAATCATCGTAGCGACGACGCTGTCGATCGGCTCGGTGATTCTGTTTGAAAGTGTGCTCAGCTTCCTCGGCCTGGGAATCCAGCCGCCGCTGCCTAGCTGGGGCAACATGCTGACCTATGCCCAGGAACTGATGGCGACCGCACCCCAGCTGATGGTCTGGCCGGGCCTGCTGATCTTCATCATCGTCATCGCGTTCAACTTCTTCGGCGATGGCCTCCAGGACGCGCTCGACCCGCGGGCAATGTCGGACTAGCCCGCGCGCGACGGCCTACTCCGGCGCTTCCTCATCCAGCGCCCGCAATTGCGGCGCGTTCCCCTCGAAGCCCAGCTCGTTCCAACGGTCGGCCACTTTTTCATAGGTGGCGCGGCGGATCTGGCTGGCGCGAGGGAACTTGTCCAGATGGCGGTGCGGCTTGCAGGCGTCGATCAACGCCTTGGAGCCATAGGGCCGGTCAGCAGGCTCGCCCAGGCTTGGATCCAGCTTGGTCGACCAGGTATTGCGCAGGAAGTCGATGTTGGTCGCCGGATCGCAGCGTGTGGTCATGGCCCACAGCACCTGATTGATATCAGTCGGGTCCACATCCTCGTCCACGGCGATGATGTATTTGGTGTAATAGGCCGCCGCCGGCACCTGCGCCGTCAGCGCCAGGGTTTGGGCCACGTGCCCCGCATAGGCCTGCTCGACCGACACCGCCACCAGGCCCCAGCCGGAGGCCGCCGCAGGATGAGCGTAGACGCTCTTAATCCCGGGAATGCCAAGGGTCTCCAGGCTGTTCCAGATCGCCGCCGAGCGCATGATGCCGTAATAGGCGCCGATCTCGCAGGCGGGATACTGCGCCATCAGAGCGGTGGTGACGATGGGGTCGTTGCGCACGTGCAATGCCTCCACCTGAATCACCGGCTGCGGCGCCTGCGGGTTGCCGTAATAGCCGGTGAATTCGCCAAGCGGTCCTTCCAGTTCCATATCGCCGGGGTGCAGGTAACCTTCGATGACGATTTCCGCGCGCGCAGGGATCGGCAGATCGACAATCACCCCATCAGTCAACTCAATCGGCGCGCCCATCAGGCCACCGGCGATTTCCAGTTCAGATTCCTGGCTGCCAAAGACCTGCCCCGCCGTCATAAAGGTGACCGGGTCGATGCCATAGGCCGCCACCACCGGGCAGGGCTCGCCCCGCGCCCACCAGGCTTCCCGGTCCAGCCCGCCATGTTTGCCGGGCGAGGTGTACATGCCCACCCGGCGCGGGCCGTGCAGCTGTTGGCGATAGACCCCCATATTCACCCGCCCGGTTTCCGGGTCCTTGGTGAAGGTGATGTCCGCGGTGCCGAGATACCGGCCGCCGTCATGGGGCCAGAATTGGGGGGCAGGGAGTTTTGTCAGGTCGATGTCGTCGCCCAGCAGGATATTTTCATTCACCGGCGCCGTGTCGGCAGGAACATGCTTCGGCGCGATTTTGGTGCCGATGATCTTGCGGGTCTCGACGATGGTGTCGGTCAGGGAAAGCTCAGGATCGAGTCCCATGGCGATGGAAAAGCGCCGCTGGCTGGCGGCCAGCATGTTGGCCAGCACCCGACCGCCTTCGCCGCCTTCGGTGAACTGGTTGAACAGCAGCGCCTGGCTGTCCTTGTCCTGCGCCGCCATGAAGGTGATGGCGGAAAGCTCTTCCTTCAGATTGACCGGCGCGTCGATCTCCATGAGCTCGCCGGCAAGTTCGAGGAGATGCAGCCACTCGCGCAGATCCTGTGGGCAGCGCCGGTTGCTCGGCGCAGGGGCGTTCGCCTGGGTGTCCAGGGTGCCAACTTCTTCCATATTTTCCTCCCTCACTTTGGCGCGCAGACTAGGTGAGCAGCCCTGTCTGCATAACGCCACCCGATGCCGCAGGCATCGACCGCTGACACAGTTAGGATGTGCCCCAGGATCATGAATTGGCGACTTTCGCAGCCCGGTCGGTGCCGCTAATGTCGAGCCCTTGCGTTCGCAGGAACACAATCGGGATACCGTCTCACATGCACAAAATTCATCATGCCCCGCTGGTGGGCCTCATCGCGGCAGCCGCTTTCGCCCCTGCAACGGCTCAGACCAAAGTCGATCCGCTGGTTCATATGAACAAGATGTTCAGGGCGGAATACAAGGCTGCGCGGGCGGAGGTCATCAAAAAGGCCGAGCCAATTATCGTCGTCGCGTTCGACGATCTGGTGCTCTACTGGAAGGGCAAACGGATCAAGCAAAGCTTTACCCCGCGGATCTATCACGAGGTCAAAGCGGTCGCCCATGTGCCTCTGACGCTTTACGTCATGTTGCAAGCCAGCACCGGGCGCCGCATCGGCCGAAACCTGGAACGCCGGCTCAACACTCTGCGCGGGCGGATTGTGGCGGCAGAGAAGAGCCTGCCTGGCCGCCGCGGCTGGACGCCGAAGATCCTGAGGCAGAACCAGATTATTCTGCGCCGCTCCCTGGGGCTCATCGACGGCGTGCTCGCCCGGGCACGTATCAGCAAGGCCCGGCTCACCCGTTATGCGCGCAACATCGCCCCCTTCCTGCTGGCCAATGCGAACACAGCCGCCCGCGCCCAGCTCGGGCAACTCAACGGGTTGCTCAACAAGTGGAAGAAAATGCTGGGCCGGGACTGGGCACGGGTCAAGGTGGCCAATCTGGCGCCGCGGCAGGCGGAGCCGCAGAACGCCCAGGGCAGTTTTGTGCTCGCCTATTTTGGCCGGCACCTGCTGAACAAGAGGGTGTTCATGACCCGCAATATCTTCAGTGACGGCGGCGCGCGCAGCATGCTCGGCACCATCTACCTGGACCGCAGCGCGTCCATCGCCTTCTTCGGCAACCCCGCCCGGCTAGAGCGGGATCTCCTCGCGGACGCAGCAAAACGGCAAATCTGGCGGATCCTGCGAAAACGGTAAGTTTGGACGTTCGCGACGGAAAAAGGTCGCTACTCCGTTAGTCCCATCAGACACCCGCGTGGGAGCGCGCGCCAATCTGACGAACGGAGTGGATCACATGAAACTTTTCGCAACAGCAGCCGCTGGACTTGCCGCGGCGACACTTGCCGGTGCACCAGCACTGGCCCAACAGGGTCCGGGTGGCAAAAGCCGGTTTGACCGGGCCGACGCCAACAAGGACGGCAAGATTTCCAAGTCCGAACATGAAGCCGTACGCAATCGGATTTTCACGGCCATGGACCGTAACAAGGACGGCGCCGTGGACCGCACAGAGGTGCGCGCGTTTATTCTGGCACGTATGCAGGAACGCCGGGCCCGCCGCATGAAGCGCGTCGATCCCAACGGCGACGGCAAGATCACCGAGGCCGAATATCTCGCCCGCGCCAAGGCCCGGTTCAAACGCCTGGATGCCAACAAGGACGGCGCATTGAGCCCTGAAGAGGTGGGACGCGGTTTCGCCCGTCGCGGCGGCGGACGTGGCATGCGTCACCGGATGCGCCGACACCACATGCGTCATGGCGGGAAGCGTTTTGGCAGACGTGGTTTTGGCAAGGGACGGATGTTCCGCCGGTTCGACGCCAACCGTGACGGCAAAGTCACCAAGGCCGAATTCGATGCTGTCGGCACGATCATGTTCCTCCGGCGCGACCTGAATGGCGATGGCGTCATCGAGAAAGCTGAGGCGCGGGGCTTTGGTAAGGGCCGTCGCGGACACCGTGGCCGCCGGTCCGGCAACCGGCATCACCGCTAGGCGAGCCGGCCCGCAACCGTGTTGATCGGGCGGACCCTGTCGATGTCTCCTCTCTCGCATCGGCAGGGTTCGCCCGCCTTCCTGAAACAGCTCGGCCTGATTGTGATGCTTTATAGCGGATCAGAGCAGCGTATAACTGCGGTCATGAGCGACACCGCCGACCAGCCGCCGGATCAGCACGTGCAATCTCCCATCGACCGGGACGCGGCGCTGATGCGCCGGATTGCGGATGGTGCGCCGGATGCAAGCCGCCACGTGGTCGACACCCACCTTGCCGCCGTGCACAGCTTTGCCTGGCGCATGCTGGGGGACCGACACGAAGCGGAAGACGTCGCCCAGGAAAGTTTTCTGAAGCTGTGGCGCCAGTCGAGCAAGTGGAAGCCCAAAGCTCAGATCAGCACCTGGCTCCGGCGGGTCGCCTATAACGCCTGCATCGACCGCCTGCGCAAGGCCAAGCCGACCGATGATATCGACGATCTCGCCCTGGCTGATGCGACGCCAGACCCGGAAGCCCAGGCCGCCCAGGCCGACGTCGCTGCTCAGGTTAAGGCAGCGATTGCTCAACTGCCGGAGCGGCAACGGGCCGCGTTGGCGCTGGCGCACTATGAAGGACTTGGCAACATCGAGACGGCTGCCGTCATGGAGATAACGGTAGAAGCCGTGGAATCACTGCTCGGCCGCGCGCGGCGAACGCTCAAGAAGGGCCTTGCCGGCCTGCATGCCGAGACAATGGAGAACTGACATGACGGGCACAAAGAGCACAGAACTCGCCCGGTTTCGGGAATTTATCGACACCCATGGCGCGTCGCCGGACCGCTGGCCGCTGGATCAGCGTGACTGGGCCAACCGGATGGCTGGAAGCGGCCCCGAAGCCAGGCAATTTCTGGCGGAAGCTGAGGTTCTGAACGCCCAGTTGGACCTTGTGATGGCGCCGACCCCATCAGCGGCTCTGGTTGGCCGGATTATGGTTGCGGCAAATGCTGACAGAGGCTGGCGGCGGCCCCGATGGCTGTTTCCCGTGTGGAAACCAGCGGGCGCCATGGCAGTTGCGCTCTTGCTCGGCCTGGCAGTGGGTGGCATGACGCCGCCCGACCTGACCGGCGGCACCCCGGTCGCGGAAGAAATCGATCTTCTTTACGGCGATGACGCCGTCGCTGACCTCGGCAACGGAGGCGGCCAATGAAACGCTGGATCTATATCGGCCTCTTCACGTCCCTGGCGCTCAATCTGTTTCTGGCGGGCCTGATTGCCGCCAATCTGTTCTGGCACCGCGGTCATCAGCATCACCGCGGACCCTTCAACATGCGTCATGCCTATTCCGTGTTGACGCCCGCAAGCCAGACCAAGGCCCGGGCCATCTGGCGGGCCAACCATGAGGTCTTCCGCAGCAAAATTCGCGAGGTACGCAGCGCCCGGCGTGAGGTGCGCCGCCTGCTGAAGGACGACAAGGCGGACATTGGCAAGGTCGAGGCTGCTATCGCCAAAGTTGGCAAGATCCGGCTGGAAATTCACACGATGGTGCGTGGGATCATCCAAAAGATCGTTAATTCCCTGCCTGCGGCGGAGCGGATCAAATTTTACCGGGCGGTTTTGAAGCGCCGTGGGCGCTTCCGGCACCGACGCCCCCGGGAGCGACGCGGCGACCGCTAGCTAGTCCGTCCCATCGGAGCCAGAGACTGTCCCCAGACGGATCGGCTGCGCGGTCCGGTGCCATTGTTTCGCCGCGGTCACGGGACTACCTTTCCTCTATTCCCGCCTTTCGCTGCGAGCCCGTTATGAACGACCAGTCACCCTTCCTCGGCAATTCGCCCCAGGCCCGCGATATCGCGTCCGTGGTGCACCCCTACACCAACCTGAAGCTGCATGAGAGCGAAGGTCCGCTGATCATCGAGCGTGGCCGCGGCATCTATGTCTATGACGATGACGGCAAGGAATATATCGAGGGCATGGCCGGGCTCTGGTCGGCGGCACTGGGCTTTGACAATGAGCGGCTGGTGAACGTTGCGACGGAGGCCATGCGCAAGCTGCCCTTCTATCACCAGTTCACCCACAAATCGCATATGCCCGGTGTCGAGCTGGCGGAGAAACTGCTTGAGATGGCGCCGTTGCCCATGGCGAGGGCCTTCTTCGCCAATTCCGGGTCGGAGGCCAACGACACGGCCATCAAGCTGGTCTGGTATTACTGGAATGCCCTTGGGCAGCCGGAGCGGAAGAAAATCATCTCCCGCCAGCGGGCCTATCACGGCGTCACCGTGGCGTCGGCCAGCCTCACAGGTCTGCCGCCAAATCATCGTGACTTTGATCTGCCTCTCGACCGCTTTCTGCATACCACTTGCCCGCATCACTATTTCGAGGCGGAGGACGGTCAGAGTGAGGAAGATTTCGCCACCCGTTGCGCCGAAGACCTGGAAGCCATGATCCAGGAAGAAGGCCCTGAGACGATCGCCGCAATGTTCGCCGAGCCGATCATGGGCGCAGGCGGCGTGGTCGTGCCACCACCGACCTATTTCGAGAAAATCCAGGCGGTGCTGAAGAAGCACGACATTCTGCTGGTCGTGGACGAGGTGATTTGTGGCTTCTATCGCACAGGCAATCTGTGGGGTAGCCAGACCTTCAATATCGAGCCCGATATGATGACGATGGCCAAAGCGCTGTCGGCCTCCTACGTGCCAATCTCGGCCCTGCTGATCAACGACCGTGTCTGGCAGGCGATGGTGGAGAATAGCGACAAGATCGGCACCTTCGGCCACGGCTATACCTATTCCGGCCATCCGCTGGCCGCATCCGTGGCGTTGGAAGCGCAGAAAATCTATGAGGAAATGGACATGCTGGGCCACGTGCGTTCAGTCATGGGTCACTTCGAGAAGAAGCTGCAGGAGCTGGGCCAGCACGACCTTGTCGGCGAAGTCAGGTGCAAAGGCATGGTCGCGGCTCTGGAACTGGTGAAGGCCCCCAGGACCCGTTTTGAGAAACCCGGCGTCGTCGGCACGATGGTGCGAAAATTTGCGGAAGAACATGGCCTGATCATCCGTAATATTGTTGACGCCATCTCAATCTGTCCGCCGCTTATTATCGACAAGGCGGGAATTGACGACCTGGCAGAACGGCTGGGCCTGGCACTGAAGGATGGCGCGGCCTGGGTTGCGGAGAACAATCCGGACTGATGCCGCCGGCATGGCTGGGTTAGATATTGAAGGAGTGAACCATCAAATATTTGCCTACCGCGCTGATGCCTGTGTGCCTGATGGCGGCAATTGCCGCTGCCTCGACTGCTCAAGCCCGCGTCAAGTGGGACAAACTTGAGAAGGGCCTCGAATTTGCGCGGATCAAGGCGCCGGTAAAGGCCAAGGATCTGGATTCGATGGTGACGATTCTGCGCATCGATCCGAAGCGATTTGAACTCCGGCTGATGATGGCCAACTTCAATGGCGACAAGCCGCGCAGCGCCCGGCAATGGGCCAGCGATTTCCGCCTCATCGCGGCCATCAACGCCGGGCTTTATCTCAGGGATCACAAAACCTCCGCCGGCTACATGGTGGACCGGGGCAAGGTCAACAACCCACGCCTGAACCGGTGGGGTGCTGTCCTGGCGTTCAACCCAAAAAACTCCAGGAACAAGGCTGTCCGTATCGTCGACCGGCGCTGCGAGAATTTCGACCGCGCCCGAGCGCGCTACCAGAGCTTCGTGCAAAGCTTCCGTATGATCACCTGCCGCGGCGGGACCACCTTCAAGCGATCGGACAAACGCACCAGCATCGCGGCCCTTGCTACCGACAGGCGCGGGCGGGTGCTTTTCCTGATTTCAGCGTCGCCGTACAGCACTTATGAATTCAGCCAGATTATCCGCCGCCTGCGCCTGGGCATTCGCCGGGCCATGTATCTGGAGGGCGGGCGCGATGCGCAGCTTTATGTCAAGGCAGGCGGCATCGAACGCGAAGTCATCGGCAAGTGCGGCCGCTTCTTCGGCTGCACAACGGGCAATCCCAGCGCCCGTGATGTGCCGAACGTGATCGGCATTGTGCCCCGCAAAGCGCCCTGAGCCAGGCACCAGGTGCCTAACACCGACCCCCGCAAGACGCTGCGACTGCTGCTGGACGATGCATTGGCCGCAGCGGACCCGGCTGTCTGTATGCCACCCCATCTGGAATCGCTGCCCCCCGGCGCGCCACTGATCGTCCTTGGCGCCGGCAAAGCGGCCGCCGCCATGGCGGCGGCAGTCGATGCTGGCTGGACCGGGCCCCTTCGCGGCCTGGTCGTCACCCGCTACGGCCACGCGATCCCCAACGGCCGTATTGAGATTGTGGAGGCAGCACACCCGGTGCCTGATGCGGCGGGTCAGGATGCTGCCGCACGGCTGCTCCAAATAGCCCGGGAGGCGGGGCCCGATGACACTGTCTTGTTCCTCCTCAGCGGCGGTGCATCCGCGCTGCTCGCGCTTCCTGCCGATGGGCTGATGCTGGAGGATAAACAAGCCGTCACCCGCCACCTGCTGGATGCTGGCGCCACCATCGGCGAGTTGAACGCCGTCAGGAAACATCTCTCCGCGATCAAAGGCGGACGGCTAGCCGCCGCAGTCCAGCCGGCACGCCTGATCACCTGGGCGATTTCCGACGTGGTCAACGACGACCCGTCAGTTATTGGCTCGGGCCCAACCGTGGCCGATCCGACGACCCTGACCGACGCCCTTGCCGTCCTGAAGAAATTCGCGGTCGAGCCACCAATACGCGCTGCTGCCTGTCTCGCTGATCCTGCCAACGAAACACCGAAGCCGGATAATCCGGTGTTCAACGGCGCCGATTACCGGATCATTGCCCGCGCACAGGACTCGTTGACCGCCGCGATGGATCGGGCGCGGTCGAAAGGACTGCACCCGGTCCTGCACAGCGCTGCAGTCGAAGGCGAGGCGCGGGCCGTGGCGATCCATCACGCACATCAGATCACCACCCGGCTTGCAGACGATATTCTTCCGCGCCCCTGGGTGCAGTTCTCGGGCGGCGAGGCCACAGTCACGGTCAAGGGCGAAGGGCGCGGCGGTCCGAACACCGAATTCGCTCTCGCACTCGCCATCGCGCTGGACGGTGCACCGCGTGTCTGGGCGCTTGCCGCCGACACCGACGGCACTGATGGCGCAGCCGAAGCCGCAGGCGCCATTGTTGCACCCGATACACTTGCGCGCGCTGCGGCCGCCGGCCTTGATCCCGGAGGCGCCCTCGCGGACAACGACAGCTACAGCTTTTTCGAATCCCTCGGAGATCTGGTCATGACCGGCCCCACCCATACCAACGTCAACGATTTCCGCGCCATTCTGGTCACCGAGCCGGAAGCCGGCAGATGACCCTGATACTACAGGGCCGGCTTGTGGGCGGCCTGGGCGAGGCTGCCGGTTTCACCTCAATTCCCTGGGTGGCCGAGGCCTTTCGCGAGCGGCTTGGGATCGAGGTCTACCCCGGCACCGTAAACCTTGAGATCGATGTCAGCGAGCAGACCAACTGGGCGGCCATCAAGGCCACACCAGGCATTCCGATTCCCCCGGGCCAGGCTGGCTTCTGCGACGCCACAGCCTGGCATGTTCAGATTAACGGCATGGCTTCCGGCGCCATCCTTCTGCCGCATGTGGAGGACTATCCCATCGGCAAGGTGGAACTGATCGCCAGCAAGCCGCTGCGTGAAAAGCTGGGCATCAGCGAAGGGGATGTTGTAACGATTGTCCTTCAGGCGCCTGACGCCTGACGTCAACACCCCCGAACCTGCCCCACCCTATGGCCCTGCAACACCGCAACGCCAAGATCATCGCCACCATCGGCCCGGCCTCTTCGTCGCCGGAGGCGATCCGTGCCCTGTGGGAGGCGGGCGCCAATGTCTTCCGCCTGAACTTCAGCCATGGCAGCCACAGCGATCATCGCGCCGTCCATATTGCCTTGCGAGCGCTGGAGCATGAAACAGGCCGCCCCATTGCAATCCTCGCCGATCTGCAGGGACCCAAATTCCGCATTGGCAAACTCGCGGACGACAAAGTCACCCTTGAGCCGGGCGCCACTTTTCACCTGGACCTGAACGAAGATCCAGGTGACCAGCACCGTGCGCCCCTGCCCCATCCGGAACTTTTTCGGGCACTCGCCCCCGGCCATGAAATGCTCATCGACGACGGCCGCCTGCGCCTGCGCGTGACGGCATGCGATGACCGGACTGCCACGACGGAGGTCGTGGACGGCGGCGGCCTTTCCAGCCGCAAGGGGGTCAGCCTGCCGGGGGTTGTGATTCCGGTCTCGCCCCTGACCGACAAGGATCGCCGCGATCTGGATTTCGCCCTGGCGCTGGGAGTTGACTGGATCGCCCTGTCTTTCGTGCAACGGCCTGACGATCTTGCGGAATTGCGGAAGACTGTCCAGGGCCGCGCCGGCGTGCTCGCCAAGCTGGAAAAGCCCGCTGCGATCGATCGTCTGGAAGAAATCATCGATCTTTCCGATGCGGTCATGGTTGCTCGCGGCGACCTCGGCGTGGAGATGCCGCCCGAAGACGTGCCGATCCTGCAAAAGCTCATCGTTGCCGCCAGCCGGCGCGCCGGCAAACCGGTGGTGGTCGCGACCCAGATGTTGGAGTCCATGATTACCGAGGCCACCCCCACACGGGCGGAAGCGGGGGACGTGGCCAACGCGGTTTATGAGGGCGCCGACGCGGTCATGCTGTCCGCCGAGACGGCCGCGGGCGCGCATCCCATAGAGGCGGTGGCCATGATGGACCGCATCATCCGCCGGGTCGAACAGGCGGCCAACTACCGCATGTTGCTTGACGCGGCACTGGCCGAACCCCAGGCGACGGCGGCCGACGCTATCACTGCTGCCGCCCGTCAGGTCGCCGAAACCATCTCCGCCGCCGCTATTGTGACCTACACGACGTCAGGGTCCACGGCGCTGCGCGCCGCGCGGGAGCGGCCGACCGCGCCGATCCTCTGCCTCACCGGCTCCCACGCCACCGCCCGACGGCTGGTGCTGGCCTGGGGGATCGAAAGCTTTTTCACCCACGACGCAAAGAGCGTCGAGGAAATGGTCGACCATGCGCAGACTATGGCCCGGGACCGCGGCTTCGCCAAACGGGGCGACTCAATCGTGATCACCGCGGGCATGCCCTTTGGCACACCAGGCGCCACCAACATGCTGCGCATCGCCTGGGTGAACTGACCGGCGATGGCGACCATCGCCAGCAAGGCCGCGGTGACCGGCATCGGCGA
>JAJFFJ010000007.1 GCA_021776685.1 Alphaproteobacteria bacterium
ACCATGCTCGCTGGCACACCCCGGCAGGCGAGATAGAGGGTGACGCGCATGGAGGCGCTGCTGGTGGGGTGATAGAAGAGGCGAAAAGAGGGTGCAGTGGTCATGAGGGATCTCCGCGCAGGTTTGGGCGGGTCAGGTTTGACAAGGTTTGATCATATCCCTTCGACATTGCCAAAATCCTCCTACCGAACCGCCAGCGTTTTCAGAAACGCCACCAGGTCTGCAATCTCGCGCTTGCTCAAATTAAGCGGTTTGAGCAGGCGCCCGCGGCCCTGATGGAGCCTACCCTCAGGGATCGCTGAATAGTGCCGGACCACGTCTTCGAGGGTCTTCAGGCTGCCATTGTGCATGTAGGGCGCGGTGCGGGCCGCCTCGCGGAGCGACGGCACCCGGAACTCGCCCCAGTTGCGCGGGTGGAGCGTGACCCGGCGGGTGAAGCCGGCGGTGCTGCGTTTCGGGTCGTCGCTCCACCGGCCGAGCAGGGTGTAGGGGTTGCGGCGCAGGCTGCGGACGCCACCATAGCGGCCGGGATCCACCCGCTGGTCCTTGCCATGGCCGACAAAATGCACGATGCCGATATTGTGGAACTCGCCGTTGGTGAAGTTGGGGCCGAAATGGCAGACAGCACACCGCCCGCGCCCGACGAAGATTTTCAAGCCGCGTTTGGCGGCAGCAGGATATGCAGCCATGCCCGCAGGGTCGTTCCTGGCGAGGGCATCTCGGAACCGGTCGAAGGGCGTCTTGCCGGTGGTCAGGGTTTCCTGATAGGCGGCCAGCGCCTTGGCCACATTTACCAGCACCTGCTTGGGCGTGTGGGCGCCAGGCCGCGCACCGAAGACCTGCCGGTAGCCATGGGAGAGCCCTTTATCGAGCGTGACCCGGCGGGCAAGCAGAGCAGGTGTCAGCGCCAGTTCCCGGCGGTCGAGAATCGGGCGGATGCTCTGGGCCCACAGGCTGTCCGTCTGTCCCGCCCAGCCGAACCAGCGATTGTGCCGAAGGTTGAACAGCGCGGGACTGTTGCGGTCGAGGGCGACGCGCCCCTGCCCCACTGCGCGGCCATCCGTGAAGGCGCGGGCCGGGGCGTGGCAGGATGCACAGCTTTGCCGCCGCTCCCGGGACAGGGCTCGAGTGAAGAACAGCCGTCTACCATAGGCGATCGCCGCCCCATTGCCGGAAAGCCTGTTCGACGGATCAGGCCGAGCCTTCAAGGGCCAGGGTCCATGCAGCAAGATTGCCGTGCGTTCTGCCGCGGTGAACGGCACTTCCGCCAACGCGGCCCCCGGAAAAGCGCCCGCCAAGACGCCTTGGGCAGCCACCAGCATCAGCACAGCAGCCCATCGCATCACCGGGTCACGTCCACCGTCGCGGTCAGGCGGACCCGGCCGGCAGGGCCATAGAGGTCGAAGGTGAGTTGCCACGTGCCGGGCATGTGGAAGAGAAAACCGTCAAAACGCGACCACCCGGGAGCCAGCGTCTTTTCCGTCGGCTTGTAGTTCATGCCGTGGCCGTGGGCGGGCATGGTCGCGCCCACGCGCAGGCGGCGGACTGCACCGGCCTTTAGGCACCCGGCCACTTCCAGCGCGAACGGTTTTCCCACCCGGATCGGTCCGCTGAGCCGCTTCCACGCAACCCGCCCGGCAGGAATTTCCACTTCCGGCCAGCCAGACAATGCCTTGGGCAGCTTGCAGGCGTGCGCCGCCACCGGCACCACGACCGCCGCCACGAACATCGCGGAGGCCAGTCGCAAAATCATTTTTTGCCCTTCAGCGCCCAGTCCGCCAGCCGCTCGGCATTCTTGTAGGCGATGTTATCGGCGACCGCCCGGGGCATGCTGCGGAGCCATTCGCGGTTCCAGTTGGCGTGTTCGACGACGAAGTGCCACCGCTCTGGCGCGAAGGTGTCGGTGCCGACCATGAAGCGATCCGGAAACTCCAGAAACAGTTTCTTCCACTCTGCATCCGCTTTGCCGCCGGAGGCGTGGGAACTGCGAAAAGCCAGGTCCGCCCACAGGCGTTTGTGCTTCGCCAACATCGGACGAATCACGTCAGGCCCGGCGAAACCGGAATGGGCCCACAGGATCGTGGCCCCAGGGTCCTGCTTGAAAACCCGCCGAACTGCTTCAGCATCACCGTGTAAGTGCAGGAAAATTCTGTGTTTTTTTGCAAGTTTTACAACTTCACGCATCACCGGCAGATCGGCGTCAGCACCAAAGATGTGAAACTCGCCGATGCCGGCATAGGTGTTCTTCGTCAACAGCCGGCTGAGCATGTCCACAACGGTCTTGTCCCGGAACCAGGTGCTCAACTCACCTCGTCGGCGATAGGGGCGCAGCACCGGCACGATCAGCCCCGGTGCGAGCTTGTAGAGTTTCTGGGTGCCCTCATCGCTGGAGCTGGAAACAAAGGCGCGGCGCAGGCCCGCCCGCTTCAGCACCTCGATGGCCCGGGGCGGCGGCAGCCGTCCCCAGGCGTCGTGGCTATAGTGGATATGGGTGTCGATGATCGGCCGCAGTTCGACCGCGCCGGCGGTGGTGATTGCCCCCGTGACGCCCCCCGCCAGAATGCCGGCCGCGGCGAGTAAGAATGATGTTTGTCGCATGACGCTCCCTCCAGGTTCCCGCCTCATAGGATGGTCCAGCCCCCGCTGCAAGCAGCTTGTTCGCGAAGGCCAATCGCCTCTAAGGTCTGCAGTGCAAATGTGGCCTACGACAGCTGCCGCACATAAATGTCCGCATAAATGCGGCGTGAATGGGGAGGGATAAGTGCGGGTTTCCTATTATGACTGGTCGGCCTATCACGCCCGCCAGCGGCCCGGCGAGCTCGCCATCATCGACCTGGCGACCGGCCGTCGGCTGACCCACCACGACCTGAACGACCGCGCCGCCCGTCTGGCGAGCTGGCTGCAGGCAAACGGCGTCGGCGAGGGCGACCGGGTGGCGATCCTGTCGCCAAATTGCCCTGAGTATTTTGAGCTGGAGTTTGCCGGCGGGAAAATCGGCACCATTATGGTGCCGCTCAACTGGCGGCTGGCGGAGCCAGAGCTGGACTTTATCCTGAAGGACTGCGCGCCCAAGGTACTGATCTATGACGCGGCATTCCGGGACATGGCGACCCGGCTAATGGCGGATTGCGATATCGCCCACGGGCTTGAACTCGATATCGACGACCCGGCCACAAATTACGAGCAGGCCATCGCCTCAGGTGGCAGCAGTCCGGAGATTGCCGATCTGGGCCACGAAGACCTGTCGATGATCATGTACACCTCCGGCACCACGGGACGGCCCAAGGGCGCCATGATCAGCCACGCCATGAACTTCTATAACGCTGTGAATATCGGCATGCCCTCAGGCTGTTCGCCAGACACGGTGCAGTTGGTGGTCCTCCCCCTGTTTCACACAGGCGGCATGAACTGCTACGCGAACCCTGTGTTGCACGCTGGCGGCTGTGTGGTGCTGATGCGCGAATTCGAGCCAGGTGGTGCGCTGGCGGCGCTGGGCGATACCGATCTGGGGGTCACCCATTTCTTCGCCGTGCCCGCGCCTTACCAGTTCATGATGCAGCATCCGGACTTCGCCTCCACCGATCTCAGCCGCCTGGAGGTGGCGGGCGTCGGTGGTGCGCCCTGCGCCGAGCCGATCCTCAAGGACTGGATTGGCCGCGGCGTGCCACTGGTGCAGGGATGGGGCATGACGGAAACCGGGCCGACTGGCACCCTATTGGCCGCTGCGGATGCGGAACGCAAGCTCGGCTCGGCCGGCCAACCGGTGTTGCATGCAGAAATCCGCATCATCGATGACCAGGGCCAGGATCTTCCCCACGGCGAGAAGGGCGAACTGATCATCCGCGGCCCCAGCGTGACACCCGGTTACTGGAACAAGCCGGACGCAACGGCGGACGCCTTTATGGACGGCTGGCTCAAGACCGGGGATGCCGCCTATATGGATGATGAAGGATTTATCTTCATCGTCGACCGGTGGAAGGACATGTACATTTCCGGCGGCGAGAACGTCTATCCGGCGGAAGTGGAGAACATTCTTTACGAACTGCCGCAAATCGCGGAGGCAGCGATCATTGGCGTCCCCGACGACCGCTGGGGCGAAACCGGCATGGCCATCATCGCCCTGAAGCCCGGCGAGGAACTGAGCGAGCAGGCGGTCATCGAGCACTGTCTGAAAAATCTCGCCAAATTCAAGGTGCCCGCCTCCGTTGTGTGGGTGGACGCCCTGCCCCGCAACGCTACCGGTAAGGTCCTGAAATGGGAATTGCGCACGACCCATCTGGGCGACGACGCGCCGGCGATCTCCTGACCGCGCCGCACCCCGCCAGCGCCAAGGAACCCCGCCCATGCTGAAACGCACCCTCTTCGCCGAAGAGCATATTCTGTTCCGGGACAGCGTCCGCAAGTTCGTGGAGCAGGAAATCACGCCCCATCATCTGCAATGGGAGGAGGATGGCGTAGTACCGCGGGATTTGTGGCGCAAGGCCGGCGCCGCGGGTCTCCTCTGCGCCGACGTGCCAGAGGCCTATGGCGGGCCGGACTGCGACTTCCTCTTCAACGTCGTGGTGACAGAGGAGCTGGGCCGCGGCGGTTTCACCGGACCCGGATTCTCCGTGCACTCGGACATGGCCTCCACTTACGTCGCCAACTTCGGCAGCGAAGAACAGAAGCAGCGCTGGCTGCCGGGCATGGTCACGGGCGACGTCATCGGCGCCATCGCCATGACCGAGCCCCAGGCTGGTAGCGACCTGCGCGGAATTCGCACCCGGGCGGTGCGCG
>JAJFFJ010000061.1 GCA_021776685.1 Alphaproteobacteria bacterium
GGCTTGCACGGCGGCGCAGGACAGGTTACATGCAGCCCCTTCAAGTCCGCTTTACCGCGCCACAGGCCCCCTTCGTCTAGTGGCCTAGGACGCCGGCCTCTCACGCCGGAAACAGGGGTTCGAGTCCCCTAGGGGGCGCCATTTTCTGTGTCTTTTCGCTGAAATTCGTTGCCGCCGCCTGGCAGATTGGTTGTGGCGGTGTGTGGGCTTGCTCTTCTTTCCATCCCGAAATATGGCGCGCCGATCACGCGAAGCCACATTTGCGTCCGCATAGGGCGGCTTGCTCAAACGTGAGGCGTGGTGGGCACTTAACCAACCCTTAACTACGTCCTTCAGGCGCAACTTAATGGTGTCCCCTAGCGCGCTGGTAAGAGGTGGGGCGGCAACATGGCATCGGTAAAGTTGAAGTGCCGAGACTAACCGCACCTGCCGGGGAAACCGATGTTCAAATTTCTGAGACTGCTCAATCGCACGCGGCGTTGCCAGAATGGCGCGACATCAATCGAATTTGGGCTGATTGCAGCTTTGGTATCGTCCTCAGTGGTCGTGTCGGCGGAGGCAATGGGGGTTAACCTCACCGGCATGTTCAACGATGTGGCGGACAAGACAACGGCCGTTGCAGAGGGCCGCGGTGTACCGAAGCCCGGGGCCGCAAAGCCGAATGCTGGGGGCGGCGCATCGGGGGGTAGTGCCGGCGGCAGTTCAGGAGGCGCGTCGACCGGGGGATCGTCGGGTGGAACTACGGGGAGCACCGGAGGTGCCAGCGGGGGTGGCGCATCCGGTGGGGGTGCTTCCGGTGGCTCGGGTGACGGCCAGGCTGGCACTGGCCAGTCGGGCGGTGATGGCGCCGGGGGGGACAAAGACAAGGACCAGGCCGCTAAAACGCCGCCCAGCAAGGCCGATGTTGATGATGCCAAAGCTGCGTCGGACGCCGCTGCGGCAGCGGCGAAATCAGCGCAGAAGCAGGCGAACAAGGCTTCAAATCAAGCCGCGAACGCTGCAAAGGCCGCCGCCAACAAGGCGCAGAAGGCCGCCGACAAACCCACCGACAAGAACAAGGACAAGGCCGACGCCGCCAAGAAGGCGGCTGAGGAAGCTCAGAAAAAGGCGGACGACCTCGCTGCAGCTGCGGCGAGCGCCCAGAATGACGCCGACGCCAAGCTCAAGCTTGCCGAAGAGCTGGAGGAAGAGCTCAAGAAGGCCGGCAGCGGCACCTGACCAAATAGCGGGTTGGTGGAGGCGGCCAGACTCAGGTCGGACTCAGGTCGGGCTCAGGTGTGGCTCACCTGGGGCTCAGAGAGGCCTCAGGCCCCGGCGATGCGTACCTGACTGCCGTGGGCCGCGAGCGCGGCGTCGATTGCCAGGATATGCTGATCCACAGCCACATCTGCGAAGGATGTGATCTCCAACTTTGAATCGGTGAAGACGCTTTTGCCCTTCTTGCGGGGCGTCCATTCGGCAACCGCCGCATCGCGGGCCAGAAGCAACGCTTCGATGGTCGGCCGATAGAGCCTGAAGAAATTCGTGATCCAGATATTTACCGGCCAGGACGGCAGCGCCATGTCGATTTCGAACCCGTCCAGCATGCGGATCACATCGTCCGCGGCGTACCAGGTCTCACCGGTAACCCAGCGGTTGACCGTAAACAGCCGTGCCGGAAATCCGGCCTTGTTCATGGAAATCGCAACAAGGTGCGAAAGCTCGGCGTTATCGCCTTCCAGCGGTTCGAAATCCGGCACCGGGGCGGGCTCGATGCCCTCCGGCATTCCCTTGGGCCGCATGAAAGTGTGGAAGTGCCCATGCTCGTCGATCCAGGTGTCCTTGCGATCCTCCGGCGCGTGCGCGTGATAATAATACTGGGCGTTCGACTCCCAATCGAAGACGTCATTTTCGGGATAGTGATCCCATTGAAAGAAATCTTCGGAGCCCTTCAGGAGCTCTGCCACCACGTTGGTGGAGGATTTCTCCAGCACCCGGTAGGCCTCCAGCACCCAAGGTGCAGCATCCGCCATGTCTTCCAGGCGGCTGGTGTCGAGGTCGGTCAGCGGGGGAAGCTCAATCGGGTCGATCATGGACGGTGTCAGCCGCTAAGGCCGTGGGAGTTGGTCAACAGTCATACTAGGACCGGACACCCGGCGAAAGAAAAACGCCGCAGATCGATAGATCCGCGGCGTTTTCCTGATATTCGCGAGTGCGTCAGGCGAAGCTTAGTTCTTCGCGCCGCACTTTGCACCGCACTTTGCGCCACATTTGGCGCCGCATTTCGCACCGCACTTGGCGCCGCACTTTGCACCACATTTGGCGCCGCATTTCGCACCGCATTTCGCACCGCACTTGGCGCCGCATTTGGGGCCGCACGCGGCGATCTGATAGGGGGCCTTTACGCCGTCCTTGGCGACTGCAGCCTGCATACCACCAATTGCGCCGGCGCCAGCAAGTGCAGCAATACTTGCTGCCGTAAGTGTTTTCTTCAACATGGAGTAGCTCCTTGAGAGATGCCATCATGACGTTTCGCGACACGCCGGACTGCCGGGCGCCGGTGACACATACCTAGAAAGGCCGCACTCCAAACGCGACAAACATTATCTCAACTTCCCGTGATCGTTCGCGCCAGAAACAATGCCCGGGTAGGAGACCATCCGGGGGGTTGCCCATAAGTCCTGACTAAAGACCAGGGGATGGGCTGCCGTTCTTGCCTGTGGCCCGCACGCAGGATGTGCCGCTGGCGTGCACCAGCAGCATGGTCCAGGTGCCGGTGCTCTGGTTTGCAAACAGCCGCATGATGAATTTGTCGCCCATCGTGCCGGTAAACACGGGCATCTCACCCCAGGCTTTCGCCAGATATGACGCATGGCTGGCGTAGTTGGCGCACAGCTTTGGTGATTCCGCTATCTGCCGACCGCCAGTGCTGCCCGTGCCGCCGGGGTCGGCGGTCGCGCAGGTGGCGGATGCCGCCAAGTTGGCCACTGCAAGCGTGGTCAGGATCTTCATTTCACCCTCCATCAGGCCAAAGGTGGCCCTGCAACCGGCCGGGCGGTTGTTGGAAGTAGATCCTGCGTCGCGTCCTGAGCGGCGCCTCCCCTTAACAGGCGGCGTACGATTGCCGGCCCGTTACAATGATGGAGCGCCGAATTCTCTGGAAAAATCGTTCGGTTCCATCCCGCTTCTGACCGCTCAGTGCAGGTGGCAACCGGCCCATTTTGGCTTGGCGAGCCGGTTTCCAACCGCACCGTGCTTGCCAAATCGCCGGTTTTCCTGGCGGTTGGCGACGGCGCAAGTCCGCTCGGCCATGGTCGGAAATTCTAGGCTAACAAGGTTAATCACCCGCTAAGGCGCCACGGGCGGCCGCGATAAAGGCGCGGATCTTTTCGTGGGATTTCACACCGGGCGCATCTTCCAGGCCGGATGACGCATCGATGCCCCAGGGCCGGACTTCCTGCACCCGTGCCGCAACATTTGCAGGACCCAGTCCGCCCGCGAGGATGCGGCGCGGATGGTTTGCCACCGCGTCCACCAGGGCTTCATCAGCGGCCCTCCCTGTGCCGCCATAGGCGCCTGGGGCTGCACCATCAGCCAACAGTGCAAAGCTGTCTTGCCAGTCGGCAATCTCCCGGGCGTCAGGGACTGCCCTGAAGGCGCGGATCACAGGCAGGGACAGCCGTGCAGCCAGGGACGGCCCTTCGTCCCCGTGAAGCTGGACGTGGGTCAGGTGCGCCTCCCGCGCGATATCGGTGATTTTCGCCGCCGACTGATTAACAAAAACGCCGACCCGCGAGAGCCCTCGCAGGTCCTCGCCAATAGCCGCGGCGTCCCCGGCTGCGATGGACCGCGGGCTGTGGGGCCAGAAGACGAATCCGATGGCGTCCGCCCCTGCATCGGCGGCAGCCTGGGCGTCTTCAGGCCGCGTGATTCCGCAGATCTTTACCCACATCCGTTTTGTCCGCTGACGTTGTACCCAGCAATTGGCGAAGCGCCTGTCCGGGATCTTCGCTCGCCATCAATGAGCTGCCGACCAGCAAGGCTGTTGCGCCTGCGTCGAACATGCGCCGCGCATCCTCGGGGGTCTTTATTCCGCTCTCAGCCACCAACGTAACGGAACCGGGCAGCCGCGGTGCGAGGCGTTCGGTCACCGCCAGATCAATGGACAGGTCGCGCAGATCGCGATTGTTGATGCCAATCAGTTCTGCGCCAGCCGCCACCGCTGCGTCCAGCTCCGCCTCGTCATGAACCTCCACCAGGGCATCCACCGCGAGTTCCTGTGCAATGGCCAGGTACTGACCCAGATTCTGGCCCAGCAAAGCGACGATCAGCAGAACCGCATCGGCACCCGCGGCCCGGCTATCATAGATTTGCCAGGGATCGACGATGAAATCCTTCCGTATCACCGGCAGCGCCGTCGCGGAGCGCGCATCGACCATGTCCGCCAGCTCGCCGTTGAAGTAATCGGGTTCGGTCAGCACTGACAGCGCTGCGGCGCCGGCGTTCTCGTACAGGACCGCAATATCAGGCGCGGCGGCGCCATCACGGATCGCACCGGCTGATGGTGACGCGCGTTTGATCTCCGCAATCACCGCCGGCGCGCGCTGGCGCAGCGATGCCAGAAAACCCCGGCATGGCGGTGCTGCCGCGGCTGCTGCTTCAACGACGTTTAGCGGCCGCTCAGCGATTTCCGCCTGGATGGCGCCGTGCCGGTTATGGGCAATTTCCTGCAGCTTGTTCATGCTGCGACTCTCAGTGGCCGGCGCAGATTGTCAAGCAGGCCGGCGACAGCGCCCCGGTCGATGGTCTCCGCCGCGAGCGCCGCACCATCCTTCAAGGTGTCGACGGCGCGGGCTGCATACAAGGCGCCGGCAGCGTTCATCAGTACACCGGTTCGCCCCGGGGAGCGCGCGCCACGCAGGACCGCATCGATCAGACGTGCATTCTGCGCAGGCTCATCGCCCAGCACCGACGAGAGTGGAGCAGGTTCAAGGCCAAAGTCCGCGGCCGTCACCACCGATTGCTCAATGCTGCCCTGGTCCATCACCACGAGTGTGGTCGCGCCTTCCGGCGAAATTTCGTCCATGCCGGCTTCCGCGGAAACCACGACCGCGCGATCGACACCGACACGTGAGAGGGCTTCCGCCACGAAGGCGGCGCGGTCGGGACTGTAGACGCCCACCAGCTGGGTGCGGACGCCGGCCGGGTTTGTCAGAGGCCCGAGGAGGTTGAACAAGGTTCGGACACGAAGCTCACGGCGGATCGGCGCCACGGCTTTCATGGCAGGATGATAGTGGGGGGCGAACAGGAATGCGAAATTGAGGTCACGGATCGAGGCGGCGGCAGCTTCCGGCGAATGATCCACGGGGATCCCCAGGCTCTCCAGCACGTCGGCGCTGCCACATTTGGATGAAATCGACCGATTCCCGTGCTTGGCGACGGAAATGCCGGCGGCAGCGGCGACTAAAGAGGCCGCGGTTGACAGGTTGATGGTGCCCACGCCATCGCCGCCAGTGCCGGCCGTGTCCAGCATCGGCACTTCGTCCACGGGGACCGGCACAGAACGCGCCCTGAATGCTTCCGCCGCGCCCGCCAGTTCTTCTACGGTCTCACCCTTGGCGCGGAGCGCGACCAGCAGACCTGCGACCTGTGCCGGGGGACAATCCTCGTCGACAATCTGGCCGATTGTGGCGGCCATTTCCGCCTGGCTGAGATCTTCGCGCGCCAGCACGCGTTCCATGATCTGTTGCAACATTGGTTTCTCCTGACTTGGCAAAATAAAAAACCCGCCAGAGCATCTCTGGCGGGCTGACCTTTCGGTTGAACCGGGGTAATGGCGTGTGTGTTACCGCCCCGGTGAGCCCTTGTCACAACGCCACCACCAGCGGCGGCCGGCAGTCGGCGCCTTTGTCTGGTAGGTCTTGTTGGCGATCTGGCTCATCATCTCGATCAATTCTGCGAATTGGTTGGCGGCATATACGCTACCAGTAGGGCGGCGTCAATCTGGGTGATTTCAACCCTGCCGCGATGCCTAGATGCGGCTGGGCCTCATGATGATCTACATTGTATCGGCAGTGCGGCTTTAATTGGGCGTCCTGTATCCTATTTGTGAACCGACACAGAAAGGCATTTTCTTGCTGGGCAGACGCGGCAAACAGAAGCCGGAGCCGGACCGTACGCGCTATTGCGATGTGGTGATGAAGGGGGGCATTGCCTCCGGCGTTACCTACCCGCTGGCCATGTGCGAACTGGCAAAGGCCTATCGGTTCCGCAATATCGGCGGCACCTCGACCGGCGCCATTGCCGCTGCATTCACGGCGGCAGCGGAGCACGGCAGGCAAACCCGGCGGGGTGGCTTCGACCAGATGACAGAGTTGCCGGAATGGTTTGGTAAGCCGAGTGGCGACCCGGGCATCACAAACCTGCTTGCCATGTTCAAGCCCGCTCCAAAGACTGCTCCGTTGTTCCGGATATTTCTGCGCGTGGTGCGCAGCCGGTTCACTGTTCTGGGTGTTTTCCTGGCAACCGTGACCGGAGCAGTCCTGTCGATGCCCTTTACGGTCATTCTCGGCGCCCTTCCGGGGTTACTGGTGGTGTTGCTCAGCCTCTTGAACACCAGCGGTATCACCCTGATTTCCGGCGTGATCGCCGGGCTGGTTCTCGGTGTTCTCGGCCTGTCTGCCGCCGTGCTTTGGCGTTTGGGCCGGATTTTCTTTGAGCACCTAGGCGGCAATTTCTATGGCATTTGTACGGGTGCGGCAGAGCCGGGTGGCGGCAAAGGCCCCCCGCTTACGACTTGGCTCATGGAAACCCTGGACCGTTTGGCTGGGCGTAATCCGGGTCTCGACCGGCCGCTCACCTTCGGCGATTTGTGGGACGGGCCGGACCAGGACGTCGAGGGCGTTAACCTGCGCATGATGACGACGAACCTGACCCAGGGCCGGCCCATGAGCCTGCCCTTCGAGGATCCTGGCAGCAAAGGATTTGGCCGCTACTATTTTCATCCGGACGAAATGCGGCGGCTTTTTCCCAACCGGGTGGTTGACGCGATGGTGGCGGCGGCGCCCGATGATGAAGAGGGCCGAAAGCACGCACCGCTGCTACCGCTGCCGCTGGCGCGCGACCTCCCCGTCGCCTTTTGTGTGCGCCTGAGTCTGTCCTATCCGCTGCTGCTGTCGGCGGTGCCCCTTTACACCATCGACTGGACGCGGGAACTGCCGTCAGAAGAGCGTGTGCCGGAGCGATGCTGGTTTACGGATGGTGGCATCACCAGCAATTTTCCGGTCCACTTCTTCGATCAGCCCTTGCCGCGCTGGCCCACATTTGCGGTCAATCTGCGCCCGCCTCATCCGGATTTGCCAGATGTGGAAGTGTGGATGCCGCGGAGCAATCGGGAGCGGGGAATTGCGCTCTGGAACCGGTTTGATGGCGCGGGGGAAACGTCGCTCACGGGATTTCTGCGCGCGATCAAGGATGTGGCACAGAACTGGATGGACAACGAACAAGCCAGGATTCCCGGGTATCGTGACCGGATTGTTCACATCACTCTGCGTAAGCGCGAGGGCGGCATCAATTTGAATATGCCGCCAAAAGCCATCAAGGATCTGGCGGATCGCGGCCGCCGCGCCGGCGCCATGCTGGCGGAACGTTTTGCCACCGGGCCAGAGTGGGATGTCACGGGCAACTGGGACACACATCGTTGGGTGCGGTTCCGCTCGACGATGCACGTCCTCGAGGAATTGTTGCATCAACTGCGCGAGGGATACCGGCACGCGGAACCAGACCAGAGCAGCTATGCCGATCTGGCCGCCCGCGAGATTGGCCAACCGCCGCGGGACTATCCCTGGGCGAACGAAGAGCAGCGGCTTCACGCCGTCAAGACAATTGAAGAATTGGTAGGCCTGGTAGAAAGCTGGGATGAAGACCATCAGACCTTCGACAAGGTGTCAGAAGATTCTTCCGGCCCGCCCGAGCCTTATCCGATCTTGCGGGTGACGCCGCGGATTTAGCCCAGGCTACTCGGCAATCCGCGCAATCCGTGTGGAGAGCATGTCGAGCCCTTTCGGCACGGCCTTGTTTGTAAGAATTGTGACATAGATGTCCGCCCCGGTGCGCGGGCTGTGCAGGATCTTGTTGATCCCGCCAAAGCCTTCCAGGCGGTTGATCGTGAAATATTCGTTCCAGCGAACGCCTTTGCGCACAAAAAAGCCGGAGCCATAGCTGGCGCGCTGGCCCGGTAGCTTGATGAAAGAGGCGAACAGGATGCGCCTCGATATCGCTTTGAACATCTCTGTCCGCATCAGGCCGAAATTCCAGTTCTGAAGGTCAATCGCGGTGGAGGTGGCGTCGGCACTGCCAAACAACATCGCGGGATTGAGCTCCCGGGCCAGGTCCCGGCCGACATAGCCGGCGGCGCGGCGGGCAATCGGCTGGTCCCCCAGAAAATTGCTCCGTTTCATCTGCAGAATTTCAAAAAACTCCGAGCGAATGTAGTCGTGAAAGAATAGCTCCAGCGCGATCTCAATCACGTTGGCCAGCAGGAAATAATTTGCGTCACTGAAGCGAAAATTGCGGCCAGGGACGAATTCGAGCTCCCGCGCCTTGATGAAGGCCAGCACCCGAGCCTTCTTGATCTGTGAATAGATACGCTCGCGGTAGAAAATCGACGACTTGAGGGATGGAATGCCAGAGACATGGGTCAGCAGATGGCCGACGGTCGCCTGCTGCCAATGGGTGACGCCCGCAAAATACTCTTTCAGAGATTGTCGGAGCTTGATTTTGCCGTGCCCGCGCTGCTGCAGCAGGACGATGGC
>JAJFFJ010000062.1 GCA_021776685.1 Alphaproteobacteria bacterium
CGGGATGTGGGCAACGTGGTGGTGCAGCGGCGGGGCAAAGACGGCAAGATGATGGACGCCGTGCACGATGTCAGCTTCGCCTTCGCCTTCCATGCCTTCTACCCCAAGGGTGTGATTCACAAATAGCCGCGTTGCGCCGGGCCACAAATAGCCGCGTTGCGGCAGGCAAGGGCGGGGGATAGGCTGCGGCCTCAACACCTGCGGAGATCCCCATGCCCTACGCTGAAGGCCGCATCATCCATGATGCGGATTCCCACATTATGGAGCCGGCGGACTGGCTGTTTCCCTATGCGGATGCGAAGATTCGCGACCGGATGGAGCGGCTGTACCAGGCAACCCTGGCGCCCGGCGAGCATGAGCAGATGGCGGACCATCTGGCGCTGCAGGCTGACCCGGCATTCCGGGCGGACGACGCAGACGAGATCATGCAGCGCAAGAACTGGCTGGCCACCGGCGCGACGATCAAGGAAGATCGGCCACAGGCGCTCGACCTGTTGGGGTTCCAGACCCAGCTGGTCTTCAACACCTTCGCCAATCAATCTTTGCAAAAGGCCGAACATGGCGACGATGTGGACTTCGCCTATGGCATGGCCGAAGCCCACAACCGGGCGATCCTCGATTTCTGTTCGCCTGACCCGGCGCGGCTGCTGAATACCTGCTACCTGCCGCTCATGGATATGAACCGGTCCCGCGCCTTCGCCGAGGCGGCCATCAAGGCCGGCGCAAAGTCGCTGTTGATCGCCTGTGCCTGCCCGAAGCACCACAGTCCCAGCCATATCGGCCTCGACCCGGTCTGGGCGGTGCTGCAGGAGGCCGGCGTCCCGGTGCTGTTTCACGTGGGCTCGGGCGGCGATTTCTTCGACTACACCTATTTCGACAACGGCCTGCCGCTGGAGAAGGATTTCCATGGCGGTGCAGAGAATTTCCGCTCGGTCGACTATATGGCGATCCCCGGTCCGGTGCAGATGACCCTGGCGACAATGATCCTCGATGGCGTGCTGGAGCGTTTCCCGCGGCTCATGTTCGGGGTGATCGAGCTGGGCGCATCCTGGGTGCCCAGCTGGATGAAATATATGGACTCCGCCATCGAGGCATTTGGCCGGCATGAGGCGCGGCTGCAGAACCTGTCGCTCAAACCGGGCGAATATGTGCAGCGCCAGGTGCGGGTCACGCCTTACCCCACGGAAGATGCGGGATGGATCATGCGCGAGGCGGGGGAAGCCGTGGCGCTGTTTTCCTCCGACTACCCCCATGTGGAAGGCGGCCGTAATCCGCTTGGCCGGTTCGAGGCCTCGCTCACGGAGGTGGGCGCGGAAGGCCAGGACCGCTTCTATCGCCGCAACTTCGAAGAGTTGATGGGGCCGATGTTGCAATAGCCATGGCTGATGCGCGCACCCACAAGCTGACACCTTGCAAGCCGGTCGAACTGGCCGCTTTCCCGACGACGTCCGACCCCTATTGGTCCGACAGCCGCGACGCGGCAGAAGATGCCTTCCGTGCTTTGCGCAAGCGCTTCATTGAGCTGCAGCGGCGCTTTTATGCGGCCCACGAGCAAAAGCTGCTGGTGGTGCTGCAGGCCATGGACGCGGGCGGCAAGGACGGCGCCATTCGCAATATCACCCGGGGCGCTAATCCGCAGGGCGTCCGTGTGGAAAGCTTCAAGGCGCCGTCATCCGCTGATCTGGCGCGCGACTATCTGTGGCGCGTGCACAAGGCGGTGCCGCCGACCGGTCATATCACCATCTTCAACCGCTCCCACTATGGCGACGTGCTGGTGGTGCGGGTGGAAAACCTGGTGCCGGAAGACCAGTGGCAGCAGCGCTACGACCAGATCAACGATTTCGAGCGGATGCTCTCGGAGACCGGCACCCACATCCTGAAATTTTATCTGCATATTTCCAACGACGAGCAACGCCGCCGCCTGCAGTCCCGGGCGGATGAACCGGACAAGAACTGGAAGCTGGTGCCTGCGGACCTGGAGAAGCGGGCCCAGTGGGACGACTATCAGGTCGCCTATCAGGACGCGCTCGCCCGTTGCACCACCGACTGGGCACCCTGGTATGTGATCCCGGCGGACCAGAAATGGTATCGCAATCTGGCGATCATGCAGGTGATCGTGGACAGGTTGGAAACGATCGATCCGCAATATCCGCCGTCCAAATTCGACGTCTCCGGGCTGATAATCCCCTAGGCGACCGCGCGTACCGCCTGCGCCAGGTGCTCGGGGTTTAGCGTGCCGATGACAATGCTGGTGACGCCAGGCTGACCTGCCGAAAAGCGTAGGGCGTCACCCACCGGATCTGCACCCTCCGCGCCGGCCAGCGCGCCACTGTCCAGAGCCTTTTTGATCAGCACCAGTTTTCCCTGGGCGTGGGCCGCCTCGATGACCGGGATCTCCGCCGTATGGGCCGGGTTGAGCGTCACCATCACTGCATCTATGTCCGGCAGCAGGGCGATAGTGTCCGCGACAGTCTTGGTGGACATGCCGATGGCGCCGATATCGCCCCGGTCACGCCAGCGGCTCAGCACATCCAGCACCGGCGTTTCGCGCGCCACATATGTGTCCTCGCCGGTGGAGTGGACGAGCACAAGGTCCAGATGGTCGGTCTGCAGACGACGCAGGCTGTTGGCCAGGCTCTGTTCCGTGGTCTCGGCGGAAAAGTCGAAATGTGAGCGGCCATCCTCGAAATACTCGCCAACTTTTGTGGCCAGCACCCAGCGGTCCCGCTGTCCGGCGATGGCCTCGCCGATCTTCGTCTCGCTGTTGCCATAGGCGGGGGCGGTGTCCAGAAGCGTCACGCCAAGGGCCGCGGCCTGGTCCAGCAGCGCACGGACCGCGGTGGCGTCCGGCAGCTCAAAGCCTTCGTCATATCTGAGCCCCTGGTTGCGCCCGATTTTGACGGTCCCGAGGCCAATCTTGCTGATGCGCCGAGCGAGAGTCATGGCTTGGGGCTCATGATTTGGGGCTCAAGGGCGCAGGGCTCGCGAGTGGTGATCTTCACGAGAGAGGCCGCCAATCTGCCATGTCCCACGGCGCGTCGGCGACGGGCGGCGGTGCGCCTGGCAGGGGAGGGGCGGCGGAACCGGATGGCCCGTCCAGATGATCCAGCACCGCGTCGGCAAGCATGGGCGCGTAGGCAAGTTTGGTCGGCCACGCCACCAGGGTATTGGGCCGGCCGCCTTTGCGGATGACGGGCCCATCGGGGATGCGCTGGTCTGGCGTCGCTGATTCGTGGCGGCTGATGCGCACTGTTGCGCCCATGACCCCGTCGAGCGGCAGGGCCGGGAAATATTTCGTCAGCTGCCGCCGGACCTCGGCGAGCAAATCCGCCGGCGTTTTGCCGACACCAGCTTCTGCGATTTCGCCGCCCAAATACCAAACGGGATCGCCCGTGGCGGTGGCATGGCTGGAAATGGTCAGTGCGGGCCGTCCGCTGCTCACATCTGTATGCATGAAGAGGGCGGGGAGGTTGCCTTTGAGCAGAACCATGTGAAGCGGGCGTTCCTGCGCTGGGGCCACGTTTGCGTCCGTGTCTGGTTCTTCGCCTGCTTCCGTCAGCCGGGCCAGATCCGGGTTGCCGCCGCCACTGGTGGCTACCAGCCAGCGGGCCGCCACCTGAATGCCGTCGAGCGTGATGAGATGCCGTTGTGCCGCCGGGTCGTAGGTGCACTTTCCGGTATCGATCGCGCCCTGGCGGATGTGCGCCGCATGTTGGCCGCCCAATGCCGCGACGACGGACGGCACATCGAAAACCGGCTCCGCCAGCCGCACCAGCGTTCCCCGAAATCCCGTCTCGCGGATCGCATCCGGCCAGCGGCCGCGATCCACAGGCGAAAAGGACTTGGCCAACACAGCGCGCGCTGCGATGGGAATGACGAGGGAGAGCAGACTTCGCGGGAAGGCCAGATATTGCTCTGTGCTGGCCAGCCGCGCCGACGAAAGGTCGGGCGGATTGTGACCGTCCCTGGCGCCCAGCCAATGTCCGGGCATACGTTCCAGCAGTTGCTGGTTTCTGGTCTTTTTTCCGCCGAGCGCGTATTTCGCCCCGGAATGGATGATGCCCTGGGAGTGGATGGTCTGCCCGCCGCCCAATGTGTCCGCCTCGAACAGCGCGGCTGTATAACCGGCCCGCACCAGCGCATCCAGCAGCCACAGCCCCGCTATGCCGCCGCCGGCAATCGCGACGTCCAGTTGCAGCGGGCCATTCACGCGTTTTGCTCCGCTCGTGACGGAGATGAATTTTGAGTGTGAAACGCGTTGAGCATTGGGCGAATAAGGCTACATTGACGGCAGGACGCAACCAATTCTATGCCGCAACGGCACATCTTTGAGGCCCAAATGCCGCTCGACGCGCAGCCCGAAATTCATCATTCCACTTGCCCCCATGACTGCCCCAGCTGCTGTGCCTTGGAGGTGGAGAAGATCGATTCCCACACCATTGGCCGGGTCAGGGGCGCCAAGGACAACAGTTATACCGACGGCGTGATTTGCGCCAAGGTCGCCCGCTATGCCGAGCGCGTACATCATCCGGACCGGTTGAAGACGCCGCTTCGACGGGTCGGCGAAAAAGGCTGCGGCCCTGAAGGGTTCGAGCCAATTTCCTGGGAAGACGCGCTGGACCTGACAGCGGACGCCTTCCTGCGCGCGGAGGAAAAATACGGCGCGGAGACCGTGTGGCCCTACCAGTATGCCGGGACCATGGGGCTGGTGCAGCGCGACGGCATCCACCGCCTGCGCCACGCCAAGAAATACTCCCGCCAGCACGATACCATCTGTTCCAGCCTATCGAATGCCGGCTGGCGGGCAGGCGCGGGCGTCAACCGCGGCGTCGATTGCCGGGAGATGGAGCATTCCGACCAGATCATCATGTGGGGCGGCAATCCGGTGTCGACCCAGGTGAATGTGATGCACCACATCAGCCAGGCGAAGAAGAACCGAGGCGCCAAGCTGGTGGTGGTTGACCCCTATCGCACCGGCACGGCGGAACAGGCCGACTTGCATGTGATGCTGCGCCCGGGCACGGACGGGGCGCTCGCTTGCGCGATGATGCATGTGATGCTGCGCGACGGGCTGGCCGACCGCGCCTATATGGTGAAATTTACGGACGTCCCGGAAGAGCTGGAGGCTCACCTTGCCGGCCGCACGCCCGAATGGGCAGCGGAGATCACCGGCCTCTCGGCCCAGGAGATCGTCGACTTCGCCCATCAGTACGGCAATGTCGACCGCACCTTCCTGCGCATCGGCTACGGGTTCACACGCTCCCGCAATGGCGCCGCAAACATGCATGCGGTGAGCTGCCTGCCGGCGGTCTCCGGACACTGGCAATATCGGGGCGGCGGCGCCCTGTTCACCCAGTACGGCATCTACAACATCGATTTCAGGTTGATCGTAGGCGCAGACCTTTTGGATCGCGATACCCGGCTGATCGACATGTCGCGCATCGGCCCGGCATTAACCGGTGACACCTACGATCTGGGCGATGGGCCGCCGATTACCGCCATGCTGGTGCAGAACACCAATCCCGTGGTGGTCGCGCCTGACTCCAACAAGGTGCGGGAAGGCTTCGCGCGAGACGACCTGTTTGTCTGCGTCCATGAGCAGTTCCTGACCGACACCGCGCGCATGGCGGATATTGTCCTCCCGGCCACGACCTTCCTGGAACATCACGATATCTATATGGCCGGCGGCCATACCCATCTGCAGGTGACCAAGCCGGTTATCGAGCCGCAGCATGAAGCGCGGCCCAACCACCATGTTCATTGTGAGCTGGCCAAGCGGCTGGGCGCCGAACACCGTGGTTTCGAGATGACCGAGTGGGAGATCATCGACGAAACATTGCGCGCGTCCGGCCATCCCGGCGCGGATGAGGTCCATGCCATGCATTGGCTGGACTGCGCGCCGGATTTCTCGACCCAGCATTTCCTGGGTGGATTTGGCACTGACGACGGCAAGTTCCACTTCCGCGGTGATTGGGCCAAGGTTGGTTTTCTGGAGCCGGAACGCATGCCGCCGCTGCCGGACCATATGAACGTGATCGACAATGCGGATGACGACCATCCCTTCCGGCTGGTGGCCGCGCCCGCGCGCAGCTACCTCAACAGCAGCTTCACCGAGACACCCACGTCGCAAAAGCGCGAAGGCCGACCGGAGGTGATGATGCACCCGGTGGATTGCGCCGAGCTGGAGATCGCGCGAGGAGACCTGGTGACCCTGGGCAATGGGCAGGGTGAAGTGACGGTCCACGCCCGTCCCTTTGACGGCATCCAGCGCGGCGTGGTGGTGGTGGAGAGCATCTGGCCCAACACTGCCTTTGCGGGCGGGCGCGGCATCAACACCCTGATCAGCGCAGACCAGGGCCCGCCGTTGGGGGGCGCTGTTTTCCATGATACAAAAGTGTGGATAAAATTGGCGCCGCAGGCCTGATTTGGTCCATATATTGTATTAAGTGGCGATAAACCTATAATATGTAGTGTATTCACCGCGGGTAGGCGCGACCTGTCATCTGTTTGACATTTCGCCCAAATCTGCGCTGATTTTCTGAACTTCCACTGTTGAGATTCCACAGAGAGGACCGCATTCGTGTCCAGCGCGCGTATCCTAGTATTCGCCAATGAAAAAGGCGGCACCGGAAAGTCCACCACGGCAATGCATGCGGCGGTGGCGCTGATCCGTGATGGTAAGCGGGTGGTGTGTGTGGATATCGATTCCCACCAATCATCGCTCGGCCATTATGTGCGCAACCGTCTCGCCTTCAGCGAATCGAAGGGCATCACGCTTCCTTCACCGGATGTGGAGCTTTTTGAATTCAGTGAAGAAGTGGATCGCAACGTGGCGGAGGCGGCCGACCGTGCAGTCTTCGACGACCTGCTGTCCCGGCTTCGTGACAGCTATGACTATGTGGTGGTGGACTGTCCCGGCAACGACACTCCGCTGACCCGCTATGTGATCGGGTTCGCTGATACCCTGGTCACCCCGGTCAACGACAGCTTTATCGACCTGGACCTGCTGGGCGAGATTGCCGGAAGCCCGCCGCAGGTGGTCGGCCCCAGCGTCTTCAGCCAAGCCGTATGGGAGCAGCGTCAGGCACGCGCGCAACGCGGCGATGGCCCGATCGATTGGATCGTCCTGCGCAATCGGCTCAGCCCGCTGGATTCACGCAACAAAAAGAATGTCGGCATCACTCTGGTGGAACTGGCGGAACGGATCGGCTTCCGTCTCGTGGATGGCTTCTTTGAGCGGGTGATTTTCCGGCAGCTCTTCCTGCAGGGTCTGACGGTTCTCGACCTTAAGGACGATGGTTCTGACCCAACACTCAATCTCTCCCATGTTGCTGCGCGTCAGGAAATACGCCGGCTTGTGGAGGAGATCGACGGCAGGCCGCGGGCCCATAAGCCAGCCCCCCGGGCCGACGATCCGGTCGCGATGCCAATTCCCCATGCCGCGCAGGCTGGACCTGAACCGCACTAGTGCCCATCTATGTAACCGGAGGCTATAATCCGGTATGGGTAAGGATATCAGCAAAACCGGCGGCACGTCTGACAAGGGCGCCGTAACACCATCTTCTTCTTCGCAGAAGGAGGTGGATGCGTTTGTGCGTAATCTGGCCGCCGTACCGTCGGCCGGAAAGGGCGCCAGCCGCGGACGCCTGATCTTCGCCATGGATGCGACCGCAAGCAGGGAACCAAGTTGGGACCACGCCTGCCACTTGCAGGCCGAGATGTTCCAGGAAACCAGTGCGCTGGGTGGCCTTGATGTTCAGCTGGTGTATTTCCGCGGCTTCCGCGAATGCCGCGCGTCTCAATGGGTTTCCAGTTCCGACGAGCTGGTCGAAAAAATGGTCAAGGTTCGGTGCGCCGGCGGACTGACCCAGCTCAACCGCGTGCTGCGCCATGCCCACAAGGAGGCGGAGAAGCAGCAGGTCAATGCGCTGGTGTATGTGGGCGACGCTTTCGAGGAAGCGGTAGATCGGGTCAGTGACACCGCAGGCCGGCTTGGCCTGATGGGGTTGCGCTGCTTCATGTTCCATGAAGGTACTGACCCCGTGGCCGGGCGGGCCTTTCGTCAGGTGGCCGCACTCTCCGGCGGCGCATATTGCAGCTTCGATGCCGGCAGCGCCCAGCAGTTGCGCGATCTGCTGTCGGCCGTGGCGGTCTATGCCGCAGGCGGGCGTCCGGCGCTCGAGGATTTCGGCAAACGCCGCGGCGGGGCGGTGCCGCAGCTCACACACCAGGTGAAATAGACCGGCATGTTTCCATATCTCATCTTTGGTATAGCGTTGGTCATCGCCATCGTTCTGCTGGCGCCGATGCTGACCCGGCACTCTGCGGCCCAGGTAGCACATGTGTTGGGCATCGTCCTTGCGGTCGTCGCGGGCGCTATCGGCCTGTTCGCCCTGTTTACGGGCCGGCCCAATGTCACCATCGTCTCGTTGATTGTGCTCGCCCTCACCGTGATTGCGATGATGTTGAATGGCCCCAACAGGCGGGCCCGCTTTGCCGCCGGGCCGGGGGCGGGGACGGGACCAACTTCCGACGTGAAGACCGACTGGCTGGATATGTCCCTCAACCATCGCACCGGCGATGTGGACGGCGAAGTGGTGCAGGGCCGGTTTGCCGGTCGGCAGCTTAGCGGCCTCACCGTCGAGGAATTACTGGCTCTTCTTCGCGAGTGCGAATCCCACGATGCGCAGTCGGCACAGCTGCTGGAGGCATTTCTGGACCGTGTTGCGCCGGGATGGCGTTCCAGCGGTGGCGCTGACGCCCGCCCCGGCCCCATGACGGAACAAGAGGCGCTCGAAATACTCGGTTTGGCCGAGACCGCCAGCGACGAGGATATCCGTGAAGCTCACCGCCGCCTGATGCGGGAACATCACCCGGACCGGGGTGGGTCCAACTGGCTGGCGGCGCGAATCAACCAGGCCAAGGAAGTATTGCTGGGCGAGCGCTGAGGTTGCGGCAGCGGCGGCCCTATGGCAGATAAGACAGCCAGTCGCCGCCGCGGGAGAATCCATTGGGTCCTTCCGCCTACCCGCCGATTTCGGCAGCCTTTTGCTTCCATTGGCACAATTTGATGAGCACAACCGTCCGCAAGGCAGTGTTTCCCGTGGCCGGCCTTGGCACCCGTTTCCTGCCGGCAACCAAGGTGTTGCCCAAGGAAATGCTGGTAGTGGTGGACAAGCCGCTGATCCAGTATGCCGTCGAAGAAGCGGCAGCGGCCGGTATCACGGAGTTCATCTTTGTCACCTCCCGGGGAAAGACCCTGGTCGAGGACCATTTCGATCATCACGAGGAACTGTTTGAGGCGCTTGCCGGGCGCGGCCGGCTGGATGAGCTGGAAATCGTCCGCAGCGTGGTGCCTGACGGCGCTGTCTTCGCCGCCACCCGCCAAGCCCAGCCACTGGGTCTGGGCCATGCGGTGTGGTGCGCCCGCGACCTGGTGGGCGACGAGCCTTTTGCGGTGATCCTGCCGGATGATCTGGTCAAGTCGGAGACGCCCTGCCTTCAGCAGATGATGGATGCTTATGCAGACAAGGGCGGCAACCTGGTCGCCGTCGTCGATGTGCCACGGGAACAGACCAACCGCTACGGCATTCTGGAGACCGCCAGCGATGATGGTGGCGAAGGCAGCCTGGTGGAAATCACCGGACTGGTCGAGAAACCCACGCCGGAAGAGGCGCCGTCCACATTGTCCGTGATCGGCCGGTATATCCTGCAGCCAGACATATTCGCCCTTCTGGAGCGCGGCGAGCGGGGCGCGGGCGGCGAGATCCAGTTGACCGACGCCATGGCCAGGCTCATCGGCGCACAACCCTTGCATGGCCTGCGGTACCGTGGCCGGCGGTTTGATTGCGGCAGCAAGGTAGGCTATGTGGCTGCCAACGCCGCCTTTGCGCTGGATACGCCGGACCTGTCGGTGCGGATCGAGGCCGAGCTCCGGGACTTGCTTGAAACGGCCCAACGCGGCGCACCAGACGGCGCTCAGGGGAACTGACTTATGCAGATTGCGATGATTGGCACGGGCTATGTTGGCCTGGTGTCAGGCGCGTGTTTTTCGGAATTCGGCACCCATGTGGTGTGCGTCGACAAGGACGCGTCCAAGATCGACACCCTGAAGCAGGGCGACATTCCGATCTTTGAGCCGGGTCTGGAGGGACTGGTTGCCGCCAATGTGACGGCCGAACGCCTGTCCTTCACAACGGATCTGCCGGCTGCTGTCTCTGCAGCGGATGCGGTTTTCATTGCCGTGGGCACGCCGTCCCGCCGCGGCGATGGACATGCGGACTTGAGCTATGTCTTTGAGGCAGCGGAGGAAATTGCGCGGTCTCTCACCGGCTATACGGTGGTGGTGACCAAGTCCACGGTTCCGGTTGGCACCGGGCGGGAAGTAGCGGCCCGGATCGCGGCGGCCAATCCCGATGCCGACTTCGACGTCGTCTCGAATCCGGAGTTCCTGCGGGAAGGCTCGGCCATTGGCGATTTCATGCGCCCGGACCGGGTCATCATCGGCGCCGAATCGGACCGGGCGCAGGAGGTCATGCGCGAAGTCTACCGGCCGCTGTTTATCAACGAGACGCCGATCCTGTTCACCCGGCTGGAAACGTCCGAGATGATCAAATATGCGGCCAACTGTTTTCTCGCCACCAAGATAACCTTCATCAACGAGATGGCTGATCTGTGCGAGAAGGTGGGCGCAGATGTTCAGGATGTGGCGCGTGGCATTGGCCTGGACGGGCGCATCGGTAACAAGTTCCTTCATCCGGGACCTGGATACGGTGGCTCCTGCTTCCCCAAGGATACGCTGGCGCTCGTGCGGACAGCGCAGGATGCCGAGGCGCCCCTGCGCATCATCGAAACCGTTGTGGACGTCAATGACGCGCGGAAGCGGGCGATGGCGGACAAGGTCATCGCCGCCTGTGGCGGCTCTGTCACCGGCAAGACCATCGCCGTGCTTGGCCTCACCTTCAAACCGAACACCGATGACATGAGGGACAGCCCCAGCCTGGACATCGTGCCGGCCCTGCAGGCCGCGGGCGCTAGCCTGCGCGCCTATGATCCGGAGGGCATGGATGAGGCCAAGGCATTGCTGGATGGCCTGACCTGGTGCGAGGACGCCTATGCGACCATGGAAGATGCCGACGCGCTGGTGATCGTCACCGAATGGAACGAGTTCAGAAACCTGAACCTGGCGCGGGTCCGCGGGTTGCTGAAATCACCGGTGCTGGTGGATCTGCGCAACATCTACAATGTGCCGGACATGGCAGCCGCGGGCTTCGACTATATCTCGGTGGGCCGGCCGCTTGCCGCCTACGGCAGCACGGACGCCTGACCGAAATATGGCTGGCTACGTCCTGACGCCTTCGATCCTTCGGGAATATGACATTCGCGGTGTTGCCGGCGACACCCTGCGGGTCGAGGACGCGCGGGTCATCGGCCAGGCCTTCGGAACCGTGGTGCGCGACCGGGGTGGCAGCAGTGTCTGCGTCGGTTGGGATGGCCGTCTGAGCACGCCGGATCTACGCGACGCCCTGGCTGACGGTCTGCGCGCGGCGGGGGTGGACGTGTGGCGCGTGGGCCTGGGGCCGACGCCGATGCTGTATTTTTCGGTCCACCATTTTGGCGCTGATGCGGGCATCATGGTCACGGGTTCCCACAACCCGCCGCCCGACAATGGCTTCAAATTCGTGATGGGCAAGGCACTCGGCGGCGGCAGTTTCTTCGGCGACGATATCAAGGCCATGGCCGTGCGGGCGGCGGCGGGCGATCTGTTACAGGGGCAGGGGGCGTCCGAGGAACGGCCGGCTTTCGACGCTTATGTGGACCGCTTGCTGGAAGAATTTTCCGGCGACCGGGATTTGAGCGTGGTCTGGGATTGCGGCAACGGCGCCGCCGGAGAGGTGGTTGCGGCGCTGACCAGGCGGATGGCCGGCAATCAGGAGGGACTGTTTACCGAGATCGACGGAACCTTCCCAAATCACCATCCCGACCCCACTGTTGCCGCCAACCTGCGCGATCTTCAGCAGGCGGTCTCCGCCGCCAGCGCGGATCTGGGAGTCGCGCTGGACGGGGACGGAGACCGGATCGGCGTTGTTGACGGTGACGGCAATATCCTGTGGGCAGACCAGCTGATGGTGCTGTTTGCACGCGACCTGCTCAGCCGCAGTCCCGGCGCACCGGTCATCGCCGACGTCAAGGCCAGCCAGGTGCTGTTCGACGAGATTGCCGCGGCAGGCGGCCAACCTGTCATGTACAAGACCGGTCACTCGCTCATCAAATCCCGCATGAAGGAGATGAACGCAGGTCTTGCCGGCGAGATGAGCGGGCACATTTTCTTTGCCGACCGCTATTACGGCTTCGACGATGGTCTCTACGCTGCGTTGCGCCTGATGCGGATTCTGACCGAGCAGCCGATGGCGCTGACCGCTTTTTATGCGGCGCTGCCCAAGCCCTGCAACACGCCGGAATTGCGCTTTCCCTGTGCGGATGATCGAAAAGCTCCGGTGATCGCGGAAGTGCGAAGTCGGCTGCCGGCCGACGCGGTGATCAACGAGATCGATGGCTTGCGGGTGAGTACGGACGGCGGCTGGTGGCTGCTGCGCGCCTCCAACACCCAGTCGATGCTGGTAGCCCGGTGCGAGGCCCAGGACGAGGCTGCGCTGGCCAAGATCCGAGGTGAGCTTGGCGCGTCATTGGCGCTTTCAGGCATCCAGCTTCCGGATGGCTGATGCGGGCTGACCCATGAGCGAAACCGTCGACTTTTTCTTTTATGGCACCCTTCGCGACAGCGATGTGCGCGAGGTCGTGATGGGTCCGGGCGCGGGGGGCGAAGTTCCCGCCGGCCTTTTGCCCGGATATCGATGCGCGCCGGTTGACGGGGGCCGCTTTCCCGCGGTGCAGGCGGATGCAGGCCATGCGGCGCCCGGGGTGCTGGCCGCTGCTGTCAGCCTGACCGTGGCTGCACGTCTGAGTTTTTTCGAGGGTGAAGGCTACGACTATGGCGTTGAGCGCTGCGCTATCGAACTGGAGGATGGCGCTGCCGATGCATGGGTCTTTTTGCCCTCGAAAAGAATGCAGACCGAAGACGGAACCTGGGACATCGCCGATTGGCGGGCCCGGCACAAGTCACAGTTTGTGGAGAAGGCGATTGCCACGATGGGGGGCTGTGACGATGACCATCTTGCGCGTCACGTGGCGCGCTGGCGGCAGCGTTTGGAAACCTAGGCCGAGACCTGAGCCGCCGACCTGAGCCGGCATTTGAGCCGGCCGCGGCCATCGCCTGACAGGCGCTAGCTGCCCTCGTTTACGCCCGGTCGGCCCTGCTGGCGCTGTGGCGGATGGCGATGCAGCGCAGCTTGCGGTTGGCAAGGATACGACAGGCCTTCCGGGCCTCCTGCTTGCTCAGGCCGACGATCCGCGCGCGAAACAGGCTGCCCTTGTAGCTCGACGGACGCAGCACCGAGTTGCGGGTGCCATTGACGATCGAACTGGGCAGGGCACGGCGCGCTTTGCGGACGGCTTTGCGGGCAAGACCCAGCTTATGGCTGGCGGCTACCTGGATGGCATAACCGCTGCCTGCCTGGCGGCGTTTCGGCTGGACAGTGGTTTTTGCCGATGCATGCCGGGCACGCCAGTCTGCCAGTGTAGCCGCAGCCAATGTGCGGGTCTTGTAGGTCAAGATCCGGCAGCTGGTGCCCCGACGCTTCAGATAGCGGCAGGCGGTGCCGGTCCGGCGCGGCTGGATCCGGGCAATCTGCGCCCGATAACGCCGGCCTTTGCGGGTGCGGACAACGGCAACCCTGATCTTGGCGCCGCGGCGATAGCGTGCTGGCAGCCGACGATAGGCGCGGACCGCCTTGCGGCTTGCCGTACGCATGTGGCGATAGCTGCCCAGATGCAAAACCTGAACCCGGCGGTAGGTCGCGACCGTTTTGCGCGGTGCCGTGGCTGCATGGGCTCTGCGGGTACCGAGCTGTATGCGATGGCGTCGTCGTTCTGCCGTACGTACCGCCAGGGTCTTCTTTTGGATCACCAGGCTGGAATCGGTCTTCTTGGCGGCGTTCCGTTTGGCCGACGCGCGCGCCATGGCCATCATGCGGGTGCGGTTGGACCGGTGGCGGAAGTGATTGCGTGCTGCCCGGGCCACAACAAAGCCACCATAGGGGCGTGCCCGCCAGGCGTAGGCCAGCAGATTGCGGGTGACGCGGTACCGTTCCCGCGACGACGATGCGCCCAGCACCACGACCACCACACGTTTGCGCCCATTGGTGGCGCTGGTGGCGAGATTGTAGCGGGCGCGGCGGGTGTAGCCGGTCTTCAGCCCATCGACCACACCTGAGCGGTGCAATAGCCGGTTGGTGTTGCCGTAGAGGCGGCCGCGGTAACGGAAAAACCGGGCTGCGAAGACCCTGTAATAATAAGGATGGTCGCGCCGCAGGGCGCGGGCCAGGACGGCCATGTCCCGGGCGGTTGTGATCTGACCGGCGGCGGGAAGGCCGGAGGCCGTGCGGAAGACCGTGCGGAACATGCCCAGTTCCCGCGCCTTCATGGTCATCATGCGCGCGAAGCGGCCTTCGCTGCCGGCCACAGCCTCGGCGGCTGCGGTAGCGGCGTCATTCGCCGACTTCACGGCCATGCCATAGATAAGGTGGCGGATGGAGATCCGCTGGCCGGCGCGCAGATACATCTTCGATGGCGGTCGGGATGCGGCGCGGTAAGAAATGCGTACCCGTTGATTGAGCCGCAGCCGCTTCGCCTTGAGCGCGTCGAACACAAGATACAGCGTCATCATCTTTGACAGCGATGCCGGCTTGTGAAGGATGTTTGCGTTGTGAGATTTGTAGACCCGGCCGGTGTTCTGATCGAGGACGATTGCCGCCCGAACCGAGGCGCCAGCCTGATTTTCTACAGAAGGAACAGTTGCAACGCCCAACGTGGTCAGGATCGCTGCTGTCGCAAGCCCGCCGTGTCGAATGAGCCTCGAATCGCTCCTGGAACGAATTTCCACCGCCCCAATACCCATGTTGTCTTCCCGTGCGCTCATTGTTTTAGGCTTCCGCTCTATTGGCGGGGTAGGGCCTACCGGCTTTTTGCCGGGTTGCAGCGCTAAAATCTTTACGCGCGCTGCTGGCTGACTATCCCCGAATTTGCCGCCGAAGCGCCAGATTTGAGTCATATGCTGACCCCATTAATGCCCTATCTGAGTTAAAAATGGCTCGGGAAACGCTGTAAACGAACGCTGGGCAGACGCCGTTAATACGACCTCGTTAACTTGGGTAAAAGAAATGTCTCAGGTCGTGGTTAACGAAACGTGAAGGATTCTGGATCAATACTTGGTGGCAATGGAGCGCCGACTCCACGGGCTGTTGTGGACGGTTTACCAATTAACCCGGCATGGTCTTCACGGAGGGCTTTCAATTCACCTACAATGTTCTATCTATCAAGAGGCGGCAGGGATGCTGCCATCGCAACGATTCTGAAGTGTATTGGCGCTATACGGTATGAGTGATCGGGATACCCGGTTCCCCGGGGATGAAGAAACCAACATATCTGTACGCTCGCGGTCCAAGACCAAGAAGCCCGCGATGTACAAGGTCCTGATGTTGAATGACGACTACACGCCGATGGAGTTCGTCGTCCACGTGCTTGAACGTGTATTTGCCAAGAATCGGGAGGAAGCCAACCGCATCATGCTTCATGTTCACCAAAAAGGTGTGGGCATCTGCGGGGTCTATACCTACGAAGTCGCGGAGACCAAGGTCACTCAAACCATGGATTTCGCACGCAAGCATCAGCACCCGCTCCAGTGCACGCTGGAGAAGGACTGAAGCCGGCAGGTAGCGGGACAGAATCCTAAAAGCGTTTCGGCGCGGGAACTTAAGTGAAGAGATAGCGAGCACTCATGCTTTCACAGAACCTCGAACAGACCCTCCACCGGGCACTTGGCCACGCCAGTGACCGGGACCACGAGTTTGCGACGCTTGAGCACCTGTTGCTCGCGCTGACCGACGACCAGGATGCGGTGTCGGTCTTGCGTGCCTGCAATGTGGATGTAGACAAGCTCTCGCAGGATCTGCGCGACTATATCGATACCGAACTGCAGGGACTGGTCAGCGACCGGGATGAGGACGTGAAGCCCACAGCGGGCTTCCAGCGGGTGCTGCAGCGCGCCGCAATTCACGTGCAGTCGTCCGGCCGCGAAGAAGTCACCGGCGCCAATGTGCTGGTTGCGATGTTCGCCGAGCGGGAAAGCCACGCAGTGTATTTCCTGCAAGAGCAGGACATGACCCGCTTCGATGCGGTCAACTATATTTCCCATGGCATTGCCAAGGTGCCGGGGCACGAAAGCAGCTTCACCCCCAATGGCGCCGACGAAGAGCACCAGGGCGAAACTGCCGTCAAGCAAGGCAAGGAGGCGCTGGCCGCCTATTGCGTTGATCTCAACAAGAAGGCGGATGACGGCAAGATTGACCCACTGATTGGTCGCGGCCCGGAAGTCGAGCGGACCGTGCAGATCCTGTGCCGGCGAACGAAGAACAACCCGCTGTATGTGGGCGACCCTGGCGTGGGTAAGACGGCCATCGCCGAAGGCCTGGCGCTCCGCATCGTCAAGGGTGAGGTGCCGGAAGTACTCAAGGGCGCCACCATCTTTTCACTCGACATGGGCTCGCTCCTGGCAGGGACCCGCTATCGCGGTGATTTTGAAGAACGTCTGAAGGCTGTTCTCAAGGAACTGGAAAGCACGGAGGATTCGATCCTCTTCATCGACGAGATCCATACGGTGATCGGCGCGGGCGCCACCAGCGGCGGCTCGCTCGACGCGTCGAACCTGCTCAAGCCGGCGTTGGCCAGCGGCACGCTGCGCTGCATCGGCTCGACCACCTACAAGGAATTCCGCAATTATTTTGAGAAGGACCGCGCACTGGTTCGCCGGTTCCAGAAGATCGACATCAACGAGCCGTCGGTCGAAGACACGATCAAGATCCTGCGGGGTCTCAAGCCCTATTACGAAGAGCACCACCGGGTGAAATACACCAACGAGGCATTGACCGCGGCGGTAGAGCTCTCGGATCGCTATATCCACGACCGTAAGCTGCCGGACAAGGCGATCGACGTGATCGACGAGGTCGGTGCGGCGCAAATGCTGGTCGCGGAAGAAGATCGCAAGGAAATTATCGAGGTGGAGGACGTGGAAGACGTGGTCGCCAAGATCGCGCGCATCCCGCCGAAGAACGTCTCCCGCGACGACAAGGAGACTCTCGGAAACCTCGAACGCGACCTCAGGCGCATGGTTTATGGCCAGGATGTGGCCATCGATGCGCTGTGTGGCGCGATCAAACTGGCCCGGGCCGGCCTGCGCGAGCCGGAGAAGCCAATCGGCAACTATCTGTTCGCGGGTCCCACCGGCGTCGGCAAGACCGAGGTGGCGCGCCAGCTGGCGATGACACTGGGCGTCGAACTGATCCGCTTCGATATGTCGGAATATATGGAGCGCCACAGCGTCTCGCGGCTGATCGGTGCGCCTCCGGGCTATGTGGGCTTCGATCAGGGTGGGCTGCTGACCGATGGCGTCGATCAGAATCCCTATGCTGTTTTGCTGCTGGACGAAATCGAGAAGGCGCATCCGGATCTGTTCAACGTGCTCCTCCAGGTAATGGATCACGGCAAGCTGACGGATCACAACGGCAAGAAAGTGGACTTCCGCAATGTCATCCTGATCATGACCACCAATGCAGGCGCGGCGGACCTCGCCAAGCCGGCCATGGGCTTTGGCCGTGATGAGCGCACGGGCGACGATACCGAAGCGATCGACCGCATGTTCTCTCCGGAATTCCGGAATCGCCTCGATTCAGTGATTTCCTTCTCCAGCCTCAAGCCGGAGGTGATGCAGAAGGTGGTCGACAAATTCGTCATGCAGCTGGAAGAGCAGTTGGCGGACCGCAATGTCACCATTGAGCTGTCGGACGAAGCGCGCGTTTGGTTGGCCGAGAAGGGCTACGATCCCAAGTTCGGCGCCCGGCCACTGGCGCGGGTGATCCAGGACAGCATCAAGAAACCGCTCTCCGAGGAACTCCTGTTCGGACAGCTGACTAACGGCGGCACAGTCATGGTTCAGCTCAAGGACAAGGCGCTCGACTTTGTCTGCCTGCCAGCCAAGGCGGAGGAGCCGAAGACGCCGGAGGAAGACGAGGACGACGAGGACAAGGCCCCCGAATACGTGGAATAGGGGTCGTCCCGCTCCTCTGGGGCCAGGGGCTCGGTTGGACAGCCAGCTTCCGGGTCCTGAGGCCTAGTCGGCGTTTCGTGCCTCGTGGGCCTTTTTGGCCCAATAGTCAGCTTTCACACGATCTTTTTTGGCGCCGAGCTTGCCGTTCAGGTAAGCGGTGGCTAGGCGGTCCATGGCCAGCACGTGGCCCTTTTTCGCCGCCTTGGTCAGCCAGATCAGGGTCTGGTTCAGGTCTTCCTTGACCCCGTTGCCGTCGGCATACAGGAAGGCCAGCTCAAACATCAGGATCTGGTCGCCCATTTCCGCGGCTTCCTTGACCACGGCGAAGCGCTTCTTCTGATGCCTGTTGGCGGCGAAGATGATGGCGGCCAGGCGCATATATTTCAGATGCTTCGGCTTGAGCGCCATGGCTTGCTCGATCGGCGCTTCTGCATGGCGATACAGACGCTTGAAGGCGAGAATCCAGGCTAGTTCGTAGTGCGCGCGATGGGCTTTCGGCGTCAGCCGCGCGACCTCTTCATACTGCCGCACCGCGCTGTCGTAGAGCCCGCCGAAAGACAAGCTGATGGCGTAGTTACGGCGTACGTCCGCGTCCTTCGGATGGGTACCGATCGCCCGGCGGCAGATTTTCCAGCCGCCGGTCTTGCGCCTGGCCTTAAGGCAGTCGTCCTTTATGTCTGCGGCGGCCGGAGCTACCGGTCCGAAAGCCAAGATGGCGGCAAGTATGGCAAATACTGGTGTCATCAGGCGGCATCTCATTGGTCTTCTCCTGGCGACGGCTGGTCGTGCTCTGTGGAGCGATAAGGCGAGTGGCGCATCCACATGGCCATTTCCCGCTCGATCGCGCGTTTCTCCTCGTCGAGAAAACTCTCGATGGCGTTCTTGAAGCCGGTGGAGGCGACCCAATGGGCGCTCCATGTCGGCGACGGGAGGTAGCCGCGCTGCACCTTGTGCGGCCCCTGGGTGCCGGCTTCCACGCGGCTGAGGCCATGCCGGATCGCAAAGTCGATGGCCTGGTAGTAGCAGCATTCAAAATGCAGGAAGCGGAAGTCGCCTGCGGCGCCCCAGTTTCGGCCGATCAGCGCCTCGTCACTGATCAGATTGAGCGCGCCGGCCACCGGCACCCCTTCGATATCCGCCATCACCAGCGCCACCCGGTCAGCCATCCGGTCGCTCAGCGCTTCGAAGAAGCCACGGGTCAGGTAGGGAAACCCCCACTTGCGGTCATAGGTATCCACATAGAACTGGTGGAAATGGTCCCAGTGCTCCGGCCGAATTTCGTCCGCCGTCAGCGTGCGGACGCGAATGCCGGCGTCGGTCACCGCGCGCCGTTCCTTGCGGATGGATTTGCGCTTGCGTGACGTGAGATTGCCGAGGAAGTCGTCGAAGCTTTCGTATCCCTGATTGTGCCAGTGATACTGCTGGCCATGACGCAGCATCATCCCGGCACCGGCCATCAGCTCTGCTTCCTGTTCGGTCGGAAAGGTAACGTGGAAGTTGCTGATGCCCAGTTTTTCGCAGACCCGCATCAGGCCATTGATCAGCATCAGGCGATCCCGCATCTGCTCCGGCCCTTCCGGCGCCAGCAGGCGTGGGCCGGTGACCGGCGAGAAGGGCACGGATATCTGCAGTTTCGGGTAATATTTCCCGCCCGCCCGCTCGTAGGCGTCCCCCCAGCCCCAGTCGAATACATATTCGCCGTAGGAATGGTTCTTCAGATAGGCCGGCACGACGCCGCGGACCGATCCATCCGGATCTTCGAGCACCAGGTGTCGCGGCAGCCAGCCGGATTCCGCATCGCAGCAACCGGTCTCCTCCAGGGCGTGCAGGAAATCGTAGCTGACGAAAGGATTGCCGCCGCCATCCACGGTGCCGGCGCACCGGTCCCAGTCGGCCGCGCCGATGTCGGCAATGTCGTCGGCGGTGCGGATGACCAGGCGGTCGGTGCCGTCAGGCATGGGCAAGGCTCGTTGCTGGAGGATCTCACGCACAGTGTATGTCAGTAGCCACCGGAGGCAAGTGTGCGGGCAGGTTCAGGCCGATCACCTGTGAGTGAGGTGATACCCAATCCCGGCGCACTATCCTGACCTGGCGGTGGCCCGCAGTATTCCTGCGCTGCACCGAACCTGCCATATGTTCGGCTGAAGGCCGTAATTTTAGCGCTGCCGTCGCTCCCCAAGAGCCAGATTCGCTGATAGCTTGGATCAGGAAATACGCTGCCCGGGCTCCATCGTTCCTGGCTTATCATCCCGGGCTATATTCCACGTGAGGTGACATGCCCCCATCAGGATTTCGAATTGAGAATGCCGCCGCGGCACTGCTCGGCCGGCTGCGCCAGCATGGGGTCGATTATTTGATTGGCAACGCAGGCACGGACTTTCCGCCGGTGATTGAAGCGCTGGCCGGGGCGGCGGATGGCGCCGCGCCGACGCCGCTGACCGCGCCCCATGAGAATGTGGGTGTGGCGATGGCCCATGGTTGCTATCTGGCCACGGGGCGGCCCCAGGCGGTGATGGTGCATGTGAATGTGGGTACGGCCAACGCGCTCTGCGGCATGCTGAATGCGCGGCGCGACCGGATACCCATGGTGGTGATGGCGGGGCGCACGCCGATCCACGAAACAGAGGTTTTCGGCGCGCGCACCATCAACATCCACTGGGGCCAGGAAATGTTTGACCAGGCCGGCATGGTGCGGGAGGCGGTCAAATGGGACTACGAGCTCCGCTCCGGCACCCAGGTGGCGGATGTGGTCGATCGTGCAGTGACGTTGGCACGTCAGGCGCCGGGCGGGCCAGTGTACCTGACCCTGCCGCGGGAGGTGATCGCCTCCGACGCGACGCCGGCGGACAAACCGTTGCCCGCGCCAATCCCGGGGGCTGGGCCCAACGCGGATGCCATCGAACAGGCCGCAGACCTGCTATCCCGGGCAAAGCGCCCGCTGGTCATCACCAGCGCCCTTGGTCAGCGTCCGGGCGATGTGGCGGGGCTTGCCGACTTTCTTGACCGGCACGGCGCCGGGGCGGTGGGTTTCCGTGCCCGGTACATGTTTCTGGCAAACAATCATCCCGCCCATCTGGGCTACGAGCCAGGGCCGGTGATCAGCGAGGCCGACTGTATCGTTTCCCTCGACTGCGAGGTGCCCTGGATTCCCCAGCTTCACAAACCAGATCCGGATGCGTCGATCATCCATATCGAGACCGACCCTGGCTTTGGCGACTATCCCATGCGGTCGTTCCCTGCGGACTGCATGGTCACCGGCGACCCCGCAGCCGCACTCGCAGCGCTGGATGCGGCGTTGACGGCGCGTGGCGTTGACGAACAGACAATGGCGGCCCGAAAGGCGTGGCGGGCGGAGGCGCATGAACGCTTCCTGGGCCTGCGGGACAGGCCCACGGGCGCGGTCCTGACGGCGCAGGACGTGGCGAGGGCTCTCGATACGGCGCTGGATCCTGAAGATATCCTGCTGACCGAAGCGCCGTTTCCCGTGGGATTGGTGCGGCGGACCCTCCCAGGCACCTATTTCGGCACCAGTTCTGCCGGCGGTCTTGGCTGGGGGCTAGGCGCTGCACTCGGTCTCAAGCTCGGCCACCAGACGGACGGCCGGGACCCGAGGGTGGTCGCGGCGGTTGGCGATGGCAGCTATATGTTCGGCAATCCAACGCCGGCGCACTTCATGGCCCGCGCCTATGACCTGCCGACCCTGACGGTCATCCTCAATAACCGCCAGTGGGGCGCGGTCCGCCGTGCGACCCTCAGCCTGTACGGTGACGGTGCGGCGGCACAATCGAACGATCCGCCCTTGACCCGGCTGGATCCGTCGCCCGACTACGAGAAAATCGTCGAAGCCAGCGGCGGCTGGGGCGCAAAGGTGGCGCGCCAGGAAGACCTTCTGCCAGCGATTGAAGAGGGGCTTGATGCAATAGCGCGCCAGCGCGTGCCGGCGGTGATCAATGTGCTGACGGAATATGACGACGCGTCAGCCGCGGCGGACGCCGTTCGGTAGCAGCGCTAAAACGCGATCATGCCGGTAGTGCGGGTGTCGTACCAGGCGCGGATCGTCTGCAAGATAAGCATCCAGCGCTGGCATCCCTTTTGGTCGCCTTCGTTGACGCAGGTTTGGGCTTGATGGGCAGCCTCGACCGCGGCCTGGTCACAGCCATGGATGTCGATAAGTTCCTGGGCGGCGCGCTCTACCTGCCGGTCTGCAGCCTGGGCGGCCCGGTCAGCAGAAGCTTCAGCAGAAGCGAATTGCCGTCGGTCTTCGTGTTCGTCGTCCATCGGTCTGCCGTGGACGTTTCTGAGGACATGAAATTCTGCCGATCCTCATCGCGCCGACGGTCCCTCCTGAATTCCCCACCCTTACTATGATGTGAATTTGTTTACGGAGCCCTAACGCCGTTATCGCCCCAAATTGGGAGCACGACGCTTCACTTCAGCGTGAAGCATCAGGCGGCGAGCAGACAATTATCAGGCAAGGCCGCTACCGGTGTCAGGTCACGATGGTGCTGATGGTCGGGGCGTTGTTGTTTCGTCCCGGCGTTGGCGACAGGGTTGAGGATCAGCGAAAAGATATGCCGGTCCCAGGGCGACAGGTTTGGCGGCGAGCCGTGCACCAGTGCGTCACCGAAGATTAGTGCGGTGCCGGCAGGTCCTGTGGCGCTGGCGATGCCCCCTGCGTTGGCCAGCTTTGTGACAGCCGCCTTGTCCACGCACCAGAGAGGATAGCTGGTCGTGACGGTGTCGAGCGTCGCGCCGACAGGGCCGTCCTTGTGGGAGCCGCGCAGGAACCAGAGGGGTCCGTTGAACTCGGTCACGTCGTCGAGAAAGATATGCAGGTTGAGCGCCAGCGGTGCTTCGACGCCATCCTCCGCGTGGTGGGTGGCGAAGTCGTAGTGCCACTGCCAGACCTCGCCGTCGAAAGCGACTTTTGCATTCACCTTGACCTGCTGGACGTAGAGATCATTCGCGCCGGTGATCTGTCTCGCCGGTTCCACAAGACGCGGGTGGCGCACCACCTTGGCATAGGTGGAATCGCGCAAGTGCAAGCCCATGGCAGTGCGGACGATGCCGCTGTCCTTCTCGATGAAGTTCTCCGGTGCACCCACGGTGAACAGGTCAGACAACGGCGCCCGCAACGCATCAATTTCGTCAGGAGAGAACAACCCTGGCAGGATCAGGAAGCCATCCTTCGTGAATTGGGCGAGCTGGTCCGCCGTCAGCTTCATTCGCCCAGGCTCCCGTCAGTCCCGCCAGTCGGGGCTTTCGCGGTCGAGGATGCGTTTGACGCCGGCCAGATGGTTGGCGGCCATATCGGGCTCGTCCTCGGCGATCTGCTGCTGGGTTTTCTCCGCCACGGCCTTGTCGATGAGGCGCAGCTTCTGGCCGGTGGACATGGCCATCACCTGGTGCATGCAGGCACGCTCCAGATAATAAAGGCGATTGAAAGCCTCCGCGACGGTGTCGCCGGTGACCACCACGCCGTGATTGGCCAGGAACAGGATGCTGCGGTTGCCCAGCTGGCTGGCCAGGCGGTCGCCTTCCGCCTGGTCGACCGCCAGGCCGTTATAGTGCAGGTCATAGGCGACCCGGCCGTAGAAGAAGAGGGCTGACTGGCTGACCGGCAGCAGCATCGGCTCGTGAAGCAGAGTCAGCGCGGTCGCGTAAGGCATGTGCGTGTGCAGAATGCAGCGCGCTTGGGGGGCCGCCTTATGCATGCGCCAGTGGATGTAGAAGGCCGTCGCTTCCGGCGGTTCTTCGCCCTCCAGCAGGTTGCCCTCGTCATCCATGAGCACCAGGGAGGAGGCTGTTATCTCGCTCCAGTGCATGCGGTTCGGGTTGAGCAGGAAGCGATCGTCCGTTCCCGGCACCATCAGCGAAAAATGATTGCAGACGCCTTCACTGAAGCCCAGCCGGTCGCTCATGCGCAAGACGGCAGCAAGGTCTTCCCGGGCCTGGGTCAGTGCTTCGGTCATTAGCCTAGCTCCTGATCTCGAACACGGCGTCCACTTCCACCGGCACGCCCAGGGGCAGGGCCGGGGCGCCCACCGCGAAGCGGGCATGACGACCGGCATCGCCGAAGACCTCGACCATCAAATCTGACGCGCCGTTGACCACCTTTGGCTGGTCGGTGAAATCCGGCGTACAGGCAACGAACCCACCCAGCTTGACGCATTGGACCACCCGGCCAAGGTCGCCGCCGCACGCTTTCGATAGTTGCGCCAGGATGTTGATGCCGCATTGCCGGGCGGCCGCCTGGGCGTCCTCCAGGCTGACATCCTTGCCCAGATGGCCCTTCCACGGCAGCTCGCCGTCAACGAAGGGCACCTGGCCGGCGATAAAGACCTGACTGCCGGAGACCACAAAGGGCACGTAATTGGCGGCGGGGGCCGGCGGGTCGGGCAGGGTGATGCCGAGTTCGGCAAGCCGTGTGGCGGGATCAGACATTGGAACAATCCTATCTTTTCAGAAGGTTAGATGATTTCGAAGATCGCATCGATTTCTACAGACGTGTTCATGGGCAGCACAGGTGCGCCGACGGCAAAGCGGGCGTGGCGGCCTGCCTCGCCGAAAACCTCGACCATCAGGTCGGACGCACCATTGATAACCTTCGGATGATCCGTGAAGTCGGGCGTGCAGCAGACGAAGCCGCCGAGTTTAATGCAGCGGACAACCCGGTCCAGATCGCCGTCCAGGGCGTCTTTGGTCTGCGCCAGAATATTGAGCCCGACAATACGGGCGCACACGATGGCGTCGTCGAGGGAGACGGTGTCGCCGACGCAGCCATTGTAATGCAGCGCGCCATCCTGGAAGGGCCCCTGACCGGCGATCCACACCTGTTTGACGCCACCGGCGCGGGTTTTGGTCCAGGGCACATAGCTGGCCACAGGCGCCATGGGCGGCGGCAGGTCGATACCGAGGTCCGCAAGCCTGCCGTCAATCCTGCCCGCCATGGGTTTCCCCTCCGTGATATTTGTGCGCCATGATTTCTGCACCCTTGTGCGCTAGACTTCCGCCATCCTGAAGGCCCTGTGGGCCGCAGGCAAGAAAGATGGCGATGCAACAAGGTACGGCCAAGGGGCGACCCAGAATTCTTTCGGTTCTTCGGCCGGTTCTTCTGGCAGCGGGGGCCTGCCTGTGGGCAGTCCCGGCTGCTGCGGGCGACTATCTTGAGGATGCCCCTGTGGCCTATCGCGCTGATGTTGAGGTACAGGCGGGCGGAAGCCGCTATCGCGGGCGCATCTATCACCGGCCCGGCATGCAGCGCCGTGCTTTTGCCGGCCAGGGTCGATATCAAATTCTGCGGTTTGACAAGGGCATGGCCCGATGGGTGGACCCTGAAAACCGCCAATGGTGGCCCGAGCCTCTGTCTGCTGTGGGGCTCCTCTCCCGGGCGCAATTGAGCCTTGTACAGGTGGGCGAGGAGATGCTGCTGGGGCGTCGCGCGCGCGTCTACAAGGCCTCCGGCATGATGTCGAGCGGCGCCCGCATTCGCGGCCAGATCTGGGTGGACAAGAGTGGCATCCTGCTGCGGGCGCGGCTGTCGGCACGGGCCGGCCGCCGGCGCTGGACCTATAAAATGAAGGTGATCTCCCTGCACGTCGGGCCGCAGGTAGGGTCGTTGTTCACAATACCGGCAGCTTATCGACGCCGCGGGGCTGAGCCCTTCTGGTCACCGGGCCGCACGGCTGTTCGTGGCGGCACGGACAAAAAGGGACACGACTCCCGCCAGTCACTGGAAGATCTGTTCCGGCGCTGAAGCCTGCCCGCCTACGCCGCCTGGTGCCGCGCAATGGCGGCGATATGGATGTCGGCGCTGTCGATCACCGGATAGCCCGGATCGTGATCCTCGAATGCCAGGAACAGGTCTGTACCTGACAGCAGCACCACTTCCGCCCCTTGTTCGTCACAAAGCGCCCGGCCCGCCTCAAAAAGATGTGCCCGCTGGGCCTCGGTCACAACACCGGGCACGGCCATGGCGACGTAGGTGGCGTGCACCGTCTCCAGCTCATCCCCCCGGGGCGCAACCCAGTCGACGGAGGTCAGGCCGCCATAGATGCCTGTGGCCATGACCCTGCGCGTGCCCAGCAGCCCAACACGCTTGATCCCCCGTCCGGAAATGTCCCGGTCGATTTCCGGGATCGCGTTGATCAGCGGCAGGGGAGAGATCGCTTTCAATTCCTCAATACAGAAATGCCCGCCGACAGAAGTGACCGCAGCCATCTCCGCGCCGGCATCCTTCATTCGGCTGATCAGTGCTGCGAAGATTGCCGCCTGCGCGTCTGTATTGCCTTCGGTGAAGTTACGGACCAGGTCGCGGGCTTCCGCATGGACAATGGTCAGGTCCATAGGGTCGCCCGAGTCCTGAAATGCCTCGACCAGTCCCCGATAGTAAAGCCAGGTGGCCGCCGGGCCGATGCCGCCGATCAATCCCACATGCATGTTCCGTCACTCCAGTGTCCTGCCACTCCAGTGTCCTGCCGGTCAGGTGATGTGATGTCGGGGGCGCCGGAAAAAAAGAGGGGCGCCCGAGGGCGCCCCAGTTTGTTGGGAGAAGTAACGGTCAGGCAAATGTTGCTGAAGTCATCAGCAGCAGCCACCAGACCGGTCAGGCGAACCTGCCCGTCCTGGCTTTGCCAGCCTGAACCCGGGGGAACCGGGCCCAGGAAATAATCGTGATCACAGGCTACATATGACCACGATCTACAACCGCCGGGGGGCCGGAGGTTGAAGCTCGGAATTCCTCATACGGTCGGCAGTTCTCCTACTCTGTCGATCGTCAGTTGCAGGGGACCGTTGGGCAGGTTGACGTTGATCGTCCTGCCCAGATCGTCTGCGGAAATGTCGAGGCGGATCGGGATGTGCTCGCCGGCATCGTGGATCTTGCCGTCCGTGACCAGGGTGCTGGGCAGGCCGATGTGCAAATCGAGTTCGAAACGGTATCGGTCGGTATCGACTTCCCGGCAGGTGCCGAAATACTGGGCGCCCACAAGATCGTTGCCGATGATCGCGTCACCCCGCTTTTCAAATTGGGCGGCGCCGTCGCCGAAAAAGCCCCGATACTCAGCCCGGTATGCACCATCTTCCAGTTTTGCCATCAGCCGGTCTCCCGCCTCATGCTGTTACGCGTTTAGCTGCACCCGCTGGTTTCGCCGCAGGTGTCGCATTTCATGCAGGTGCCATTGCGCACCAGGGTGAAGTTTCCGCACCCACCGCACGGATCGCCTTCGTAGCCCTTCATGCGAGCTTCGCGGATGCGAACCAGTTTCTTGTCCACGTTGCTGGCCACTTCCGCTGTGACGGCGATGACCTGGGTGTGCTCGGTCGTCTCGATTGTTGTGCCGTTGCCGCCAGAAGCCGCCGTAGGCGCGGCGGCGAGGGCTGTGACCTGATCCCCGCTGCTGTCGTTGCCATTGGTTGGGCTCGCAATTGGGCTCGCAGTTGGGCTGGCGGCCGGCGCTGTCGGCGCATCGCCGTTCTGGAAGTATGAGAAGCGGTTGCGCATGTACCCGATGCTGGCGACGCGCTTGACTTCATCAAGCATGGTCTCGGCGGCCTGCTCTGCGCCTGGATTATCTGGCACCGCGCTTTCGTCAACGCCGCGTCCCATGCTGTCCGGGGCCATGTCGCCCGGTGTCGCGTGGGCAAGGTCGTCCCGGCCCAGGTAACTGATCGCCAACTCGCGGAAGACATAGTCCAGGATCGAGGTCGCCATCTTGATGGCGTCATTGCCCTCGACCATGCCGGCCGGCTCAAAGCGGGTGAAGGTGAACGCGTCGACGAACTCTTCCAGCGGCACGCCGTACTGAAGGCCGATGGAGACGGCGATGGCGAAGTTGTTCATCAGGCTGCGGAAGGCGGCGCCTTCCTTGTGCATGTCGATGAAGATCTCGCCGAGTGCGCCATCCGCATACTCGCCCGCATGGAGATAGACCTTGTGACCGCCGATGATCGCCTTTTGGGTGTAGCTTCGGCGGCGATTGGGCAGTTTGCGCCGTTCACTGCGTACGATGTGCTGAACAATCTGCTCCGCCATAATGACGGAGCGCTGTGCAGCCGGCGCTTCGATGACGCGTTCTATCGTCTCGGCGGCTTCGTCTTCGTCGCCGATTTCGTCGAATATGGTCGATGCGAGCGGCTGGCTCAGCTTGGAGCCGTCGCGGTAGAGCGCATTGGCCTTCAGGGCCAGCTTCCACGACATCTCGTAGGCGCTGCGACAGTCTTCTACGCTCGCATCCGCCGGCATGTTGACGGTCTTGGAGATAGCGCCGGAGATGAACGGCTGGGATGCGGCCATCATCTTGATATGGCTCTGCCAGCTGAGATAGCGCTTGCCGAGCTTACCGCAGGGATTGGCGCAGTCGAAGATTGCCAGGTGCTCGTCTTTGAGGTGAGGTGCGCCTTCCAGAGTCATTGCGCCGCAAACCCAGGTGTTGGCCTGGTCGATCTCGTCACGGCTAAAGCCAAGTGCGGCCAGCATGTCGAAGCTGGGGTCGTCCAGATCGGCGGCATCGAGATCCAGTTCCTCGACGCAGAACTGCTCGCCGAGCGTCCATTTGTTGAAGACGAACTTGATGTCGAAGGCGCTGCCGAGCGCATCCTCGATCGTGCCGATCACCTCTGTGGTGAAGCCCTTGTCGCGCAGTGCGTCATGGCCAATCGAAGGTGAACCCTTGAGGGTGCCACGGCCGACGGCATAGTTGATGATCTCTTCCACATGGCGCTTCGAATAGCCGAGCGTTTCAAGTGCCGGCGGCACCATGCGGTTGATGATCTTGAAATAGCCGCCGCCGGCGAGTTTCTTGAATTTGACCAGCGCGAAGTCCGGCTCGATGCCGGTGGTGTCGCAATCCATCACAAGACCAATGGTGCCGGTGGGCGCAACAACAGTGGATTGCGCGTTGCGGTAGCCGTGGGCTTCGCCTTTGGCCAGCGCCCGGTCCCAGCTGTCTTTGGACGCCGCGGACAATGCATCGTCCGGGCAGTTTGCATGGTCGAGGGCCACCGGAGTCACAGACAGCTTTTCATAGCCATCAGTTTCCCCGTGCGCCGCGCGGCGATGGTTGCGAATCACCCGCAGCATGTGCTGGCTGTTATCCGCGTAGCCTGGGAAGGCGCCGAGCTCTTCTGCCATCTCGGCTGAAGTCTCATAGGCGACGCCCGTCATGAGCGCCGATATTGCCGCACAGATCGCGCGGCCCTCGTCACTGTCATAGGGTTGGCTCGAGGCCATCAGATAGCCGCCGATATTGGCAAAGCCGAGTCCCAACGTGCGGTAACGGTAGGACAATTCAGCGATGCGCGCCGACGGGAACTGCGCCATCAGGACCGAAATTTCGAGGGTGATCGTCCACAGCCGGACGGCATGCTCAAAGGCCGCCACATCGAGCGTACCGTCGGCCTGACGGAAGGTCATCAGGTTGAGCGACGCCAGATTGCAGGCTGTGTCGTCCAGGAACATATATTCCGAACAGGGGTTGGACGCGTTGATGCGCCCGCTGGCGGGGCAGGTGTGCCAGTCGTTGATTGTGGTGTCGTACTGGACCCCCGGGTCCGCTGACTGCCAGGCAGCCTCGGCGACTTTTTCCCACAGTTTGGCGGCGCTTCGGGTTTCGGTAACGCCGGTGGTGCGGCTCTTCAGCTGCCACTCGTCATCCGCTTCCACGGCATGCAGAAAATCGTCGGTCACCCGGACAGTGTTATTGGAATTCTGGCCAGAGACCGTGAGGTAGGCTTCGGAGTCCCAGTCGGTGTCGTACTGCTCAAATTCCACTTCGGTCTTGCCCTGACGCGCCAGTTGCAGCACGCGCTGGACATAATTTTCCGGGATCCTCGCTTGGCGCGCCTTGCGGATGGCGGCCTTCAGCGACGGATTGCTCTTTGGATCGAAGGGATCGGCGCCGTCGAAGTTGATGATCGCGTCGATGACGTCATTGAGGCATCTGAATGTGACGCGCGAGCCTGAGACGAGGGCCGCCACCTTGCGCTCCTCGATCACCTTCCAGTCGATGAATTTCTCGATGTCCGGATGGTCGATGTCGACGATGACCATCTTGGCCGCCCGGCGTGTGGTGCCGCCGGACTTGATCGCGCCCGCAGCCCGGTCGCCGATCTTCAGGAAGCTCATCAGACCGGAGCTTTTTCCGCCACCTGACAGCGGCTCGTTCTCGCCACGGAGGGAGGAAAAGTTTGTGCCGGTGCCGGAGCCATATTTGAACAGCCGGGCTTCGCGGACCCACAGGTCCATGATGCCGCCTTCGTTGACCAGATCGTCATTGATCGCCTGAATAAAGCAGGCGTGAGGCTGGGGGTGTTCGTAGGAGGATTTTGACTTGGTCAGTTTGCCGGTTTGGTAGTCCACATAGCTGTGGCCCTGGCCCGGCCCGTCGATGCCATAGGCCCAGTGGAGACCTGTGTTGAACCATTGCGGCGAATTCGGCGCTGCCATCTGGCAGGCCAGCATGTAGCGCATCTCGTCGAAATAGGCGCTGGCATCCTCGGCGCTGTCGAAATAGCCGCCCTTCCAGCCCCAATAGGCCCAGGTGCCGGCAAGTCGGTCGAACACCTGCTTGGCGCTGTGCTCACCGCCCTTGCGGGCGCCTTTGGCGGCCTTCTTTCGCCACAGGAACTCGGGCATATCGTCTTCCTTGACAGCCTGAAGCTTCGAGGGCACGCCGGCCTTGCGGAAATATTTCTGCGCCAAGACGTCGGTGGCTACCTGCGTCCACGACTCCGGCACTTCCACCTTGTCATTCTGGAAGACGACCGATCCGTCCGGATTGCGAATCTCACTGACCGCTTTCCGGAACTTGATCCGGTCATAAGGGCTTTGAGACTCTTCGGTGAAATGGCGCTTGATTTGCATCGGCTCCCCGACCCCTTTTTCTTTTCTGGGGCCGACGCCTGGTGCATGGCGCGTCCCCGGATGATGTCGCATCCCCCTGCGACGCGCTTGTTGCCGTATCCTCTCTGATGCCTTTCGGCGTGGGCGGGTCCCCGTTCGTCTTCGTCCCGCCCCCAGATGTCGTGCACGCAGTGCGCAGTGGGCCTAGATGTTGATTTAGGCGCGGCAGGTTGTCAATAAATTTCCACAATATGTAGTGATTTGAGCGGTCCAAAACACAATAGAAAGCATTTGAAACAATATATGGTGGAGCGCACATATTTGAAAGATAAAGAAATTATGCGGGGCAGGGAGCCGGAAAAATAATCGGGCGATTGAGAAAAAAACTCGACCCCGTGATGGCCGTCACAGCCGTTCATCGTGGGCTCATGTAGATTACCGCTCACTGGGAACAGGCCACGCGACAGGCCGACGCCCAGTGGAGCGACAGGAACCTCGGCGGCGGTCTTCGGACCGCCGCTTTTTTTCTGACCGGTAAGGGCGTGCGGGTGGCTTTCTAGTTGGCCGTGGTGGCCGGGCGCTCCAGGCTGACCAGCAGCACCGCGGCAATTACCATGGCCGCACCCACATATTGCACCGGGTCCAGGACCTCGCCGAGCACGAGCATGGCGACGAAAATGGTGACCACCGGCTCGTTGTTCATGATCAGTGCGCCGCGCGGGCCGCCCAGGTACGAAATGCCGATATAAAAAGTAAGAATGGCCGTGGCGAAGCCGATGGAGACTGCGGCCAGCGCCCACCACGCATTCGAATGGGCCGGTAACGCCCCGTCGCCGCTGACCACAAATATGATCAGTGAGACAACCAACACCGCGACCATCATATGGAAGATCACACCCACGCGCGGCAGCCGCAGCATCATCCGTGAGCTGCCGACCACGTTGATGGCAAAGCCCACCGCGGTCGCCAGGCCCAGCAGAATGCCGGCAAGCGCCACATCGCCGCCGCCCACATTCAACGCGATGGCCAGGCCGATAAACGCGATGCCAGCTGCCATAATGCGAAGTGGCGTCAGTCGTTCATGGCCCAGTGCGGCGGAAAGCAGACCGACCAGGATCGGCCCCAAATAGAGCAGCAGCACGGTCAGGCTGACGGGGATGAGCAAGATCGCATAGAGGAAGCATGCATTGATTGCGGCAAAGGCGACGCCTAGGCCCCACAACTTCGCGCAGTCGGTCAGGCCGTAGCGCAGATGGGTACGGCCAATCATGGCCCAAATCAAAACCACCACGACCATCGCCATCGTGCGCGTCATCAGCACCGTCGGTGGTGTCAGGCCCTGGTCATAGGCAATCTGCGCCAGCACATTTGAGAAGCTGAAGGCGACGGTGGAGAACAGAAGGATTGGGACGCCCAATGCCGGGTTCTGGGCGGTGCCCTGGTTTGTGCCCGCGCTCATATCAACGACCTGCCCGTGCAGTTTGCCAACTCACTGCGACCACTGCCGCAATCACAAGCGCCGCCCCCAAATACTGCCATCCACCCAGGGTTTCATCGAGGAGAAGCCCGGCGACAAAGATGGTCGCCACGGGCTCCACATTCATGATCAGACCGGCGCGGGGTGGAGTCAGCACATCTACCGCCATGTAGAAACTGCTCATGGCGATCGTGTAGGTGACCATGATTCCCACCATGATCAACCAGGTGTTGCCGTCATGCGGCCAGGTCAGGCCGGTGTCGACGATTACGTAGACGGCTGAGAAGACCAGCATTCCTGTTACGAGGTAGAGCAGAACCGAGAGCCGTGGCAGTCGGCGCATGTATCGGGCGCTAAAGACGATATTTAACGCAAGGGCTGCGGCGCCAATGATGCCGAGCACGACGCCGACCACGTTGATCTGGAGGTCCCAGATGTTGAGCGCCAGGGCCAACCCGCCGAAGGCAACGATGGCGCCGCCCATCTGGACTGTCGAAAGCTTCGAGTCGCCGAACGTGGCCGACACCAGTGGCGTCAGGACCGGGTAGAGATAGAGCAGCAATATCGCCAGCCCCACCGGAATGAAGCCGATGGCAAACACAATCGTATAGGCATTGGTCACGTTGAGGAGCGCGAGCCCTGCCAGGGTCACTGCTACACCTAAAGAAAAGCGCATTTGCTGGCGGGTCGCCCGCAGCCAGATCAGCAGCACGAAAACGATCATTGCGCTTCGCATGAAAATCAGCACCGGAGGCGAGAGCCCCTCATTGGTGGCGACTTTGGTGAGCAGGTTGTGGCTGACGAAGGCCGTGGTCGCCATCGCCACAAGCAACAGACCCAGGGGCCACGGATTGACCGGCCGGACGGCAGGGTTGGTCGGCGCTGGTGATGACGCAGTCGTCATTGATTTTCACGATCGGGAAGGAAGAGAAAAGCCGGATCAAGACCGCCTGCGGCGGGCCGGCTCTGGACGGGGTGGGGGCATAGTGCCATAGTCGCGGCCGTTTCGTACAAGCCGGATTTCATGGCCACCATGTCACAATTGGGCACCTACATCTTCACCGCCTGGGCGGGGAAGCCGGTCGGCAAAGACGACCAGGGCAACACCTATTACATTGAGCGCAAGGCCCGCAAAGGCCTTCGCCAGCGGCGGTGGGTGGTCTACAACGGCGCCAAGGAAGCTTCGCGCGTGCCGCCGGATTGGCACCGCTGGCTGCACTATACCACCGCTGAAACACCGGTGGAGTCGCCGCCTCAGCGTCAGCCCTGGGAGCAGGCCCACCGGGCAAACCCGAGCGGTACGCCTGACGCCTGGCGGCCTGCCGGGCACGAATATGAAGGTGGCAAGGCAGCACCCGGCACCGGGGATTACGAGCCCTGGCGGCCGGTCTGAGCGGACAGGTCGTATGACCGGCCGCGCGAAAGAGGCCTGGGTCGGCGCTGGCGTGATGCTGATCTTCGTGCTGCTGGTGGGGTGGGCCTCCGGTGGCGGCAAGAACGCCACCCGCGACGGCTATACCCTTACTGCAAGATTTGAACAGGTTGACGGCGTCGCTGTCGGCACACCGGTCCGATTGGCCGGCCTGCAGATTGGCCGCGTGTCGAATGTCAGCCTCGACGCCAAGGCGCTCAAGCCAATTCTGACCTTTACCCTTCAGCACAAGATCCGTCTGCCTGTGGACAGTGCCGCGCTGATCATGAGTGATGGCGTGCTGGGGGATAAATTCATCAAGATCGAACCCGGGTCGGAGGACGAGACGCTGGCGCCGGGCGAAGCGTTTGAATTTGCGCAAAGCTCGATCATCCTGGAACATATCCTGCATCGGGTGGTGGTGACGGCGGAGGAACGGTTGCGTCCACTTAAGGAAGGCTCGCCGAAAAAAGACAAACCCGCCAACGGGGAGAAAAAGTGATGGGCCGGGCTGCGGTAGAAACCATCATGGGCGCAGTGGTGTTGCTGGTCGCGGCATTCTTTGTAGTCTTCGCCTATTCAGCCGCGGACCTCAGCGAGGTTCAGGGCACCCATTACCGGGCCCGGTTCGGCTCCCTCGGGGGGCTCACGCCCGGCAATGACGTGCGGTTGGGCGGCGTCAAGGTCGGGACCGTGTTGCGCCAGAAAATCGATCCGAAGGATTTCCGGGCGGAGGTGGAATTTTCCGTGCGCCCGGATCTGCGGCTCCCGGAAGATACCCTCGCAACAGTGACCAGCGAGGGCCTGATCGGCGGCAAATATCTTCGTCTGGTGGTCGGCACATCGAAGAAACGGCTGGCCGCCGGCGGACTGATCCGCAAGACGCGCGATGCGCTGTCGGTTGAAGAACTGCTGTCGCGGGCTATCTTCCTTTTGACGGAAGATCCGAAAAAGCCGGGCAAATAGGGCGATAATTCTCCCTGGATGCATTGTTGCCACCGGATCGCGGCAAGACAGGGTTGACGCGCCGTCCCCGGAACGAAAGAGTCCAGACCAACATACAGGACCGGCGGCAGGTCCCCTAACGGGGGTGCATTGCCGACCGCGCCTGAGCTGGAGAAGTTGCAAATTCATGAGTGAACCGGACTACACCCCTGTTCCCCAGCACTGGGACCCAGAACGCTATGCCCGCAACGCCCGCTTCGTCGCGCAGTTGGGGCAGCCGGTGGTGGAGCTGCTCGACCCGGTGGCTGGCGAAAGAATCTTGGATCTCGGCTGCGGTGATGGCGCGTTGACCCTGGCGCTTGCGGAGCGTGGCGTCACCGTGGTCGGCATCGACAGCAGCGCCGAACAGATCGAGGCGGCCGTGGACTCTGGTCTGGATGCGCATGTGATCGACGCCACGGACATGCCCTACCAGGAAGAATTCGACGCGGTATTCAGTAACGCTGCGCTTCACTGGATCAAGAATGCAGATGCCGTGATTGCTGGCATGTGGCGTGCACTGAAGCCCGGCGGCCGCGTTGCTGCGGAAATGGGCGGCAGTGGCAACGTGAAACAGATTCGCGAGGCGATCCTCGAGGCGTTGCGCCGGCGGGACATCGATGGCAGCCGACTGGATCCCTGGTATTTCCCGACTCCCGACGCCTACAAGGCACGGCTGGAGAATGCCGGCTTCATCGTCACACATATCGAACTGATCGAGCGACCCACGCCCCTGCCAAACGAGCTGCAGAACTGGCTCGACACATTCGCTGAGCCCTTTCTCTCTGTAGTGCCCGAGGCGGAGCGGCCTGCCTTCAAGGATGAGGTTGCCGAAACCCTGGCACCGGACCTGCTGCAGGATGACGGAACCTGGGTGGCGGACTATGTGCGCCTGCGGTTCCGGGCGGAAAAGCCGGCCGGCGATGCCGAGGCGGGCGCAGCCCGGGCCTGACCGGCCGGGAGACCGCCGATGACCGATCCCAATCCCTTCGAGCCGCCTGTTTGGGTAGATGGCAACGGCCAGGCCCTGTCGTGCCGCGAAAAGATCAAGGTGCTCAATGAAAACCTGGGGGAGATCGGCGACATGGCCCAGGATGCGCTGGAAGATGCCATCCTGATGGGCTGCGACGAAGCGCAGGTGAGGCAAGTGTTGAACGACCTGCTGGCTTCCCTCGTAAATCCCTATCAGAAGCCGAAACAGGACTCGTGACGACCATGGCCAACCGCATCGCGGCGGTATTTCTGGGACTGATTGTGGCGCTCGCCATTGGCGCCGGCGCGGCCGTGCCCGATGTGGCCGCCCAGGCGCGCAAGCCTGGCCCCAGGACCAAAGCAAAAAAGCCCACGGACAAGAAAGCTACGCCCTTCAATCAGGACATGAAAATCGTTGTCCTGCGGGGATTGGACAAGGTCACTGCGCGGATCTCGACGTTTGGCGGCCGGGTCGGCAAGACGGTCCGTTTTCGCTCGCTGGAGATCGTGATCCGCCGCTGCCAGCGCAACCGGCCCGAGAATCCGCCCGAACACGGCGCCTTTCTGCAGATATATGAAACTCATCCGGCCACAAAAATACGGAAGCAGATTTTCAGTGGCTGGATGTTCGCATCAAATCCGGCGCTGAATGCGATGGAGCACCCGGTCTATGATATCTGGCTCAAGGACTGCAGATAGCCGTCCATTTCCGCTGCGCTGAGCTCTTCGGGGAACCGTGCAGGGATCGCAATCGCTGCTTCCAGCCGGCGATGATAGTCGGCCCGGGGAATTTCAATCGCGCCGAACTGTTCCAGATGGTCCGTGATGAACTGTGTGTCCAGCAGCGCGTAGCCGCCGCGCATGAGCCGGGCGCAAAGATGCACCAGCGCCACCTTGCTGGCGTCACGCACGCGGGTGAACATACTTTCACCGAAAAATGCGCCGCCGATGGAAACGCCATAGAGACCGCCGGCAAGTTCGCCTGCCCGCCAGCATTCAACCGAGTGCGCAAACCCCATCGCCTGAAGTTCCGTATAGGCGCCGACAATCGGCTCGCTGATCCAGGTCTCAGGGCGATCCTGGTTGGGTTCGGCACAGGCGCGGACCACCTGTTCGAAGGCGGTGTCTACGCGCACGTCGAATACGTTTCGGCGGACTGTGCGGCGCAGCCGACGCGGCACATGCACGTCATCAATGGGCAGCACGCCCCGGCGCTGCGGGTCGACCCAGAAAATGTCGCCGGTGTCCCGGGATTCGGCCATGGGGAAAACCCCGGCCGAATAGGCCTTCAACAAGAGGTCGGACGTCAGCCGGATCTGGCTCAATGTCTTGCTCGTGTTCTGCCGCGCCATGCGGCGACAGCGGGCGCCGCAGAGGTCGTCATCGGTCCCCTGCGACAAACGCCTCCAGCCAGCGGATGTCATAGTCACCGTTGATGAAATCCTGCTGGGCCACAAGCTCTTGATGCAGGGGAATTGTGGTCTGAATACCGGTGATGACGAATTCTTCCAACGCCCGGCGCAGACGCATCAGGCATTCGTTGCGGCTGCCGCCATGGACGATCAGCTTGGCGATCAGCGAATCGTAGTTGGGCGGTACGCTGTAGCCGCTGTAGATGCCCGAATCGACCCGGACACCCAGCCCGCCAGGCGGGTGATAGTCGACCAGCTTGCCCGGCGACGGCGCAAAAGTTACCGGGTTCTCTGCGTTTATCCGGCATTCAATGGCGTGGCCCTGAAGCTCGACGTCTTCCTGGGTCAGCGACAGGGGCGCACCGCTGGCGACGCGGATCATTTCGCGCACGATGTCGATACCCGTGACCATCTCCGTTACCGGATGCTCCACCTGCAGGCGCGTATTCATTTCAATGAAATAGAACTCGCCATTCTCATACAGAAATTCGATGGTTCCCACGTTGCGGTAGCCGAGGTTGCGGATAGCCTCCGTGCCGACTCTTCCAAGGCGTGCGCGCTCCTCTGCGTTAAGGGCGGGGGAGGGCGCTTCCTCGAGAACCTTCTGGTGGTTCCGTTGCAGGGAGCAGTCGCGCTCGCCCAGATGCACCACGTTGCCGTGGCCGTCGGCAACGACCTGCAGCTCGATGTGCCGCGGATTGGCCAGATATTTCTCCATATACATTTCGTCGTTGCCGAAGGCGGCTTTTGATTCCCGCTTGGCCAGGGTGATCATTTCCTCCAGCGTGTCCGCGCTTTCAGCCACCTTCATGCCGCGTCCGCCGCCGCCGGCAGATGCTTTGATCAAGACCGGGTAGCCGATTTCTTCTGCGATCTTGAGGGCGTCTCCGATATCCTCCACAGCGCCTTCACTGCCGGGCACCACCGGCAGGCCCGCGGCCTTGACCGCTTTCTTGGCCGCCACCTTGTCGCCCATCATGCGGATATGGTCCGGCGAAGGCCCAATGAAGGTGATGCCGTGTGCTTCGACGATTTCGGCAAACTGCGCGTTTTCCGACAGGAATCCATAACCCGGATGAATCGCATCTGCGCCGGTGATCATGGCGGCGGAGACAATGGCCGGGATATTGAGGTAGCTGTCGGCGGGAGAAGGCGGGCCGATGCACACGGACTCATCGGCCAGCCGCACATGCATGGCGTTTTCGTCGGCCGTTGAATGGACTGCGACCGTGGAAATGCCCATTTCCCGGCAGGCGCGGTGGATGCGCAGCGCAATCTCGCCCCGGTTCGCGATCAGCACTTTGTCGAACATCCCGGGCACCCTATTCGACGATGACGAGGACTTCGCCAAATTCCACAGGCGCGCCGCTTTCAACAACAATTTCCCGCACCACGCCGCCTTTCTGCGCCTTGATCTCGTTGAAGGTTTTCATTGCCTCCACCAACATCAGCGTCTGGCCGGGCGAAACCGAGTCGCCGATGGAGACGAAGTTGGGTGCCCCCGGTTCCGGCGCCAGGTAGACCGTCCCGACCATGGGCGAGGTTACGGCCCCCGGATGGGTCGGGTCGGGCGCGGGGGCTGGGGTAATCGTGTCAAGCGGCGGCGGCGCGCCTGGATCCGGCGCTTGTTGGACCGGCGGAGCGCTCACCTGCACCGCGGTGCCCTGGCGGGCGACGCGGATGCGGAGATCGCCTGTGTCATACTCGATCTCCGTCAATCCGGTGTCATCAAGCAGTTTCGCCAGTTTGCGAATCGCTCGGGCATCGATTGGGCTTTCCGCACGTTTGGGAGTGTCATTCATGTTGAAGTTCCAGCGCTCAGCCGTTCGGCGAGTGCCTGGAGCGCGAATCTATATCCCGCGCTGCCCAGGCCACAAATCGCGCCGAGGGCGGCTTTGGCGATATAGGAGGTGTGTCGGAAATCTTCGCGCTGGTGGATGTTGGAGAGATGCACCTCGATTGTCGGCAGGCCGACAGCCTTGATTGCATCCAACAGCGAAACCGATGTGTGGGTCAGCCCCCCGGGATTTATAACAATGCCCTGGGCTTCGCCGCGGGCATTGTGGATCCAGTCGATCAATTGTCCCTCATGATTGCTTTGCCGGCAGTCGACGCCGAGGCCCAGTCGCCCGGCTTCGTCCGCGCACAGGGCGTCGATCTCGGCGAGCGTTTCGCTGCCGTAGATCTCCGGCTCACGCGTCCCCAGCAAGTTCAGGTTGGGGCCGTTAAGCACGAGAATGAGCGGAGTTGAGGGCACGGAGAGGGTTTCTGTTTCTGGTTCCGAGGGGGAGGCTGGCGGCGGGTTATAACACGCGCATGCAGGGGCGCAAACGACGCGCGATGACGCCGCCCTCTGTGGTGACATATCGCATCCCGCCGCCAGTCAATTTCCTTGCTACTGGCGGGCCAATGCCAGTATCCCCAAGGCCGATTTCAAGGCTGGATATGCTGCCGCCAATGACCCCGAAAATTTCCCGCTTCCTGACGGAATCTGCGCCGGACACGCCATGTCTGGTGGTGGACTGCGATGTGGTTGCGGCCAACTATGACCGGCTGGCGGCGGCATTGCCGCTGACCCGCATCTATTATGCGGTGAAGGCCAACCCGGCGGCGCCCGTGCTGAAGATCCTGCGGGACCGTGGCGCGCGTTTCGACAGCGCCAGCATCCACGAGATCAAGCAATGCCAGGCGCTGGGCATCGAATCGGATCGCCTGTCCTTCGGAAGCACGATCAAGAAAGAGCGCGATATCGCGGCAGCCCATCAGATCGGTGTGCCGCTCTATGCGTTCGACAGCCGTGGCGAGCTGGAAAAGATCGCCCGCGCCGCGCCCGGCCGTCAGGTTTTCTGCCGCTTCTTCATGGAGGGGGCAGGGGCCGACTGGCCACTGTCGCGCAAGTTTGGCTGCGACCTCGATATGGCCGCTGATCTTTTGGTGCAGGCGCGGGATCTTGGCCTCGATCCTTACGGCGTTTCATTTCATGTGGGCTCGCAGCAGACCGATCCCGGCCAGTGGGATCTGGCGCTCGGGCGCACGAAGATGCTGTTCACGGCGCTGGCCGGGCGGGGAATAGACCTGCGCATGATCAACCTGGGCGGCGGCTTCCCGGCGCGCTACAGGGCGGATGTGCCGGATGTCGATGACTATGCCCAGTCGATCATGACCGCCGTCACCCGCCACTTCGGCAACCGCATCCCACAAATGATCATCGAGCCGGGCCGCGGCATTGCCGGCGACGCTGGTGTGATAGAGGCGGAAGTCGTGCTGGTCTCGCAGAAGGGCTACGACGACCCCATCCGCTGGGTGTTTCTGGACGTGGGAAAATTCGGCGGCCTACCGGAGACCATGGACGAGGCGATCAAGTATCGGATTGAGCCAATACGGGCTGGTGCGGCGCTTGAGGGTGACACCGGCCCGTGCATACTGGCGGGGCCCACCTGTGACGAGGTCGATGTGCTCTACGAGCATCATCCCTACGATCTGCCGCTCGACCTTCAGCCCGGCGACCGGGTGCGTTTCCTGGCAGCGGGCGCCTATACCAGCACCTACGCCTCCATCGGCTTCAACGGATTTCCGCCGCTGACGGAGCACTACATCTAGCGACATCTGATGTGGGCCGCTTGACGCCGCTTGACGCCACTGGCCGCTTGGCGGTCAATGGCGCCTGCTCATGGGAGGGAATGGCGTATGTCGAACGGCAACGGACGGGTGGCCGGGAAAGTTGCGCTGGTAACCGGCGCGGGCTCGGGTCTTGGCAAATGTTTCTCACAGATGCTCGTGGCCGAGGGCGCCCGTGTGGTGATGACCGATATCGATGGAGATGCGGTTTCAGCCGCGGCCGCTGAAATTGGTGATGCTGCCTACGCCCTCACCCATGATGTCACCGGCGAAGCCCGCTGGGAGGAAGTGGTGGCCGAGGCGGTGAGTCATTTCGGCGGTCTCCACGTGCTGGTCAACAACGCCGGCATCGGCCCGTTCGGCTCGGTCGAGGAGACCGACTTCGCCACCTGGAAGAAAGTCCATGAAATCGACCTCGATGGGGTGTTCCTCGGTTGCAAATACGCGCTCACGGCGATGGCGGAAAGTTGCCGCGATCAGAAAATTGGTGGCTCGATCATCAATATCTCGTCCATCGCCGGCATCATCGCGTCCGGCAACATGATCGCCTACAACTCGGCCAAGGCGGCGGTGCGGCACCTGAGTAAATCAATGGCGCTGCACTGCGCCCGCAAGGGCTACCCGATCCGCTGCAACTCCGTGCATCCGGCCTTCGTGGATACGCCGATCCTCGATCAGGACTGGGGGCAGAACCTCAGCCGGGACGAGCGGCTGCAGAAGCTGGGCCGGCAACTGCCCCTCGGCAATGTGGGCAAGCCGGAAGATATCGGCTACGCCGTGGTCTATCTCGCCTCCGACGAGTCCGCCTTCATGACCGGTGCGGAGATG
>JAJFFJ010000063.1 GCA_021776685.1 Alphaproteobacteria bacterium
CCCGATGATCCACGATTTTTGGCGACTGCTGCGCATTGCTGGCGCGGCGCTGTTGGTAGGAGCGCTGACCCCTGCCCCTGTATCGGCACAGACAGGCCCCACGGCTGAAGAGCTCAAGAAGCTGGTCAAGACGCTTGAGACCGACGTCGAGCGGAAGAAGTTTCTGGGGACCCTGAAACAGCTGATCGAGGCCCGCAAGGCGACCACCAAGCCCAAGCCCAAGTCCGATCCGTTTATCGAGACCCTGGAGAAAAGCTTCGAAAAGCTGGGCAACCATCTCGTCTATGCCGCCAAGGCGATTGTCGAAGCACCGGCAGCCTGGGACTGGCTGGTCCGGCAGGTCACTTCGCCGTCGCTCAGGGCTTTGTGGTGGGAAATCATCTGGAAGGTGGTTCTGGCGCTGATAGCCGGCATCCTGGCAGAGCTGCTGGCCCGGCTGCTTTTGCGGCCCTACCGGCGGCGCGTGGAAAGCAAAGCCAGCGAAACCTGGATTATCCGCGCCCTATATCTGGGCGTCCGTACGGTGCTCGACATTCTGCCTATCGGCGCATTTGCCGTCGCCGGCTGGATCTCGCTTGACCTGGTCGACCCCGGCATTGTGCCGGGAGATGTCGCCGATCTGATGATCCTGGCCAGCGTCATCGCCCGGGGAATCGTCAGCATCGCGCGCATGCTGTTTGCGCCCCAGGCAACAACGCTGCGCCTGTTCCACCTGCAGGACGGCACCGCCCGGGCCTGGTTCCGTTGGATACGGCGGCTCGCGAACGTCATCGTCTACCCCTATTTCCTGCTGGTCGCGGCGATGGGCTTCGCGCTAACCCCAGAGGCCTTCACGGCGCTGGTCAAGTTGCTCGGGCTCGTGGTGCTGATCATGCTGATCTCCGCGACCCTCAAGGCCCGGCGTCCAGTGCGCCAATGGCTGAAAGTACAGGCGGATGACGGCGACGACACCTCGGACACCCTGGCGGAAACCACGGTCGGCCGGGTCGGCGACGTCTGGCACATTCTCGCCGTCACCCTGCTGATTGCCTGTTACGTCACCTGGGTTCTGGATATCGAGGGCGGTTTCGCCTTCCTGTTCCGGGGGCTGGTCTTCACGATCCTGATTGTGGTGGCGGTGCGGTTGCTGCTTTCCGCCGCCCAGCGCCTTGTCGCCTTCCTGGTGCATTCAGGGCCCGACGCTGGTGACCACCTGCTGGCCCAACGCGCCAAGCGCTATACCGGCCCGGCGCAGTCGGCGGCCCAAATCCTGGTCTATTTTCTCGGCTTTCTGGCGCTGCTTCAGGCTTGGCAGATCAACATCGTTGGGTGGTTCGGCACCGGCGTCGGACAGGAGGTCCTGGGCCGCGGCATCAGCATCATCGTCATCCTGGTCATCGCCGTCATTGCCTGGGAACTGACCAGTGAAATGACCGAACGCTACATGCGCAGGCTCTCGGGCGACCAGGGGGCAGGCCAGCGTCAGGCACGCATGCGCACCCTGTTGCCGTTGATGCAGAAGGTGCTTTTGGTCGCGATCATCGTCGTAACATCCTTCATCATACTCTCAGAGCTGGGCGTCAACATTGCGCCACTCCTCGCCGGCGCCGGCGTTCTGGGCCTGGCAGTGGGCTTTGGCGCGCAAACCCTGGTGAAGGACGTGATCACCGGCATCTTCAACATCGTCGAAGACACCATGGCCGTGGGCGACGTTGTCAGCGCCGCCGGCCATTCCGGCACCGTCGAAGACATCTCGATCCGCAGCGTCGTGTTGCGGGATTATTCCGGCACGGTGCATTCAATCCCCTTCAGCTCGATCTCCAGCGTCGAAAATATGACCAAGCGGTTTGCCTATGCGGTCATGGACTTCGGTGTTGGCTATCGCGAAAACACAGACGAGGTGGCGGGTGTCTTGCGGGAGATCGGCGCCGGCCTGCGCGAAGATGCCACCTTTGGCGGCAATATCATGGCCGACCTGGAGATCGCCGGCGTTCAGGAACTGGGCGATTCAGCAGTGGTCGTTCGCTGCCGGTTCCAGTGCCGCGCCGGCGCCCAGTGGGGCGTCAAGCGCGAGATGAACCGGCGGGTCAAGCTGGAGTTCGACGCCCGCGGTATCGAGATTCCCTTCCCCCACCAAACCATCTATTTTGGCGAGGACAAGGATGGCCGGGCGCCGCCCGCCTATGTGCGCATGGTGGAAAAGACGCCGCCACCACCGACCACGCCGAAGCCGCCAGAGCCTCCTGAGCCGCCGCGGCCTGAAAAGCCGTCCGAAAAACGCGAAAAGCTTGATCCTGCCGTACATGGCGACGACTAGGCCTCGGCGAGAAAAGGAACCAACCCCATGGGCCTCATCAAAGTCTTGACCGTGCTGGCGCTGATCCTCTGTGCCATCATTTTCGTGCTGGAGAATTTCGAAGTTGCCTCCATCACCTTCCTCGGCATGGGTATTCGTCTGCCGCTGGCATTCCTGGTGGTGATCCTGCTGGGCGCGGGCTTTCTTGTGGGGTGGCTCACCGGCACATGGCGGTCGCGACAGAAGAAAAAATAGCGCCTGCCATCACCTGACAGCGCCATGGACTCGCGCCCGGCCAAGCCGCACAATTTCCGGGCAATGATCGAAAACGCAGAAAAGTATGGCACGGACCCAAAAGCCTGAAGGTCCGGACGGCGCTTCCCGTCCGGAGAAAAAACGCCGAACGCAAAAGACCATCGGCTGGCGCGAATGGGTGACGTTGCCGGAACTTGGCATCGACTGGATCAAAGCCAAGATCGATACCGGTGCGCGTACATCAGCGCTCCACGCCTAC
>JAJFFJ010000064.1 GCA_021776685.1 Alphaproteobacteria bacterium
CAAGGCCGAGCGGGAGATGATCGTGGTCGCCACGTCCGGCGCAAACAGTTGCCAGTATTGCGTTGTCGCCCACGGCGCCATTTTGCGTATCCGTGCCAAAAACCCGCTGATTGCCGACCAGTTGGCGACCAACTACCGCAAGGCGGACATCACACCCCGGCAGAGGGCGATGCTCGACTTTGCGATGAAGGTGTGCGACGCAGCGGAAGAGATCAGCGACGACGACTTTGCAAGCCTGAAAGAGCACGGCTTCACCGACGACGACATCTGGGATATCGCGGGGATCACGTCCTTTTTTGGCCTGTCGAACCGCATGGCCAACTTTCTCTCCATGCGGCCCAACGATCAGTTCTACATGATGGGCCGGGAGGCTGGCTGACCTAGCGGGGCAGGGACGCCACGGCGGAGATCTCGATCAGCAGTTCTGGCAGCGCCAGCGCGCCGACTTCGACGATGGCTGACGCCGGGCCGTCCTTGGGGAAATAGCTTTCTCGAATATCGGAGATGCTGCTGAAGGCTGTTATGTCGGTGACATAGACCGTTACCTGCACGATGTCCGCCATCGAGCCGCCATTCGCCTCAACAACTTTGCGGATATTTTCCAGCGTCTGGGTCGCCTGGGCGCGGATATCGCCCTCGCCGACAATGTTGCCGTCAGCGTCCATTGATATCAGACCGGAAATGAACAGCAGCGGGCCAGCTTCGGTCCGGATGCTGTTCGAATAGTGAGGCTTTAGGGGCGCCGGTACGTCTGCTGGTGTGGCGCCGACCGAATGGTTGCTCATCTACCTGTCTCCCTGGTTGTTTGAAGGCAGAGCATAGACGCGGGAAGTCGCGTGAGACAGAGAAACGGCGTCAGCCGCCAGCATGTCCCTGTCAGTACAGATGCTCGGTACGGTGCGCCCAACAAAAAGGGCGGCCGAGAGGCCGCCCGATACGCGCTGGAAGAAGACACCCCTATCGTTGGGCTTCCGCCGTCTGCGTGGCTTCTTTTGCCGGAGTCAGATTGTGGCGGTTGGTGACCATGCGGTCATGCAGCACAGTGATTGTGTTGCTGCCGGTTTTGACGAACAGGAAGGGCAGAACTGCATGAACAAGACAGGCCAGACCCGAAAACACCATGCGGACACCAAAGCCGCCGGCATGGTTGAAATGCTGCGTATAGGTTTCGCCGACGGTGGCCGGATGGTCGGTAAACAGCTTTTTCATGGCTATGGGCCTTCTTCGCTTCATGTTTGCGGACGGGACAATGCCACAGACCGGCTGAAATAGGTTTTCAAAGGTTTCCTTATTCTCCACAGATATTAGAATATAATTCTAATTATTGTCTGTGATGGTGCACACAAGGCCATGGATGAGATAGATCGGAAAATTTTGACCCTGCTGCAGCACGACGCGAGCCTGTCGGTTGCCGAGATCGCCGACAAGGTCGGCCTGTCGACAACCCCCTGCTGGCGGCGCATTCATCTGTTGGAAGAGCAGGGGGTGATCGAGCGGCGGGTGGTGCTTGTGAACCCGGACAAGGTCAGTCTGGGCATCACCGTATTTGTCCGTCTGCGCACTGCGCTGCACAATCCGGAATGGCTGGAAAAGTTTGCCCGTGGCGTGGAAGCGATCCCCGAGATCGTCGAGATCTACCGCATGAGCGGTGACGTGGACTATCTGCTGCGCGTGGTGGTGCCCGACATCGCCGGCTATGACGCCGTCTACAAGCGCCTCATCGAGGTCGCCGACTTCGCCGACGTCAGTTCAAACTTCGCCATGGAGCGGATCAAATATACCACCGCCCTGCCGCTGGACCACGCGGGCTAAAGGTTAGCCTGGGTTCCCCGGCCACGACGCAAAGCCACAGCCCACATAGACCTCCGGCACTGGCAAATAGTCCACCAGGTCGAAGCCGGATTCGCCGGCCGCTCCGTGGGCCACCAGCCAGTTGCGCACTTCATGGGTGCCGTTGCCGGCGGCGTCGGCATTGTCGGTCACGTGGGCGGTCAGCGGCCCTGCCGCGCCGGCCTGGAACAGGTCGATACAGGTGCGGTCGAAGGGTTCGTCAATCGCGCCCATGGTCGGCTCGCCGATGGAGTGGCTGAGCCCGCCTGTGGCGAGGATGGCAACGCGGATGTCCTCGGGATAGCTCTCGATTGCCTCCCGCAACAATGCCCCCCATTGCAGGCATCGGTTTGGGCTTGGCATCGGCGGCTCCAGGTCGTTGACGAACAGGGGAAGCAGGGCCGGCATGTGTGGCAACTCCATCCGCCAGAGCGGAATGCAGATACCGTGGTCCAGGGTCACCCTGTGAGATGCCGACGGATCAAAGTCCCGAAGAAGTGCGGTCTCAAGCAGGTGTTTCCCGAACTCCGGCGCACCTGCCAGGGTCTTGTGGGGGAAATCTTTGAGGAAAGGCTCGGGCGGTCCGTCATGTTCCGCGCCCATGGCGATGCAGACGGTTGGCAGATTGTCGATGAAGAAGTTGATCCAGTGATCGGGCGAGACAACAATCAGGACGTCAGGATTACAGGCGGTCAGCCGGCGGCCAAGCTCCTGAAATGCGTTGGTCAGACGTGTCTTGTGGTCGGGTTCAACTTTGTCCCAGTCGCGGACGATCAGCGGGCCGTGGCTGGCGGCGAAGGCGCCGGCGAATATGGCCATCGGGGCCTCCTCAGGTTTCGGCGGTTGCCCGCAGCCGCTTGATGAATTCCGCGTCCGGCATGCCCGTGGCGGCGAAATAGAAGCGCAGCAGATAGGCGTTGGTATTTGAGGCAAGCGCCGCTACGTCGTCGTCGCGCAAGCTGGCCAGCACCTCATCGGATAGTTGGTAGTCGCGGAACACGCTCTCCCGGTCTTCGCGCAGCCGGGCTGAGATTGCGGGTTTCTGGCTATCGAAGAACAGCTTGCTCAGCCAAAAGTCCGTCATGACGTGCCGCTACCCTCGCCCGCGATAGGGCTGGACGCCGGGCTCCGGCACCCACATCCCTTCAGGCGGCGTACCGCTTTGCCAGAAAACGTCGATCGGCATGCCGCCACGCGGATACCAGTATCCTCCGATACGCAGCCATTTGGGGACGATTGCGGCCTCGATCTTCTTCGCAATGTCCAGTGTGCAGCCTTCGTGAAAGGCGCCGTGGTTGCGAAAGCTGGTCAGATAGACCTTGAGGGATTTGCTCTCCACCAGCCGCCCGTCCGGGGCATAGTCGATCACCAGGTGGGCGAAATCCGGTTGGCCGGTCACCGGGCAGAGCGACGTGAATTCCGGTGCGGTAAAGCGGACCAGATAGTCACGGTCCGGGTGTGGATTGGCCACCGTCTCCAGAACCGCAGCCTCAGGTGACTCCGGGATTGCGCCCGAGCCGCCTAACTGGGTCAGGTCATCAAAATCGTTTGTCATATGCCTCAGCCACCCAACGCCTGGTACTGGTCGTCATAGCCTTCGTCCACGTGCTTCTGGCCCCGAGCCATGAAGGTTTCCGGGAATGCCTGGATGCCGTGGGCCAGTGTCAGGCGGTTCATGAAAGCAAAGACGCTGGCGATACAGATGGCGTCGTGCAGCGCCCGTTCATCCCAGCCGGCGGCAAAGACCGCGTCGGCATCCGCCTGCATGATCTTCCAGGGCTCGGCGGCAATCTTCTGAACATATCGCAGCAGGGGCCGCATCTCGTCCTCCACTGCCGCCGTCGCGATGTCCTCGCTCAGCTGGTCGAAGATGTCTTCCGGATAACCAAGGATGGTGGACGCCGCCGCGTGGCCGCCATGGCAATAGGGGCAGTTGCCGACCTTGCTTGCCCAGGCGGCGATCAACTCTCGTTGGGGCACGCTGAGTGCGCTGTCGCCACGCATCAGATGCTGGGTCATGCCCACCCAGGGTTCGAAATAGGCAGGGTTGTAGTCGAAGATTGTCCGCACATTGGCGGTGTCCGGGAAAGAGGGCAGAAAGGGCATTCGGGAACTCGCAGTCGCATGGGGGACGGAACAATGAGTCTGCCCGTACAGGACCCCACGTGCAATCATTGGCGATGCCGGTGCAACGGTTCATCTGGGCATCAAACTCACTTAAAATGACCCTAAATGCCCAATAGCTGAGAGGAGAAATGCGCGATGGCTTATGCCGACTGGAAGATCAAAACCAAGCGCCTTGTGGCATGTAACTGCGACCTGGGTTGCCCCTGTGAATTCATGGGTAAACCCACCCACGGCCACTGCGAAGGCGTTGAGGCGCTGGAGATTGTCGAGGGCCATTTCGAGGACGTGCGCCTGGACGGCCTGCGTGTCGCCGGCGTCTACCGGTGGCCTGGTCCGGTGCATGAGGGGAAAGGCACCTATCTGCCGGTCGTCGACCCGCGCGCCACAGAGGAACAGCAGGAAGCGCTGTTCAAGATTCTGGGCGGCGAGGAGCAGGAGCCGACCACCATCTTCAATATCTACGGCTCCACCATCGAGACTGAGCTCGACCCGGTCTACACAGACATCATCTTCGACTGGGACATTGAAAAGCGCCAGGGACGCACTGCGGTTGATGGTGTGCTCGACTGTACCATGGAGCCCATCCGCAACCCCGTCACCGGCGAGGACTTCAGGGCGCTGATCCGACTACCCGGCGGCTTTGAATTCCGCGATGCGGAAATGGTCAGCAGCAGCTTCAAGACAGAAGGCCCGCTGGAGATGGATGTTGAGGGCCGCTATGGCGCCATTTTTCTGGTCACCTATGGCCCATACGGCATTGTCGAGGAGGAAACCTATCCCAACGTGGCGGCCTGAGAGACGCGGTCAGCAGCGGCGGTAGATCCCACCGCGCAGCAGACGGAAGCTGGGCCCTAGCGGTCGCATGTTGAGAAGATGCAGCTGCGTCGCGCGGCCGTCAGCGGCGGTGCCGTGCAGGGTGACGCGGTTCAGGCCGAAGGTGAAATGCAAGATCGGCATCTGAGTTTTGCGGCCATCGGTGTACCGGGTCATGCGCACGTGCCGCCGGTCGATCACATAGGCGTCGGTCGCGCTGCACCAGCGGCCCAGTATGTCGTGGTGGTTGAGACGCGCCTGCGCGAGTTGGGGCTGGCCAAAGGCGGACGCGGCCAGCCACGGGGCAGCCACGAGTATAGGCAACAGGAATATCCGCCAGATCATGGCCCGAATATAGCACAGCGCCCTGCCGGCGCCGAACCGGTTGCGAAGGGCGCCGCCCAGGTGCAAGCTTTCGGCCATGCCTGAATTGCCGGACATCACGGTCTATATCGAGGCGCTTGAGCGGCGGATTGTTGGCCAGCCACTGGAAAGGGTGCGCCTGGCGAGTCCGTTCCTGCTCCGCTCTGTCGATCCGCCCCTCGTTGCGGTGGAGGGCAAGGCGGTCACCCATTTGCGCCGGCTGGGAAAGCGCATCGTGGTTGGTCTGGAAGACGATCTCTTCCTGGTCCTGCACCTGATGATCGCCGGGCGGTTGTGGTGGAAAGACCCAGGCGCGCCAATCCCCGGTGGCAAGCGCGGCCTGGCGGCGTTCGATTTTGCCGACGGCGCCTTGATCCTGACCGAGGCGGGCACAAAAAAGCGCGCCTCGCTCCACGTCGTCGCGGGGGAAGCGGGCGTTGCTGCCCACGACCCCGGCGGGGCGGACATCGCGGAGATCGACGAAACGGAATTTGCCGTACGCCTGCGGCAGGCCAACCACACTCTCAAGCGCGTCCTGACCGACCCGCGGGTCTATAGCGGCATCGGCAATGCCTATTCGGATGAGATCCTTCACCGCGCGCGCTTGTCGCCCATCGCAATGAGCCAAAGTCTGAGCGACGAAGAAGCCACGCGGTTATTCGACGCGACCCAGGCCAGCATGGCTGAATGGTGCAATCGGCTCCGCGCCGATGTGGGCGATGGATGGCCGGAGAAAGTGACTGCCTTTCGCGCCGACATGGCCATGCACGGTAAGTTTGGTGAGCCCTGCCCCGACTGCAGCACCGCGGTCCAGCGTATCCGCTACGCCAGCAACGAAACGAACTATTGCCCCCACTGCCAGACCGGCGGCAAGGTGCTCGCCGACCGCTCCCTCTCCCGCCTTCTGAAGAAGGACTGGCCGCGAAGCGTGGAAGAACTGGAAAACATGGCCCTACGGAACCGTGACGCTGCCTTATGACCGACATTGCAACACTCCAGCAGGACGCCAACGCCCATTTCGACGCCGGTCGGCTCGACGAGGCGTCGGCGGCGTGCCGGCAAATTCTGGAGCAGGCGCCCGAGCGGCCGGATGTGCAGGCCTTTGCCGGCTTGATCGCCATGCAGCGGGGCGACTGGCCCGGCGCGGTGCATCATTATGAAGTGGCCGCAAAGCTGAAGCCCGATTTCGCCGAGGCGCTCAACAATCTGGGCCGGGCGCACCAGCGCCAGGGAGACCTGCCGGCGGCGCTGACGGCGCTGCAGCGGGCAGCTGAGATCAACCCGAACATGGCCGCGATCCACCAGAATCTCGGCGCGGTGCAGCAGTCGGCAGGCGATCTCGAGGCTGCCGTGGAGTCCTACCAGCGGGTACTGGCGCTCGATCCTGAATCAGCCGAGGCGCACCGCAACATCGGGCTGGTGCGCCAGAAGCAGGACGATGCAGCGGCGGCGGAGAAGTCCTACAAGACAGCGCTGGCATTGCGGCCCGACTGGCCCGTGCCTTTCAGCAATCTGTCATTGCTGATGCTCGACCAGCGCCGTGCGGACGAGGCATTGAAATACTGCCAGGCCTGGATGCGCCTGGCGCCCGCCAGCATTGAGGCGATGGCGGTCATGTCCGTGGCCCGCAACGACGTCGGCGATGAAGCGGGTATGCAGGATCTGATGGACTTCGACCGGCTGGTGCGTGTGCTGCCAGAAATCGAAACCCCAGCCGGCTATGACTCGCTGGCCACGTTCAACAAGGCGTTGGTGGACCATGTGCTGGCCCACCCGACCCTCAAGGTACCGCCGAAGGATGATCCGACCTATCACCACCCAAAATTGAACATCACCGAAGACCTGTTCGAGGGCGATCTGGGACCGATGGCGGATTTTCGTGAAGTTGTGCTGAGGGCGATGGATGGATATCGCCAGCAGGTCACCAACCAGCCGCCTCATCCCTTCCTGGGCAACTGGCCGCGGGACTGGAAGCTGGTCTGCTGGGCGGTGGTGCTGGATGGGCAGGGCACGCTGGCGCCACATGTGCATCTGGATGGTTATCTGGGCGGTGTCTACTACCCACTTCTGCCGGACTGCGTGAACCCCGATGCGGCCGACCAGGCGGGCTGGTTCGAAATCGGCCACCCGCCCGAGGATCTGCCCCATGCACGGGACCTGCCCACCCGGGCGATTCCACCGGAGGAGGGGCTTATGCTGTTGTTCCCCTCATACATGTATCACCGGACGTTGCCATTCCAGTCAGACACGGTACGGATCTCCGTCGCCTTTGACATGAAACCGATCGACTGAGAGAGGCGAAGCTGTGCCAGGTCTGAAAGAAGGCGCTGCCTATCCGCAAGCCGTTGTAGATCGGTATATTGCTGAAGGGCACTGGAACGACGAAACGCCCCAGCAATGGCTCGCGGACTGGGCCGACCGCCAGCCGGAAGCGCCGGCGATCATCGCGCCGGGGCGGCAGCTTTCCTACGGAGAGTTATATGAGCAGGCCGGGCGCGTTGCCGCCGGGCTCGTCGATCTCGGCCTGCGCCGTGGAGATGCCATCGGCATCCAATTGCCCAACATTCCGGAGTTTCTGATCGCCTATCACGGTGTGCAAATGATGGGCGGGGTCCTGACCCTTCTGCATATGCCCTACCGCGCCGGCGAGCTGGCGCCGCTGCTCAATCACGGTGGCGTCAAGGCTGTGATCTGTCATGCCGCGTCGCCCAACTATGACGCGCCGACGACCATGGTTGGCCTTCGGAACCAGGTGCCACCATTAGACCAGATCATCGTTTGCGGTGATGGACCCGCGGACACCTATTCGTTTGCGTCCTTCGAAGACTTCCGTGCCCACGAAATAGAGGGGCCCGCTGCCTCGGATCCGGCGGTACTCGCCTTCACGTCCGGCACCTCGTCTGCACCAAAGGCAGTGGTTCATCCTTATTGGACGATGGCCTGCAACCACCGAATCTACGCCGAAGAGTTTGGCATTCGCCGCGATGACGTGGTGCTTTCCGCCCCGCCATTCAGCCACATCTATGGGCTTTGCGTCGCTAACATCATTCTTCGTGCGGGCGCCGCCAACGCGTTGATGGCGGCCTACACGCCGGATGCGTTTGCCGATGCGATCGGCGACGCAAGGGTCAGCATGGCGTTTTGCGGTCCGGCCCATATGCTTGCGGCGATCAAGGGCGGGCAGATGACGGCAGAAGTTGCAACGTCGGTTCGCACTTTCATCTTCGCCGGCTCAGCCTGCCCGCCGGGGCTGGTCGAGGAGACCGAGGGTATTTGTACCAACGCCGTCGGCCACCAGATGTTCGGCATGACCGAGACATTGATGCAGACGGCGACGCCGCTGGATGCACCGGCGGATGTGCGGCACCGCTCGATCGGCGTTGCCAACAGCGCCCACGAAATGAGGGTCGTCGGGGAAGACGGTGAACCATTGCCGCCGGGCGAAGAGGGCGAGCTCCAATTTCGCGGTCCAACGGTTTTATCAGGCTACTTCAACAATCCTGAAGCGACGGAGGAGGTATTGCAGCCAGACGGCTGGCTCCACACGGGGGATCTGGCGGAAATTGACGAAGCGGGAAATGTGGTGATGACCGGCAGGGTGAAGGACATCATCAACCGGGGCGGCATCAAGATTAACCCGATTGATGTTGAGGCGCTGGTCGACGCTCATCCGTCTGTCCTGCTCTCCGCCATCGCACCCATGCACGACGACATTTTGGGGGAGAAAGCCTGCCTGTTTGTGCAATTGCAGCCGGACCAGTCACTGACCCTGAATGATGTCCTTGTCTGGCTGGCGGATCATGATGTGGCCAAGCTGAAATGGCCCGAGCGATTGGAGCTCGTCGCCGACATGCCAATGACGCCAACGCGGAAGATAATGAAGGGCGTCCTTGTCGCCGAGCTTCATGCGCGCGACGGGCTCTAGCTCCACGACCGGGCCGGTGCCATGGCAGGCCCACCGGTCTGTTTCTGCGCTCGAATGCGTGAATCTGATTTAGCTGCCCCAATCTGAAACGCAGCCTGCGGTTTCAACTGTCAGGGGTCTCCGAATTCGCCGCGACACGCTTTACCCACAACCATTGATTTTATTCGTTTACGACGCCTCCTGATTGTTTGGTAATGGCAGATCAAGCGAGCTGATGCCCAGGAACACAACCGGCGTAGTCAGGAACGCTGACATGAAGAACAACATGCCGTCAGACGAAATATCCAGTCTGACGATGGATTGTAGTTCTGCCGAGCTGCTGACGCGGGCGCTGCGCATTTTGTCCAGCGAGATGGCTGGCCTGATGGGCCAGGAGCTTTTCGAGGCGGTTTGCCTTTTCCTCACGAATGAACTGGATGTTGACTACGCCTTCGTTGGCTTGAGCGAGGACGACAGATCTGCGACCACCCTGGCCATGGCGCATCGCGGGAAAATCGTCGCCAACGTTACCTATAATCTGGCTGGCACGCCCTGCGCCGACGTCTCAGACCAGACTTTTTGCATTATCGAAGACGGTGTCGCAGGCATCTATCCGCAGGACCTGTTGCTGGCGAAGATGGGTGTCAAAGGTTACGCAGGGGTCCGCCTCAGTTCGTTGGAGGACGAGCCTATCGGCATGCTGTCAGTCATGTCGACGGCGCCCTTTGATATCCAGACTGATCTGGTCGAGGGACTACTGCGTTTGATGGGCCTCCGCGTCCAGACAGAGGTCGACCGGGTGAATTTCAGCCGGACCGAACGGTCGCTTCGCGTATCACACGAGCAGTTAGAAAATGTCGTGGCGGAGCGGACTCGCGAGCTGCGCGCCAGTGAACAACGCATCAGGGATTTCGCGGAATCGTCGTCAGACTGGTTCTGGGCTATGGGCCCCGATCTTCGCTTCACTTTCTTTTCACCGCGGGTTGAACAGGTCGTTGGTGCGCCGCCGAGCTTCCACATCGGCAAAACCCGCGAGGAACTTGCAGGCGAAAGCTCGATCACGCCGAAGTGGCGGAAACATTTGCAGGATCTGAAAGATCGCAAACCATTTCGCGATTTTCGCTATGTGCGGGAGGGGCCTGAAGGGCAACTCAACTATCTGTCCACGAGCGGCAAGCCGATTTTCGACGATGATGGCGAGTTTGCCGGCTATGTCGGCACGGGGTCCGATCTGACCAATCGGGTGCAAGCTGAAAATGAGGCGCAACTTGCCAACGAACGTATGGCAGCAGCGGTTGACGCCTTTCCTGCGCCGATTTCCCTTTGGGATCCAGATGACCGGCTTGTCATCGCGAACCGGATCTTCAAGGAACATTTTGGGCCCAATGTTGGACTGATACAGCCAGGTACTGAATATCGGGAATTTATTGGCGGCATGGTGCAACGCGGAATGATTCGGGAAGCCATAGGCCGCGAGGAAGAGTGGCTGGAGCAACGTTGCGCGCGTCATGCCAACCCAGGTCGCGATTTCGAGCAAATGTTCCAGGATGATATCTGGTTCATAATCCGCGAGCATCGGCTGCCGGACGGGGGGATGCTCACGATCAGCACCGATATCACGCGGCTTAAGCGGGCTGAAGCACAGATGCGCCTCAGCCAGAGGCGCCTGGAGGACTTCGGCTCAGTGGCTGCGGACTGGTTCTGGGAGCAGGATCAAGATCTGCGGTTCACATATGTCTCGCAGGAAATACCTAGCGTTATCGGCATGGATACATCGGATACGCTTGGCAAGACCCGGGAAGAAATTGCTGGCCGGGAAGGCAATGCCGACAGGTTCGCCGAGCTTCAAAAGGTATTGCTGCAACGGCTGCCTTTCAACGATGTCCGTTTTGAGCAGGTGCGACCGGACGGATCGCTGGCGCAATTGAGCATCAGCGGAAAACCATTGTTTGCCCCTGATGGCAAATTTCAGGGCTATCGCGGCGCTGGACGAGACATTACCCACTTCGTCGAAGCGGAAGAAGCGCTTGTGATCGAGCGCGACCGGGCCGAAGCCGCCAATCGGGCGAAATCGGAATTTCTGGCGCAAATGAGCCACGATTTTCGAACGCCACTCAACGCGATTCTTGGTTTCTCCCAAATGATTGCCGAGGGCGCCCTGGGACCGGTCGGAAACCCGCGCTATCAGGAATATGCTGGCGACATCTTTCGTAGCGGCCAGCTCCTCCTCGATTTCGCCAACAATTTGCTGGATATCTCAAGGATTGAGGCGGGCGAGCTGACCGTTGTGAAGAAGCAAATCGATATCTGCGGCATGGTTTCCGAAGTCAGTCAACTAATGGCGCCCCGCTTCAAGGAAAAATCTCTGAGCTTCGTCATGGATGTGCACCCCGACGCCACAACCGTTCAGGCTGACCGGCTGGCGCTGTGGCATATGTTGACCAACCTGTTCTCCAACGCGGTGAAGTTCACACCTGAAAACGGCAAGGTCACGCTTCTGGCCCGGCAGAAAAACGGAGAAATCACCATTACTGTGACGGACACCGGTATTGGGTTTGATCCGCAGGAGAGGAAGTTTGTTTTGACGCCGTTTGGGCGCGGGCAAAATGCGCGTGAGGCGAATATCGAGGGTGTCGGTCTGGGCCTGCCCATCGTCAAAGCGATGGTCGAGGCGCATGACGGCCGGTTTGAACTTTCCAGCCGGCTTGGATGCGGGACCGAAGCATCGCTCATCTTTCCATTGGTGTGCGAATCAGCGGCGGCTTGATAGCCCTCAGTTCCGTACCGCTATGAAAGGATCAGGCGCTGCGCTGATTGCCGACGCGGCATGGCGGCGGTGATGCGAAGGCGCAGGGGTAGCCGTCCTACGCAGGCTTCCTTCCGACAATCAGTTTGGTCATGCCAGGAATCAATTCGCTGACCTCAATGCCGGTGAAGCCTGCAGCTTCCATGTGCGGCACGATCTCACTGGGCGTCAGTGACATGGCGCCGGGTGTAAAGACCAGATGCTGCAATTGCCAGAGAGCGGTGAGGTACGGGCCGTCCCGTTCGTCATCCATGATGAAGTCGTGAACCATCAGAACCCCGCCACCGGCAAGCACCCGGAAGGCGCCTGAAACAAGTTCCTCGATCCGGTCGCCGCCGACGCCGGCCAGCAGGTAAGACATCAGCACGGCGCCCTGATTTTCCGGCCATGTTTCCTCGAGTGCGTTGCCGCCCTGAAAGGTCACTCTGTCCGTCAGGCCCGCACCATCGATAAACCGCTGAGCCGTAGACGCAACGTTCGGGAAATCGAGGACCGTTGCCGAGAGATTTGGATTTTCCTGGCACAGCGTAATTGCGAATGCGCCGCTGCCGCCGCCTACATCCAGCAGGGTCTTTGCCGCCGAAAGGTCCACCCTGCGGTTCAGCGTCCGTGCGGGGCCGGTTGACCCGGCATGCTGTGAATCGCTGAACAATTTGGCTTCTTCTTCATCGCCCATCAGGCCTTCGTAGTCGGCGAAGAATTCGCGGTCATACTCCCCGTCCAGCACATCGTTCAGATGCTCCATTACCGGAAACATCTGCCGGTCGATCTGGTAGCGCAGATAATCGCCGAAATAGTGGGGCTGGTCGGACACCAGAAAAATGTCCGCGGCTGGAACATTTGCGTAGGTGTTGTCTTCAAACGTCACCAGCCCGGAGACCGAGAGCGCCGTGAGGAGCGTTCGCAGCGCTTCCACCCGGGTGCCTGTGTCGGCGGCAAGCTCTTCTGCAGTCTTGGGATTGTCCTTGAGCCGCCCGAAGAGATCCAGATGAAGCGCCGAGAAGAGTGCCTTTGAAGCCATGTAGCCAAACGCAAGCCGGGAAATATCCTCGGCGGTATCAATAGTCGACAAAATGGCTCCTTTGTCCGCTCCCGCGGATCGGATTGAGGCAATAGGGGATTGGGACAGCGTTGCAGCGCAGAGTACGCGACCACTGTCGATGAGAAGGGCCGCTATATAGGGCGACCGGCGTGTAGCCAAATTCGCCCCTGAACAACGGCCAATTTTTGCGATTCCTAGCCCTGGGCCCTAGTCCTAGCCCTGGGCCCTAGTTCCGGGCCCTAGTTCCGGGCCCGAGTCCCAGGCCCTAGTCCCGGGCCCTAGTCCCGGGCAAAGGCGAAGGGGGACAGGCCACGCTGGTATTCGCTGACCGACAGGCGGCGGTTCAGGGGCGGCAGGGCGCGCTGGTTGCAATCTTCCCGTTCGCAGAGACGGCAGTTGGCGCCGATGGGCGTGGCCACATTCGGGCTGTCGAGGTCGATGCCATCTGCATAGACCAGCCGACGGGCATGCTTGATCTCGCAGCCGATCGCCACCGTATAGACCTGCCTTTGCGTGTTGTGGCTGGCACGGGCGCCGGACACTGTGCGTGAAATGGAGAAATAAGTGTCGCCATCCGGCATCTCCACCACCTGGGTGACAATGCGTCCAGGCGCATAGAAAGCGTCGTGAATGTTCCAGCGCGGGCACGTGCCGCCGAATTGCGCAAAAGGAAAGCCCGCACCTGCAAAACGCTTCGAGATATTGCCCGCCCTGTCGACCCGCAAAAAGAACAGCGGCACGCCGCGGCTGCCGGCCCGCTGAAGGGTCGTCACCCGGTGGCAGACCTGCTCGAAGCTGGCGCCAAACCGCTGCGCCAGCGTTTCCAGGTCATAGCGCAGTTCCTTCGCCGCTGTGTGAAATCGCTCGTAGGGCATGACCACCGCGGCGGCCAGATAGTTGCCGAGGGAGATGCGGCAGAGCCGTTCGGCCTCGTCGCCCTGCATGCCGGCACGCTTGGCGATACTGTCGATCAGTTCCCGGTTGGCCAGCATCCCCGCCTGAAACGCGAGCTGAAAGGCGCGCGCCGGGGTCTCGAGCATTTCTGACAGGAACAGCCGCCTTGAATGCCGGTCGAAGCGGCGCAGCATGCCCGGCATCACCGATTGGGGCACCACACGGAGGGAGACGCCGTGGGCGGCGGCCAGATGATCGCGCAGGCCGGCGGCGGTGTCTTCCGTGTCGCGCAACGTGTCTTCCCACAAGGCTTCTGCTGCATTCTCCAGCTCGGGAAAGTGGTTGGCTTCCGCCTGCAGGAAATCCCGCACCTGCTCAACAGGGAGACGCAGGCTCTCCAGACTGACCGGATCATCCCGTTCGCTCAGCCGCCCTGCCAGGGTGTTGGCATTGCCGGAGACCTCCTGATAGGCGCGATAGAGTCGAATGACCGCGTCCACTGCCATGGGGCTGGTGGCGGCAAAGTCGGTGAGTTCCTGGTTGCCGGGAGCCGTTCCATCGAACAAGGGATCGCTGAACACTTCCTTGAGCGAAGCGGCGGCGCGGACTTCGTCGTCGCCTGACAGAGACCGCAGGTCCATATCGTAGACCTCCGCCAGGCGCAGCAACAGCTGTGCGGAGAGGGGCCGCTGATTGCGTTCGATCAGATTCAGATAACTGGCAGAGATGCTCAATTCGTCGGCCATGCGCGCCTGTGTCAGGCCCATGTCGCGGCGCACCCGCTTGATGCGCGGTCCTGCGAATACCTTGCCTTCGGCCTTGCGTTCGACCGTGCGGTTGTCAGCCATTAAATGGACTCCTGCGGTCAGCGGTGGAAGGTCGAAATTATTTACACAATTTACAACATGACAATATTTACAAGTGTCGCACCTACCAACTTGACACCCTTATTCTTGCGGGATGTACGAGCATCGGCAAATCTATGTGAAGATAGTAACAAATTCTGGCGACAATGGTTGCCTGCATCCGAAAGAGGAATGTACATCATGGCCGACATCAGCTTCCAAGGACTGGTTCCTGGCGCGTCTGACGGGCGCTACGAGGGCATCAAGCGCAATTACACGCCGGATGACGTGCTGCGCCTGCGCGGCTCGCTGCCGATCCAGTACTCGCTGGCGGAGCACGGCGCCAAGCGGCTGTGGGACCTGCTGCAGACCGAGGATTACATCAACTCTCTCGGCGCCATGACCGGCAATCAGGCCATGCAGATGGTTCGGGCCGGGTTGAAGGCGATCTACCTGTCCGGCTGGCAGGTTGCGGCAGACAGCAACACCGCGTCAGCCATGTATCCGGATCAAAGCCTCTATCCGGCGAATGCCGGCCCGGAGCTGTGCCGCCGCATCAACCGCACCCTCCAGCGCGCCGACCAGATCGAGCATGCTGAGGGCGAGAACAGCGTCGACACCTGGTTCGTGCCGATTGTCGCCGACGCCGAGGCCGGTTTCGGCGGTCCGCTGAACGCTTTCGAGATCATGAAGGCCTACATCGAGGCAGGCGCCGCGGGTGTGCATTTCGAGGACCAGCTCGCCTCCGAGAAAAAGTGCGGCCATCTGGGCGGCAAGGTTCTGATCCCGACTCAGGCGCATATCCGCAACCTGAATGCCGCGCGCCTCGCGGCCGATGTGATGGGCGTGCCGACATTGATTGTCGCGCGGACCGATGCGGAGAGCGCCAAGCTGCTGACCAGCGACGTCGATGAACGTGACCGCGAATTCATCGAAAGCGACGACCGAACGGCAGAGGGCTTCTACCGGGTCCGTGGTGGTGTCGAAGCTTGTATCGCCCGCAGCCTCAGCTACGCGCCCTATGCGGACCTGCTGTGGTGGGAAACCTCGAAGCCCGACCTGGATCTCGCCCGTCAGTTCGCCGAGGCAGTGCACAAGGAGCACCCGGGCAAAATGCTCGCCTATAACTGCTCGCCGTCCTTCAACTGGGAAGCCAATCTCGACCGCGACACCATCGCGAAGTTCCAGCGCGAGCTGGGCGCCATGGGCTACAAATATCAGTTCGTGACGCTGGCCGGCTTCCATCAGCTCAACCATGGCATGTTCGAACTGGCCACCGGCTACCGCGACCGTGGCATGGCGGCCTATTCCGAACTGCAGCAGGCGGAGTTTGACGCAGAGGCGCAGGGCTACACGGCAACCCGCCATCAGCGCGAGGTGGGCACCGGCTATTTCGACGCCGTCGCCCTGGCCATCTCCGGCGGCGAATCGTCGACAACTGCGATGAGCGAGTCGACCGAGACCGACCAGTTCACGGAAGAGACTGAAGTTCTGACCCAGCAGGCGGCGGAGTAGCTAGCCCAAACAGGAGCAAGACCCATGACCAACAACGTTGTCGGATTCCAGGAATCGCCCGCGCGGGCCGAGACCAGCCTGTCAGACGCACAGGAAAGCTCAATCCGCCGTGTGGCCAACGATCTGCACCGCCTGAATGAAGCAATTCAGAAGGCAGTGGAGAATGGGGTGACGGTGGAACTCATGCGCGCCTCCCGCTTCCATGGCGAGAATGGCGCTTATGGCGACCAGATGATCCCCATCATTACGCGCTGACGCCGGCGCCCGGGGGTTTTCTCCGGGAGCTGAGGTGTCAACGTCCTTCCTCCTTAATGGCGGCTTTTCCAAGCTGCCATTTTTTTTGGCAGGGTTTCGCAGTGTTTCCGGGCTTACGGACGCCTTAACTCTGTGAAAAGCAATTCCTGATACACCAAGGGCAGAATTCCCCGGGCCGCCCCCCACTGTGGCGGCTTTTTCTTGGGAGAAGCGCCATGACAAATCAGGTTTCGATTCCGGCAGATACCGCACCATCTGCTGTGACAGAAGACGAGAGTGACCAGGTATCCGCCGCGGCGGACAGCCTTTTAAAGCGCATGTCGACAGAGATGTGCGACAGCTTCTCCCCGGCACAACGTCAGGCTGTGGGCAAGGCGGTAATCGAGGCAAAGACCCGGGATTTCCTGGTCAATCTGCGCCTGACCCTGTTTGGCGCCTTTTTCAACATCATCATCGGCCGTGAAAACCGCAATCCCGTACGCCAGGCCCACGAACGGCGAAGGCACCCGCTGGCGACGCCGGGCAATCTGTTCGTTTTGGCGCTGATCGCAATCTTCGGCGTGACGCTCGGCTGGATTTCCTACCAGTTAGTCGCCCACGGGGGCCTCTAGCATGTATATCCGGCCCTATCGGGAAATGGCCCGGGACGAGGGCGGCGCAACGATGATCGAGTACGGCTTCATCGTCCTGCTCGTCTCAATCGCCATTGGCGTTGGCGGCGGCGCCCTGGGTGATCTTCTGACCTCTGTGTCCCAGAAGGTGTCCCAGAAGGTTCAGGTGGGCGATCGCCCCTGCACACCGCGCTGCTCGCAATAGGCGGCGCACTTCCCCTTACTGGTTGAACAGGATCAGACAGGCAGTGGGCAGCTCCGGCGGCGGCCGCCGTTTTGGCTTGGTCCCTGATTTAAGACGCTTCCGCCACGCTGGTAAAATCTTCACGAACCAGCGCCTTACCCGCCAGCCGCAGCCGGTGCCCTTGGGCAGCTTCAGCTGTTTGATGCATTGCGGACTGTCGGCGGGGCAGGTCATGCGCACATGCATATGGGCGTGATGGCCAAACCAGGGCACCACCTTGCGCAACCAGCCACGGTCGCCCTTCACCTGCCGGCATAGTGCGCGCTTGATCACTGGATTGACAAAGATCCGGTCGACCCCCGGATAGCGGGCGGCATACCGCAGCATTGCGATCTGCTTGCCAGACCACCGGGCGGCGTCGATCCGCTTTTTGTTTTCGGTGAGCATGGATATTTCCGGAGGCCGCGCGCGGTAGGCCCGGGATAGTCCGCCCGAACGCTTGAGCACAAAGCGGATATCAGCATCCAGGCCGACTTCATGGCTGGCATGGCCGCTGATCGGTCCGCCGCGGGGGGCGCTCAGGTCTGCGACCAACGCCACACGCCCGTAACGGCGGTCCACCCATCGGCCAAAGTCGGTCACGAAACGGACGAGCTTCGGGTGGCCCCAATTGCGGTTTCGCTGCAGGCGAATGGCGGTGTAGCCCCGACCCGAAGGCGGCAATCGGCGGGCGCCCGCGATGCAGCCATTGGCATAGATGCCGATGACACGTGATGGGCCGCGGCTCGCCCGCTTGGCATCGTCACCGCTGATAGTTTGCGCACTGGCGGGCACCGAGAGAACGGCCAGCAGGATGAGGCCAATTGCGCCAGCGGCCGGGCGGAGGCCGTTTTGTCGGGGCCGGATCGTGAAGTGGTTTCGCATGCCTAATCTACGCACGGCAGGGGCTGGATGGCACCGGTGTATCAAAGAAAAGTCGCGCCACCCGAGGATGCTGTGTCCATCCCCGTTTTGGTCTGTTCACCGTGGGGGGCGCCTAAGCCGATACGGGATTCGGGACAGGGCGACGTCGCGCCAGACCACCTAATGGGGCAATGATTTCACCATCAATTCCGTGGAATTGTCACATGCCGGCGCCTAGTCTGGCTTGCTCGTACCTTGGTCCGCTTCGGAGCCTTTCCATGTCTGCACCTCTGCCTGCCCGACCTCCGGTCCAGGGTGTCCACCACGCCGCCTATCGTTGCCGCGACGCCGAGGAGACCCGGGAATTTTATGAAGGCCTTCTAGGATTTCCGCTGACAATGGCGCTGGAGATCGACGAGCAACCCACCACCGGCGAACCGGTCAAATATATGCATCTCTTCTTCGATATCGGTGGCCACGACCCGTCCGAGCCTGGTTGCGTTGCCTTTTTCGAGTTGCCGGATCACCCCACCGACCCTGCCATGTTCGAACGAAAATGGGGCTTCGACGTTCATTTGGCGATGCGGGTCCCCGATCATGAGACGCTTGCGGCCTGGCATGGGCGGCTGAAAGCGGTGGGCGTCGAGGTGGACGGGCCGGTAGCCCACGGCATCTGCACGTCGATCTATTTCTGGGATCCGAATGGCTATCGTCTGGAATTTACGGCCGAGAACACCGCCGAGAAGAGCGAAGTCGCCGCCCACGCCAGCCACGCGCACGCAAACCTGGAAAGATGGAAGGCCTGGAAGGCGGCCCGCTAGCGCCTAGGCCGCCCGGCGGAACGGATACAGCATCTGCCCAATCAAGCCGTCCGGTACCGGCTCGTCGACACCAAACTTCTCGGGCGCGCGTTTCGGGAAAAAGTAGGTCCCAAACAGCCGGTCCCAGATGACCAGCAGGCCGCCATAGTTGCAGTCGCGCCCCTCGGCCTCGCCGGTGTGATGCCAGCGGTGGAACGCCGGGCTGACGATAACGCCGCGCAAAGGGCCATAGTCCCAGCGAACATTGGCGTGGGCGTAGAGCCCCAGGAAGGCGAAGACCGGCACCAGCGCCGCCACAGCCGCCGGGGCGAACCCAAGCGCCAGAAGCGGCGTCGCGCGGATTATGCTCGCGACAATGTCATTCACGGGATGGACGCGCACGGCCATCAGCCAATCCACCTGCTCCGGCGCATGGTGGATGGTGTGAAATTTCCACAGGCGGGTTGTGTGGTGCAGCCGATGCGCCCAATAGCCCATGAAATCGGCCAGCAGGACGATCAAGACAGCTTGCAGACCCCACGGCAATTCGCCCACGGGACCCCAACCATATTTCAATTGCTCAAGTGTCAGCGATGAGCCGAGCACGGCCAGCGCCGCCATGATCAGAAGGGCCAGTATCACGCGGGTCAGGGTCCGCGTGACCACGGGCGTGATGACCCAGTAAAGAAGGTCGGTGCGAAATCCGGGGCGAAACAGCCGCCAGCCGCGATTGGCCGGCCATAGCCGCTCGAGCGTCACAAAGATTGCGGCAATCACCCCAAAGACGATAACAAAGCCAATAAACTGCTGCGCGATAGCGGCCATAAGAACCCCGACAACTGATGCGTCTCCCAATTTACATACGGAGACGTGACCGCGTATGTGGCCGCAGGAGTAGCCGGGGGAGTAGCCGGGGGAGTAGCCGGGGAGTTAGCTACTCGATGATCACCAGGGTGCGGATCTCAATGCTTTCCCGCGGCGGCGCATTCGCCGGCGTGTCCGGATGATTGAACGCACCATGGGGCGTGAAGATGGCCCGGCCGTCATCCAGGGTGTCCCAACCTTTGATCAGAATGATCTCGTCGGCCGTCATTTCCGGTGCGTAATACCAGCGCTGCGCGTCGCCGTGGGCAACCTGATAGATTTCGCCCACACGGTCGGGGAAGACCTGATCGGTCGCCACCAGTTCCTCCGTCGCGATGCTGCGCGCGTCGGCCAGCGCCAGCGGTGAGCGCACTACCGGGCCATGGAGCGGCCGCCATACATTGACCTGTAGGACCCGCGCGCCTGAGGCGAACAGGCGCTCCGCCTCATCGTCGCCCAAGACATCGCGCACCCGTTGCGGGCCGCTCGTGACCGTATAGTCCACATGAACCCGGGCGGCGGGGCCGCGTGGCCCATCCGGATTGTCCGCGCCATCCTTGCTATCGGCGCGCCGGGTAGCGTCAAAGACCACGACGCGGCTGGCGTCGAAGCGTTCGGTCAGCAGCGCCTCGACCTCGGCGTAGTAATCTGTGGTGACGGCGTCGTCGTCATGCAGGTCGGGAACGCCGGTCGGGATGTACCACAACTCGAACCCTTCGCGGTCGACCGACAGGTCGTCCGCAATCTCGCGCATGTCTTGGATTGCGACGGGTATGTCCTCGGTTTCGAAGAACACCTTGGGTTCACCGCCGGTCAGCGCCGCAGCATGAAACGCAGGCTTGGTGTCTTGGGGTACGATGAACCGCAACGGCGCGGTGACCGCGGCGCGCATCGGCGCTGTCGAGATCTCGTCGATCACATCGGAGGTTGAGCCTACATTATCCATCGGATGATCCGTCATGTTGCTGGATGCCGGTTGTGGGATCGGCGAATCTGGTACTGGTCAAAGATGGGGCGGACGGACGCTGCCGTCGAGCGAAATGATTTCATCTATACATGAGCTGAATTCAAGAGATTTCGTGGGATGGGGCATCGTTTTCGGCGAGTGCCAGCAGCATATCCAGCGCTTCAGCCTCGGCCGCGGGCTTGTCCCAGCGGATACGGCTGATACGGGGAAATCGCATGGCGATGCCGGATTTGTGCCGGCTGCTCATGTGAATGCTGTCGAATGCGACCTCGAAGACCAGGGCTTTCTCGACTTCACGCACGGGGCCGAAACGGTTGAGGGTGTGCTCACGCACCCATTTATCCAGGGCACGAAGCTCCTCATCGGTGAAGCCAAAATAGGCCTTACCCACCGGAACCAGCTCCTGACCGGTCTCACCGTCCCGCCAGGCGCCGAAGGTGAAGTCAGAATAATAGGATGAACGCTTTCCGTGGCCGCGTTGGGCGTACAGCAGCACACAGTCAGCGGTCAGTGGATCACGTTTCCATTTGTACCACAGCCCCTTCACCCTGCCGGCCTCATAGGCGCTGTCCCTGCGCTTGAGCATCAGGCCTTCCCGCCCCAGACGGCGCGCCTCGGCCTGCAACGCTTCCACCTCGGCCCATTCGCTGACGGTGATAGATTCAGAGAGGTCGAGGTCCGGATGGTCCAGCCGCTCGATGAATGCCGCCAGCCGGGTGCGTCGCGCGGTGAGCGGTTGATCGCGGAGATCACTCCCTGCTTCCATCAAGAGGTCATAGGCGCGGACGAATGCGGGGCGTTCGGCCAGCATCTTCTTGCTGACGGTCTTCCGGTTGAGTCGCTGCTGCAGGTCGTTGAAGGGCGCCTCTCCTGTCGGCCCCCGCACCAGCAACTCGCCATCGACCACGCCGTCGAAATTCATCATCTCCAGAACGTCGGGGAAGGTGGCGCTGATATCGTCGCCGGAGCGGGAATAGATGCGCCGCTCGCCGCCGCGGCTGACCAGCTGCACCCGCACGCCGTCCCACTTCCACTCCACCAACCATGCCGACGGTTCCAGTTCCACGCCATCCGCCAACGGGTGGGCCAGCATGAAAGGGCGGAAAACCGGCAATGCACCAGGATCAGGTTTTTCCGCCTGTCCCTCAAGCCACGCGAAGAGGGCCGAATAGGGCGGCGCCAGTCCGTGCCAGACTTCCTCGATTTCCTCAACAGGCGTGTCAAAGGCCTCCGACAATGCCACCCGCGCCAGTCGGGCGGAGACGCCGACACGCAGGCCGCCAGTGATCAGCTTCAGGAGAGCCCAGCGCTCCGTCACATCCATGTGCCCCAGCCAGCTGGCAAGCAGTCCCGGTGTTTCCGCGCGGCCAGCGCCGTGCAACCGAGCCACAATCTCGCCAAGCGTCGGCGGGTCGGCGGTGCCGGTCTCCTGCCACAACAAGGCGCAAGTCTCCGCCAGGTCACCCACATAGTCGTAAGACAAGCGGAACAATTCCTCCCCGGCCTGCTCCATGGCGAGGCCGCGGATGGCGCCCGCCTTGGCGTGGGGAAAGTCGATGCCGCCGGCCAGCGCCGTCAGAGCCCAGCCCCGGTCGGGATCCGGCGCCCGGCGGAAATAATCGCCCATCAGCCGCAGCTTGGCGTTGCGTCCCGGCGTGTAGACCAGCCGGTCAAGGAGGGCCGCGAACGCTTTCATTGTCGGGGCTCGGCCCTAGTCATCCTCATCCTCCCGGCCGATGAGGGACAGGGCGCGGGCACGGATGCCGTTGCTCTCGGCCCAGTGGACCAGCGCTTCCTCACGGCCATGGGTGACCCAGATTTCCGGTGCGCCCACATCCTTGAGGGTCTGGGTCAGTTCATCCCAGTCGGCATGGTCGGAAATCACCAGAGGCAGCTCGACGCCGCGCTGTCGGGCGCGGGCGCGCACCCGCATCCAGCCGCTTGCCATGGCTGTCAATGGGTCGGGCAGGCGTCGCGACCACCGGTCGTTGAGCGCGCCGGGCGGAGCCAGGATGATCTCTCCGGCCAGCGCATTCTTGTCTGTCTCTGCCACGTCCCGAAGCTCGCCGAGGTCCACCCCCAGACGTTGGTAGAGGTCACAAAGGTTACGCTGGGCGCCGTGCAGCCAGATGGGCCGGTCGTACCCTGCCTGGCGCAGCAGCGCGATCACGCGCTGGCATTTGCCCAAACCATACGCACCCACCAGCACGGCCCGCTCAGGGAACAGCGCCTGGGCGGCTAAAACTTTGGCAATCTCTGTTGCCGCATCGGCATGCCGGAAAACCGGCAAGGCAAAGGTGGCCTCCGTGATGAAGACATCGCAGGCGATTGGCTCAAAAGGGGGGCAGGTGGGGTCCGGCGCGCGTTTATAGTCCCCTGAAACCACGACCCGCTGGCCGGCATGCTCAATCACAACCTGAGCCGAGCCGAGAACATGTCCCGCCGGCACGAACCTCAGGGCAACATCATCGAGGCTGACCGTGCTGCCATAGCTGTGGTCCTGCAGATCCCGCCCGGCATCCTCGCCGAACCGCGTTTTCATGATCTCGATGGTTTCAGGTGTGGCCAGGACCCGTTTGTTTCCGGGTCGGGCATGGTCGCCGTGGCCGTGGGTGATGACCGCTCTGTCCACCCGGCGCACGGGATCCACATAGAAATCTCCCGGCGCGCAGTAGAGACCCGCCGGCGTGACCTTCAGCCAGTCTTCAGGTTTCAAACCTTTTGCCATCGCACCCATATGGCTTGCCGATGGTCATGGGTCCAGTTTCCCGTCAGGAAGTGGGCAGGACCTATTTGGCTTTGACCAACGGCTCCCGCAATTTCTCCATGTTTATCGGCTTTCTGGAGAACCGTTTGACCATGATTTTGACAACCTGTTCGTCCGTGATGCCGCCTTTCTTCATGCGTGCTTCCATCAACGGTTCAAATTTCTTGACGATTTGGGCGTAGTCGAGCTTCCAGGCGCCGCTCTCGCGGAAAAACTGAAATGAAGGTGTCGTGGCGGGGTCGCCCTTGCCGATGTGGCCGGTAGCGCGATCCTTGTCGATTGTGATCTTGGACAAAGGTACCCGCCGCTTGCCGCTGGCGGCTGTCATGCCTTGGTCGATCGTCCACGCGAGGAAGGTTCGGGGCGTCATGGCGGTCAGTTGGGGCGCGGTCATGAGATGGCGCAGCATATAGATCGTAAGCCGGGTCAGGATGCCCTTGCTGGCGACTTCCTTCCGTGTGCCGGTCAGGATCGCCTGGCGCACGTTGGCGTAATATTTGATGGTCGGCGCGGCGAGCAGCTTAACCGCCTCCGTGCCTTTTCGAATGACGATCAGATCCTGATAGCGATTCCAAACCGATAGGATAGCGGCCTTGTCCTTCGCTGCGTCTGCGGCCACGGGCGCAGCGCCGGCGGATACGGCCAGGCCAGCCACCAGGACCAACATTGCGGGCCGGAATTTCTTGAGAGCGGGAAGCAGGTTCATTGGGTCACCATTTCATTTGCCGCGATACGCCACCGTTTGCCGGTGGTCGGCGATGCGGGGTTTCCATCGAAAAGTCAGACTTGATACGGCCAGACAGTGAGATTTGTTGATCGGGCGCGGACAGGCTTGATCTGTTCTGGTTTATTCACTTATTGTTCCCGCCCGCTGCACTGCCAGTCTGACGTCAATATCTGATAGTGTAGCAACCGTTGGTTCACCCGGAAACCTGCCCCGGAATCCCGATATATGGCGCCATTGGATGCCCCGAAAGTTCTGCCTGCAGCCTTCGCCACATGGTTTGACGGGCGCGGCTGGGCGCCCCACGCACACCAACTGGGCATGCTGGCGGCGGCGCGCGCGGGGTCCCATGCACTGCTGATCGCACCGACCGGTGGCGGCAAGACCCTGGCAGGCTTTTTGCCGACTTTGATTGATCTTGCAGAGACGCCCCGGCGCGGCCTGCACACCCTTTACGTGTCGCCCCTGAAAGCACTGGCGGTGGACATCGCCCGTAACCTTGAAGCGCCGATCAGCGAGATGGCGCTGGACATATCCTGCGAGACCCGTACGGGCGACACCCCCAACCACAAGCGTCAGCGCCAGCGGCAGAAACCGCCAAACATCCTGATGACGACGCCGGAGTCCCTCTCGCTTTTGCTGTCCTTTGCGGACGCACCGCGTCTGTTCCGTAATCTGAAGTGCGTCGTCATCGACGAGTTGCACAGTTTTGCACCGACAAAGCGGGGAGATCTGCTGGCGCTCGCTCTGGGGCGGCTGCAGACGCTCGCGCCGGGGTGCCGGCGGGTCGGCTTGTCGGCCACAATCCATGACGAGCCTGGGTTCACGCGCTGGCTGGCGCCGGCGGACGATCCGGTGACATTGGTTCATGGCGCGCCGGCGCCCGACCCCGTGATCCAGGTGCGTGCACCAAACGCCCGTATTCCCTGGTCTGGTCACATGGCCCTGCACAACCTGCCGGAGGTCTATCGCGCAATCACGGAGCACGAGACCACCATCGTCTTCGTGAACACCCGCGCCCAGGCGGAGCTGGTTTTCCGCGGCCTGTGGCGGCTGAACGAGACAGCCATCCCCATCGGCGTCCACCACGGCTCGCTGGTCAAGGAACAGCGTCGCAAGGTGGAGGCGGCGATGTCCAGGGGCGAGTTGCGCGCCGTTGTGGCGACATCCTCCCTCGACCTGGGCATCGACTGGGGCAATGTGGATCTGGTGATTCAGATGGGCGCGCCCAAGGGCGCCAGCCGCCTGCTGCAGCGTATTGGCCGTGCCAATCACCGCTATGATGAACCCAGCAAAGCCATGCTTTTTCCGGGTAACCGGTTCGAGTTTCTGGAAAGCTGGGCGGCCAAGGACGCCGTCGAAGCGGTGGATCTGGATGGGGAGCCGTTACAGCTCGGCGCGCTCGATGTTCTGGCGCAGCACCTTCTCGGCACCTGCTGCAGCGACGGTTTCCTGGCCGACGAACTCTTTGCCCAGGTCACGACGGCCGGCCCCTATCGCGATCTCGACCGCAAGGTCTTCAACAACGTGCTGGATTTCGTCGCCACCGGCGGCTACGCGCTCGGCAGCTATGAGCGTTACAAGCGTCTGGCCGAGGATCCTGACGGGCGCTACCGCGTCGCGAACGGGCGGGTCGCGCGTCAGTATCGCATGAACAGCGGCGTCATTGTCGACGCGGAGCAGCTCGCGGTGCGCCTGGGCCGCGGCCGCAAGCTCGGCCATGTGGAAGAGTATTTCGCGATGGGCCTGGAGCCCGGCGACACCTTCATCTTTGCCGGCCAATTGCTTGAATTTCAGCACATCCACGAAATGTCGATTATCACCAGACGCGCGAAGGGCGGCGGTGACCCCAAGGTGCCGGCCTATGGCGGCGCGCGCATGCCCCTGACAACGCGTCTGTCGGACCGCGTGCGGGCTGCGCTGGCGGCGGAGCGGGACTGGAAAAAATACCCGACCGAGGTGCGCGAGTGGCTGGAGAAACAAAAGGAAGTCTCGGAGTTGCCGGGCCCTGATGGCCTGCTGGTGGAAAGCTTTCCCCAGGGCAGCGGCACCGGCGTGCGCCATTTCACGGTTGCCTACAGCTTTGAAGGCCGCAATGCGCATCAGACCCTGGGCATGCTGCTGACCCGGCGCATGCTGCGCGCGGGGCTTCATCCGCTGGGGTTCGTTGCGACCGACTATGTCATCGCGGTTTGGTCGCTCAATCCGGTCACGGATGTGGATTCGCTGTTCGATCAGGACATGCTGGGCGACGATCTGGAAAGCTGGATGGCGGAAAGCTCAATGCTCCGCCGCCATTTCCGGAACGTGGCAATCATCACCGGCATCATCGAACGGCGCTATCCCGGCGTGGAGAAAACCGGTCGGCAGATCACCTTCAACAGCGACCTGATTTATGACGTGCTGCGCAAGCACGAGCCTGGTCATATTCTGTTGCAGGCGACTCGCGCGGACGCGGCGACCGGCCTGACTGACATTCGCCGCCTGGGCGAGATGCTGACCCGTGTTCAAGGCAAGATCCGCCACCGCGTGCTCGACCGGATTTCACCGCTGGCTGTGCCTGTGTTGTTGGAGATTGGCCGCGAAAGCGTGATGAACGCCAGCGTCGACGAACTGCTGGCGCGGGAAGAAGAACTTGTGGCGGAAGCAGGCTTCGGGCCGAGGGAGCCGGCCGATGCCTGAGCAGGCGATCCCGGTGCGGCTGGGTGATGCGGAATTGATGGCTGATATCTCGGGCGCCCTCTGGTGGCCAGGGGAAAAGACCTTGGTGTTCGCTGACCTGCATTTTGAAAAAGGCTCGTCCTTCGCGGTGCGCGGAAAACTGGTGCCGCCCTATGATACGCGGGCGACGTTGAGCCGGATGCTGGGCGTGATAATGCGCTACCGCCCGGCCCGGGTGATCTGCCTGGGTGACAGCTTTCACGATCTCGAGGCGGCGGAACGCATGGGCGCGGCCGATACCCGTCAGCTGAAAGCAGCCATCAGGACGGTCCAGTGGATCTGGGTGGCTGGCAACCACGACCCGGAACCGCCGGAAGAACTGGGCGGCGAAGTGGTGCAGAAGGTACAGGCAGGTGATGTTGTTTTCCGGCACGAAGCAATTGTTGCGGAACCGGCGGCGCAAGGCGACCTGCTGCACAACGATCCGGCACGGCTCGACCGGGCCAATGGCAAAAGCGAGATCTCCGGTCACTTCCACCCCAAGGCGACTGTGCGTGCCCAGGGGCGGCGTGTCACCCGGCCCTGCTTCGTCACTGACGGTACCCGGTTGATCCTGCCCGCCTTCGGCGCCTTCACCGGTGGGCTACGGGTGACCGACCCCGCCATCCGGGGCCTGTTCCCGGCGGGCTTTACCGTGCATATGCTGGGTCGCGCGGGGGTGTTCAGTTTCCCCTCCGACAGCCCCGCATTTGGGGGATAGCGGGCTTTGCCTAGCCCTCACCCCAGAAGGCCTGGTCATCGGCAATGTTGGCGGCGTGGAACCAGGCCGCGGTGATCTGGCCGTCATGCACTTCGTAAATCGCCATTTCCTGACCCTGGATGCGCTGGCCGTTCTTGTCCGCGGACCAGTCGATGAGCGCCGACACATGCGAAGCCGTCTCGACAGTTTTTGCGACGTTCAACTCAAAACTGCCGCCTGTTGCGGCGAGCGCCCGGCCGATCATGTCCAGCACGGCGCCGCGGCCCTCCAGATCGCCCATATGGTCGCCCACCTGGGGCTCCGTCCATCGAACGTCGGGCGCGATAAAAGTGGCTAGCGCGGTCATATCGCCGGTGCGGCTGGCAATGCGCCGCGCGTCGTAGAAGGCGCGGATAAAGGCGTCCAGTGATCCGGCATGAGAGGTTGTCATTGGTTCGGTCTTTTTTCGGGATTGGACGCGCGGTTATCACTTAACCTTCTCTTAGGCACAACGGTTAAACGGGCGGAAGCTGGGTTGGTTCATTCTCTTTTTCGCACAGTTACCGGAGCCAGGTCTCCCGTCGGGGAATTCGTGAGACACGCCTATCCCATCACTTTGATGATCATCGGGCTGCTGACAATGGTCGGCGGGGCAGCGATCGTATTCGCAGGGTCGGCCTTTCCGGGTCTCTGGACCGTTGTCGCCATTACCATCGGCGTCGGCTTTGTGACGGCGAACTTCGGCCGGGTGGGTTTGGTGGTTGAATCCCGTAGTGACGAGATGCTGCGCAATGCGGTCTGTGCGGTGGTGCATCTATCCTTCAGCCTGCTGCTGGTGTTCTTTATCGGCGGCATGGCCCGCGCGGGCGGCGATGCAGCTGGAGTTGTGGGTCTGATACTGCCCTTGTCGCTGTTTTGTGTGGTGGTGAGCCTAGGTCGATTCGGCGTCATTTATCGACGCGAGGCGGCACAGCAAAAGGCTGCCAGCGTGCACCCTGTCTCCGCAGCGCGGGGCTAAACCCCCAATTTTCGGCCCCATTTGGTCGCATCGGGCGGGTTTTTTCGCAAAATCCCGTATTTTTTAACGCCTGGCGCTTGAATAGCGTCCTGTTTCCATTACATATCTCCCCGACTTAGCACTCAACACAATCGAGTGCTAACAACTCATCATATTCCAAGTGGAACCAACGCTTTCTAGAGGAGATAGAGGAATGGCGTTCAGGCCCCTGCACGACCGGGTGGTCGTCCGTCGCGTCGAGAGCGACGAAAAGACAACCGGTGGCATCATCATCCCCGACACCGCTCAGGAAAAGCCGCAAGAAGGCGAAATCGTTGCCGTCGGCAACGGTGTGGTGAATGACAAGGGCGAGGTGACCCCGCTCGACGTCAAGGCCGGCGACCGCGTGCTGTTCGGCAAGTGGTCCGGCAACGAAGTGAAGATCGACGGCGAAGAGCTGTTGATCATGAAAGAATCCGACATTTTGGGTGTGATCGAAGGCGCTGCAAATATGCAGCAGGCCGCGTGATCGGACATCCTGAACAGCAATAGGGAGTAATCAGACATGGCTGCGAAAGAAGTTAAATTCGCATCCGACGCCCGCACGAAAATGCTCAAGGGCGTCGATATCCTGGCCGATGCGGTGAAAGTCACCCTGGGGCCGAAGGGCCGCAATGTGATCTTGGACAAGGCCTTTGGCGCACCGCGCATCACCAAAGACGGTGTGACGGTCGCCAAGGAAATCGAGCTTAAAGACAAGTTCGAGAACATGGGTGCGCAGATGGTGCGCGAAGTCGCCTCAAAGACCAATGACGAGGCTGGCGACGGAACAACCACCGCAACTGTACTGGCACAGGCGATCGTTCGCGAAGGCTGCAAGGCAGTGGCCGCGGGCATGAACCCGATGGACCTGAAGCGTGGTGTTGATCTGGCCGTGACCGCCGTGGTTGCGGACCTGAAATCCCACTCCAAGGAAATCTCGTCGAACGAGGAAATTTCCCAGGTTGGCACAATCTCGGCCAACGGCGATGTCGAAGTGGGCGCGATGATTGCGCAGGCGATGGAGCGGGTTGGCAACGAAGGCGTCATCACGGTTGAAGAGGCGAAGTCGCTGGATACCGAGCTGGATGTGGTCGAAGGCATGCAGTTTGACCGCGGCTATCTCAGCCCCTATTTCATCACCGATGCGGAGAAGATGAAGGTGGTCATGGAAGACCCCTACATTCTGATCCACGAGAAGAAGCTCTCAAACCTGCAAACAATGCTGCCAGTTCTGGAAGCCGTGGTGCAGAGCGGCAAGTCGCTGCTGATCATTGCCGAGGATATTGAGGGCGAGGCGCTCGCGACCCTGGTGGTGAACAAGCTGCGCGGTGGCCTCAAAATCGCCGCTGTCAAGGCGCCGGGCTTTGGTGATCGCCGCAAGGCAATGCTTGAGGACATCGCCGTCCTGACCAACGGCACCGTCATCAGCGAGGACGTGGGCATCAAGCTCGAAAACGTCACGCTCGACATGCTGGGCACGGCAAAGAAGGTGGAGATCAACAAGGACGACACCACCATCGTCGACGGCGCTGGCGACAAGGAACAGATCGAAGGCCGGGTCGCCCAGATCCGCGCCCAGATCGATGAGACCACCTCGGACTATGACCGGGAGAAGCTGCAGGAGCGATTGGCCAAGCTGGCAGGCGGCGTGGCGGTAATTCGCGTTGGCGGCGCCACTGAGGTCGAGGTGAAGGAACGCAAGGATCGTGTCGACGATGCGATGAATGCGACCCGTGCCGCGGTCGAAGAAGGCATTCTGCCGGGTGGCGGCACTGCGCTGCTGCGTGCGGCGAGTGCCCTTGGCGGCGTTAATGTCGAGAATGACGACCAGAAGGTCGGCGTCAACATCGTGCGCCGCGCAATCCTGTCTCCGGCCAAGCAGATCGCGGAGAACGCTGGTGAAGATGGCGCCGTTGTTGCCGGCAAGATTGCTGAAAACAGCGACTATGCCTGGGGCTTCAACGCCCAGACCGGCGAATATGCCGACCTGGTGGCTGCGGGCATTATCGACCCGACCAAGGTGGTGCGCCATGCGCTGCAGGATGCCGCATCAATCGCGGGCCTGTTGATCACCACGGAGGCGATGGTCGCCGAGAAGCCTGAAAAGAAAGACGGCATGGCCGGTGGTGGCATGCCTGACATGGGCGGAATGGACTTCTAGTTCATTCCGCACACAAAAATCGGAAAGGCCCGCGCTTCGGCGCGGGCCTTTTTCGTTCGGGGGCGGTTGGGCTTTACCAAAAGCTGGGCTATTGTCTCGTATCAACCTGTAGGGGGTGCAGGCTGGGACTGGATACGACATGCAGAAATCAATTCGAATTTGGGTGTCCCTGATCGCCGTGGTTGCCGTGGCAGGGGTGTCTCCTGCCAGCGCTCAGGGCGCTGACGACCTGGACAAGATTCTGGACCCGCAGAAGGGTGGCAAGAAGGCGCCGCCTGGGAAGAGCCCGGCCAAGACGCCGGTCAAGGCGCCCCAGCCAACCCCAAGCGGCGCGACCGGCCTGACCAAGCCCGGCGCCAAGCCACAAGCCAAACCCCGCGCCAAACCCCGCGCCAAGCCACGAGCCAAGCCCCGGGCCAAATCAACCCGCAAGTCCGCGCCGCGGCCTCGGGGCGGGATCTGGGTGTCGGGCCGGCGCTACCGGTCCCTGGACCACTACCTGTATGGGGTCTGGAGCTGGCGCAATCCGCAAAGGCAGGTGCTGCACATCCACTTGTATCGCAATAATGGTTTCCTGGCCTTCAACACCGTCACCCAGGTCCGGGTTTATGGCCGCTTCTGGACTGCCGCCAACCGGCACATGCACATCAGCATCTCGCGCGTCTGCCGGTTCAAAAACTGCCGACCGCCGCCGCGCCAGCTTGGCCGGTCGTTCCCCACCTATCCGCGTTCAACCAATGTGGTGCAGAACGGCAACGAGCGCTGGACGCGTATACGCAGATATTAGGTTGGCGGCCGTGGCCCATAGGTCGGCAGCTTCAGGTTAAACGCGATGGCCGCGCCGCGGACGGCAAAGGCCAGGCATATTCCACCAATCGCGGCGGCGTCGCGCCCCACATCCAGCCCCAGCAGGCCCAGATAGGCAGCAGCGCCCACAAGCGCTGCGGTTGCATAGATTTCGGGCTTCAGCAGCAGCGGAAATTCGCCGCACAGGATATCCCGCAGAATTCCGCCAAACGTGGCGGTCAGCATCGCCATGACGACGATGATGACGGCATTGTCGGTCACCGCCCGGGCGGCTTCCGCGCCAATGATGCAGAAAACCGACAGGCCCACGGCATCCGCCCAGGTCAGCCAGCGCATCCGGGATGCCACAAACCGCGCGAAAAAATAGGTCAGCGCGGATGCGCCGATGGTGATCAGCACATAGGCCGGCTGCTTGACCCAAAAGACCGGTGTTGCGCCCAGCAGCAGGTCGCGCAAAGTGCCGCCGCCGATGCCGGTGACCGTGCCGATCAGCATGAAGCCGACGATGTCCATCTCCTTGCGCGCGGCCACAAGCGCGCCAGACACCGCGAAAACCGCAATGCCGAGCATGTCGAGTACGCTGATGACACTGTCGAGGTTCATGGCCGCCCCACCGCTTTGACTGCCGCTAACGTGATCAGCGCAGGCCTTTGAGGCTCAGTTTGTCGATCTTGCCGGGTCCTGTCTTGGGCAGCGCGTCGAAGAATTCGATCACGGTCGGGCGCTTATACTTGACCAGATGCTCCTCGCAATAGGCCGCCAGGTCGCCTTCGCTCACGGATGCGCCAGGGTTCAGCGCAACACACAGCTTGACCGTCTCACCCCGGAAATCGTCCGGCACACCCACTGCGGCGGCTTCCATCACTGCGGGATGAGCGGAGACCAGTTCGTCGATCTCCCGCGGATAGACGTTATAGCCGCCGACCAGGATCATCTCCTTCTTGCGATCCACCAGCCAGATATAGCCGTCCTCGTCGAAATAGCCGATGTCGCCGGTATAGAACCAGCCGTCACGGAAGGCGATCGCGGTTTCGTCTGGCCGGTTGCGATAGCGCCGTGAGAATTGCGGGCCCTGCAGGCGAATTTCACCGCGTTCGCCCACGCCCAGCACCTTTGATCCGGTATCCACATCGACAATATCGATGACTGTTTCAGGGCAGGTGGGACCGCAAGAGCCGGCTTTACGTGGACCGTGGGTAGGATTGAGATTGATGGGTGCGCCCTCTGACATGCCCCACCCTTCGATCAGCGGCGCACCGGTTTCCGCCTCCCAGCCTTCCACCAGCTCGACGGCGCAAGCCGAGCCGCCGGCAAAACAATAACGAAGCTGACTGAGATCGGTGCCTTTGTAGTCGGGATGCGCCCGCAGCCCCACATACATTGCCGCCGGTCCGCCGAAGAAGACGGTGATGCCTTTCTGCTCGAACTCGGACAGCACGATGTCGGGCTTGAAGGCCGGTAAAATATCGACGCTGCCGCGTAGGAAGGCCGGTGTGATTGTCGACTTGACGAAACCCCACACGTGGAACTGAGGCGCCACATTCAGCATGCGCTCGGTATCGAAGTCGAGCTGCCAGAGGGTCAGGGTCGCGTAGAGGTAGGCCATCATATCGCGGTGCACATGGTCCGCGGCCTTGGGAACGCCGGTGGTGCCGCCCGTGAAAAACATGCAGGAAGGATCATCCGGGTCGGGGAGGGGGTGGACCAAGCTGTCGCCGCCGTCCGAGGCCAGGCGATCGATCGCCTCCTCACCTTCTCCCATCACCAATACCTGCTGGATACCGGCCTTGGCGGCAATATCGCGGATTTTGTCGGCGAAGGCCCTATCCGTCAGCACCACAGCGGGATCGGCGTCCTGCATCATCGGCACCAGTTCATGCTCGGTATACATGGGGTTGAGGGGCGCCACCTGTGCACCGGCGGCCATGCCGGACATCAGCGCGACGGTGTTCTCGATCCCACTGGTCATGGCAGTGGCGACACGTCCACCCCTGACGCCCAGGCTCACCAGCCGGTCGGAGAGAGTTGCCACGGCACGATGGTAATGCCGGTAGATCAGTTCCTGATCCAGGCTCTGTAACGCGATCCGGTCAGGCGCGGCTTTGGCCGCCGCGACGAAGGCATGCATCACGGTTGGATAGTGGGGAATGCGCGGGTTATAGGGCAGCGTCGCCCGGCCGATAGCCACTTCAGTCATTTTTGCCTCCCCTGTGCCCTGCCGTTGGGCCGAATTTAGCATGGGCGGCCGGAGGGTGTAGAGCCCGATTGCCTGGCGGTCCATGAAGGTGCCCATGTGGTATTCCTTAAGGCGGGCCGCTGGGTGGTATTGCCGTGGCGCGGTGTTCCGCCGGTGCGTATGGTGCCCACGGCTTGGGCGACGGGGCTACAGGCTGGAACGCGATTGCGGAGGGGTATTCATGCGCATTGCGGCGGCTGTTTCCGGGATCATTGTTCATCTGGTGTGTTGGGGACTGCTGCTGCTGATCCTCTACGCGCTGTCCATGGCGTCCTTCATGGTGCTGGGCACGGTGATAAAAGGCGAGTCGATCTTTGGCTGGGCGATTGGCTGGACTATCGGATTCGTGATCGCGCTGTTGTCTGCAATCCAGATGCTGAGGCGCAAAGGCGCCGGCGCGGCGGTGCCTGCAGTATTTCTGCTGCTGTGCAGCGTCGCCGGCATCCTGGCGGCCATCTATCTGTCTCTCTCGGCAGGCGACTTCAAGCCTCATCCCCTGTCGATCTTCTACGTGTTGGCCTTCGCGGTTCAAGGCATGCTCACGATAATGTTTCTTGCCCGAAACAACAGAGACGCCAGCTAATCGGCAGCAACGATTCGTTGCCGGAACTGGTTGAGGGGCGCATATGAGTTGGATCGGGGAAATACTGAATCACTTGGCCACGCTGTTTATTTTCGTGGTCGGTACGGGGCTGCTGCTCCTGGTGGTGGTCTTCCTGTTCGATATCAGCCAGAGGCGCGACGCCATCCGGCGGAATTTCCCGGTCATCGGCCATTTGCGGCCTTTCTTCATCCATCTTGGCACGTTCTTTCGCCAGTATTTCTTCGCCATGGACCGGGAAGAGATGCCGTTCAACCGCGCCCAGCGGGATTGGGTCGGGCGGGCGTCGAAGAACAAGGACAATACAATCCCCTTTGGCTCCACCCGTGACCTGCGGCCGGAGGGGACCATCAGTTTTGCCAATGCCGCCTATCCCGACCTGCACAGGGACACCAGCGAGGCGGGGCCACTGGTCATCGGACCCATGACCTCCCATCCCTACGCCGCGCCCAGTTTTTTCAATATTTCGGCGATGAGCTATGGCTCACTGTCCGAGCCAGCGGTGCAGGCGCTCTCTCGCGGTGCAAAGCTGGCGGGGTGCTGGCTGAACACCGGAGAGGGCGGGTGTTCGCCCTGGCACCTGGAGGGTGGCTCGGACGTGGTCTACCAGATCGGCACGGCCAAATACGGCGTGCGCGACGCGGAGGGAAATCTCAGCGACGAAAAACTGAAGGCCTTCGCCGCCCGGCGGGAAATCCGCATGTTCGAACTCAAGCTTGCCCAGGGCGCCAAACCGGGCAAAGGCGGCATTCTGCCTGGCGAAAAGGTCTCGCGCGAGGTGGCGGAAATACGGGGCATCCCGGAGGGTCAGGATTCGATCAGCCCCAACCGTCATCCGGACATCCGTAACGACCGCGAACTGGTGGACATGATCAACCGGGTCCGCGACGTCTCGGGCAAGCCGGTGGGCATCAAAACAGTGATCGGCGACCCGGCCTGGCTGGATTCATTCTGCGAAGAAATCAACCGCCGGGGCATTGGCACCGCACCGGATTTCATCACCATCGACAGCGCCGACGGTGGCACAGGCGCCGCGCCGATGCCGTTGATGGACTATGTGGGGATGCCCATCCAGGAAAGTCTGCCGATCGTTGTCGACAAGTTGATCGAGTACGGCCTGCGCGAGCGGATCAGGGTGATCGCTTCGGGCAAGCTCATCACGCCGGGGCCGGTCGCCTGGGCGCTTGCGGCAGGAGCGGACTTCGTCAACAACGGGCGCGGCTTCATGTTCGCCCTAGGCTGCATTCAGGCGCTGCAGTGCAACCGCAACACCTGTCCCACCGGCATCACCACCCACAATCGCCGCCTCCAGAAAGGGCTGAACCCGGAGGACAAAGCCGTCCGGGTTGCCAGCTATGTCGAGAATCTCGTCAAGGAGGTTGGCCTGATCGCCCATTCCTGCGGTGTGCACGACCCCCGGCAACTGCGGCGCGAACACTGCCGGGTGATGGTCAACGGCCGCACCATGGGATTCCACGAAATGTTCCCCCCGGCCCGGCCTGCCGCCTGACTGGACGGCGCTTACTCCGCTGGCGCAGCAGCCGGTGAAGCCCGGCGCGCCGCGAGGTTGGCGACCCAGCTTGCCGCCAGCGCCACCATCATCAGGATGCCGATGGTATAGAAGACCCACTCGTGCATGCCGTAGTCGATGAACAGGCCGAACAGTAGCGGCATCGACGCACCGCCGATATCAAGGCCTGTCGACACGAAGCCGAAGACCTGACCGCTTTTTCCCTCCGGCGCAAGCGAGCGGACGATCAGATCGCGGGACGGGGCAATCATGCCAAACATGAAACCAGCCACGGCGAACATCGCCATATAGCCGGACAGGGGCATCAAGACGAAGCCGACCATTGTCAGCAGGACGCCCGTACCGATCAACCCGATGGTCGGCATCACTTCGCGGCTTTTCAACTTGTCCGCCAGCACACCCCCGGCCAGGACGCCCAAGGCACCTGCTATAATATAGACATAGCCAATCCAGGTGCCCTCATCCCGGGTAAATCCCTGATCCAGCATCAGCGTCGGCAGGAACAACGTCAGGCCGTTCGTAGCCGCCGCCGTCACGATGAAAAACAGCAGCATGCAGAGGATGGGCAGGGAAAAGACCAGGCGCAGGCCGCTCCGGCTGTCGGTGGAAGGCGACTTCGCTATTGATTGCGCGGGTGCCGCCATCATGGGCCGGCACATATAGAGGAAGCCGGCGTAGATCAGCCCCAGCGTGCCGAGGCTGAGCAATGCCACGCGCCAGCCCCACAGATTGTCCAGAACCAGTGCCGCCATCAGTGCTGCGGCCCAGCCGACCCATCCGGAAAATGTATGCACGGCAAAGGCCCGGCCCATGCGTTTTTCTGAAACCCGCTGGCTGAGGATGGTGTAGTCGGCGGGATGGAAGACGCTATTGCCAACCCCTGCGATCGCTGCCAGGGGCAAGAGCATCCAATATGCCGGCACCAAACCCATCAGGCCGAAGCCGCCCGCCAACAACACCAAGCCGACAATCAGCAGGATCGCGGCGCCGAAGCGGTCCACTGCCCGGCCCATAAAATACTGACAGATCCCGGAGGCGAAATTGTAGGTGGTGATGATCGCGCCCAGTTCGACCGCGCTGACACCGAATTCCGCGCGCATCACCGGGAACAGCGGCGCCAGCAAAAACATGTAGAAATGGCTGAACAGGTGCGCGCCAGAGACGACACTGATTACCGCCACATCGCGGCGCGGACCTGAGGACAGTGCGGCGGCGGTCATGGCGGCTCATCGGATTCCGGGAACAGAGCGCGGCATCATAGGGGCGGCGGTCTACACGGTCCATGCGATGATTGCATGGCAGTGCGGCGTGTCATGACGGAGCGGCTCTGCGCCGGGTGATTTGCTGTTGGGAGCAAGTGATCGGGACCGTAGATTGGCTTCAATCGGCCAAGGATTAATGTCCCGCTGCCTCGAGGAGATTGCTGCATGACCGTGCGTTTCGGCATTTTTGATCAGATGGACCGCAACAGCCTTGCGTTGGCGGACTTCTATGACGAACGGCTGCGCCTCGCCGCGCTCTATGACGAACTAGGGTTCGACGGACTGTTCGTTTCCGAGCATCACTCGACCCCACTGGGGATGGCGCCCTCGCCAGGACTCTTTTTCTCGGCCGTAGCCACCCGGACCCGGCGTCTCCGTTTCGGCCCGCTGGTATATTTGCTGCCGCTCTATGAGCCGCTCAGGCTGATTGAAGAAATCTGCATGCTTGACCATCTCTCCCGCGGGCGGCTTGAGGTCGGCGTCGGTAAGGGGATATCGCCCTACGAGGTTGGCTATTTCAATGTCGACCACGGCGAAGCGCTCGATAGATATATCGAGGCCTTCGATGTCATCCGTCAGGGACTGACGCAGCCGGTGTTGGACCATCAGGGGAAATATTACAGCTACAACGGCGTGCCGATGGAACTGGCGCCGCTGCAGCAGCCTCATCCGCCCTTCTGGTACGGGGTCGTCAATCCGGAGACGGCGAAGTGGGCCGCGGAGAATGCGATCAACATCGTCAGCTATCCGCCTGCGGAGAGCATGACCGGATTGGTTGATGCCTACCAGAACGCCTGGAATTCAGGCAGTGGCGGCGATCCCATGCCCGCTGTCGCCCTTGGCCGCCACATACATATCGCGGAGACCGCGGCCCAGGCGGAGCGTGAGGCGAAGGAAGCCTGGAAGGTCTGGTGGGACTCGCTTCAGCATCTATGGATCAGGCACGGCACGCTCAG
>JAJFFJ010000065.1 GCA_021776685.1 Alphaproteobacteria bacterium
GGCCGAGGAGGCCTACCGGGAGGCTCTGAAGGAGCGCCGCCAAAACAACGCCCCTATGGACTGGGCCATGACCCAGAACAATCTCGGCAACCTGCTGCAGGCCCTAGGTGAGGCAACCGGAGACATAGGCACACTGCACCAGGCAGAGGACGCCTTCCAACAGGCCCTGAAGGAGCGTCGCCAAGACAACGCGCCGATCGACTGGGCTGCGACCCAAAACAATCTTGGCGCGCTACTGCAGACCCTCGGGAAGGCCACCGGGGATATCGTCACCCTGCGCCGGGCCGAGGAGGCCTACCGAGAGGCCCTTAAGGAACGCGGTCGGAACGATACCCCGAAGGCTTGGTCAGAGACGATGGCGAATCTGTCCAATCTCTATCGTTCGATGGAGGATTGGGTTTCTGCTATTGAGACCCTCCAGGATCTTTTGTCGGGAACCGCCCTAACGGTGGCGACGACGCCAATGCCGGGCGAGGCTCGAGGTGTTTTGCGTTCCGCCCGCGGCCAAGGCGACCTTTTGTCGTGGTTATTATTGCAAGACGGTCGTGCTTCGGAGGCTCTGGGCGGCGCGGAGTTTGGCCGTGCGATTTCGTTACGCGCCCACTCGGCTCAGGTGCTTTTCACCACCGAGGGTGAAGTGAGCGAGCATCTTCTAAACTGGCGCGCTGCCGTAGCCCGTGCGGAGGCCGCGGGCCAATCCATCAACGAGGAAGTTCAGGAGGCGTTTGGCGCTTTTCGTCAGGCCCTCGATGACGCCGGCCTCGGCGTACCCGAGTCACTGTCGGTGGCCGAGATCGGCTTCGCCCTTCCCGATGGCAGCGTCTTTGTTCTTCCGATTGTGACGGAATACGGCGGGGCGATCTTCTTCGTCCGGCAGGGCCAGACGGAGCTTACCGACGACCATGTGCTGATGATGCCTGAGCTTACCACCGAGGCCGTCCAACACCTCCTGGCCCGTAAGCTCGACGGTCAAGATGATGATGCCCCTCCCGTTGAGGATGACGATGCCGCCGCTGCTGAGGGGTGGACCGGCTGGCTGCCTGGCTATATGGCCTTCCGGGCTTCCATCAACCAATATTTCCAGCCGCGCCGGGGCGCCGTTGCCGCCTGGAACAGCCAGATCGAAAGCACGCTGAGCGAGATGTGGGACCTGATCATGAAGCCGGTCCACAACCGCCTCATTCAGCTGGGACTGACGCCGGCGGACAAGACCGAGAATGCAGAGGCATTAGCCCCGGAAGTGATCCTGGCGCTGCCTGGCACGATTGCTACTCTCCCGTGGCATGCCGCCGGATACGAAATGGAGGACGGTTCTCGCTCCTACGCTCTTTCCAGCTGGGCCTTTTCCTATACCCCCAGCATCGGCACCCTGATCACCGGCCGAAGGAAACTGGAGAAGCTCAGGGACACCCCGAACAGCCTCTTAGCCGTCACCAACCCTAGCAATGACTTCCTCGCTTCCGACGGCAACCCGGTGCGGCAGACTCCCGTCTGGGACCTCTTCGAGGATCCGTACAGAACGGACCTCAAGGGCGCCAAAGTAGCCGCCTCACACCATGACGATGTCGCCACCCTCGCGCGCATCACCGAGGCCATGCCCGAGGCCAAGTACTACGTCATGTACACCCATGGCAGCGGCAACCTGTTGGGTGTCGATACAGCAGCCCTTACCACCGCGGACTTTCCCCTCACACCAGAGCACCTCCGCCGCATGAACCTGGAAGCAGCCCGCTATGCCATGCTCGCCGCCTGCGATTCCGGCACCCTGGATATCCAACACCTCCCGGACGAGTTCAGTGGCATGCAACTCAGCATGTTGGAGGCTGGTTGTCCGGGAGCCTGCGGAACGCTGTGGCCTGTGGAAGTGTCTGTCACCGCCCCCCTGGTCCGGGAATTCTTCAGCCACCATCTGGGCCAACCCGGCACTGGCGGCCTGTCGCCCGCGCAGGCCCTGCGCAAGGTACAGCTCAACATGCTGGATCACGCTGAGCCCGCTCCCGACAGCGCCGTCGCAAGCACTGCATCTGGCTTCGACGAGGACGAGGACACCGGCGAAACACAACCCAAAGACGGCAACACCCAGGAATATCAACGTCGGCCAGACGTCGCCTTACCTTTCTTCTGGGCGGCATTCGCACACTGGGGCGTGTGAAGACCTATGCCTGAAGTGGTCTTGTTTTTTTCCACTGTTCCGACCTGCGCGTAAGATGTGTCGGTCGGGACATTCAAATCTTATGAAACATTCTCGATGGCGGTCGACCACTTAGCGAAGATCAGTCAATATCGAGATTACTAAAGTATTGCGGCGTCATGGGCGCCGTTGAAGTACTCAGCGAACTGGTGGATATAGTGCCACGGCGAATTGACAGCAATTCAGGCGGCCCCTCCGACCCCAATACAACCGCAGAGGGCCAGGCGCCGCCGCTACCGCCCGAGGTGATCCGCCTTTGGAACGAAGCGGAAGAAATTACCTCGACGAACCCGAACGCGATTAGGGAAAAGGTTAGTCTCCTTGAACAGTGCCGGGACCTGCTCGGGGGGGTGCCCGAGCATTGGCACGCAATCGGCGTGGCACACGGCGCCCTGGGCAACCTGCTGCGGTCCCTGGGCGAGGCCACGGGCGACATCGATGCCCTGCGACGGGCCGAAGCGGCCTATAGCGAGGCGCTGAAGGAATATCGACGGGACAACGCCCCCATGGACTGGGCTGGGACTCAGAACAACCTCGGTAACCTGCTGAAGGCCCTGGGCGAGGCTACGGGTGACGTCGACACCCTGCGCCGGGCCGAAGCGGCCTATGGCGAGGCGCTAAAAGAATATCGACGGGACAACGCCCCCATGCAGTGGGCCGCGACCCAGAACAACCTCGGTGCCCTGCTGCAGTCGCTGGGCGAGGCCACGGGCGTCCTCGATGCCCTGCGCCGGGCCGAGGCCGCCTTTGGCGAGGCGCTCAAAGAACGCCGCCAGGACATCGCCCCGATGAACTGGGCTGGGACCCAGAACAATCTCGGCGCCCTGCTGCAGGCACTGGGCGAGGCCACGGGCGACATCGACAGCCTGCGCCGGGCCGAGACCGCCTTTCGCGAGGCGCTCAATGAGCGCCGCGAGGACAACGCCCCAATGCTGTGGGCTAGGACCCAGTGTAATCTCGGCACCCTGCTACAGACCTTGGGCGAGGCCACGGGCGACATCGATGCCCTGCGACGGGCCGAAGCGGCCTATGGCGAAGCGCTCAAGGAGTATCGCCAGGACAACGCCCCCATGGACTGGGCAATGACCCAGAACAATCTCGGCAACCTACTGCGGGCTCTTGGCGGAGCCACGGGCGACATCGACAGCCTGCGCCGGGGTGAGACGGCCTTTAGCGAGGCGTTGAAGGAATATCGTCAGGATAATGCCCCGATGAACTGGGCTGGGACCCAGAACAATCTCGGCACCCTGCTGCAGGCACTGGGCGAGGCCACGGGCGACATCAATACCCTGCGCCGGGCCGAAGCGGCCTATGGGGAGGCGCTGAAAGAGCAACGTCGGGTCAATGATCCATGAATCGGGCCAGTTCTGATAACAACCTTAGCAGATTGCCGCAGAATCGAAGCACGGCCTCAGAGGAAGTCGATACCCTGCGCTGGGCCGAGGCGGCTTTCGGCAAAACACATCAAACGAAGGGATGGGACAACAGCTCAATAAGTTGGGCCGAAACTCTAGGTAACCGGACGCGGCTTCAGGTCTCCCGGGAAGACTGGGTGAATGTTGCTGAGACTCTCCAGGAGCTGCTGTCCGGCATCGCCACAACAGTGGCGGCTACGCCTATGCCGGGTGAAGTACGCGGCGTCCTGCGCCATGCCAGGGGCCAGGGCGATCGACTCGCCTGGGCGCTGCTTCAGGAAGGGCGTGCCGAGGACGCCATGCGCGGCGCCGAACTCGGTCGCGCCATGATGCTCCGTGCCCATTCCGCGTTCGCCCTGGTCACCCCTGGCGACGCTACCGGCGAACGGCTCCTGGATCTCCGCGCCGTGTGGCGCGCAGCGGTCGCCCGCCTCGAGGCCACCGGCCAGTCGATCAATGACGAGGTCCGCGAGAGCTTCGAAGCCTTCCGCAAGGCCCTGGAGGAAGCCGGCCTCGGCACGCCAGCGCCTTTATCTGTTGCCGATATCAGCGGCGACCTTCCTGCCGGTGGGGTGCTCGTGATGCCGATCATGACGGAACACGGCGGCGCCGTCTTCTTCGTCAGGCAGGGGCAGACAGCACTGACCGACGATCACGTGCTGCCCCTGCCTGACCTCACCACTGCCTCTGTACGCCAACTCCTGGCCCGCGACCTCAATGACGACGCCAACGATGAGCCCGATTGGACCGGCTGGCTCCCTGGCTACGGCGTCTTTCAGAGTTCCATCAACCAATATTTCCAGCCGCGCCGGGGCGCCGTTGCCGTCTGGAACAGCCAGATCGAAAGCACGCTGAGCGAGATGTGGGACCTGATCATGAAGCCGGTCCATGAACATCTCATCAAGCTCGGTCTGACATCGGGAGACAAGACAGGCAACGAGCCCGGTGATCCGGACGACACCGCCGCCCCCGAAGTGGTGCTCGCATTGCCCGGCCTCATGTCGAACCTGCCCTGGCATGCGGCGGGGTATCAGCAGAAAGACGGATCCCGTTACTTCGCTCTGAGAAGCTGGGCGATCTCCTATATCCCAAGCCTCGGCACCATGATCGGGGGTCGCAGGAAACTGGAGAAGCTCAGGGACACCCCGAACAGCCTCTTCGCCGTCACAAATCCGGACAACAGCTTTCTCGATGCCAACAAAAAGCTAATCCGCCAGAGCCCTGTCTGGGACCTCTTCGAGGATCCGTACAGGACCGACCTCAAGGGCGCCAAAGTAGCCGCCTCACACCATGACGATGTCGCCACCCTCGCGCGCATCACCGAGGCCATGCCTCAGGCCAAGTATCTTGTGCTTTACACCCACGGCAGCGGCAACCTGGCGGGTGCCGACACCGCGGCTCTTGTCACCGTCGACGACCCACTTACCATAGGCCACCTCCGCCGCATGAACCTGGAAGCAGCCCGCTACGCCATGCTCGCCGCCTGTGATTCCGGCACCCTGGATATCCAACACCTCCCGGACGAGTTCAGTGGCATGCAACTCAGCATGTTGGAGGCTGGTTGTCCGGGAGCCTGCGGAACGCTGTGGCCTGTGGAAGTGTCTGTCACTGCCCCCCTGGTCCGGGACTTCTTCAGCCACCATCTGGGCCAACCCGGCACTGGCGGCCCGTCGCCCGCGCAGGCCCTGCGCAGGGCACAGCTCAACATGCTCGACCACGCCGAGCCCGCTCCCGACAGCGCCGTCGCCAGCACCGCATCTGGCTTCGACGAGGACGAGGATACTGGCGAAACACAACCCAAAGACGGCAACACCCAGGAACATCACCGCCGGCTAGACGTCGCCTTACCTTTCTTCTGGGCTGCATTCGCACACTGGGGCGTGTAAAACTTGTAAAAAAAGGGCCTGACGCAGGTCAGGCCCTTGGAGGTCGATGAGGTTATGTGGCCGAGCGTTAAGCCCCGGCGACGTCACGCAGCAGGTTGCGGATCCAGTCCAGATCGCCACGACCGAGCGGATAGAACCGATACTTGGTGGCGCCGCCAGTAAAGACGGCGCGGCTCTCGACCCAGTCGGGATCCAGCTCGTCGAGGGAGACCGAGCCCGGCAGATCGGGAGCCGGTTTCCACTTTCGGCGCAGGACCAGATCCTGGCAGTCGGCTACAATGGCGGCATCACCATTCAGTGGCACAACGAAATAGGCTTGCTGGCGGTGTTCATAACGCAGGTTGAGAAGCAAAGGAGCCCAGCGGGTGTAGTGCTCGATTACCCGTGGGTCACGCTCTGCCGGGGGCAGCTCGGTCGTATCCGGGTCGTCCAGCTCGCGCAGCCGCCACAGGAGCAGTAAAATAAACAGCTCGATGCCCCCGGCCATACCCAGTGCAAGCTTGGCCTGGCCGAACAGCTTGGCGAACTTCGGGTCCGACTGGCCGGTGACCATCTGGCCGAACACTTTGAACGCGATCGCATAGGACAGCTTTATCGCGTCGCCGAAGTCGAGGATTTCAATTGTCGGCGGCGTGCCGGTCTTCACGGCGGACAGCGCGTCAAGCTGGCGCTTGAGGTCGAGCAGCTGGCGAACCGATGCCCGATCCCCGCAAATGAACCTGGCGCCCGTCTTCGGGTCATAGAATTGAGTCCGGAACGCCGTCAGGTTTGTCTCCACAAAGTGACGCATGGCAGACAAGCGGGGATCCGCCTTGAGTCTCCTCAGCTCAGCGTAAGCCTTGTTGACTTCTGTCTGCGTCAGCTTCTTGCGGAAGCGTGCCAGGATGATGATGGCGCCGGTGGCCATGGCGCGGGCCTGAGATGCGAAGCGCGTGGCCTGCTGCTGCTGGTGTTTGCGCATCCGATGGCGGCGCCCACGCTTACGGACAACAAGTTTTTTGCCGTCACAAGAGGTGCCGCGGCTGACCTCCTGCCGGGCCTTATCTCGCGTCAGCAGCGCCGTACGATCCATGCTGCCGGCAAAGACCTCGAACCGTTTTTGGATTTCGGCGGCAGGCACCATGATCGCCTGGCTTTGGCCGAGATGGATGAACTGCGCGAGATCAGATGCAGCCATGATGTGCAACCAACAACCCATCGCGAGAAGCGCACTGATCGAGGAGAGGACGCTGCCGGCGACGGTAAAAATGGTCCTCACTTTAACTGAATTTTGCCTGTCAAGGGCGGCTCCCCAGAAGATGATGATGCCCAGCGACAGCATCGTCGTCACCACGCCGGCAGTGATGACCGCCTGCCATAGGCTGATCTGGGTGGCGAACCATGTGACTATTCCGACGCCGGATGAAAGCAGACTCAATTTTATCAGGAGGAAAAGTTCAAGCCAGATCGGTAGTTTCTTGGACCGGAAGATGCGGGCGTACCAGGCGGACTGTTGCCTGACGCTGGCGCCCCCGGAGGTGGCGAGTTTGGTGGTCATTAGACTGTCCCTGCTTGGAGATACACGCAGGGGCAGTTTACTATTTTCGGAAATATAAACATCTGACGATACTTGACTATAATTCGCTTTTGCAATTTTCCTGACGATAGTTGACGAACATTTACTTCATCTATTTTTCTAATATCAATATAGAGCCATGATATATTGCCAGTCCCATGATAATCAAGGGTATCTACGGGTTTCCTCCCTCACGCGCTGTCTTGAGTGACCGCCACCCAAATGAAAACCAAGGCGGTCGTCAGCAGGGTTGGGGGTGAGGTGCCCGTGGGAATGGCGACGGGAATATCGGCGAAGTCGCCATCCCCGTTGGCCACAAGGCCTCTATCACGATTGGCGGTTACTGGGACGCCTGGTCATCTGCCCGCGGCGGCAAGCTCTTCAGGACCACGGCAACAAGGCCAGTCAGATGCCGTGTCGTCACTTTCCCCAGAGCTGTCTTGATCGACGGGCTGCCGACCAGAACAAAGAGTACAAAACGTCGACCGCGACACCGGAACGAGGCAAAAATCATTTTGTCCCGAACCGCGCCTATTTCGATGCCTTCGCTTGTCGCCGTCTTGCCCAAGGAATCATGGCAGCGATACCGGGCAATAAGCGGTCGAAGCGCGCGCAGCGTACCCGACGAGGCCAGAGGAGCGGCCAGGATCTTGCGAACCATGTCCTTGCGCTTACGCGGCAGGTAGGCGGACAGATCAATGACGCGTTGCGGTTTGCCCGCAGCAGTCACCTGCGGCAGACCGGCCCGTGCCAACTGACCGTCCAGGGCATTGGCGACGGCGGCCCACCAACGCACCAAGGTCATCGGTGTGGCGGGGGCGCCATGGCCGAGGACCGACCGGTAAGCGTAGTCAGCGGCATTATCTGTTGCAGCCGGGAAGCCGCTGACGTGAAGGTAGGTGTCCCGCTTTCTTTCGCCGATTTTCAGGAGGCCATCGATGAAGGGCAGATTGTAGCTCCGACCCAGGGCCATCAGCAGGGGCACACCGCCTACGCCGTTCCTGCAACGGGCGACCCCGGTGTTGCCGTTTGGATTGGCGATGCCCCGGAACCGCTTGTTGCACAGGTAAACCAGACCGTTATTGACAAACAACGGCACCAGCACGGCCTTGAAGGCCGATCCCGTTGATCTGGTCGCTTTCCCCGAACGGTACATATCCGTATTCGGGTCCCACGCGAGCGGACCTGTGAACTGGAAATGGCGGTTGCCGATCATAATCACGGGTCGTACGACCGGGCCGTCGACACGGAAAAGGCCAACGAAGACATCTGCCGGTGTCTGGTCAGGATCGCACGCGACGGCGCACAGGCGCTTGTCCATCGGACGTCCCCAGCCATGGAAACGCACGCGACCGCGGTAGCCATCGAGACGCCGCAGACGTTGGGCTATTCGACGCTGGGCACGACGTTGCGCAGGGCCATGGATCGACAGGATCAGATCGCCGGTTGGCGACCGGTTGGCCACCTTAAGCATGTCGTTGATCGGCTTGATCGCGCCCGGCAGGGCGTATGCCAGCAATCGCGCCGGATCGACGAAGGGAACCCTGCGCCCGGAGATACGCTGACGACGACCGAACTTCATGAGGTCAATCTGACGCTTGAAGGTCTGAACCTGAGCGGCGGACCATCCAAATGAAGGCGTCAACCGATCGATGCAGTTCGATTTGGCGCGGATTCGAATCTTCTGAATGCGCTTGGCAAACTCGTCACGCAACCAGTGTTCCGGCGAACGTGGCCCGGGCAAACGTACCTGGTAGAGAATGGCGGCGCTCCAGACGCAAAGCTCCGCCGGTGTCAGCTGCTCAGGCTTCTTACCCCAGAGGACAAGCGGCACCAGGCCACCGCCAACACCGCCGCCGAAGCGGCTCGCCCTCCCGCCAATCACTACGGGGATCGTGGCAGCAAACTGATTGCGTGCATCACCGTCTTTGAGATAGTGCGCCGTATAGACTGCTGCCTGGACCGTATAAATAACCTTGGAGAGTGGGTCGGCGCGGCCAGGATTGGCATCGAGATTCTTCATCATGGTTTCGACCAATGACGAGCCGCCGGTCACGGCGCCATGGCGAAACAACCGGATTGGAATGAGCAGCTTGCCCCACCAATTGACGCCGGACACGGTTTGCCAGTGCGTGGTGTAACGGCCTTCGACGGCTTCGAGATAGGGGCGGAACTTGCGCGCGAACTCTATTGAGACCGGCACATAGCGAAACACCCGTTCCTCCGGTTGGCAATCGGGTTTGACCGGGAGAATCGAATAGACGCTGCCGTCACCCCGCCACCTGACAATTTGAAATTCGGAGCAGCGGCGATTTCGCTCAAGACCTGAAACGATGGAATTCGGAACCATCAAGCGCAGCAGCTGGCGAACTGCATCATCGATCAGACCGGGTGCAAAAGCATGCAGGCCGATGCCAATTGCGCCCAGCATCAGAAGCCAGCGCAGGATCTGGCGGCCACCCGTGAATAAACCGAGGACGAAGAACAGAATACCGCCGGCGAACAACGCCAATCCCGGCAAAAGACCCAGGAGACGTAAGCCACCCGAAAGGATCAACCTGACGATAAAGAAAATCAGGCGGAAGGGATTCAGGAATGACGGCAGTGTCAGGGGCGGCCAGGTGGCCGCCCCACCCGCCGGCAACGGACCGAAGACGAAGCGCCGCGCATTTGGGCGCCGTGGCTTCGCATTTTTGTATGCGTGAAAGGCGTCTTCCTCTGCGGCGCGCGTGCCACGCTGCCGATCGAGCGCCCGCGCAGGGGCCGAGTCCCGTTGCTTCAGTGCCTTGACATGACGCCTTTTCTCGCGGTTCATATTCACCTCCTGCATGCAAAGCTAAAATGCAGGGAAGCCTAGTACTTCTAACCCGGAAATTAATATTGACGGTCAGTTATTATTGTTGACTATCATGTGTTGACGATTATTTACTTAATTTTACTGAACTTAATGTCCGTATATTTATTGTCTCTGGGAAATAGTCAGATTTCAAGAATGAAAAGCAACACATACTTTTGCGTACTGCCTCGAATCCGGATGATTGGAGCATGGCAGTAAATATGTATGTCCGCCGCCGGCGTTGGCGGGCAGATCAAGCTGTTTTAAGGCCGCCACGCGGTACAAGAGAGTTTCGCTTGGTTTAGATGGTCCTTCCTGAACCTTTGATTATCGCAGGCCGGAGTATCGGCCTGGGCATGAACCTCACCGGTGGCGGCGGTGGGCAGCACAGTGAATTTACGGGTTTACTGACGGTATAGCAGGTGGCGTGCCGCCCTTAACCTGATCCAGACGTTTCCTTGGAATGAGTGGTGTCTGGGTCATTGCCGGAAGGCGTGCCGCACTAAAAACCCGTAAGCCGCACCTTCCGCCTGCCAGAACCTTTCATCTGCTGCCCGTACCAAACGGCGATAGCCACGGCCAGCACCAGGTCGTCGTGAGCACCTTCGCGGGCGTTGAACACTGCATTTCCGGCGGACGTAAAGCTGGCCCGAAAATCCTGAAGCTCACGCACCAGCGCCTGGGTATCTTTCAGACCGGCGGCAATCTTGAGATCACCACTGTGAAGCAAAGCCTGGAGACGGCTGACAAGCTGTAGCTTGGCGACCCTGTAGCTACCTCCAACCCTGGTTTCAGAATCGCCAGCGGTGATGGTGACACCTGTCGCCTTGACGCCTCTGTCCCGGAACAGATCGAACACCGCGCGCCCGACGCCGGTCTGGTCGATCACAAGCGACGTGTTGAGCCTGCCGCGCCGGTTATAGCGGCCCAGCGGTGCGCGGCTGCACAGATCTCGGATGAAGTCGACCTGCGCCGGGTAGGCAGTGCCGAGTGGCAGCCGTTCCAGGTGCCGGACCTCGTAGATGGTCTTTGTCGGCACCTTCAGCGAGATGCTGCTCCAGTCATCCACCGGCTCCGTGCGCTGCTCGACGACACAGACCGCCGTCGGGTCATGCGCCTGGCCCAAATCGACGCCGACGACCCAGTGCCGCATCGGCCAGAGCGGCATATCCGCAGAGTTGAAGGCGGCGGTGTCATCTGGGCGAATCAGTTTCATAGTGCTCAATCCCACAGTGGTTTTACCTCACTGGACAAAGCCGCTTCGATCACCGCGGATGCGAACAGCTGCTCGGCGGTATCGACGAACTCGCACAGATATTCCTGGCGAAATTGCCATTGGCCAAGTTCGGCCTCTTCGTCCTTCAGGAAGTCGGCGCTGATCCGAGGGCAGTCTTCAGCCGTAACCCTGACTCGTTGCCATCCGTCGCCATGCGCCCAGGCTTCATAGAACCAGCCACGGCGACCGTATGGCGTTGAGAGAGCGATCAGCCGACCATTGGTGGTTGCCAGCATCGGGCGTACTGCTGCCGCAAGGTCGTCGGGCACGCGGGACGCCTCGTCGACGACAACGATCGCTGCACCACTGTAGCCCCGTATTGTGGCCTCATTGCCCGGCAGCGCCACAATCCGTGATCCATTGCGGTATTCCACTTTCAGAACGCTTTCAGTGGCGATTTCCGGGCCGCTGGGGAGTCTTCGGTAGAGCTCCTCTACCTTGCGGAACAGTTCGACCGACTGGCGCTGAGAGGGGCTGACAAGGAGGCAGAGGGAGGGGGCTGCATAGATCGCTTGATGCAGGGCGATACAGGCCGCGATCGTCGACTTGCCGGACTGCCGGGAACAGTTCAGCAGGAGCTTGCGGTCCAGACTGCGCAGTGCGTCGCCCTGCCAGTCGTCGGGCACGATCCCGCAGGCGATAGCAAATTCTGCGGCGTCCAGCGCAAGGCGGAAGTCACCCGCTAGCATCGGCTTGTTCGATCAGGACGGGTTGCTTGTCGGCTGGCATGGCATCAATCCAGGGCGTCGATCCGTCGATCCGTTTCAGGACATCAGACACCGCTGCCCGCGCTTTCGGGTAATGGCGCAACGCCTGAAGCAAGCCCTGGCGCAGCTCCAGATATTCGGGCGTCACCACAAGATTGTTATGAATGTGCGTCGATGCTGCGTTGATCTCACCCAGCACCCTGGCGGCCTGTTCCAGATTGGCCGTGATGCGGCCATGCACCTGTGCGGCTACACGCGGATCCTCACAGTCTTCGGCCAGTTCAAGAAGAGCATAGAGCCGAGCCCGTTGCGCAACGATATGCTGTAGGAGGGATTCGCTTTCCGTCTTGCGCAGTTCCTCAAGATCAATGCCACTCGGCACCCCGGCGATAGCCAGTTGCGCCTTTAGCTTTGCAGGCATGTGGGTCTTGCGGTGACGATGCACGGAATACATGGAAACGCCGAACCGACCGGCGACGTGCTTCTGGGCGATGCCTTGAGCCAGGGCCAGCTCTATCCGCGCGCGTTCATCATGGCGGCATACCTGACAGGGGCGGGGCATCAGGCTTCCTCTGCGGCCCGCTCGATCTCCGCTTTGACGTCATCGACAATGCGACGGACACGGTTGATCTGGACGTTGTTCAAGCGGCCCCAGACCGGCTCGATATACTGTCGCTGTAGCTGGTCCAGCTTCGCTGTCTGCCCGTCGACCGCATCGCTCATCGCTTGAACATGACCGCGGCACCGGTTCCACCGCCAGCGCTCCTCGGCGGTGCAAGAGCGCGCCTGAAGTGTTCGGCGATATCTCCGCGGCGTTCCTGAAGCCTGGCGAGTGCATCATTGCGCGCCGCATTGACAGCCGCTGTTTGCTCCCGTGCGAACTCTGCTGCCTTCAGCACCCGTGCCGCTTCCGTCATCGTCGGGTCACCCTTCAGCCGCCCGCTTCGTTTGAAGACCGCCGTCCACGCATCCCGGGTTCTACCGTGCGCCTGCTTCAGAACGAGTTCGGTAGAACCGCTTGCGCTGCCTTGCGGCCAGTCGCCAAACATGCCGCTCATGTGACGGGGAGTGGTGCGGTCGTGAAAGCCGTCCGGGATCATATCTGTGGTCACCTGGCCAAATAGCGCAATGTTGGCCCTATATTGGCCTAAATTAAAATATGAGTCAAAAAATAAGTAAAATACGGAATAATTATGCGGATTTTGTATCCGCGTTTTATATTGATGCGGGCTCTTTTCCACTGATGGTTGCGGTTAGAAAGCGCGTCTCGGGTCATAAAGGGCGTATGGTCTTAAGCCGAGCCTATTTCTAAAAAGTGCTCCAACGAGGAAGCGATGGTAGATGACGATCGAACAACCGCACTGGGTTTGGCGCGTTATGCTTATGAATATTATGAAGCCGCACTTGGTGCCGACGATCGAATTGGGATGCAACCGGGTTACGAAATATCCGCGCCTTCTCCAGTGATGTTTCTGGTCGCTCATTCCATGGAATTGGCATTGAAAGCCTATATGCGGAATGCGGGACTGACAGTCGCTGATATCAGGAAGCTAGGGCATGATCTGGATGCTTGCTTTCGCATCGCGGTTGCCATGGGATTTGGTCGTCAGGTGACCTTGACCCGGGAAGAGGAAGCACTCCTCAAACTGATCAGTGACCTCCACGCTTCGACCGAGTTTCGGTATATCCAGACCGGTTCGAAGAAACTCCCAGTCTTTGGCCCAATGGCGGAACTGGCAAAAAAGATTCTGCGACCTGTCTGTAATCTGGTTGGATATACACGTCCCAATACAGGGGGGGAGGGTGTTTAGTTACTATTGGTGTTGGTTACGCGCACCTTTGGTAAGAATGTACTTTGGAGGATCACCTTTGCCATGGCCGCCGCGGTAAACACACCAAATATGTCCTAACTCGACGAGCAGTTCGCGAGCTGAGCGAAGCCGCGCAATCCCCCATCCCAAGGATTTGGCAAGGCCGTTCGCAAGAATAAAGGGCTGATTTTCGCGCCAACCATGTTCGACCTGCAAACGCTGAAGCAAATATAGAGCGTCGCCGCTTTCACGAAGTTGGGTAGGCCAGGAACATAGTTCGGATTTCGTTGATACCGAGCGCGCATCTCTGCCGACCCAATTCCGGTCTTCGTCATGGATTTTCCAAACCGATTTCGCGGTTTTCAGAACTTCCCCATCGGACATAGGCGGGTCGTAGGTATCGTTCTCGGTGCGCATGCAGTCGACCAACGTCTCGAAGTCGTCGCACGCTCGCACTTCGCGAAGTCCAAACTTGAAAAGCGTGTCATTGCGTCTCCCGTTATCGCTGCCGGCATTCCCTGTTCCTGCCTCGGGCAAGGCGTCATTCCCGATCATAGGAAGGCGTCGCAGGTCGCTTAGCTGACCCTGTATTAGCTCGTACGGTGTGCCTGATGGGTTTCTGCTTGGCGGCGCAACCGCGTACCCGCCGTCTCCACGAATGTCGATTGGGAGTCCGTCAATTCCGGCCTGGCATCTTTCACCGGCATACTGATAGGCCAAATGAAACCCGCCGCTTGGGGTCCTCACTTGATACGGCGTTTCACCAAACCGCTTAATTGCTGTCTGCAAACAATCAGGCGCGTCGATGTCAACAATTGTGATGTTCGAACGTATGCCGGTTAGAATTGCAATATTGGCCGCGGGAAACTTCCGCGCAAGTTCCGCTAATTGTTCGCCGGATTGCATTTTCCATCGAGGGAAGCCACTGACCAATGGCTTTTTTCCATCTTCCCTGCCAACGGGCAGCACCATGCATGGGACTTGGCTATAGGCAAGGGCTGTATCTGCGAATGGCCCGTTCATCGGACTTTGGCTCGCTCAGCCTATGCCGCGTCTTCGAGTTCGGCGTCGCGTGCGTCTAAGGCTTCTTCGTCCCAGCCAACGCTATTGGGACCTAACCGCTTAGGGCGCGGTAGAATTCCGGCGCGGACCCATCGATAGATTGTCACTCGTGTTTTGGAATATCGCTTCTGGAGGTCGGCATATGTGAGCCAGCGTTTGGACATATCAGATTCTCAATTCAAGGGTGCCGCTGTCCCACAGTGATACGATAGGTTTCAGGATGTAAAGTAAAAAAACAGTAAATCTAAGACAAAATTCAGGTATAAGATAGGAAAACCAGTAAATAGGAAACAATGAAAAGATAAAAATAAGAAAACAGGGAAACCAACAGGTCATTAAATCAATGATCTTATTCAATTTTGTTCATTATTGGGATGACGTTATCGACTTCGCTGCCTTCGATCAGGTCGCGTAGCCATCGATCATATGCGTCCATGGCGGTGCGTTTCTCCGGACCCCACTCGTGCCGCTGATAGACGCCAACGATTCCTGCGCGGCTTCCTGAAATATGATTCAGAAGGGCTTCAGTAACTTCCAGTCGTGTTCCAATTTTCTGATGGACGGTTGCAAAGGTCCTGCGCAGATCGTGGGTCCGCCAATTTTCGACGCCAGAAGCGGCATCCATGCGCGCCTTGCCTTTCCCGAATCCTGACAAGGCGGTTCCGCCCTTTCTCCCGAGAAGGTATTCGCCGCCCTCGAAACGGGGCACCTCTGCGACCAGGTCGAGCGCAAGATCGGGCAGTGGTACGATATGGGCCGAATTGTTCTTCGACCGATCCGCGGGAATTATCCACACCCGCCCATCCAAATCGAGCTCCGCCCAGTTCATTCCTGCGACCTCGGACAAGCGCGCGCCCGTAAGTATTAGCAGGCGGTAAAGTGTTCCAAACGGGTGTCCCAGGTCGTCTGCAGCGTTCCAGACGGCAAGAAGTTCGTCGTCCTTTAAGTACCGTTCGCGGTGCCTAATCTGGGCAGGGGGCTGGATACCGATAATCGGGTTTGCTTCAAGTTCGCCCCGGCCGACGAGCCAGTTGAACATCTTTCGGACTGCAGCGAGCGTTTTTCCAGCGGTGCGTCCCTTGCCTTCTCTGACTATCTTATCAAGGACGCGGGTAACGTCACGGCGCTCGACATTGTCAATTTGCATGCTCCCGATGAGCGGGATCACGTACAGCCGAAAGTTCGTATCGTAATCGCGCCACGATCGAAGGTTTGGTTTCGCATAGTCCTCAATGAAACGCTCAGCCGCAGCGGCAACCGTAAAATCCTTGGCCCGTTCAGTGACCAACTTCTGCCTTTCGCGTTCTCGATCTTGTTCGCGCTTGTCTTCAATAGGGTCTTTGCCAGCGCCCACCAATTTTAGCGCGTCACGTGCCACGTCCCGTGCATCGGCGAGAGAATGAATGCCGACCTTACCCAGTGTCATGCGCCGGACATGGCGCTTCTCAGGGGACCGGAATTTTACGAACCAGCTTTTCCCCTTCGTTCCAACGCGTACGCCAAATCCCGGAAGAACGGTGTCGTAAATGTCATACTGGCCTGTCGACGCCAGCTTTAGACTGTCGACAGACCGTCCGGTCAGCTTCTGTTTCATAATCCGCGGGTCCTTTTAGGCCAATGAACAGGCCAACAAATCTCTCTAGGCCAACACTGAGGCCAACATTAAGTGAAATTTGATGAAACAACAAGATCGCTGATTAATCCCACGTTTACACGTTTTCTTTCATGAGGTAGAAAAATCTGTGCAATTGTCAGTCTAGTTATGAGGACTTCTAATCCGCAGGTCGCAGGTTCGAATCCTGCCGGGGTCGCCAGTTTCTGAAAGCGCCCGACAAACTTTTTTCATACCCGTTCTCGTGTTGGCGATGTTGTTCGCCGCGACGGCGCAGGTTTGTCATTTGCCTTCTTGCTTGTCGTTGACGATTTTCTCGAACCGCCGTTCCCAGGCCAGATGTCTGCCGGCGGCGCCCAGGACGAAGGGCGACACTGCGATCATCCAGATCATGACACGGTTGATCAGCGAGGCGGGGAAGCGCATGGGGCGGATAAAATCGACGAAAAGGACCACACGCACGCCGTCAGTGTCGTTCCAGGCCTCGTGGTCGAAGGTGTCGTCGAAGACCAGGCTTTTGCCGGCCTCCCAATGGCGCACGTCATCGCCGACCCGGATTGCGCAGGCGCTCGACGGCTCGGGTACGATCAGCGCGAGGTGGTATCGCAACACACCCTTGAACGGGCCGCGATGGGAAGGGAGCCGCTTGCCGGGCGCGAAGATCGAAAACATTGCGGTCTTCATGCCGGGAATGCGTTTCAGGATCTTCGCGGTCTTGGGGGACCGCTTGCAGTTGCGCGATGTTTTGAGCCCATAGGCCCAGAAGAAAAACGTCTTCCAGCCATCATCTTGCGTGAGATATCGCTGATCCGGTGAAAGGTCCTGAAAGTTTGGCAGATGCTCACGATTAGCCAGCAGGGGTTCCAACTCACCGAGGATTGACTGCCAATCCTTTTCGATAGCGGCAATCCAGGGGAAGCTGTCCGAGTTGAACCAGGCTCTGTCGCCCACTTTCGAGGCGCGTCCGAACAGCCGGTCGAAGGCAAAGGCGATCTTCTTGCCAATGGCTAATGCGGCGTTGTCGATCTTTCTGCGGAAGCCTTTGAGCATGGAACCGTGGCCAGCCTGGTCCGAGTTGTCCATCTACTATGGGATGGCCGGTCGGAATTTGCCAATCCGGCCAACGCCATTTCTGAGCTTAGGTCTCTAATTCGTGATTGGGCAAGATCGGCGCCGGTCAGGGACCGGTTGTTTTCAGTTGCCTGTGCGACCGGCAGCGCGCTATCCCGGCAGGATCAGATCGGGCAGCCAGGTCGCCACCACCGGGACGGCGACGATCAGGGCGAGAACCAGGATCTCCAGCAGGATGAAAGGTGTGGCGGCGACATAAATCTGCCGCATGGTGATATCCGGCGGCGCCACGCCTTTCATGACGAAGAGCAGCAGCCCGAAAGGCGGTGTCGTAAAGCTGATTTCCAGCACGATCAGCATCAAGACGCCGAACCACACCACATCGAATCCGGCGTGCTCGACCAGGGGCATGAAAAACGGCAGTGTAATCAGCATCATCGACATCTGGTCGATGAAGGCGCCCAGGAACAGCAGCACACACAGCATGATGATGAGCAGCGCCATGGGCGTCAGCTTCCAGCCGACGATGAGTTCCAGAAGACCATCGACGGCGCCGGAGAAGGCCAGGATCTGCGAGAAGGTGATCGACGCGCAAATGATAAAGAGGGCCATGCCCGTGACCTTGGCCGTTTCCATCATGGATTTGCGCAGTGCCTGCCAGGAGAGGCAGCGGTAGCAGAGCGCCGCGATGATCGCACCGACTGCGCCGAGGGCCGCCGATTCGGACGGCGTCGCCCAGCCGAAGAGAATGCTGCCCACGACCAGGATAAACAGGGTCAGGAGCGGCACCACATAGATGAAGAGGGGAATCAGGCGCTCGGACAGGCTGACTGATTCCTGGTCGTATGTTGGAGCCAATTTCGGATTGAGATGGCAGCGCACCACAATGTAGATGACAAACAGCGCCGCGATCAGAAGCCCGGGGATGATCCCTGCGATCAGCAACTGGGCGATGGGCATCTGCGCCAGGCTGGCCAGCAAGACGGCCAGCGCCGACGGCGGGATAAGCATGGCGATACCGCCGGTGCCCAGGATCGGCCCGATGGCGATTGTCGGGTGATATCCGCGCTTGCGCATTTCGGGCAACAGGACGCTGCCGAGGATCGCCGTGTTCGCCATGGTCGAGCCTGACAGGGTCGAGAACAAGGTGCCTGCCGACACGGCGACCAGCGACAGCCGTCCGGGAACCCGGGCAATGACCTTGTCGACGGCGTCGATTGCCCGGAACGCCATGCCCGAGTGAAACATGATCTCGCCCATGAGGATGAACAGCGGAATGGGCGCGAGGGAAAAGATCTTCACCGAGGCGACGGCGTTGCGCACGAGCTGCATCAAACCGGCTTCGCCGCCGAGAAAGATAAGCCCGCCCACCAGATTGACGGTAAAGAAGGCGAAGGCCACCGGCAGGCCGATCGCCATCAATGTCGCCAACATGCCGAGCATCATTGCGAGGGCGTAATACCACTCCATTGCTCAGAAACCGCCGTCGGCAATATCGGGGACGGTGGGCTCCGCTGCAGGGCGCCCGCGGAAAATCCGCCGGACAAATTCCAGGATCATCGCCCCGCAGGAAACCGGCACGAGGGCGAACAGCCACCATTCCTTGATGGTCAGGATCCGGAATATCTTGGTGTCGAGGTGATAGAGCTCGATCGTGGATCTCAGCCCGTAATAGAAAATTACGGCGCAGACGCCGATGCCGATCAGGTTTGCCACGACTTCGACGATGCGCCGGAGTCCGGCCGGCAGGTTCTCCACCACAATGTCGACGCTGACATGGGCCGAATGTTTGAGCACCCAGGGCGCGCCGAGAAAGGTGACTGCCACCAGCCCATATTCGACCAATTCGATCATCCAGGGGAGCGAGCCGAGATTGAACCCCCGGACCAGAATATCAGTGGTAATGCCGAGGGCGATGAGTCCCAGCAACACCGCCGACACGGCCCCCATTACATCAAGGGCAATGTCGAACAGCTTGAGAATGAACCCCATTCAGGACCACCACCGGCGGTGCCCGCATGCCTTTCGGCTGTGGGCTTGTGCGGACGCCCACATTTGGCAGCGGGCGCCCGCGGTCACCGGTTGTGCTATTTCTGCTCGGTCAGTTTGCGGATCATCGGCCCGTTCACCGGGTCCTTTTTCATCACATCGGCCCACCCGGCAGATTTTGCGGTGTCCAGGAACTTCTTGCGGTCCGCACCTTTCAGGACGATGGCCTTGACCCCGTCCCGCGCCTGTTTTGCGCGTTCGCTGACATTGTTCTTTGCGCGAATGCCGCGGAACTCATTCTCGAGCCGCACCTGCACGTCGTGCAGCGCCTTCTTCTGGACCGCATTGAGTTTTTTCCAGGTATCAAGATTGACCAGCACGCTGATCTCGGCGGTAAAGAATCCCGGCTCGACACGGTATTTGATGATTTTCTGCCAGCCCCATGCGTGGATGCCCCACAACGGCCACCCAAGTCCATGGAACACACCGCGTTCCAGTCCGGTATAGGCCTGGCTCGGTGGCGTCGTAATCATGACGCCGCCAAGCGCGTTAATGAACGACTGATAGACCGACGTGCCCCTGATCTTGAGGCCCTTGAGGCTCGCGCCTGTGATCGGCTTGGTCAGATAGAAATGGAAGTTCACACCGTCGCCCCAGCGGCCGAGATAGTGAACATTCATGTTCTTGCGGTAGAGCGGCCGCAGCAGGGCGAACGCGCCATTGGTGCGCTGCACCTGTACCGGAACCGTCGACATCTTCTGCGCGTCGGCGATGGGCATGATCTTGTTGTAGTAGGTGCCCGGCAGGTGAACGATGTCGAGGACGCCGGATTTGACAGCGTTGCCCATCTCGAACGGGTTCATGGCTTTAAAGCCCGCGGCGACCATTCTGACCCGCACACCATGGGTCTTCGAGCCTTCGTTGACGCGTTTGATCCACGTCTTGATATGCGGATACCAGCTGCGATCAACCGACGGCAAAAACGTGCCGGCTTTGAGGGTGATATCGGCTGCCGATGCTGGCGTCTGGACAAAAGAACAGGCGATTCCGATAGCGACGGCGCCTGCGAATGACGTAGGTTTTTTCATGCCACTTCCCCACAACAATGGGACCGTGTGACGGTCCGTTACCCCTGATGCCGGGTTGCCGTGGTGTTGCATCCATCGGTGGGCCCGACTCTACTACAACGATCGCAGGGTCATTTTCGGTGGCGACCGCTGCTCGTGCACAGACTGGACTTTAGCTGCCTGCCACGCAAGTCGAATTGCCCGCCAACCACCCCCGACAGGGCGATAGGAGGTATGTGCCGGGCTTGGTTGATCGTGGTCCGCAATTGAGGTACGGGAGTCGAGAAGTGGGAGATGGCAGGGGCGTCTGCCGCCGAAAAAAGGGAAAAAGTGATGCAGCATTATCGGCTAGCAACGGTCGAGTACCGCGGGCGTACGTTCCCCGTCGTAGAGGTCGGAGAAGCGCTGATCGATTTCGGGATTGGCTATGAAGCGTTCAAGGCCGCGACCGGCAAACGGGACTTTTTCAAAGCCAGGCACGACTACACGATGCTGGATATTCTGGATGAGTGGTCGCTGTTCGACGCTTGTCTCGACGATTTCGTCGACTACTACGCCAAGGAAACGGTCGGCGCCTGGCCGGACATTGCCTACAGGGCTGATGAGGTCACGTTTCTGCCGCCGATCCTCTATCCCAACAAGATTCTGAACGCCGGCTCCAACTATTACGACCATTCCCTGGAGATGGGTGCGGCGGCGCCCGACCGGGAGAAACACGAGCCCTATTTCTTCTACAAGGGTTCGCGCCATAACGTCGTCGGCCACGGCGGCACGGTCTTCCTGACGCCGCGGGCAGACTATATCGACTGGGAAGCGGAACTGGCCATCGTGATTGGCAAGACCGCAAAGAACGTTTCGGAAGAAGACGCACTCGACTATGTGGCCGGCTTCACCTGTTACAACGATATCTCTGCCCGCGACCGGATGATCCGGCAGGGTGAAACCTTCGACTACGACTGGTTCGCCAACAAGGGCAACGACTCCTTCGCGCCCATCGGGCCGTTCATCACACCGGCGAAATTCATTGAGGACATCTCCGACACGCGCATTCGCTGCTACCACAACGGCGATGTGGTCCAGGACTTCAGCACCAGCAACATTGTGTTCACGGTGCCCGAGTTGATTGCCAACGCCTCGGCCATTACGACCCTTTCGCCGGGCGACGTGATTGCGACCGGCACTGGCGCCGGCGCCGGCATGGCACATGGCGTCACCGTCGAACACGGCGAGATCCACAAGGTCTTCGAGCATATGTACGCTGGTAAAAGCCGCCTGCTGTCGCCGGGCGATTCGATAACCGTCGAAATCGACGGAGTCGGCCGCCTGGAAAACAGCGTCGCTGCCTATCCCAACGACCCAAATCGCAGTTGAGCGCGGGGATTTCCACGATGGCTGGCCGGATCGAAGAACGCCTCACCGAACTGGGAATTTCATTGCCCCGTGCCGCCCCCGCATTTGCAACCTATCTGCCCTGGAAAATCGGCGGCAACACGGTCTACATCTCGGGGCAGGGGCCACTCATCGACGCCAAGGTCGTGGAAGAGTTTTGCGGGCGGGTCGATAGTGAGTTGACGATTGAACAGGGACAAGCAGCAGCCCGGCTGACGGCATTGAATGTGATCGCCCAGCTCAAGGACGCGTGTGGTGGCGACCTCGACCGGGTTGCCTCGTGTCTTCTGTTGTCCGGCTTTGTCAATTGCGACCCGGGCTTCACCCAGACGCCACGGGTGATCAACGGCGGCTCGGATGTCATCGTCGAGATATTTGGCGACGCTGGCCGTCATGCGCGATATGCCGTGGGCTCACCCGGTCTGCCGGAAAATATCTCGGTTGAGATCGCAGCGACCTTCGAGCTTCATTGAGCTAAACCGCTATTTACGCGGGGCCGCCAGCGAGTCGCGTACAGCGCAGAGCGCCTCGTAGCTGCGAAAGGCGATAATCCCGAACTCAAAAAGAATCCGGCACATTAGACAGCCGCAGACCAGCGCAACCCACCACACGGCACTGTCGTGGGTGTACAGCCACCATGCTCCATAGATAGTGCCGCCGATGGCTGCCCAGAACAGAAGCTGCAGCAGCACAGGCGCAATCATTCGCCGGAAAAGCAGAATATCGAGCAGGAGCCGCATCGTGGCCTCCCCAGTTGCTGGACGCTCGGGTGTTCAGGAGGGCTGCGGCGGGCGCGGGGTGACGGAGGGTCCCCAGATTTTCTGCATCCCATCATTCATGCGGCCAACCGGGGTGAAATGGTCGGCGGGTGAGCCCGCCACCCGCACATACACGCAGTCCACCACGGGATTGATCGAATGAATGTCGCCCACCAGGTAGAGGCGGGCCTCGCCGGGGTCGAGATTGTAGACAGACGTTTCCTTCAACGCAGCGTCCGGATCATAGGCATCGCCGGAAACAATCTCGAAATCGCGCATGGCGGTTCGCAGGCGCGACTGTCCATAGATCGCCCAGTCCAGACCGTGATCGTGGGGCGGAGATTCGCCTCGTCCTTCCTTGCCGATATAGATGACCACCGCGAAGCCGGTCTCGTCGTCGGTAAAGAGCCGGTGGCCGCCGCGTGCGGTGCCGGGCCCGGCATATTCCGCCAGGAATCCCTGATCGGTCAGCAGCGGTAACAGGCGCTGGCGCACAGCCTCCTGCCCCGTGGTGCTCTCGTCGTCTTTCAGGATTTCCCGTGCATCGTCGCAAAAGGCCGTCAGCGCGGCCTGGCCTGGACTGGTGTCAACCGCCAGTTCACTTGAATTTACGGCCAGCTCGGCCTCTCCGACGGTCATGGTTTTGCCTCCGAAATGGGTCGCGCCATCTGTGGCGCGCGTTTGGCGAGATGATAGGTCAAGGCCATTGCAATGCAATGGGCGAGTTCCGGTCCTGACGGACGGCCGCAGTCGAAAAGCATGCTACGGTTGCCCGCAAATTCAAACGCATCGGGGTAAAGCAGGCGGAATTGCTCGACGAGGTTAGTGTTGCAGTTGAAATGAACCGCATAGCGGTGTGCCAGCGCCCGGCTCGGGGCAAGCCGCACTGTGCTGCCGCTGCCGGTTTCCGGGGTCAGGTAAGCGGGTTCACCCCATTTCAGGCATTCGTCCAGCTTGCCGACGCCGGGGGTGTCGCGGGCGGTCTGAAAGATCAGTTCGCGCGTGGCCATCAAGGCGCTGCGCATTTCCGGCGCGCAACGATCAAATACCGCCTTAACCTCGGGATTGGTAAAGCGGCGATATCGCATAATCTGTCACTGGCCCATGTCTGAACGTTGCCTTTGGCGTGAGTGTAGGCACAATCTGCGGGCATCTGTCACCTTCATCCATGGAAAGGCTGCAACCATCGCCATCGACATGCATTCCCATTTTTATGGCGCCGGTCTGGATGATGCCATGCGGGGCAGGGACCAGGTGCCCATGCTGGTAATGGAGGACGGGCAGGAAAAGCTCGCCGCCATGACGGCGCGCTTTCCGTTCACGCCGCCCTATCACGATGTGACCGCCCGTCTCGACTGGATGGCGCAGCAGGGTTTCACTGCACAGTTGCTGACCTATCCGGGCGCCCTTGGGATGGATGCGCAGCCGGCAGGGGAGTCGGCGCCGGTTCTGTTCGCCTACAATGATGCCCTGTCAGAAATCTGTACGACCTATTCCGGCCAATTCTATGGCCTTGGCGGTCTTCCGCTGGCGGATATGGGCGCCGCGGCCGGTGAAATGGCACGGCTACGCCGCGAACTGGGACTCCTTGGCGCCTTGCTGCCGGGCAACTATTTCACTTCCATTGATGCGGTGGATGCTGTTCGACCTGTGCTGGCACAAGCTGACGAGATTGGCGCTCATATCCTGATCCACCCAGGGCTGATCCCCGGGGAGATGCCAACACCGCCAATAATGGATAATCCAGGATACCGCGCCTCGGCGATCACATTGCAAAGCACGGTATCACAGATTGTCATCACCCTGATCATGTCTGATCTGCTCGAGAGTTATCCGGGGGTCAGTTTTCAGGTGATCAATTTGGGCGGCACGATTCCCTTTATCGAGGAGCGCATGGTGCAGATTGCCCAGAACCGCACCCCTGACCAGCCCTTTCCCCACGAGAGGCTGCAGAAACTCTATTACGACACAGCGTCCCTGGGGCCACGGGCGCTGGAAACCGCGGTGCACTGCTACGGGGCGGACCGGATCATGCTGGGTTCGGACTATCCCATTTTCAACGGCCTACCGGCGGAGGAGCTGCTTGGCCAGGCCGACCTGACCGGCCAGGAACGCGAACAGATTGCTCATGGTACCGCACAGACGTTGATCGACCGGCTGGCCTGAACCGGACCTCTTGGATGCAATGGGATCTGCGGTTACTCTTCTGGCCGGTTTGAAGTAGACGGGAAACCCGGATGACAGCAAATCTGGCGGCAAATCTGATCGACTATCAAAGTGCCCCTGTGCCTGTGCGCGAAGACCTGGTCGCGGCGCAGAGACGGGCATGGGCTCGACTGGCGGCGCCGGGCACTTGGTGGGATGGCGCGACTCGCGTCGCCCTTGCCGCGGAGACCCGACAGGCGCTGTCCTGCCGCTATTGCGCTGACCGCAAGGATGCTCTTTCTCCCTACGCGCTCGACGGAACCCACGACTCGGTCACGGATCTGCCGCCGGTCCTGGTGGATGTGATCCACCGGGTGCGCACGGACGCCAGCCGGCTGACCGAGCGATTCTATCTGGATGCGTTGGCCGGCGGCCTCACTGACGCGGAATATGTGGAGACCATCGGTGTCCTCGCCACAGTCATCGCAATTGACAGTTTTGCCGATGCCCTGGGTGTTGCCCGGCCGTCATTGCCGGAACCGCAAGCAGGAGAGCCAACCGGTGATCGCCCTGTGGGCGCCAAACCTGGTCTCGCCTGGGTACCCACCCTGGCGCCGGAGGATATGACCGACGCGGAAGCGGGTATGTATGACGGCATGGCCGCGATGAATATTCACCGGGCGCTCAGTCTGGTGCCAGCGGAGGTGGTGGGGTTCTTCGATCTCGACGCGGTCTGCTATCTGCCTGACGCGGTTTTGCGCGATTTCGGCACGGAATATCGCGATCTGACCCATGCGCAGATCGAGTTCCTCGCCGCCCGGGTCTCCGCTATCAATCAGTGCGTTTACTGAACCACCAGCCATGCGGTGCTGCTCCGTGGGAGCGGCGAACATGACGGCATCGATTATGATCTGGACGCCATCATCGGCCAAGGCGCGACAGGCGATGTAGCGCCGGTCGCCCACGCGGCGTTGCTTAGCGCCTATGCCGAAGCCTTTTACGAAAGTGAAGGCGGGTTGGCGTCTGTCCGGGGCAGGATTGCAGATGAAATGGGGCCAGGATGCCTGATCGACGCGGCGGCGACGGTCGCGATTTTCGATGCGGTGGTCAAGATAGCCGATGCCACAGGAATTCCATTGGAGGATGCAAAAGCCGAGATTTCGGAAGACATTCGTGGCAGTTTGGGTATTGATCAGTTTCCTTCAGCCGGCAGCAAGACAGGCGCTGGCTAATACGAGGATCGAATCTGGATGTCTGGTGGGTTTTCGGTAGCAGGTCGGAAAAGCGATACCGCGCGTTCGCGGCGTGACTCTTCAAAGAATCCGTTGAATTTCGACGAGGGCACCTGGGGCGCGGCCTTTGCGGAAAATGGCGGTCCCCAGTATGTCATTTTCTTTATCCTCGCGGTGGGCGGCACCATCTTTTGCGCTCTCACTGTCTACAATATCGACGGCCATCTGCACTATCTGTGGCTGATCACGATCCTCTTCTGGCTGTCTTTTTTGCGCGGAGCCCTGCGGCTTCTGAGGTGGTTGATCAGGGTGCGTGGGGCGTCCAGCACCTAGCCACACACCAGCCGCCGGGTTTACGGTAGGCGATGGAAAAAGGAACTGCGCGCGCGCCGCGCCGCAGAAGAGGCTCGCAATGATTCCCCTTATCGATATCCGCTATGTGAGACTTGGAACGCAGGATCTGGCGGCTAACCGGCATTTCGCGACCGAGATCGTTGGCCTGGAAGTGGTCGACGAAACGCCGAGCACCGTCTATGTGCGCGGTGATAATCGCGATCACAATATCTGCTATTTCAAAGGCGACCCGTCGGATCACACCACGGCTTTCGAGATTGAGCGAGAGGCGGACTACGAAGCCGCCGAACGTGAACTGGCGGATGCAGGTATTGAGATCGTACAGGGCACCGCCGAGGGCCGGTCGGAGCGCCGGGTGGAAGCCTATTTCACCTTTGCCGATCCCAGCGGCAACAAGATCGATCTGGTGTACAGGCCGCATTTCAACCCGGAACCTTTCATGCCCAGCCGCAAGGTGGGGATCGAGGAATTCAGCCATGTGGGCCTGAAGACCACCGATGCGGCGCGTGACGAGAAATTCTGGACCCAGCGCTTCAACATGCGGGTGAACGACTGGATCGGCCCCGCGCCGCTCATGTCCTTTGACCAGGTGCATCACCGCCTGGCCCTGTTCCCGACCGACCAGCCTGGCGTGCAGCACATCAATTTCCAAGTGGACGGAATCGATTCGATCATGCGCTCCTGGTACTACCTGCAAGAGCGGCAGGTGCAGATCCGGTTTGGTCCGGGGCGTCATCCTTCGTCCAGTGCGATGTTCCTGTATTTCGAAGGGCCGGACAAAATCATCTACGAATACTCCCACGGCGTTCGACTGGTGACGCCGGACACATGGCGGCCAAGACAGTTTCCGTTCGACAACAAATCATTCTGCTTCTGGGGTGCGACCCCGCAGATTGACGAATTTGTCGAATAGGACCGGCAGCAGGGGCAGGAAAACATGACGACTCCAAGTGAGGGGACCCAGATCCGGGTGCGCCAGACGGCGCGGGCGCTGGTGCGCCACGGATTAGGCAACGCCTTCGGGCATGTGAGCGCCCGCCTGAGCGAGGGCGAATTCCTGGTTTGCGCCTCAAAAGCGATGAATACCATCGCGCCCGGCGACGCCGGAACCGTGGTGCCCGTCGAGGGTGCGCTGCCAGACGGCGTGCTGGGTGAAGTGCGGGTGCACCAGCAGATTTACACGCGGCGGCCTGAGGTCGGCGGGATTGTCCGGACCTTCCTGCCCAACACTTTGACCCTCTCCGCTATGGGACGGACGCCGCGGTCACGCCACGGCTTCGGCACCTATTTTGCACCGGCGCCACCGATCTATATGGAGACGGAGCTGCTGCGCGACGATGCGCGGGCGTCGGATGTGGCGGAGCTGCTGGGCGACAATATCGCCGTTGTCCTGCGGGGCAATGGCAGCGTTATAACCGGCGCGACTATTGAGGAAGCGTTGGCAATGGCGTACTTCCTCGAATCAGCGGCGACGGTGGAGCTGGCGGTTTTGGCTGCTGGTGACCGGGTAGAGGATTTCGAATACACCGCCGAGCAATCGAAAAATCGCGCCGTCACTTCCGGCGGTGTGGTTGAGCGCAAATGGGCCTATCTGACATGGGGCGATCCTGAGTAGGCATGACCCTGACGAGCCGGCCTGATCTGGGAGCTAATCAAGTATGAAAATTGTTGCATTCAAACAGGGCGGCAAGGCGGCCCTGGGCGTCTATAAAGGCGACGATCTGGTCAATGTATCGAAGATCGACAAATCCCTGCCGACAGATGTTGGCGATATCCTGAAGGCGCGCGCCCTCGGCAAGGTCAGCGCCGCGGCGCGAAAGGCCAAGGCGAAGGATGTGGTCAAAGGCCGGGTTTCCTGGCTGCCTCCGCTTCAGAATCCGGGGAAGATCATTTGTATCGGACTGAACTATATCGACCACGCCGCGGAGAGCCCCTTTGAGGGATTGCCCAGCTACCCAGTGCTGTTCCTGCGGGTGAACACCAGCCTGGTGGCGAGCGGTCAGCCCATGATCAGGCCTCGCGCCAGCATCCAGTATGACTTTGAGGGTGAGATGGTCGCCGTTATCGGCAAGGGTGGCCGGCACATTCCGAAGAGCAAGGCGCTGGAACATGTGGCCGGCTATTCTGTCTTCAATGACGGCTCGATTCGCGACTACCAGTTCAAGTCGCCCCAGTGGACCGCCGGCAAAAACTTTGACGCGACTGGCGGCTTTGGACCTGAATTCGTTACCGCCGATGAGTTGCCGAAAGGCGGTAAGGGCCTTCGCCTGCAGACCCGTCTGAACGGCAAGGTGGTGCAGGAAGCTAATACCAAGAATCTGATCTTCTCAGTCCAGCAGTTGGTTGCGACCTGCTCTGAAGTCTTCACGCTTGAGCCTGGCGATATCATCGTCACCGGCACGCCGGCCGGCGTTGGCGCCTTCCGCAAGCCACCGTTGTGGATGAAGGACGGCGATGTTTGCGAGGTGGAGATCGAAGGGATCGGCACCCTGCGCAGCCCGATCAAGGACGAACCGGCCAAGCGCCGGGCGGCCGCCAAAAAACCAGCGAAGAAGAAACCAGCGGCCAAGAAAAAGAAATAACTCGGCCGAAATGTTCTGAATGGTGCGGGCGGCCTGTCGATTTGATAGGCCGCCCTATCTATATTGGGTAGACCTGAAACGGAGGCCGCTCATGCCCACCATCAATCGTCTGGCAAAATTTCACGACGACATGACCGCCTGGCGGCGCGATATTCACGCCCATCCGGAGCTGGCGTTCGAAGAGCAACGGACGGCCGACAAGGTTGCCAAGCTGCTCGAAGAATTTGGGATCGATGTCCATCGTGGTTTGGCGACAACCGGGGTGGTGGGGTCCATTCGAGCTGGAACGTCGGGCAAGTCGATCGGCTTGCGTGCCGACCTCGACGCCTTGCCGCTTTTGGAAAAGAACGACTTTGGCCACTGCAGCACCCATGCGGGAAAGATGCACGCCTGCGGTCATGATGGTCATACGGTCATGCTGCTGGGCGCAGCGCGCTATCTGGCGGAGACGCGCAATTTTGACGGCACGGTTCACCTCATCTTCCAGCCGGCGGAAGAAGGCGGCGGCGGCGGCAAAGTGATGATGGACGAAGGCCTGTTCGAGAAATTTCCCTGCGATGCCGTCTATGGCATGCACAACTGGCCGGGGCTGGAGCCAGGCAGCATCACCGTCCGCACGGGCCCCATGCTTGCCAGCGCAGACATGTTCGAAATTCGCGTGCAGGGCAAGGGCGCCCACGCGGCCATGCCGCATCAGGGTGTCGATCCGATTGTCGTGGGCGCGGAACTTGTCTCTGCTCTGCAATCGATCGTCAGCCGGAACACGGACCCCTTGATGAACGCGGTGGTTACCGTCACCCAGTTCCACGCGGGTTCGGCCAACAATATCATCCCCGACGATGCAGTCGTTTCAGGCACGTGCCGGGCCTTGTCCGATGACGTGCAGAATATGATTGAGGCGCGCATGGTGCAGGTTGCGGAAGGCATCGCCGCTGCCCATGGCGCGACGGCTACGGTCGACTATCGGCGCAATTATCCGGTGTTGGTGAACACGGAGAAGGAAACGCAGAAAGCGGCGCAGGCCGCGGCCAAGGTGGTAGGTGAGGACCAGGTGCATAACGACATTCCGCCGGTCATGGGCTCAGAAGATTTTGCCTTCATGCTGCAGGAGAAGCCCGGATCCTATGTGTGGATTGGCAATGGCTTTCGCGCGGGCGCAGATGGCGACCCCTGCATGCTCCACAATCCACACTATGACTTCAACGATGAGATCCTGAGCGTCGGCGCGAGCTATTGGGCCACACTGACTGAACAGGAACTGGCGTCGGAAGCGTAGGCATCCGGAAAATTTATGCCGCCTCAGTACCCTAATCGATAGACCTACCAGACCATCCACGGGAGAAAAGAATGCCGCGCGTAAACCCCCTGACAAAGGACGATGTGCCGGAGCTGTCCGAAGGCTTCGCCAACATGGAAAAGATCCTTGGCTTTGTGCCGAACAGCAACCTGATCATGGCGCGGCGGCCGGAAATCCTGAAAAGCTTTCAGGCGCTGGCAACGTCGATCTTCGCGGCGCCGGGGATTCCGCCGGACCTGAAAGTCATGATCGGCCACGTGGCCAGTCGGGCAGCGGGTTGCAGCTATTGCATGGCCCATACCGGGCATATGGTGGAGGCGCGGGGCGTGGCACCGGAAAAGCTCGATGCCATCTGGGACTACGAGCGTAGCGATCTCTTCACACCAGGTGAGCGGGCAGCGCTGATGGTGGCGCAGAGTGCCGGTATGGTGCCTAACGCGGTGACCGACGCCGATTTTGACGAACTCAAGAAGCACTGGGATGAAGATCAAGTGGTGGAGATCGTTTCGGTCATCGCGCTTTATGGCTTCCTCAATCGGTGGAATGACACCCTGGCCACAGAGTTGGAGTCGCCGCCGCTTTCCTTTGGTCAGGAACGGCTGTCGGATGCGGGCTGGGACGCCGGAAAGCACGCAGCGGAATAGCTGCCCATGGCTCACGCAGCCGCGCTGATTGTTGTGGATGTGCAGAATGATTTCTGCCCCGGCGGCGCGCTTGCGGTGCCGGATGGCGACGGTGTTGTGCCTGTCGCCAACGACCTGATGGCGCGGTTCGACCACGTAATCTTAACCCAGGACTGGCACCCATCCGGACATGGGTCCTTTGCCTCGTACCATGAAGGGGCGACCGCCTATGACGTGATCGAGATGCCCTACGGTTCGCAAGTCCTGTGGCCGGATCATTGCGTTCAGGGAACAGACGGCGCCGCCTTTCATAGAGATCTAGATGCTGATCGGGCGGGTGCAGTGATCCGCAAGGGCCGCAATCCTGCAATCGATTCCTACTCGGCCTTTTTTGAAAATGACCACGTCACCCACACAGGCCTTGCCGGGCTGCTACGGGAGCTGGCTGTTGGTCGCCTGTTCGTGTGCGGTCTGGCATTGGATTTCTGCGTCCGCTACACGGCGGAGGACGGTGCGGCCCAGGGCTTTCAGGTAACGGTCATCGAAGACGCCTGCCGCCCGATCGATCTGGATAGCAGTCTGGCGGCGACCTATGAGGCGTTTCAAGCAGCAGGAATTCCCCTGATAGAGAGCAGCGAAGTTCAGCGCGACCCACTGTAGAGGTCGTCGGGGTCTGTCAGTGGTTCGGCGATCCGGACCAGGTCGCCATTACGAACGGCGGTGTAAAAGCAGTTGCGTGTGCCGGTGTGACAGGCGACGCCGGTCTGATCCACCAGGAGCAGCAGCGTGTCCTGGTCGCAGTCGATGCGCAGTTCCATCAACGCCTGGGTCTGACCGGATGTTTCGCCCTTGCGCCATAGGGCCTGCCGCGACCGTGACCAGTAGCAGACCTGCGCCGTCGAAATGGTTTCGGCCACAGCATCTCGGTTCATCCAGGCCATCATCAGGATTTCGCCGGTGTCATGTTGTTGCGCGATCGCGGGCACCAGGCCGTCGCCATTGAAGGCAATGGCGTCAAGGATGGCGCTCAGCTTGGTATCGGGGACCGTAGCGGGACCGTCTGTGGCCATGGCGTCCTCACCCTGCGGCCGTCAGCCGTGCAAAGCCGCGTTCCAGGTCTTCAATCAGATCGTCCGTGTCTTCCAGGCCCACATGCAGGCGCAGGCAGGGTCCTGGTGCGGTCCAGGTTGTGGCGGTCCGATAGTTGGTCGGATCGATCGGCAGGATCAGGCTTTCATAGCCGCCGAAGCTGGCGCCCAGCAAGAAATGCTCCAGGCCGTCGACCATTGCAGCCACCGCATCGCGTTCAAAGGGGTTGAGCATCACAGACATGAGGCCAGAGGCGCCCTTGAAGTCCCGTTTCCAGATGTCGTGGCCCGGATGATCCGGCAGGGCCGGATACAGCACCTGATTTACCTCCGGCCGTGTCTGCAGCCATTCTGCAATGCGGGTGGCGTTGATCTGGTGCTGGGGCAGGCGTACGCCCAGGGTGCGAATGCCACGAAGGCCCAGCCAGGCTTCTTCGCTGCCGGGCCCACCACCCAGGAAGTTCGCGGTGATCTTGACGTTCTCGTAGAGCTCCTGCCGCATGCTGATGACTCCCAGCATCGCGTCCGAATGGCCAACGAGATACTTGGTGGCGGCGTTGATCGAGAGATCGACCCCCAGTTCCAGCGGCTTGCAGAAGAACGAGGTGGCCCAGGTATTGTCCATCGCCGTCATGATCCCGCGCTCGCGGGCGACGGCTGTGATAGCGGGGATGTCAGGCATCTCGAAGGTCTGGGAGCCGGGCGATTCCAGATAGATGAGTTTGGTGTTGGGCTGGATCAGTCCTGCCACATCGGCGCCGAGCGCTGAATCGAAATACGTGATTTCAACACCATAGCGGGACAGGATCATATTCGAGAGGTTGCGCACCGGCTGGTAGGCGGAATCCTGTACCAGCATGTGATCGCCGGCGCTGACCACCGACATAATTGCCGAGGTGCAGGCGCCCATGCCGGAAGGAACCGAGACTGCCTTGTCGGCGCCTTCCAGGATCGCGACGGCTTCTTCAAAGGCGCGGGTGGTCGGCGTGCCGAAACGGCCGTAAGTGATCCCGTCAAATCGATTTGCGCGTGCTTCATCCCAGGCATCAAGCGTCGGGAATGTTACCGTCGATGCCCGAAAGACCGGCGGATTGACCACACCGAAATGATCTTCCGGGTGCCGTCCTGCAGAAACGATCTTGGTAAGCTCTTTCATATCTTCCGCCTGTTCATACCTTGGCATCGCGCAAACGAATTGGGGCGGCAGGCACCTGCCACCCCGAATTCAATTCGACCGGGTTTGCGCCGCCACACGGCAGGCGCTGTGCCTGCGCCTAAAGTTTCTTCTTTACAGCTTTGGCGTCTTTGGCGACGCCCGAGCCGACACCTTCAACAGTATTGCAGCCGCTGACCGCGCCAGCGGCGCCCAAGATAAAAAACAGTCCAAGCATTCTGATAACCACTGCGCGCGTCATGGGGCAAAATCTCCTTGTGTGAGGGCTCGTTGACCGACCCGACGGCCTTCCCGCCGGGTCGGGATCATAGGTATTGGCTGGGGGCAGTCAACCGGCAGCGCCTTCTGTCAATCGTGCGCCCGGCGGTAACGGCCAGTCTGCTGGAAACAGCCCGATGGTTCGCGGATCATCGATCTGCCGCGCCTCTTGCTTATACGGCGCAAACCCGACCCGCTGATACATCGCCAACGCCCGTGGGTGATCCAGGGTGCAGGTATGCACCCAGAAGCGTGCCGGCGCGTAAGACCAGGCAATCTCCGCGGCCCAGGTGAGTAGCGCAAGACCTAGCCCAGTGCCGATGGCGTCGGGCACCAGCCCGGCATAGGCAAGCTCGATTTCGCCCGGTACGCGTCGGTCCAGCTCCGCAAATCCTGCCGGAGCGCCATGGTGGTAGAGCACGTAGATTTCCACGTCCGGGTCGTGGATATGGCCAATCAGGGTTTCATCATCCATGGCCCGCCGCTCGTACCACAGCCAGGGACCGCCGACGGTGTCGTAGAGGTATCTGTAGAAAGACACGGGAGGTTGAGTGGCGCGGAGCAGCGTGCTCCCCCTTGGCGGGGTGACCGCAGGCAACCGATCGGGCCGGTTGGTCGTTTCCAGGTGGGTGACGGTGATATCCAGTCGCCCCTCTTGCGAATCACGATCCTGTGCTGGTGCAGGCTGGTCCGCCAGAAATTTTCCCATCACCAGTCGCGGCGTGTCGGCATAGCCAAGGGCTGAATAGAATTCGCGAACCGGCTGATTGTTGGGCCTGATCATCAGGTTGATCTTGGGCACGCCCGCGGCCTTCAGCCAGGCCTCGGCATGGTGCGCCAGCCGGCGACCGACGCCGCCCCGCTGCATATCCGGATCCACCGCCAGGTAATAGAGCCAGCCTCGATGCCCGTCATGCCCACACATGACCGTACCGGCAATGCGGCCAGCGACGACTGCCAAAAAAAGCTCGGAAGTTGCTGATGCCCGGCAGAAGGCGATGTCGGCGACAGGATCATTGTAGGCGACGGTCAGTCCGCACCTTTCCCACAATGTGGCAATCGCACCTTCGTCGCCGTCGGCAACCGGGCGGAGGGCGACCGCGTGGGCGTCAGGCGCAGTCAAGGTGCGACCGGGGGCGCCACCGGGGTGTCGTCTCGTCCGCCCCATTCAGTCCAGGAGCCGTCATACATGGCCACATCATCCTTGCCCATCAGGTGCAGGGCGAACGCCACCGCGCAGGCGCTGACCCCGGAGCCGCAGGTGGTGATGGCTGGGCGGCCGAAATCAACCCCGGCGTCATCGAACAATGACGACAGGGCGTCTGCCGATTTCACGCATTTGGATTCCGGGTCGGTAAGGTCGCTGACGGGCAGGCTGAAGCTGCCGGGAATGTGTCCGTTGCGCAGGCCGGCACGGGGCTCCGGTTCGGTTGCATTAAACCGGCCAGCGGAACGGGCATCCAGCACTTGCGCCGCGACGTTGTCGATATTTGCCCGCATGTCCCCCAGCGCTTTGACCATATTGGCATCGGCCGTCGCCACGTAGGTGGCGGGGACAGGATTGGTGGCGCCATCTTCGACGGGATGGCCCTCTGCCTGCCAGCGGCTGAATCCACCATCCAGGATAGAGACCCGTTCGTGGCCGAAATATTTGAACATCCACCAGACCCGCCCGGAGCTGAACAAGCCGAGGCCGTCGTAAATCACCACAGGGTCGTTATTGGAGATTCCGAGCGCGCCCACCTGCTCGGCAAACTGTTCCGCTGATGGCAGGGTGTGGGGCAGGTCGCTGCTTTGGTCGGCAATCGTCTCAATGTCGAAATAGACCGCGCCCGGAATATGCGCCGATGCGAATTCCGCCACTGGGTCCCGTTGCATTGTAGGCAGGTACCAGGACCCATCGACGACTTTGACGTGATCCAGATGTTTCGCCAGCCGCTCAGGTGAGACCAGGGCGTTTGGGTTTGTATAGTCAGCCACCGTTGCAATCTCCGTAGTGTCAGGCCAACCAGGCAGGAACGGGCAGGTCCTTTTCGCGCAGAAATGCCGGGTTGAACAGCTTGCTTTGATAACGGGTGCCGGAATCGCACAACACCGTGACGATGGTGTGCCCCGGGCCCAACTCCTTCGCCAGGCGCACGGCACCGGCCACATTGATGGCGCTGGAGCCGCCCAGGCACAGGCCTTCGTCCTTCAGCAGATCAAACACCACCGGCAGTGCGTCCTGATCCGAGATCATGAAGGGGAAGTCGACGACGGTTCCGTCCACATTGCCGGTCACCCGGCCCTGGCCAATCCCTTCGGCAATGGTCCCGCCGTCGCTGGCCTTGGGTTCGCCATTGGTGAAATACTCGTACATTGACGCGCCCAGAGGGTCGGCGAGGCCGATCTTGATATTCGGGTTCCGCTCGCGAAGAGACATTGAGACGCCGGCGAGGGTGCCGCCGGTGCCGATGGCGCAGATGAATCCATCAACCTTGCCGTCGGTCTGCTCCCAGATTTCCGGGCCGGTGGTTTTGATGTGCCAGCCGCGGTTGGCCAGGTTGTCCCATTGGTTGGCGTAGAGCGCGCCATTGGGCTCGCTGGCGGCCAGTTCGGCCCCCAGACGCTCCGCCGTATGCACATAGTGGTTGGGATCGGCAAATTTGGTGGCCGGCACCTGCCTCAGCTCCGCACCGCAGAGCATCAGCATGTCTTTCTTTTCCTGGCTCTGGGTCTCCGGCATGACGATGACGGTGCGATAGCCGCGGGCGTTGCCCACCAATGCCAGGCCAATGCCGGTGTTGCCGGCGGTGCCTTCGACGATAACGCCGCCCGGCTGAATGGCGCCGCGCTCCTCTGCGTCCAGGATCATGCCGAGCGCAGCTCGGTCTTTCACCGATCCTCCGGGATTGAGGAATTCAGCCTTGCCGAGAATGGTGCAGCCGGTTTCTTCAGACACCCGCCGCAGCTTAATCAGTGGTGTGTTGCCGACCGTGCCGGTGAATCCGTCTTTGACGTTCATACTTCCCCCGTTTGCTTCTTGGGTTTTTTTGTCTTCCGGGCTAAGTGCGCCCGCCAGGCCCGCGGGTCAAGCCTTGGCGGCGCGAAGCACCTGGCGGTTCAGCAACAGCCATTGCAGCGCGACCAAAGTGATGGCGTTGCTCAACCGGCCCTCCCGCACCATCGCTTCAACCTCGGCAAATGGGTAGGCCGCCGCGCGGATGTCCTCGCCTTCGCCGGTGTGACCGTGCAATCCGGCAGCAGCGGCGGAATCGCAGGGCGCGGCATAGATGTGGCATTGTTCGGAACAGATGCCGGGGGTCAGGAAGATGTTGCCGATGGGGGACAGGGGCCCGAGCTCCAAACCGGCTTCCTCAACTGCTTCCCGGCGTACGACATCCTCAGGCGTTTCGCCCGGTTCAACCACGCCTGCGACGATCTCCAACAGCCAGGCGTCACCGCCACCTGCCCAGGCGCCCGGCCTGAACTGCTCAATCAGCACAACTGAATCACGTGCGGGGTCGTAGGGCAGGACCGCTGCCGTAGCGCCACGTTCAACCACCTCGCGCAGAAGCGGCTGGCTCATCCCGCCGGCGAATAATTCGTGCCGCAGACGATAGCGGTTGACGGTCAGATATCCGTCATAGACGGCAGTGGTTTCTTCGATTTGAACATTCATTGTGGCTGCTCTTTGAAGGCGGATACGGGGTTCGACATTGACGGTTCAGGCCAGGTGATGCCGGATCGTGACTTGCGGGACGGCTGTGCATAGGCAATTAGCGAGCCTGGAAGCAAGTTTCGCCCGCATGCGGCGGCCGTGATGGCCGCATATCACCATAATGTGACCCAGCTGCCCCACTGGCGCACAGGAGCCGCCCTGCTTACATGTTGGCCCACGAAAAAATCTGCAAGGGGCATACAGGTGGCAAGTTCGAAAAAAGTGACGTTCGCAGGGGCCTTCGGCGATCAGCTGGCCGCGCGGTTGGATATGCCGGCGGGGCCGGTACGCGCCTTCGCGCTGTTTGCGCACTGTTTCACCTGCTCGAAGGATATCTTTGCGGCGGCACGGGTCAGCCAGGCATTGGCGGAACGTGGCTTTGCCGTATTGCGGTTCGACTTCACCGGTCTTGGCGCCAGCGATGGCGAATTCGCCAACACCAACTTCTCGTCCAATGTCGACGACCTGGTGGCAGCCGCGGACTGGCTGAAAAACAACTATCAGGCACCGGCGCTGCTGGTCGGGCATTCCCTGGGGGGTGCGGCGGTGCTGGCGGCGGCGGCGAGATTGCCGGAGGTGCAGGCGGTGGCGACCATCGGCGCGCCTGGTGACCCGGAGCATGTGGCGCATAATTTTGGCGCCAAGATCAACGAGATATCCGAATCCGGTGAGGCCGAAGTGCAACTGGCGGGGCGCAGTTTCACCATCAAAAAGCAGTTCCTGGAGGATATCGCCACGGCCAAACTGACCGAGGCGGTCGCGGGCTTCCGCAAGGCATTGCTGGTGTTCCACTCACCGGTCGACGAGGTCGTAGGCATCGACAACGCCGCGCTGATCTTTCAGGCAGCGAAGCACCCAAAGAGCTTCGTGTCACTGGACGATGCCGATCATCTGCTCAGCCGTCACGACGACGCGGTCTATGTGGCGGATGTGTTGAGCGCGTGGGCATCGCGCTATATCGCCACCGACGATGAGGCCGCGGCGACGTCCCATCCTGATCTCAATGGCCACGAGGTGGTGGTTTATGAGAATGGCGATGGAAAATTCGGCCAGACTGTCTGGAATGGACGGCATGAAGCTCTGGCCGACGAGCCCGAGAAGGTTGGAGGACTCGATAAGGGTCCCGACCCTTACGGCTATCTCAGTGCTGCGCTAGGCGCCTGTACGTCCATGACCCTGCGTCTCTATGCGGAACGTAAAAAGCTGCCGCTCGAGCAGGTGCTGGTGCGGGTCAAGCACGACAAGATCCATGCAGAGGACTGTGAAAGCTGTGAGACCAAGGAAGGCAAGGTCGATCGCCTGCAGCGGGAGATCGAGATCATCGGCGATATCGACGACGCTGCGCGGCAACGCTTACTGGAAATTGCGGACAAGTGTCCGGTGCATCAGACCCTGGAACGCGCCAACCTGATCGAAACCCGCCTGGCGGATTGAGGCGTTCGGAATTCGCGAATTTGAGGTAACCTGTCCCTGGTGGGGCTGGCCTCAATACAATGGCGCGCTGGGGAGGATGCATGGCGATCGTTCGCCAAATTGGCAGCATGATGCTGGTGGGATTTGTGCCGTTGGGGTCTGGCGTTTCCGCTGGGGAACAGGTGCCGAAAGGCTTCGTCCATTTGCGGGATGTGGCGCCGACGATCCGCCAGGATATGCGCTACGCAGGTACCTACAATTTCACCGGTTCGATTGTGCCTGGCTATCAGGCGGCGGCCTGCATTCTGACCCGTCCCGTTGCGGCCGCTTTGAGACGGATCCAGGCCGACCTGCGCAGGCTGCGTCTGTCACTCAAGGTCTATGACTGTTACCGGCCCGTACGCGCCGTGCGGTTTTTCCTCGCCTGGGCCCGCAATCCGGCGCGTCAGGGCATGAAAAACGCCTTTTTCCCCCGGGTGCAGAAGCGGTTCGTGGTGCGGCGCGGATTTGTGGCGTCGCGGTCGACCCATTCCACTGGCAATGCGGTAGACGTGACCCTCGTTCGCGCAGACGCGCCGCCCGCGCCGAAACCGGTGGCGGGACAGGTTCGCGGCAGTTGCATTGGGTCCGTGGGCCAGCGGCCGCCCGACAATTCCCTCGACATGGGCACCGGATATGACTGCTTCGATGTGCTGAGTTATACGAATAACCCCAAGATCAAGGGCGCAGCGCGGGGTAACCGCCAGCTGTTAGTGCGGATGATGGCCCGGCACGGTTTCCGCAACTATCGCCGCGAGTGGTGGCATTTCGACTATGTGCTGCCAGTGCACCGGCGCCGCTTTGATTTTCCGGTGCAAGCCAAATAGACGGGCTATTGCGCCTGGATCGGATTTGACAGCGTGCCAATGCCGCCGACCGAAACCTCGACCACATCGCCGGCCTTCATGAACAGCTTTGGGTCGCGGCCGTAGCCGACGCCCGAGGGAGAACCGGTGGTGACAACATCGCCCGGGCTGAAGCGCAGCCATTGGGAGTAGTGGGCAATCAGGCGCGGGATGCTGAAAACAAGCTCCGTCAGGGTGTCCTGAACCACCTCTCCATTCAACGTTGTGCTCAGATGCAGCTGATGCGGATCCTGGACTTCGTCGCGGGTTACCAGCACCGGGCCAAGTGGCGTGAAGGTGGGGAAGTTCTTGCCCAATACGTTGGTTTCCCAGGCATGGATTGCCGCCATGTTGCCTTCGGCGGAAAAGATCGGCGCGACCCAGTCCCGCGCGGAGACGTCGTTGGCGATGGTGTAGCCGGCGACGTAGTTGAGGGCGTCCTCCTCGCTGACAGCGTGGCATTCACGGCCCATGACGAAGGTGAGTTCGCCTTCGAAATCGACCATCTGGTCGTGACCTGGCGGCAGCAGGACAGGCTGGCCAGAGCCCGCCAGTGAGGCAGGTGATTTGACAAAGGCCGCCGGCTTTTCCGGTATTGGCGTGTTCATTTCTTCCAGATGCGCGCGATAGTTCATGCCCACCGACAGGATGTAGCCAGGATCCGGGATCACTGGTGCAAGGGTCGTGCTGGCCATCTCGAGCAATGCACCCTCGGCCCGCAGCTGTGCGGCGTCAGCGTTGTAGGCGTCGTCCAGAAGGCGGCTGACGGCATCCATTGGTGGTTGGCCGCCGGCAAGAAGGTTGCGCAGGCTGGTGGGCATCGGCTGGTCGACGCCGAGAATGGCCGCACCCCGGTCAAGGTCGAGGATGTCGGCGCCCATCAGGACGCCGGGGCGATGACCGGTATCGGCCGTGTAGGTAACAAGCTTCATTAAGGGCTCCCGGATGTGAGGCCTCATCATTGCCCGGGGACAGCGATGGCGCAACGCCGATTGGGCGATGGGGTTGCCGCTTAGTGAAAATCCCGGGACGGGAACATGGTCTCCGGTCGCTCAGATGGCTGCCCCGTCATCGGACCATTCAAAGGTTCCGTCAGGCGGTCCCGGCGCGGATCACGCGGCATCCCATGACCTGCCATATGGCTGTCGTGGCTGTTGTTGCGCACCTCGTCGGCGCGGGCCACTTCGATGGCGAAGGGGTCCACCTGTCCCAGGCCGTCAAGCAGGTGGGAGAGGTCGATGATCTCCTTCGCCACCACATGGATGACCGCCTGCTCGCGCTGCACCTCGCCGCGTATGGCCACCAGCCGCGCACCCATGACGATGGGGCGGTAGCGTTCCAGCATGTTGCGCCAGACGACAATGTTGGCGATGCCGGTTTCGTCCTCGAGGGTCATGAAGACAACGCCCTTGGCGGTGCCCGGCCGCTGCCGCACCAGAACGATACCGGCAACCTCGATCCGGTCGCCGTTGCGGGCGGACAGCAGGTCCTCGTTGGGCGCCACACCGCGGGCGTCCATCTCCGGGCGAAGCAGTTCTACCGGATGCGCCTTCAGGGACAGGCGCAGGCTGGCATAGTCGTCGATCACCTGCTCGCCGAGCGTCATCTCCGGCAGGGTCACCTCGGGATCGTTCACCTGCTCGTCCTCGCCACTGACGTCAAAGAGGGGCAGGGGGGCATCGCGGAAGCGCTTGACGGCCCAGAGGGCATCGCGGCGTTTCAGGTCCATCGAGCCGAAGACATCCGCCCGCGCCAGCCGCTCCAGCACCCGGGCAGCAAGACCGGTGCGCCGCCACAGGAGCCAGGGGTCGGCATAGCCATTGCCGCGCCGGGCGACCAGGGTCTGCATATGCTCCGCGCGCAGGCCCTTGATCTGGCGGAAGCCGAGACGCAGGGCGAAGTTGCCGTCCGCGCCTGGTTCCAGGGTTGAGTCCCAGTCGCTGTAATTCACATCCACGGGCAGCACCTCAACGCCATGGTCGCGGGCGTCACGGACGATCTGCGCCGAGGCATAGAAGCCCATGGGCTGGCTGTTGAGCAGCGCACAGGCAAAAGCCGCCGGGTAGTGGCACTTGAGCCAGGCGGAGACATAGACGAGTAGAGCGAAGCTGGCCGCATGGCTCTCCGGGAAGCCATAGTCGCCGAAGCCCTTGATCTGGTTGAAGCAACGTTGGGCGAAGTCCCGCTCGTAGCCGCGTTCGACCATGCCGTCGATCATCTTCTTTTCGAAGCCGTGGATCTGACCGTTCTTGCGGAAGGTGGCCATGGCGCGGCGCAGCTGATCAGCCTCACTGGGGGTAAAGCCGGCGGCGACGATGGCGATCTTCATGGCCTGCTCCTGGAAGAGAGGCACTCCCAGTGTTTTACCAAGAACATCATCTAACTCTTTGGATGGAAAAGAAACTTGCTCTTCGCCATTCCGCCGGCGCAGGTAAGGATGGACCATGTCACCCTGGATCGGTCCCGGCCGGACGATCGCTACCTCGATCACCAGATCGTAGAAATCCCGCGGCTTGAGGCGTGGCAGCATCGACATCTGCGCCCGGCTTTCGATCTGGAAAACACCCACCGTGTCGGCCTGACAGATCATGTCGTAAGTGGCCACATCCTCCGCCGGTACAGTCGCCAGGTCGTAGCGTTTGCCATAGTGGGTGGCGAGCAACTCGAAGCCCTTGCGGATGCAGGTGAGCATGCCGAGAGCGAGCACGTCGATCTTGAGGATGCCGAGGGCGTCGAGATCATCTTTGTCCCACTCCACCACCGTACGGTCTTCCATGGCGGCGTTCTCGATCGGCACCAGATCGGTCAGCGGTCCCTCGGTAATGACAAAGCCGCCCACATGCTGGGAGAGGTGGCGGGGAAAGCCGATCAACGCCTTGGCCAGCAGGATTGCCTTCTGCAGGGTGTCGTCTGTGGGGTCCAGGCCGATGCTGCGGATATGATCCTCTTCCAGGCCGTCGCCGCTCCAGCCCCAAACGGTCTTGGCCAGCACGTCCACCGTGTCCATGGAGAGGCCCAGCACCTTGCCCACTTCGCGGATGGCGCCGCGGGCGCGATAGCAGATGACTGTGGCGGCGATGCCGGCCCGCTCCCGCCCATATTTCTCGTAGATATACTGGATCACCTCTTCGCGCCGTTCATGCTCGAAATCCACGTCGATGTCCGGCGGTTCGTTGCGCTCGGCGGAAACGAAGCGCTCAAACAGCAGATCGAGCTGGCCCGGGTCCACCGCCGTGATCCCCAGGCAGTAGCAGACAGCGGAGTTCGCCGCCGAGCCGCGGCCCTGGCAGAGGATGTCCCGCGCGCGCGCGAAGCGGACGATGTCATGGACCGTGAGGAAATAGGGCGCGTAGCCGAGGGAGCCGATCAGCTCCAGTTCATGCTCGAGTGTCCCGCGTACGCCCTCCGGGATGTTGCCGCCATAGCGCCCAGCAGCGCCCAGCCAGGTCAACCGCGCCAGTTCCTCCTGCGCCGTCGCGCCTTCGGGCAGGGGGTCGGCGGGATAGATGTAGCGCAACTCGTCGAGGGTGAAGTGGATACGGTCGGCAATCTCTGCCGTGCGCGTCACAGCCTCCGGGCAGGCGGCAAACAGGCGGGCCATTTCGACTGCCGGTTTCAGATGCCGCTCGGCATTGCGGAACAGATGGAAACCGGCGCCCTCCAGCGTCACATGTTCACGGATGCAGGTGACGATGTCCTGCAGCACCCGCCGCTCGGGCGCGTGGTAATGGACGTCGTTGGTGGCCACCAGCGGCAGGCCCTGCCGTTCGGCGAGCGCCATGAGATGCCCCAGTCGCCGGTCGTCGTCGCCGCGATACAGCATGTGGGCGGCGAGGTAGGCGCGGCTTGGAAAGGTCTTGCAGATCTGCTCCAAAAATTCTTCGAAATCAGACCAAGTGTCGGCGCCTGATGGGATGTTGGGGGTGATATCGGCGCGTGCAGGCGCCGGCATGTCCGGCGGCAGGGCGATGACGATCTGGCCTTCAGCATGGTCGGCGAGGTCGCTGAAATAGAGGTGGCATTCACCCTTTTCGGCCCGGCGGCGGCCTTTTGTGATGAACTGCGACAGGCGGCTGTAGGCGGGCTTGTCCGTGGGGAAGCAGAGAAAGCTGCCGCCCTCCATCAGGTCGATGCGCGCGCCCACCAGCAGCTTGATGCCGGCGCGCTTGGCCGCCGTGTGCGCGCGGACCACGCCGGCCAGGGTGTTGTGGTCGGTCACCGCGATCGCCTGGTGGCCCAGCTCGGCAGCCTGCATGACCAGCTCTTCCGGATGGGAGCCGCTGTGCAAAAAACAGAAGTTTGTCGTCACCTGTAATTCGGCATAGGGCAGTTCGGCATAGGAGGGCGGGGCAAGCATCAGGCAAGTCCCCCAGAATCCCCACCCTCAAAGCATGTAGGGGCGGGTTTAAAACCCGCCCTTGCGGTTTCGGGGTTTTCCCGGTCCAGATGCCATTGGGCTGGATTGCCTAGGATGTATTCGCGAATCTTGGCGAGGCTGCCGTCGTTTCGAATAACATGGTCATAGAACCCGCGTTGCCAGAGTGGGTGGCCTGGTGTGCCAAAAGCCTGGTTTATCTGTCGGGCCGAATAGGTTTTGAAGCCACGGATGATTTCGGACAGCCCGTGCTTAGAATCGCCCAACCAAATCAGCCCATGAAAATGATTGGGCATGATGACAAATTCGCCGAGCGTGATTGCCGGATAGTGCCGGTTCAGCTGCTGCCATGTGTTTTCAGCGATTCTCCCGGATCTGTTGAGGTGCATTTGTCCGTCGCTAATTTCGCCAAAACGGCATTCCCGATCTTTGACACAGATCGTGATGAAATAGGCGCCGGGCGTTGCGTAGTCATAGTCGGGTAAGCGCAGCGAAAGGCGACGACTCGGTGGTGCATCGGTTCGGGCGGGTTTGAAACCCGCCCCTACAGGAGCGTGTTTGGCGCGCATCACCCGAACATCCCGTGTACGTGCCAGTGGCGGGTGGCGAGGTCCTGGAACAGCCAGAGGCGGGCGATCTCTGGCTGTTCTTCCGGGCCGGTCTCTGTCTCCACCAGGAAATAGTCGCGGGCGGTGAAGTCGTCCCGCCACCAGGGGCCGAGCATCCGGGCGGGGCCGGTCAGGCCGGTATAGGGGCCTGAGTGAGGAGCTGAGTGAGGACCAGAGTGAGGATTGGCGTGAGAACCGGCATGAAGACCGGCATGAGAACCGGCAGGGGCGCGCCGCCACAGTTTGTGCCGCCAGACGAAGCGGTCGGGCGGGGCCGCCGTGTGACACCCGTCTGCCAGGGGGGCAAGTTCCACCGGTTCCGGCGCGGCCAGCAGGCGGGGTGGGGCGATCAGATTTTCGGGCTGAGTGGCCCAGGCGGACCAGTCGGGCCGCGCCGTGGTCAGCGCCGGCGCCGGGGCCGTCTGCGCCTCGGGCACCGGGGTCTCGCGCGGGGCCTGCCAGAAGACGCCGCCGCCGCCCAGCCGGTTGGCCAGCCGGTCGACCAGCTCGTCCAGATGACCGGCCTGCTCAACGGGCTGATCCAGAGCGGATGCATGTGCACGCCGCGCGCCAGTTAGATCCTGCTGGACCGGTTGATGCGGGTCGTTGGCCTCGGCGCTCAGCAACAGCATGTCGACGCCGGGGTCCGGGTCCAGGCTTTCCAGCCGGGGAGCGAACAGCCGAGCCAGATGTTTGGGGTCGCGGGACGGGCGGCTGACGCCGATCCCGGTCTCTGCAGCGGTGCCGTCGGCGCGGCAGAGGGTGAAGGTCAGCCGCCGTGCGCCCTGGCCGGTCGCTTCCAGCCGTGCGCACAGGTCGGCCAGCAGGTCGTCCAGCACCAGAACGACGGCTTCCGGTTGCTGCAGGGGCTCGGGGAAGGCGCGGCTGACGCGCAGGGGCAGGGCCGGCAGCGTCGGTGAAATTGCCTCCGCCTCGTGGCCCAGCGCCTGGTCCAGCCGCCGGCGGATGCCTGCGCCGAAGCGCAGGGTCAAGGCTGCCCGCGGAATGCCGTAGAGATCACCGATGCGGTAGAGGCCCAGCCGGGCCAATGTCTCCACATCCGCCGGCGGCAGGCGCAGGCCGTGGACGGGCAGGGGCGCCAGCGCCTCGTGCAACGACCCCGGCAGCAGGACCGGCCAGTCAGCAGGCATATCCATCAGCCCGTCTGTGCCGCTGCCGAATCGGGCCAGCGCCCAGGCGGCGCCCACGGTGCCGGCGACCGCCAGCCGGTGGGTGAGCCCGGCGCGGGTGAGTCTCTCCGATAGGTCGGCGAGCAGGGCGGTCTCGCCGCCGAACAGATGGGCGCAGCCGGAGATATCAAGAAACACCCCGCCCTCGGTTGGTCCGGCAACCAGGTCGGCGGCAGCCCAGGGGGTGTAGCGCAGGCACCAGCGCACCAGTGCGCCGAGCGCCGCCCGGTCGCCCGCCAAATCCGCCTCTGCCGCGCGCAGGCTGGGGCAGAGGGTGCGCCCGTCCGACAGAGTCATGCCCGGGTTGACGCCCGATTGCGCGGCGACCGCATTGACCGATAACAGCAGCAACCGGCCCTGCTCGGCGGTCACCACCGCCATGGGCAGGGTCCGCAGCTCTGGCCGGTCGCGTTCGATGCGGTCAACCGACAGCCGGGGCAGCCAGAGAGACAGATACCGTTTCGCCATCGCTCAGGCTGCCCGGGCGTGCGCCGCACGTGCGTGCGGAGGAATGGCGTCGCCGGTGGCGGGGTTGGCCAGCCAGCTTCCCGGTCGGCCCCCCTTGCAGCGCAGCAGGTCGAGCTGCCAGCAGCCATCCGGTGCACAGGCGATGCGCCAGCGGGTCATGGCGGCGCTGGCGGGCAGGGGATAACGACACGGCATCAGCATCAGGACCGTGCCGCCGCTATCCGCCGCCGCAAGGCTGAGCCGGCGGCTCAGCGTGAAGTCCACCGGGGCAGCATCGGCGACGATGGCGGTCAGTTCCGGACATCGCAGGCCTTCCTCGACGCTCCACAACACGTCCTGCATCTTCTGCGCCCGGGCGAACAGCACCTGGGACGGATCGATGAAGGGCACAAAGCCGGGGGTGTGAAGGTCGTCCCGGCACCCGCTCCACAGGAACCGGGAGTCCGGGCTGGCCATGCGGCTCAGGATGCGGAGTGCGAAGCCGGTGGCGGCGCCATCCGCGGGATGGGGAAACATGACTTCGTGCACCGCGCCCCGCCGCAGGCCGCCGGCCGGCAGCGCCGCGTCCACTGCTGGCAGGCCGAGCGGGATGGTGCGATGATGGCCCTGATGATTCGCGAGATTCGCCGGGCCACCCGTCTCCAACCGGGCAATTTTTTCGCGCAATGGGGTCAGGTCAGGCAGCATGGTCGTCACATGAATATTTATTTTGTTCTTTTTATGTTCTATTGTTGATGCAGGCAAGCTCTGCGTGTGTCGTGACGCTGGGCCTCTTGTCACTTTCCCTGATTTCCCGCACTCTCGGGTAGCACACAGGAGAAGGCCATGGCCCTGACGGCTGTTTCGACTGACGCCCAGATAGATCCGGGGTCCCCCGGCCCGGAAGTCACGCCCCTGACCCTGACCGCCGGCGCGGAAATCACCGCCATCGACCTGACCAATCCACTAAGCGAAGCGGAAGTCGCCGCGGTGCATCAGGCGCTGCTCGACCATGGGGTTATCTTTTTCCGCGACCAGCCGGTGAACCCGGACCAGCAGGCGGCCTTCGCACGAAATTTCGGACGGGTGCCGGAAGTGCCGGACAGCATGTTCCGCGTCCATCCGGACAATTCCTTTGTTTCAGTCCTGGAGAACGACGCCGACAGGCCGCCGACCGTGAACACCTGGCATTCGGATTACTCCTTCGCCGCACTCCCGGATTTCGCCTCGATCCTGCACGCGGTGATCGTCCCGCCAGCCGGCGGCGACACCATCTGGGTGGACATGGTGGCGGCATACGAAGCGCTGCCCGACCGCATGAAACATCTGATCGACGGCCTCACCGCAACCCACGACTATATGCATCTCTATGAGCGGCCCTTCAAAGCCTACCTGTGGGAGGGAGTGCGCTTCGACAATATGGAGCAGGGCCGACTGGAACATCCGCCGGTTTCCCATCCGGTGGTGCGCACGATTCCGGATACCGGCAAGAAGGCGCTCTACATCAACGAAAGCTTCACCCGTCACATCGACGGCTTGGGTGATGCAGAGGGCCGCGCCATCCTGCGTTACCTGGTGGACCATATCCAAACGCCGGAATTCCAGGTGCGTTTCCACTGGACGCCGGACACGGTTGCCTTCTGGGACAATCGCACCACGGTGCACTATGCCGTCGCCGATTATCACCCCCGCCACCGCCTGATGCACCGGGTCACGGTGTTGAACGACGAAGTGCCGGTCTGACAATCAGGTCTGACAATCAGGTCTGACACTCAAGTCTGACACTCAAGAATCAAACCATAGACGAGAGACACATGCCCCATATCGACCCCAAGACCCGTGAAGAACTGGCCGAGCTTGAAGACGTGTTCGAGCGCGCGGAGATGGCAATGGGCTTTGTGCCCACCAGCTTTTTCATGATGGGCCGCAAGCCGAATATTCTGCGCGCTTTCTCGCAGCTGTCCCGCGAAGTACTGGGTGTGCCCGGCAAGGTGCCGGTGGATCTGAAGTGGCTGGTCGCTCATGTGGCGAGCCGGTCAGCCGGATGTCAGTACTGCACGGCCCATACCGGCGCCGCGGGCGCGGGGCGCGGCGGCCTGCCGGCGGAGAAGGTGGCGGCGGCTTTCGAATATGAAACCAATCCGATGTTCAGCGATGCGGAGCGGGCAGCGCTGGCCTTCGCCCAGGCCGCAGGTCAGCAGCCGAACCTGGTCGACAAGTCAGACCATGAGGAATTGCTCAAACATTTCGACGAAGATCAGATCGTCGAGATCATGGCCGTGATCTGCCTGTTCGGCTGGCTCAACCGCTGGAACGACTCCATGGCAACCGCGCTGGAAGAAGAGCCCAAAGAGTTCGGCGAGAAGAACCTGGCGCAGAATGGCTGGGAGGTCGGCCGGCATACGGGGTAGGGGCCACAGCCCTACCCATCATTTTACCTGATCTGAAATCTCGCCCTGCCGTTTGTGCCGCCCATGATCTGACCATACGTTGGCGCCGCGAAATGGGCAGGCAAAATCAATACGTCACGCTCGGCATTGTCGTCGACAAACTTCGTCCGCGTCGCCGCGGACATCTCCGG
>JAJFFJ010000066.1 GCA_021776685.1 Alphaproteobacteria bacterium
GACACGCACCCACGGATTGTCTTTGCGGTCCGCCCAGCACACATAGGCGAGCCGGCCTCCGGGCTTCACTGCACTCCGGATGTTGGCGAAGGCGGCCACGGGGTCGTCGAAGAACATGACGCCGAAGCGGCTGAAGACGGCATCGAAATGCTGGGCGGGAAAGGTGTGCACCTGGGCGTCCGCCTCCACAAAGGCGATGGGATGCTCCGGGATCGTTGCCGCGCGGGCAATCGCCTTCTGCAGCATGGGATGGGAAATGTCCGCGGCCAGAACCTCGCCGGTCCCGATCACCCGCTCGGCCAGCGCCAGCGTAGTCGTGCCCGTCCCGCAGCCAATTTCCAGCACCCGCTCGCCTGGCCGAAGCTTGAGGGCGTCCATCGCCTGCTGCCCGAACGGCGCGAGCATGGCGTCGATGCGGGGTTGCAGGTCAACCCACAGGCCGCCCTTCAGCGCATTCCAGAACTCGTGCTGGTCGGGATTGGCGGTGGCCGGCTCTGTCATGGATCTGCTCCGTCTAGGTGGATTCTGTATTGGTGGGTTCAGGCGATGGGGACATCAGCCGGGATCGGAAGGTGAGGTAGATCAGCATCGAGGTCAGGGTCAAGACGCCCATCAAAATCAGCATGGGCGTCGGAGTCCCGTCCAAGAATCCGCCCGCCGTGCCCGTCAGGATTCCATTGAAGCCATATTGCAGAAACCCGAAAAGCGCAGAGGCGGTAGCGGCAAGATGCGGGAAGGGCGCGATGCTCGCCGCCATGCTTTGCGGAAAGGTCAAGCCGTGGCCCATGATGACAATCATGACCGGGATGAGCAGCAGGTAGACATCCAGATCTAGAGTCAGGCCGGCGGCGATGCAGAGGGCGCCGCCGAATCCGGCAATCAGAACACCGGCGGTCATGAGGCGATAGGAACCGTATCTGGCTGCAAGGCGTCCCGACACCATAGAGAAGATGATGAAGGCCACCACGCTGAAGCCATAGATAAGCGCATATTCGGTGGGGCTGTAACCGAGCACCCTTTGAAGGACGAAGGTCGACCCCGCAATCCACATGAAGAAAGCCGATGCGACGAACCCGCCGCTGACCGTTACCAGGATAAAGCGGCTGTCGCGAAGCAGACGGACATAGTTGCCAACCAGCCTCCGCACATCAAGACGCGCAGGGGCGTTGTCCGGGCGGGTTTCAGGGAGCATTGCTGCAGCGCAGACCATCAGGATGATGCTGTAGGCGGCTGCGGCCCAGAACGCTCCGCGCCATCCGAAATGTTCGGTCAACTGCCCGCCAAGGATGGGCAGGGTTGCAGCGGCGACGCCAAACGCCGCCATGACATAGCCCATCATCCGTGCTGAGCCGGCCACGCCGTAGAGGTCGCGGATGATCGCGCGTGCCAGCAGCGGCCCACCGGCGGCGCCAAGACCCATAAGCGCCCGGCCGACCAGAAGGGTCTCAATCGACTGAGCCAGCGCGCAGCCGACAGAGCTTGCAGCCAGAAGGCCCAATCCGCCCAGGAGGAACGGCTTCCGGCCGAAACGATCGGCCAGCGGTCCATAGATCAGATGCATGAAGCCGAAACAGCCGGCAAACAGCGCCAGACCAAGCTGCACCTGGTCAACGCCGACACCGAGGTCCTGGCCAATCCGCGGATGCGCGGGCAGGGGCAGGTCGACCCCAAGCAGCGGCAGGAAGAGGGCGAATACCAGGAGCACCGTCACAAGAGGCGACGCGCCTGCCGGCCCGGTGCTCGGGGTCGTCATCGGGTGCCGATCATGTGTTCGAAGCGAGGATAGGGTTCCGCTTCCTAGGCCGCAGCTTTGCCGATGCTACGCCCGAGCGCCTTGATTGGTGGGAATGTATCTGCGGGCGGCGGCGGCCGCCGGCCTGGATCGGCAAAGCCGCAGCTGCCGCATACGCGCAATGCGTCGTCGCTGTAATATTCCTGGAAGACCGGCGGCAGGTCATCGACGATCGACTGGAGCTGGACTTCGTGCCGGTGAATCATGTCGCCACACTGGTCGCAATACCACTCGAACGCATCAAGCTTGCCCTCCGGACGCACCCGCTCAATGACGATCCCGTAGGAACCGGGCTCAGGCCGCTGCGGCGAGTGCCGGGTGTGCGGCGGCAGCAGGAAGACATCGCCCTCGTGGATCGGCATGTCGCGCACCCGGCCATCCTCGATGATGCGCAGGGTCATGTTGCCCTTTATCTGATAGAAAAATTCTTCCAGCGGGTCATCGTGATAGTCGGTCCGCTCATTGGGTCCGGCGACGATGGTGACCATGAAATCCGTGTCCTGCCAGATCTGAGCGTTGCCCACCGGCGGCTTCAGAACGTCCTGATGGTCTTCGATCCATTGCATCAGATTGAATGGCTTGAGCACGCCCATGTCGCTTTCCTCCGCTGCGTCGGGGAAGGGACTATAGGGGCGCAGCCCCGCAGCAGAAACCCTTCCGCCAGCACTGCGACACCGCCATGCTGACGCAAAAGTGATCGCGGTTTCAGGGAAATTGCCGGAATTCTTATTGTTTTGCGGCAATTTCATCCAAATTAGGCCTCGTTTGATAGCGTATACTTCTTTGAGCGGAACAACCGACACAGGTGGTTGATGGGCCGCATTCTGCGCCCGATTTTGATGGTATTCGCGCTTGCCGGCCTGGGGCTGACGGCGATGCCGTTGCGCGCTCAAACCGTCGTGAAATCACCCAACGTCACCGCTCAACTGATGGCGGAGCACGCATCGGTCCGCCCCGGCGGCACGCTCTGGGTGGCGCTCAAGTTCAAAATTAGACCGGGTTGGCACACCTACTGGCGCAATGCAGGTGATTCCGGCCAGCCGACGCAAATCCAATGGACCCTGCCCAAGGGCTACAGCGCCGGACCGATTGTCTGGACCGCCCCCCACCATCACCGGGTCGGACCGTTGATGAATTACGGCTATGCGGACGAGGCGGTTCATCTGGTGCCGATCACGGTGCCGAAAGACGCCAAGCCTGGGACAATGGTGACCCTCAAGGCCCACGGCATGTGGCTGGTCTGCGAGAATATCTGTGTCCCTGAAGAAGGCCGCTTCTCGTTATCCGTCTTTGTCGCGGAAGACCCGCCGGCGCCAAACACCCAGTTCGAAGCGACTTTCACCAAGGCGCGCCAGGCCGTTGCGAAGAAAAGCCCCTGGACTGCGACGGTGCATCGCTCGGGCAAGAATGTGTTGCTGCAGCTCAAGGGCGCGGCGCTTCGCCGGGACAAGGTGCAGGAGGTCTGGTTCTACCCCTACCAGCCGGGCGTCATCCGCCATGTGGCGAAGCAGACGCCAAACTTCGGCACGAAGGTCTTCACGTTGTGGATGACCGCCAAAAAACAGGCCGCCGGCAAGCCGCTGCAAGGCGTACTCGTGGTGACCGAGAAGCTGGACGGTGGCGTGGTGCGCCAGGCATTTGCCATCCGCGCCCTCCCGGGTGATGCGGCGGTCGCTGTTGCGGGTGGTGGCGGAGACGGTAGTGCTGGCGGCGCGACCAATACGGCGGAGGGCGGCGCGGCTGGCAGCGATGGTGGCGGCTTGACCCTTCTCATGGCGCTGGTCTTTGCCCTGATCGGCGGCATGATCCTCAATCTGATGCCCTGCGTTCTACCGGTGCTGTCCATGAAGGCCCTCAGCCTCGTCAAGCATGCCCGGACCGATGGCGCGGCCCAGCGGCGGCACGGTTGGGCCTACACGTTGGGCGTGCTTGGGACCTTTGCGCTGATTACGGCAGTGCTGATTGTGCTGCGCGCGGCGGGCGAAGAAATCGGCTGGGGCTACCAGCTGCAGAGCCCCGTGGTCGTGCTGGTGCTGGCCTGGGTGATGTTCGTCATCGGCCTCTATCTCGCCGGCTTGTTCGAGATCGGCGGCCGCATTGCAGGTGTCGGCCAGGGACTGGCTTCCCGCGGCGGTTATTCAGGGTCCTTCTTCACCGGCATGCTGGCGGTCGTCGCCGCTGCGCCGTGCACGGTGCCGTTCATGGGTGCAGCGATGGGCTTTGCCTTCGTGCAGTCCTGGCCGGTGACGGTGGTGGTCATGCTGGCCCTTGGGCTGGGTCTGGCGCTGCCCTTTCTGCTGCTCAGTCATGCGCCAGTGCTGCTGCGCTTTATCCCGAAGCCCGGGCCGTGGATGGAGCGGTTCAAACAGTTCCTGTCCTTCCCCATGTTCGGCACCGCCGTTTGGCTCACCTGGGTGCTGACCCTGCAGGCGGGCGACGTGGCGCTGATTGCGGCGCTCGGCGGTGCAGTGCTGATTGCTTTCGTCATCTGGCTGATGCGCGCGGCGAACGGCGCGTCCGGAATGGCGCGTGGCATTGCAGGAGTTGCGGCTTTGCTGGCAGTCTTCGCCATCGGCGGGATGACCCAATATGCGCTTCAGAATGCAGATGGAGCCACCGCTCGCGGTGCCAATCGGACGGCCGAGGGCACCACGCCGCTCTTCACGCCGGCCCGGCTGGAAGCGGCGCGGGCCTCCGGCAAAGCCGTCTTCATCAACTATACCGCCGCCTGGTGTGTCACCTGCATCGTCAACGAGAAAGGCGTGCTGTCCGCTGCGTGGTTCAGACCGGCCATGGACAAGGCCGGCATTATCTACATGAAGGGTGATTGGACCCGGCGTGACCCGGCGATCACGCGCGAGTTGAAGAAATTCGGGCGACTGGGCGTGCCTCTGTATGTCTTTTACCCCGCCGCGGGCTCGTCGCTGAAACCCGAAGTGTTGCCGCAAATTCTGACCGAATCACGCCTGCGGGTAGCGATCGGGAAATACACAACGACAGACCCGCAAAGGGCGTCGAAACGCTGAACCGTGCCGGAGGAATACCATGATGAAAACCGCAATCCGATTTGCCCTGATCGCAGGCGTATCCGGTGTCGCCAGCAT
>JAJFFJ010000067.1 GCA_021776685.1 Alphaproteobacteria bacterium
TTGTAATTCTGCGCTTCGGCGTCCGAGATGCCGAACGTCATGCCGACACCGGCAGGGATGAGCGAAAGAGCAAGAATGAGAGCGGAACCGGAAACGGTAATCTTCAGCGTCTTCAACATGGTCATCTCCTGGTCAAATAGGAACGATGTGACTGCCCCTGTGTGATGACCAAACGGTGCCAGACGCCCGTCTTGATTGAAATGAGGACGGTTACCCGATTGCTTGGGGGTTTCTACCCAAGACGGAATAAGCCAATTTGCGCCCTATTTAGAGCAAATGTCGGTTGCGTACCGCGAATTGCAGCAACCGGTTGGGGCCCTTGAGCTCCAGCAGCGAAGCGATGTTCGCGCGGTGATTCTCGACTGTCTTGGGGCTGATGCCCAACTCCCGCGCGATCTCTTTACTGGTGCGGTATTGCGCCAGTTCGCGTAGCACTTCGCGCTGCTGGGCGGTGAGTTGCTCCACATGCTCTTCACTGCCGCTGTCGCGGCTGCCTAATGGATCCTCCGGGCTGGGGCTGCCGATGGACGGGCTAATAAAGAAATCGCCCGCGAGCACGGTTTCAAGGCAGCGGATCAGTTCGTTGTCGGCATCGTCCTTGACGAGAAACCCCTGTGCGCCGAGGGCGGCCGCTTTGTGGAGATAGCCGTCCTCCTTGTACATGGTCATGATGACCACGTGGCAGAGGGGCTGGTTTTCGCCAACCCATGAGAGAACGCCAAATCCGTCCCTCCCCGGCATGGCGAGGTCTACGATCGCGAGATCGGGATTGACCACCGGCAGCTGGCGGATGGCCGACTCACCGTCAGCTGCCTCCGCAACCACGCGAAATCCGTCGGTCTCTTCGATCAGATCCCGCAGTCCCCGCCGGAACAGCGGGTGGTCGTCTGCAATTAGAACAGTCGACGTCATGCCGTATGTATAAAGAAATTCCATCGCAATCGCGAGGTCACCGGCCATCACTCAAGATCTTGTGATCGCTTCGTTTGGGCGACGCGGATAAGACGTCCACCAAGGGGAGCGACCGCCTACTACCCTGAAGGAGTTAGTCTTCGACTGACCCTCACTGATCACAGGAGAAGCCCTGCCCGCAGGACCAAATTTTCTCCGGAAGCAGACCGGACCTGTCAGATCAGGCTAGGGGGCCACAAGAACGGTGCCTAAGTTGCAAGCGCACGCATCACCGACTGGTGCAGCGGTTCACCCGCATCCGTCAGGGCAAACAGCACGTCAAAATGATTGCAACCGGCCTGGACAATTTCCGGCGCCTCCTTGTCCACGGCCTTGAGCGCTGCGGCGTAGTCGGTCTGCTGACGCAGGAACTCGTCGGTCTCCGCCCCACCGACCGCAAGCACCAGCGGGACGTTGTTGGCGCCGGCCAGCAGCATCGGGCTGTTGCGGGCAGCAGCAGCCTCATCCATGCGAACCGCATCGTTCAGGTGGCAGAGGCGGATCGGCTCCAGCTCAAAAAGACCAGAGATAGCGTGACCGCTCTTTACCAGATTAGCCGGTACGTCGGTGGCGAGCGCCGGCCAGTCAGTGCAGGCCACCATGGCGGTCAGATGCCCCCCCGCGGAATGGCCGGAGACATGGATACGTTTTCTGTCACCGTTGAAGCTTCCGGCATTCTGCCATGACCAGAGCACGGCGGCGCGCACCTGCCTGACAATCTCGTCCATGGTGACGGTCGGCGCGAGATCGTAGTTCACGTTGACCACGGCGGCGCCCGCATCGACGAAAGGCGCCGCGACGAAGTCATAGTCATTCTTGTCAAGCCGCTGCCAGTAGCCCCCATGGATGAAGATGAAGACCGGCGCCCCGGCGGCGGTGGCCGGGAAGACATTCACGGTCTGCCCGGCGCTGTCGCCATATGCCTGATCCATCCGCACGTCATAGTCTCGACGCGCCGCCTCGCTGGCCTCTGTGCCCTGGGCAATCAGTTCAAGCGCGTTCGGCACCCGGTCCCGCACGGCATACTGGAAGTCCAGGGCTTCCCGGTCATATTCCCGCCAAATCGCTGTCATGTCGCTCTCCTGATTACCCCTGCGGGCTACACCATCAACCGGCCGCCATTGATGTACATGGTCTGGCCGGTCATGAAGCGGGCCTTCTCGCTCAAGAGGAACAGGATAGGCCCGACGATGTCTGCCGTTACAGCGATGCGGCCGAGTGGGATCGTCGACATAATGCGGGCCATCTGATCGTCGGTGAAGACACCTTCGTTGGTTTCGTCGCCGCCACGGCCCGTGCCGCCGCGCATGAAGGCGGTGTCGACGCCGCCCGGGGCAATCGAGTTGACCCGAATATCCGGCGCATTTTCCTTCGCCAACCCCTTGGCGAGCGCAATCAGACCCGCCTTGGCGGCAGAATAGGTCCCGGTGCCAATCTCAACCAATGTCGCCAGGCCCGAGGCAGCGAATACCATGCTGCCGCCGCCGGCCTTGCGCAGCATCGGCAGAGTGGCCTTGGTCGCCGTGAACGCCGAGCGCAAGTTGACGTTGAGCTGCTCGTCGATCTCTTCCATCGTCAGTTCTTCTATCGTCACCTTCGACGACATATAGCCTGGCAAATGCACGAAGCCGTCGATGGCGCCATCCCAGCGTTCGCCCAGCTCACTGAAGGCGCGCTCCACCTCGCCGTCAACCCGGGCGTCGTAGCTGATACCAATGACACCATCTGGCAAGGGATGGCGTTCCATGGATTCCGGCAGATCGATGACCGCCACCTTGAGGCCGATCGCCAGCGCTATGTCGACCAGATGCCGGCCGATGCCGCCGCAGCCGCCGGTGATCGCCAGGCGATAGCCTTCAGGCGGGCCCAGGCGCGTGAAATCTGGTGACGGCAGATTGTCGGACATTTATTTCCCCTCAGATTTGATAAGCCGCAGGCACAGCCACGGCGATTCGCTGGCCTAGCTATACCCCATCCGGCGGCGGGGAAAACACCCTCCGCGCCGCATGTGAGCGGTTGAACCGGGCGGGCCAAGCCATGACAATGCCGCCATGAGCGTGAAATTCCTCTTCGCCACCATGATGGCAATCACCAGCCTTCTGCCGGGCGCAGCGTTGACCGCCGCCGCAGCACAGGACCGCCGGCAAATCATCGTGTCCGGCCCCTGGTCCGCGCAGGAGGCGAAGGAAAAAGGCCGGAAGGTCTGCTTCGTGGAGGCAGCGCCCGCCAAGAACCGCGGCGCGGGCAACCAACGCAAGGATGCCTATCTGCAGGTCCTGCACCGGATGGGCGCGCGCGCCCGCAGGCGCGATGTGGTTGAGATCGGCCTGTTTGTGGGCCTGACCTTGCCGAAAAAGGGACCGGTGCTGGTGAAGATCGGCCGCAGTCAGTTTCGACTTGTCGCACGGGGCGACCGGGCCTGGACCCCCAGCCCGAAGGAAGACCGACGCCTGCTGCGCGCAATGATCCAGGGAAACCTGCTGGTGCTGCGCAGCCTCACCGCCCAGGGCACGAAGTTCGAGGACAGCTATTCCCTGAAGGGTTTCACCCGGGCCTATTATGCGGCCCGCGCCGCCTGCGGACTGAAAGTGCCAGCGAGGAAGAAGAAACGAAAGCGCTAGCCGCCTGCCCCTGGCTGCAGCCTGCCCCTAACTGGCCGCCGCCTCGACATTGGCCTTGTGCCTGGCGGCATAGCCGGCATATCGGGGCGCCGCTTTCCGCATCCAGTCAAGCTGGGCCTCGTCGATATCGCGCATGTACTTAGCGGGATTTCCGGCCCAGATCTGACCTGTAGGCACGACCTTGCCCGGCGTCACCAGCGCACCCGCCGCGACCATACCTTCCGGCTCGATCACGGCGCCGTCCATGATGCAGGCGCGCATGCCGATGAAGGCGCCGTCGCCGATGGTGCAGCCATGGATCAGGCACATATGGCCGATCAGCACATCGTCGCCGATGATCGTCGGCCACGCTGCGGC
>JAJFFJ010000068.1 GCA_021776685.1 Alphaproteobacteria bacterium
TCCGACCCAATCCTCGAGGCATTCGGGAAACAGGGTCGTCTGATCACGGTCCAGACCCGCCACAAAACGCTTCATATCGACCCCCGCATCACCAAGCCCGGAATCGTAACATCCAGAAGCGTTTTCACACAGCCTGGGTCAGAAGCGGACATTGGGCGTCGGAGTCAGCGACGACCGCTATACCCCTAGAAGCAGACATTCTGAACGGCGCGCTTCGAGTGCTATTGCCAGTTCAGTTGACGATTTTCCAGATCAACCAGTCCGTATAGGGCACCGGCTGATCTGGAGGCAGGTTCGGCAGGCGTCGGTAGACGGCGCGGACAGCAGCCGGATAGCCGCCACCCTTGAAAGCCCGCTCCACGATCCCGCACATTTCGTCAAGGAAGGCGTCAGGATCGACGGCTGGGCGCATCGTGGCGGAGGGGCGGAAGATTTCAGGGGCCATTGTCAAACACCGCTTCTTGGACCTCCGATTGTTGACTGCCGACTGGAAGCGGATTCGTTATTTTGCCCTCGGATCGATGCCGCCTGATTCAGTCAGCCGGACGCCCGCATCCTCCAGAGCCTCGGTTATCTTCCGCGCTGTCCCCTGGCGCATCGCCTCATCGCCACCGGGCTGCTCCACCCGCCGGATCGTGAAGACGCCGACACCCGCCTCATCAGCCAACTCTTGCTGTGTCCAGTCCAGGAAGCCGCGGGCAGCCCTTATCTGCGCCGATGTAATCATGGCGGGACTATACAGAATCTGCTTTTAGGGAGAAGATATTATTGTCGGATAATGCAAATTATCATTGATATATAATCGATAAACTATCATATTATCTTAAACAAACAGCCTGTAGAGCGGACGCCCCCAGCGTTACCGCGCTGGGCACGCCCTAGGCCCCCCAACTGAAGGCAGCAGAAAGAGAGCCTGTTATGGCTACTAAGAACGAATCCGTTCACGGTCAAGCGACCATCCCCGATCTCAACCAGGCCTATTTTGCCCTCAAGACGAAAGCACGCGGCATGGCCAATGAGATTCAGAAGCAGGCCGGTATCGGCAGGGCGTTGCAGACCTACGCAGAGAACGCGGAAGGTGCCTACGCCGAAAACACCACCCGCGCGATCAAGAGTGACCTTCGAGTTTTCAAGGCATGGTGCCAGAAGAGCGGCGCGTCAGAGTTCCCGGCCACTCCGGAGACTGTCGCCGCGTTCCTGTCTGCAATGGCAGAAAAGCGAAAGCCTGCCACCCTTCAGAGATACCTTGCCAGCATCGCCCACATTCACCGGGCGGCAGGCATCGACAACCCTACTGCCCATGAAACCGTCAGGCTTACCATGCGCCGGATACGGAGAGAGCTTGGCACCCGGCAGAAGCAGGCGCCAGGTTTGAACCGTCCGCACATTGACCGGATCATTGAAGCCGCCGGCGACGAGTTGATAGACCTGCGGGACAAGGCCCTCTTGTCCATGGCCTATGACACTCTCTGTCGCCGGTCGGAACTGGCTTTAATGCAAGTTGAAGACCTGACCTTGGGCTTGGACGGCACCGCCCTTATCCGCAGATCCAAGACCGACCAAGAGGGCGAAGGCTCTACCCGATACCTTGCCCCTGATACCGTGGAGCACGTCCGCCATTGGCTTGAGGCTGCCGGGATAGAGGACGGGCCGGTGTTCCGCTCCGTCAGGAAGGGCGGCAACGTTGGCAGACCGCTGTCGTGGTCTGAGACGGACCCAGGCGCTGCCGTTGCGGTCATATTCAAGAAGATGGCGGACAGAGCAGGTGTTGATCTGCCCGTATCCGGCCATTCAACCCGTGTCGGAGCCGCGCAGGATATGACCAATGCCGGGTTTGGTATTACCGAGACCATGCAATCTGGCGGCTGGAAGGGGCCGCAGATGGTGGGGCGGTATACGGAGAATCAGCGAGCGAGGCGTGGTGCGGCGGCGAAGCTGGCCGCCTTGCAGAATCGGGCTTAATAGCGATGGACCACCGGATTGAGAGATTGATAGCCGCTGTTGAGCGTCTCAGAACTGAAATAACGGAGGTGATAATGCTCCGGACCATTTTCCGTGAGGCCAACGACGACCGAAGCTTTACCAGCGCCATCAACCACACTCAGGAAGCTTGGGCCTACGAAGCGATAATTCGCTCGCTTGTGCGCAGCATGGCAGCATCCTGCAATCGAACGCTCGATGCGCCCAGTGACGATCGAGCTTCGTTGCCCCAAATATTTGACCGTCTGTTACTCCCAGATGTGACGCTTGCTATTCTCGATGAAGCTCAGCGAAGGCCTGATTTTCCGAGGCTTTACAGCAAGAACAGGCAATACGCAGCCGACGCACTAAAGGCGGCGAAAGACGCTTATCAATCGATAGATCAAGATGCAAAACAACGGCTAAAGGACTTTAGGAACCGGCACGAATCCCACTTATTGATAGGTCTTGAGGAGGTGCCTCATCCATCTTTTGGCGATCTTCTTGATACTATTGATACGGTAATCGGAATTGTCGCAAACCTTGACCACGCCGTGCTTGGCGGGAACCTTGGCGAAGACGATATCGAACTTGTATGGCGAGTGCGCGCCAAGAGCTTTTGGTCGAGATTGGTCAACGGTGTGCCAGACGAGGGCATTGAAGACGCACTACGCGAGATCGACAAACAAAACTGAAAGGCGGGGCTCGGCGATGACCGGACCTATCGGCAGGCGCCGCGTGTTATCGAAGCAGCGGGCAGGTAAAGACTGTAAGCTTTGAGAATGGCACGTCGATTAGACCCCCTCATCTACAACCATACCCTAGCGGCCACGACTGGTCGTATAATGCGCCTTTCAAATGATGGAGCAGGCCATGAATAGATTTCGCCGTGTCGCGCCGTTCTTGATTTTAGTGTTCCTGGCGGCTTGTACAGCTGCGCAGAAACTCCCCCAAATTCGTGAGGGTATGACCCACGGCCAGGTGCGTTCGGTAATGGGCGCACCAGACGGATTTGCCCGCAGGGGTCGGTTCTCAGCCATGGAATACAAAGACCGATTGATATCAGGGTGGAGCTGGAATCGGACAGACTACGGTTTCATTTTCAAGGACGGGAAACTGATTCAGTGGGGCGCCGGTAGAGTGCGGCAGGGTGGGCCACAGACTTTGCTCCTGTACCGAATCAACTAAACCCAAGTTCAGCGTATTCCCCAGCTCGGGTAGGTCGGACCTGTGGCGGCCCCTATAGGGGTGATATTGGGGTTGACCTGCTCCGCGGCCCCGCTTTTCCCACACCGTTTCATCAGCAACCGTATCCGTCCGTAGGTACGGTCAGGTTAGGGAAATATTAGTGTGCGCCCGATCTGGGCGGCTAGGAAAAAGCTAGGATGGTTTAGTCTCCGGCGTATGCTTCCAGATGCTATGTTTTGTCAGGTTCTGCGCAGCGGTGGATGGGCGTCAAACTTTACCGAACTTAACCACCCACGCTGCGGACTGATGTGTCCGTGAGCCGTCTCCAAAACTTTAGCTTTGTTTAGTAGTAGGAGGCCGCCAAGACTTAATCGAACTTAACCGACCCTCAGCGGAAAATGCCCTTGATCGCTGCCCGCCAATTCTGGGGAAGGTTCACCCAAACGGCAGCAAGGCACGCGAACAGAAGCAGGATTGCCAAAGCGCTGCTCGAGGCGTTGTGGATCTGGGTAGATAGAACCCCAATCGCCGCGCCTGCCTTCATGAGCAGAAAGTCCGCCATGGGGGAGATATGGGGATTCTAACGCCCGATTTCATCCTTTTGGGTTCGTTGGATCACCTCACCCATCATCACCACGCCCATGCATCGGGTAGCCCTTCGCCTTCCTGGGCTCCACATCTGGATAGGCCCGCCCGGAGATGATTGCGCAGATTGATTGGACGGTCATTCCGTAGCGCTTCGCCAGCTTGGCCCGAAAACCTCTTACTGGCTTGTAGGCCAGCCTGATCTCGGCAGCGATTTCCGGTGACGCCTTCGCAGTCGCATGACGCCCTGCCGCAATGCAGTCATAGACGTTCTGTCTCTGCGTACTGTTTGGTTGATTGGGTTCTCAGGAGGAGGTGGACGTGCTTTCTCCCTGCTCGGTCCTCTCGCGTCTCTTCGGCTGGCTCCAGTCTGGTGTTCTCTCCCGACCATCAGCACACACCCAGGCAAGGGGGCCAGGAGGGCGGCAGCAAGGGAGCCACTCCCATAGTCAGACTTTTAGGTATGAAAAGCCCAGAGTTTGGGGAAGAACTCGTAACGGAACGGGGCATCATGCGGCGGCCCTCAGAACGTCGTGTTTCGCCCTCGCCATTGCCTCAAGAACACGGCCTTCGTCCCTTGCCTTGCATCGGAACCCATCGTGGAGCGGGAGGACGATCCCGCCACGTCTGAGCGCGTCTTGCATCACTCGTTCGGCCATCTGCGAATCTAGATATTGAAGCCGTCCCCACGCACCGGAACAAAAGTGCTTGGCTATCGACGCGTGCCGTTCATCCACTCGAGCCGCCATCAGCCGAGCCAGCGGGTAAGCCCCTGGCCGCTTTAGGTGCTGTGCAATAGCCTTGACTGCGCTCTCGCGGGTTTCCGCATTGAGCATGATGTTGACGGCGACCTTGACGTTCTTCCGCGTCACTCCATCGGGCAACAGGCCTATGTCATAGGCTGGGCCATCCATCTGGCGACCACCAAGGGCATAGAGCATCGATGGGTGTAGCTCGGGATAGTCCGGCTCTCTGGTTGGCTCACCGTCGATCCGAATGCGGGAACGATATTCGCTGCGGGTGTTCTGCCACCATCCTCCATAAAACCTGCCGCCCAGCCTTTGACGGCTGTATCGCCATTTCCGTATCAGCGGCCGAAAGCTGGTGTTGATATGATAGTGGGCGCGCGTGCCGTCCTCTTTCAAAACCACCTCACGATAGAGCGGCCCGAACCATTCACCGCCCGGCAGGTCTATCCGAAGGTTGGCAGCTGCCAGCGCCTCGTTGAATGCGTGAAGCCGACGACGCTCACGACGTGTGCTTTCGGTGTCGCGGTAGTCCACTGGGATCTTGATTGTCCGCGTGCCAACGGTTTGGACTTCCCGATATTCAATGACCTCATGGGGCATCAGAGAGAGAAGGTCCGGCGCTACCGCTGCCAGGTATTCCAGGAACTCGGGGTGCGGATCAAACTCACTCCGATAGCTGGACACTACGCCGGGCGACGCCCTGCGATGATCAATCAACCCGCAAGCGTCGAGCGCATCCACGCAGCCAACAACATTTGCGTATGTGTAGAGCCCACGGGAGTAGCGCTTGCCGACTGCCGCGTAGTGGCTGCGATCCCGGCTGTAAAAGATAGGGCGGCCAAGGCCGATGGATTCAAGAAGGATGCCCGCCGACATGCAGCGCCTTACCAGCGCTTCTTTCTTTGTCTGTGGCGAAGGCATGAGACCAACAAGGTCAAGTTCCTCCCGGTCTTTGGCAGCCCAGTTGAGGCGCACCGGCACGCCCTTGCGCTCGCCGATCATGACCGGCAATCCCGCCGGAGCCGTTCAATCCTGGGATGGACCTCGGGGAAGGCTTCGACCAATCGGAGCGCGGCGGCGTCTACGTCTTCGCAGCGTTCCCCAATGCAGCGCAGGAGAGTACTCCGGTAGCAGCAGTAGCTATCTCCACGCCACCCAGTGTCATTCTGGCTCTCACGGCCCTGCCGGACCTGTAGAATCCACTGCAATCGATTGAATACGATCCGCAGATGCTCGTTCAGTTGGACAAGGACATCGCCATCGCGGTGGAGAGGCGCGCTCATTGGCCGGCCCCCCGCTTGGTGCCGTAACTCCGGCCACGGGATTTGCGGTCAGGGCGGAACGGGGCCAGGCGCTCAATCAAGCCGACTTTGAAATCCGGCTCGCCGGCAAAGGCAATGGACAGGTGGAGGTCATCAAGGGCCGACGGGCCAATCTCCTGACCGATAGAGGAAGCAACAGCTTCCCAACCCCTTAGGCCGGTTCGAGTAGAGGCAACCGCTGCCCGCCACTTTGAGAGGACAGCCTCCAGGTGGGGGTTGTCAGAACTTTCCGCATTCGCTACGTACATAAGTGTTCTTCCTGTGGTTTGGGGGAACGCCTAAAGGCCGCTCGGGTTGCATCCCGGCGGCCTTCATTTTTGGTCGGCGTATGGTGAGAGTCGTCAGTTGACGACGGTGGAGGCGCAGTGCGCGCCATGAGCAGGGACAACTACCCCACCCCACCGACCGAGAATGGCCGGAATTTTTTTCCAAACCGCCGCTAACGCATTGTTTTGTAATGCGCGTTTTTCCAGATTTTGGCGGCGTAACCCTATAAAAAGACAGGGTTGGCGAATAATTTGTAATCAGTAGGTCGGGGGTTCGAGTCCCTCTTGCGGCACCATATTCTTCGATGGGTTGAGCCCCTCCGCGACGCCAGACCGTTAATTGCTGCCACATCGAAAAAGCCATCCGAGTCACGATGGACCGGTGCAATCGCTATTTTTTGGCTCCGAGTGCCTGACGGAATTTTCTGAGGACTTCGAAATGTTAGAGATCAACATTCCCGCAGATTTCAAAACGGTGTCGCTGAATAGTCTGCCTGATCCCGCCAGAGGAGACGACGCATGAACCGGGTCGCCCTCGTGACCGGCGCGGCCGGCAGCGGAATCGGCGCCAAGTCCTGCGCCTCGCTGGCCGATGCAGGGTTCACGGTGGCCGCGGCCGACATCCGGGGCGATGGCGCCAAAGAGGTGGCCGCCGCACTCTCCGGCAGCGGCCATCTGGGCTTGACCGTTGATGTCACTGATGAAGCCAGCGTCCATACCGCTTTCGATGAAGCAGAGGCCGCCCTGGGGCCGGTCGCCGTTCTTGTCTGCTCGGCCGGGATCATGATTGCCCCACCGGGCAAAAGTCCCTCGATCACCGAAATCGATCCGGCGGACTGGGACCGCACATTCGCGGTCAACACCCGCGGCCCCTTCTTTTGCATCCGCGAATATCTGGCCCGCCGCCGGGATACACCGGCGCAGGGCGGTCGGATCATCACCTTGTCTTCGGCGGCGGCGCAATCCGGCGGCGTCCGCGGCGGTGCCGACTATGCGGCCTCGAAGGCGGCGGTCCTTGCGCTCACCAAAACCGTGGCCCGCGAGGCGGCGGAACTAGGCGCAACGGCCAACGCGATCGCACCCGGACCGGTCGACACCCCGCTGTTTCGGGAAATGTGGCCGCCGGGCAGTGAAAGCGGACTCATCGACATCATGCCGTTCAAGCGGCTGATCGAGCCGGAAGAGATAGCTGCGCTGGTTGCTTTTCTGGCGTCGGACGCGGCCGCCAATATTTCCGGCAGCACCATCGACATCAATGGCGGGTATCAAATGCGTTGATGCGAAGAACTACTAAACGCCCCACCAAAGAACCTGCACCAGTTGGGGGAGCGGCGACGCCTACTGGATCTTTTTGCACCCTGAGTTATTCATTTTGCCGTTCGGCATCTTGGCGCGGCAAAAAAAGGCGTCCTGGACATTGGCGCCGGTGAGCTTGGCGCCGGTCAGGTCCACATCGCGCAACACCGTGCGGTCGAGCAGCGCATTGGTCAGGTTGGCGCCCTTGAGCGACGCGCCGGAAAGATCCGCGCCGCGCAGGTCGACGTCGTTGAGATTGGCGCGGTCGAACTTGCTGTCGCCGAGGAAACTGTGGCGCATGACCGCGCCGTCCAGATTGGCGCCGGTCAGATTGCTGCTGCGCATATCCACGGCGCGCATGTTCACATCCACAAGAGTTGCGCCGGAGAGATTTGCGCCAGACAGCTTGGCGTCGCGCAGGCGCGAACCCGTCAGAACCACGCCCTTCAAGTTGGCGCCATCAAGGCGCGCGCCAACAAGATCGCACCTCAGGCACTCTTTCGATTTTGCGAGCAGCTTGAGGGCCGCGGGGTCGACCGCACCGGCCGGGCCGGCCAGAAGCAGCAGGCCGCCACAACAGGCCAGAAAGGTAATCAGATTCTTCACAATCAGCCCCTTTGAGAGACAGCAATATTTGTTACGGTTGGGGTAGCAGTCCGCTTCCCCGCGGAAAAGTGTTTTTGGGACAGATGGGCGCAATCGCGCCCGTGGCCAGGGCATGTGACCGGGCATGTGACCAGGCATGTGGCTTGAGCAACTGGCCTGAGGATGGGGCTCGGGCACGGGGCCAACATTTGTCAGCGTGCGACGGTATAAAGCTTGAAGCGCCGCCGCGCGCCGCCAATCTTGGAATTGAACCTGCTGCCCGTATTTCCCGCTGCCCAGACGAGACCCATGCGCCTAGCCATTCCGATCCTTGCCTTCCTGTTGCCCCTGATGCCTGTTGCGGCCGTTGCCGAATCTACCGGCGCTGTGTCCGTGACGCGGCCCTGGGCCCGAGCGTCATTAGGCAAAATCGGCGCCGCCTATGTGACCCTGTCTATCCGGAGCGGCGCGGGCGACGTGCTGGTCGGTGTTTCCTCGGAGGCGGCCGGGCGGGTGGAGATTCACACCCATCGCATCGACAGCCGCGGGATCGCGCGAATGCTTCAGTTGACCACCGTTGCGGTCAAGCCGGGGGCGCCGGTGGTGTTTCATCCCGGCGGCCTCCATCTGATGCTGTTCAATCTGAAATCGCCCCTGAAACAAGGCGCGAAGCTGCCCCTGACGCTCAACTTCAAACACGCGGGCAAGGTGCGCGTGACCGCGCACATCCTCGGTATGGGCTCCCGGGGCCCGAAGACCAAATAGAAGACCCTGCTGACTGCCCTACCTAGTCCAGGGTCGACAACTCCCGGCGCATGACCTTGCCGGTGGACGTGGTCGGCAGCGCGTCCACAAACTGCACCATCCGCGGGACCTTATATGCGGCCAGGTGCTCCCGGCAGTAGTTGACGAACTCATCCTCCGTGGCAGAAGCACCGGGCTTCAGGACGATATAGGCCTTTGCCAGTTCGCCTTTAACGTCGTCCAGCACCCGGCCCACAGCGTTCATCGCCACAGACGGATGGCCAGCCAATACACGTTCAATCTCCGCTGGATAGACGTTGAACCCGCCTGTCAGCAGCATGTCCTTCTTGCGGTCGACCATGAAGTAGTAGCCGTCCTCGTCAACGCGGGCGAGATCGCCCGTGCGTAGCCAATCGTCGACAATAGTTTCTTTGGTCGCGTCATCGTTGTTGAAATAGCCCATCATTACGGACGGCCCCTTGACGACGACCTCGCCCACATCGCCCTGCGGCAGGGTGATGGTGGAATCGTCCGGGTCGGCAATGCGCAGATCGAAATAGGGCATCGCCACCCCCATGGAGCCGATCTTGTTATCCGCATAGAGCGCGTGGGTGGTGCCCAGACCGGCCAACTCGGTCATGCCCCACAGCTCCAGGCACGGCGCCTGAAACTTTTCCTCGGTCTCAGCGCCTTTGGCCGCCGGCATGGTCTGGCCGCCAACCGACAGTTTCTGAATGCTGGACAGGTCGTATTTTTCAAAGTCCGGATGCGCCAGCATCATCATGAATGCTGTGGGGACACCGTCGAACATGGTCGCCCCGTGATTCTGGATCGCCTGGAACGCCGCCACTTCGTCGAACCGCGGCAGCAAGACCAGCTTTGCGCCATACATGAAGGACGCCAGCTGGATGATCACGCCATAAGCATGGGCCGTAGGCAGCGCCGTGCAGAAGACGTCGTGGCTGTTGCGGCCATGCATGATCGAGGTCAACGCCGTATTGATGATCAACGCCCGGTGTCGGGACATGGCGCCTTTGGGATGCCCCGTCGTGCCGGAAGTATATGAAATCTTCGCCATCGCCATGGGATCACCCGGCGCACTGTCAAAGCTGCTGTCGGCGCTGGTCAGAATATCTTCAAAGGTGGTGACTCCACTGCCGCCCTCGCCACCAAAAATGATGATGTCATCCAGCGGGGTGTCGCCCTGCACGTCCAGCAGTGATTGCTGCTTGTCGCCAGCAGCGATGATCGCACGTGCGCCGCAGTCACGGGTGACATAAGCGACCTCTTCCGGCGTCATCATGACGTTGATCGGATTGACCACGGCGCCGGTCTTGGCGATGCCGTAATAGGCGACCAGCCACTCCCAGCAGTTGCCCGCGAACAGCGACACCACATCGCCCGGCCCAATGCCCTTGGCGGTCAGCCCATTGGCCACCTGACAGGCCATAGCGTCGACCTGGGTGAAGGTAAGTTCATTATCCTCCACAACCAGCGCGACCTTGTCGCCGTATCTCGCCGCAGCATAGCCGGTTACCTCGGCAAGTGTGCCCAGCATATATTTACTCCCTCAGCATATTTGCGCCGGATGTTACCGACGCCGTTTCGGTTTTACGAGACGCCTCTGCGTCATTTGAAAAGTTGTGGCAAGAAGAGCGTTAGATCCGGGAACAGAATCAGGACCGCCACCACACCCATCGCCATGGCGATAAAGGGGAGCACCGAGACGATGATCTGCTTCATCGTCGTGCCTTTTGGCGCGGCTCCCTTGGCCACGAACAGCAACAGCCCAAAGGGCGGCGTCGCCAATGATATCTCCAGCATCATCAGCGCCAGCACGCCAAACCAGACCTGGGTCGCCTGACGGTCACCAAAATCGAACTCCACCACGTCCAGCAGTTCCATGAAGATGGGCATGGTGATCATCATCATGCTCACCTGGTCCATGAAGCAGCCCAGAAACAACAGGATGGCCAGCATGGCGACGATCAGGAAAATCGGCGTCAGTTCAGCCGCCTCCACCACCGCGATCAGACCCTCTGAGGCCTGACTGAAGGCCAAAATCTGCGAGAAGGTAATCGAGCCGCAAATGATGAACAGCGTCATCACTGTGAAGCGCAGCGTCTGCTTCACCGAGACGATGAAGTTCTGCAGGGTAAGGCGGCGATAGGCGGCAGCGGCAAGCAACGACGCCACTGCCCCCAGCGCCGCCGATTCGGTCGGCGTTGCAATGCCAGTAACGATGCTCCCCACCACAACAATGAAGATGCCCATCAGCGGCAGCACGTAGACGACGAACGGCGTCAGCCGTTCGCGCAGGGTCAGGTCGCCGATATCATAGGCAGGCGCGATCTTTGGATTGATGGCGCAGCGCACCACGATATAGCCGAAGAACAATACGGCCAGCATCAGGGCCGGCACGACCGATGCAATCAGGAGATCGCCAATGGGAATGCGGGCGACGCTGCCCAGCAGAACGGCCAATGCTGACGGTGGGATCAACATCGCAAGGCCACCTACAGCGACGATGGGGCCGATCGATATTTCCGGTTTGTAGCCGCGCTTATACATCTCCGGCAGCAGTGTCGAACTGAGCATCGCCGTGTTGGCGATGGTCGAACCAGAGAGGGACGAGAAAATCGTGCCGCCGGTGATCGCCACCAGCGACAGACGCCCCGGCACCCGCGCGATCAACTTGTCGATGGCATCAATCGCCCGGGACGCGATTCCGGTATAGAACATGATCTCGCCCATCAGGATGAACAGCGGGATCGGCAACAACGCAAACGCCTGCACCGATTCCTCAGCGCTGCGTACCAGTTGAATTACCCCTTTCTCCCCACCCATGAAGATGAAGGCGCCGGCGATGTTTACGCTGAAGAAGGCGAAGACAACCGGCATCCCCAGCAGCATGAGGAAGACCACGCTGCCGATCAGACCGGAAATCACCCAATACCATTCGAGCTCCATGCCGCCCTACACCCCGTCGCTCAGGTCGTCGGCGTCGTCATCGAAGGGCGGCGGCTGAAACAGCCAGCGGATAAAGATCAGCGCCAACAGCAAAAAAATCGGCGGCGCAATCATCTGCGGTAGCCACTCCGGGAATTCCCAGGTCTTGACCACCATATTGCCTGCGGAAATAGACCGGATCATCACCCGCACAGCGTAGTAGCAGAGCACAAGGCAGACCGCCGCGCCAATCACACTGCTGATATAGAATGCCCGGCGTTTCCCCCGCGGCGAAAGGGCCTGCGTCACGAGGTCGACCGAAATATGACCCTGGTCGCGCAGCACCCAGGGCGCACCGAAGAAAGTAATGATGTAGAGCAGGTATTCATTGAGTTCAGGAATCCACGGCAGACTGAAGGTTTGCAGGGATTTTCTGACAGCAGCCACGGACTCGTCCGGCAAAATCAATCCCAGCAATCCCGGGACCACATCCGGCGAATTCCGCACGGAAACATCGACACAGACCAAAGCCACCAGCAGCACAAGCACGATGCCCGCGATCCACGCCAGCACATCGATCAGCCGGTCGAACGGGGTATTGGCATGGGACAGTGGCGAAGACGGCGCGTCCACCAGGGCCTCTCACACTTGCGGGTCGTTGTCAGAACGAACGGCAAAAAACGAACGGGCGGAGCCGAAAATGTTGCTCCGCCCGCCGCTATACCGAACGCTATTTCTTGGTTACGAGGGGCTTGATCTTGTCGACCCATGCCGGGTCGCCTTTGCGGACTTTTGCCCAGTAGAGTTTGTGTGCGCGCGCTTTGAACGAGGGGCCGAGATCGATATATTTGACCCCAGCCTTGTCCTGGCCCGCCTGCTGTTTGGCGTTCTCAACCGCGCGCCACTTGGGATATTCAGCCTCAAGCCAGATGGCCATCTTGTTGAGGCAATCCCGCTGGCCCTGGTTGAGCTTTTTCCAGCGGTCCAGGTTGACCATGATGATCACGGACGCGCTGAAGAATCCCGGTCCATAGCGGTATTTGATAAATTTGGTCCAACCGAACTGGTGCACCGCCCAAAGTGGCCAGCCAAGGCCATCAACGGTCTTCCGCTCCAGCGCGGTGTAGACCGCCGGGGCACCCATGCGCACGGTTTGTGCGCCCAATGACTTGAAGAAGTCGTCATAGATCGGCACGGAACGCAGCCGGAGCCCGTCAAACCGTCCGTTCTTCCCCGGCTTGGTGGTGTAGAGGAAGAAATTGATACCGTTATGAATGTGGGTCAGATATTGCACATTCATTTTCTTGCGGTACTGCGACTGGAGCAGTTTCATCGCGCCGTTCTTGCGCATCTCCGCCGGCGAGATTTCCGCCAGGCTCGACACGTCGGCTTCCGGCATCGTGCCGGCAAAATAGGTGGCCGGGCCGAAGTGCATGTCGACCACGCCATTCTTGACGGCATTCCACTGCTCCAGCGACTTGATCGCTGCGGGACCGACGACGTTGATCTTCACCTTGCCGCGGCAGGTCTTGTTGACCTGACGAGCCCAGCGATAAAAGTGCGTTGCGAAGACGATGCGCCGCGGCAGGAAGCTGGCGGCCTTCAGGGTCGCGGTTTGCGCCCATGCGGTATTGCCGGTGATGCCAGTCGCGCCTGTGGCCAGGCCGAGGCCGACAACAGCGGCCGCCGACAGCGCCGCAAAACGAATATTAGACATGAAACCTCCCTTTGGGTTCGTGCGCTCCCGCCCACACGGTGGAAGCATCCCTTGAACGTGGGTTTTCCAATGAAACCCTATCGATTTGACCCCGCAGGGGCAAGAGTACGCACCAGAAGGTATGGCACTTTGCCACCTAATAGGCGTGGTCGAAGTGGCAGCAGCTAGCTCTCGAAGATCTTGATGCCCAGGGGCGCAGATTTGCCGTCGTTGGTGGGCGAGGTGTCGGCGGGACAGGCTGAAACTGCGGCGAGTACGTCCATGTCTGCCCGGATGTCCATATAGTCGTCCGGCCCGACGGTCGTCGGCTTGATGGTGAACGACCCGTCCGGGTGCAGATCCACGTCCATGAAGATGTTGAAGATATCGAAGACATCGTCCCCGGTGAGACCATAAGGGGCGAGTGCTTCCGTCAGATTCTCCTGGCACGATCGATGAGTGCCGGCCTCCAGGCTGTCACGCAGTTCATAGAGGCGGGTCGAACAGCGCCCTCCCATATTGCCCCAATGGTTCTGGCAGGTATCCGCCACGACCGTCATCATCACATTCTCGCGTGGCGGCTTTGAATAAAAATGCCGGAAGCTTTTCGACGTGCCGGTGCCAAGGATGCCGTTGATGGCCCAGCTCTGGCCCACATGGAACATCTCCTTGTAGTCGTGGGCGTTGTAGAAACAGCAGTCCCCCACCTGCCCTCCCACCAGTTGGTGGACGCGGAACACTTGCCCGGCCTTGATCTCAAAGGCCCGTCCCTCGGTAGCCGGAATAGTGAATTCCTCGACCAGTGGGCCGCGATCTATTTCCTGGACGATGGTGCTCATTGTGTTTCCTTTGCCGTATGCCAGCCGTGTTCGGTGATGTCGAAGGCGATGCCATGGTTGTCACGGTATTTCATTTCCGCATCCACGCCTGGAAAGGCGGGCAACTTCATGAAGAATTCCCCGCCGGCAGATTCGATCTGCTTGCCTGTCGCCACCTCATCCTCGACCACAAAGCCCATATGGTGGAGGCCGGCCCAGTCAGGACCGTTGATCTGACCGCCCTTGCCGTCAGGAAAATGCAGCAGCGTGAGATTCATGACCCCGTCCGACAGCATGACCGCATTGCCAATCGGGCTTTCGGCCTGGTGCACACGATCGAGCTCGAAGACGCTTTCGTAAAATGTTGCGGCTTTTTCCAGGTCCGGCACCTGAAGGGCGATGTGGCGAAGTTTGGCCATGATGAAATTCCCTGCATAGGTTCAGCCCCTAGGGACTGTTTGCAATTCTAGTTGCCTATGGCAGTTTGGCCAACGACCGTCGGTCGCCGAATTTTCATGTCAGGCAGAGAGGGGAACCAACTCATGGCCAAGAAAGAAGCTGTTTACGTCAAGGGACTGTCCGAAGCGCTCAAGAAAGCCAAGGTGCCGCTGTCGCCGGCCGTCAAGGCGAACGGGTTCATCTACGTTTCCGGCCAGCCACCCTTCGACCCCAAGACCGGCGCCCTTATTGGCGGCGATATCAAGCGTCAGACCAAAGCCGTCATGAATAATCTCAAACTGGTGCTGAAAGCAGCCGGCGCGACCATGGACGACATCATCAAGGTCAATGTCTACACGGTGAATGCCGCCCATTTCGCCGATGTAAACGAGGTCTACAAGACCTACTTCAAGAAAGACCCGCCGGCCCGCACCTTTGCGGTGGTTGGTTCCTGGCCGATGAATTTCGACATCGAGATTGAATGCATCGCGCTGGATCCAAAGGCCTGATCTCCGAAAGCCTTTCAGATGTCTGAAGCGGGGTCTGAACATGTGGCCGTTCTGGGCGCGGGCGTCGTGGGCGCTGCCACGGCGCTCGCCCTGCAGAAGGACGGCCACACCATTACCCTGATCGATCGGGACGAACCCGGCATGGGCGCGTCCTTCGGCAATGCCGGCTTTATCCATACGGGGGGCAACATCCCGCTGGCGGCGCAGGGCATCGTCCGCGCCGCCATGAAGATGATGTTCGACGAAGAGGCGCCGCTGGTGATCCGGTGGCGTTACCTGCCGGGCATGCTGCCATGGATCCGGCGTTTCGTGAAACGGGGCAAGCCAGACGTATTTATGGCCGACGCCCATGCGCTGAACGCCCTCACGAGCCGTGCTGTGCCGGCCTGGAAGGCCCTATCCTCGGACAGTCAGACGGAACGCTTCTTCGGCGCCCGCGGAGAACTCTATCTGTTTCGTAGCCGGGAAAAGTTCGAAGCAACGCGCAGCGAATTCGACCTGCGCCGCAATCTGGGCGTGGATGTACAGGAGGTCTCGGCCGACGATATCCGCCAGATGGAGCCCGCGGTTACCCGCGAGGCCCAGCATGGTTGGTACCTGGCAGACAGCATGTATGTGAAAAGTCCGCACCAGTTGACCCGGCATCTGGCGGCGCGGGTTATTGCTAATGGCGGCCGCCTGCAAAAGATGGATGCACGGCAGATCTCTATTACCGGGAATGGCGTGCAACTCACCGGTGCAAATGGCGACACACTCGACGCCGACAGGCTGGTCATCGCCACCGGCGCCCACTCAAAGAGTTTTGCCCGTCAGGTTGGCGCCCGGGTGCCGCTGCATACCTTGCGCGGCTATCACGTCATGCTGGCTGGCGACGCCGCCGACCTGAAAGGGCCGGTGATTGACGCCGAGAAAAAAATTGGCGTGGTGCCGATGAACGAGGGCATCCGTGTTGCCGGAATGATCGAGATGGCCGGCGAACACGCGAAGCCGAATGACAAGCGCGCCGATGTGCTGCTGCGCCTGGCGCGCCGCCTGGTTCCGGAAATCCCTGACAGGCTGGAATCCCGCTGGCTCGGGCATCGCCCTGGTATCCCGGACAGCAGGCCGGTGATCGGCAAATCCCCTGCAAGCGACCGGGTTCTGTTCGCTTTCGGTCACGGCACCATCGGCCTGACGCTCGCCGCTGTCACAGGGCAGATCGTGGCTGACATGGTCGCAGGACGGGAACCGCCAGTGGATCTCAGCCTCTTCTCGCCAACACGCTTCTAGAAACTGTTCGCGGGGCCTCAGTCCAGATAGTCGCGAAGGTCGATCTGGTCCGCACCCGGCACGCGCTTCAGATCAAATTCCGCCCGGCGGTCCAGCGGCATGGTGGCGTCGATGCCGATGCGGCCACGATGGTCGCCATGGGGATCGCGGTAGAAGCCCGCGCGGTCATCGACGATATGGGTGCGTTGGTCCACCCGTCCGCGGGTCAGGAAGGACCACCAGACCCGGTCCATGTCGTGGATGTCCACGTCCTGGTCGACGACGATGCAGGCCTTGGAATAATCGAGATGCGCGTCCCAGGCGGCCTCCATCACCTGCCGGGGATGGTCGTCACTCTGCTTGTCGATGCGCACCACGGTGTTGAGCAACTGCGGTCGGGTGGAGACATCGAGCACGCCAGGTATCTGAGCCTTTACCAGATGCCGGTAGATGCGCGCGGCAATCGCCGTCTCCAAGGGGCGCATATCCTCAGGCGAGCCGCAGAGAAGGCCATGCCAGATGGGATCGGGCCGTGCGGTGACGCCGGTGATCTCGAACACGTGGTTCAACCCTTCGGGCACGTAATAGCCCATGAATTCGCCGAAGGGCGCTTCCGGCCGTCTCTCACCGGGTAGGATGCGGCCCTCGATCACCACCTCCGTATCGGCCGGCACCTGCAAATCGATGGTCGCCGCGGGCCGCATGGGGATGGGTGCGCCGCGAAGCGCCGCCGCGACCGCCAGTTCATCAGCCTCCGGCGGGAGGGAGGCGCAGGCGGCGATGAAGATCTCGGGCGCTGTTCCCACCAGGATGGCCACTTCCAGCGCCGCCCCCTGCGCCTCTGCCGCTTCCATATAAAGCGCGAGGTCGTGGGACGCGCCGATGCGAACGCGCAACTCCGTGTCGGAGACATGCATGGCGCGGTGGAAGGACAGGTTGGGCACCCTGGTCTCCGGATGCCGGGCGATGACGATGCCGGCAGTGATGTAGGGCGCGGCATCCTTCTCGTGCCAGGTGATCTGCGGCAGGGCGCTGAAGGAAAGGCTGGAATAGTCCGCAGGCTCTGCGGCGAACGTAATAGGCTCCTGAGGCGCCGTTTCAAAGCCGTCGGCCAACGCCGACCAGCGGGAGCAGAAATTATCATCCGGCGCGCCAATCAGGTCGCACAAGCGCCGGTGACTGCCATAGAGATTCGTGACCACCGGCAGGTCAGATCCCGCAACCTCCTCGAACAGCAGCGCCGCTTCACCTGCGGCCTGTGCTGCATGGGTGACGGCCGCAAGTTCATAGCGCGGGTCGACAGATCGCCTAACCGTTTTGAGATCGCCGCTCTGCTGCAATCGATCTACAAACTCGCGCATTCTCCATGCTCCCTATTGACAAGCGGTGACCTTTTGCATTTTGTATACAAAATACAAACACAACACCAGCTGTTGCAACCATCTATCATGGCGCCATGACACTTTCGCTCAGCACCCTAAAACGCCCGACCCGCCTGCGCGACCAGGTATTCGAGGCGATTCGCGACAAGGTCCGCTCCGGCGCAGTCGCACCCAGCGAACGATTGAGCGAACAGAGCCTCGCCGATCAGCTCGGCGTGTCGCGGACACCCATCCGGGAAGCACTGTTTCAGCTGACCCGGGACGGGCTGCTGGAAGAGCAGGCGCGTGGCTATGTTTTGCCGCGTCTGACACCCGGCGACGTGGCGGAGATCACAGAATTGCGCCTGCTCCTGGAACCGCCGCTGATAAAAGGCGTGGCAGAGTCCGGGGACTCGAAACTCATCGACCGCATATGCACCATCGTGGCGCGGGAACGCCGGGCCATGAATGATCCGAAACCACGAGCCTTTGTCGCCGCGAATGCTGACTTTCGCCGGGCCCTCTTTGACGCCTGTGGGAACCGGCGGCTGGCGACCTACGCTGATCAGGTGAACGATCAGATCCAGTCCATCCGCATGAAGACGCTGCAGGATAAAGGCAATCGCCGATATGTGGTCGAAGCGCATGAGCGGCTGATCGAAACCCTTCGCCGCGGCGATGCAGATGCCGCAATGGCAGAGATCATCGGTCTGATCGAAGGTGCGGGCGACGCCTACATCTCTGAAATTCCGGGACATACGCCATGACATCGAAAGCGCGAATCGGCGTCGATATCGGCGGCACCTTTACAGATGTGGTGCTGGAAACCGGCGCACGGCAGGTCACGGCGAAGGTGCTGACAACCCACGACGCGCCGGCCCGCGCCGTGCTGGACGCCGTCCGCACCGTCACCGACGAGGCAGGTCTGACACCGGGCGATATCGCGGCCGTCATCCACGGCACCACCCTGGCGACCAATGCCCTGATCGAGCGCAAGGGCGCGGTCACGGCGCTGGTGACCACAGAGGGCTTTCGGGATGTGGTGCAAATGGGGACCGAGAGCCGCTTCGAGCAATATGACCTGAGCATCCAGAAGCCCGACCCGCTGGTGCCCCGGCGCCTGCGCTTCACGGTACCCGAACGAGCCACCGTGGGCGGTGACATACTCCTGCCGCTGGACGAGAAAGCGGCCGAGAGTGTGGTCGATCAGATCCGGCAGGCCGATGTCGAGAGTGTCGCCATCGGCCTGATGCACAGCTACCGCAACCCTGCCCACGAGCAACGGATCGCTGAGCTATTCCGCACACAGGCGCCGGAGATAGCGCTCAGTCTGTCCTCTGACGTATCGCCGGAGATTCGGGAGTTCGAGAGATTCTCCACTACGTGCGCCAATGCATATGTGAAGCCTTTGATGGCCCGCTACCTGACCGATCTGGAAGCCTCGCTCAAGGCCGACGGATATGGCTGTCCGCTGTTCCTGATGCTGTCCAATGGCGGCGTCACAACACCAGAGATCGCGCGGGAATATCCGGTGCGACTGGTTGAGTCGGGCCCAGCCGGCGGCACGATCCTTGCCGCGCATCTCGCGGCGCAGAGCAGCTTCGACAAGGTGCTGTCTTTCGATATGGGCGGGACCACTGCCAAGATCTGCCTGATCGACGATGCCCGGCCCCAACCAGCGCGCAACTTCGAGGTCGCGCGCATGTACCGGTTCAAACCGGGCAGCGGCCTGCCGTTGCGCATCCCGGTGATCGAGATGGTCGAGATCGGCGCGGGCGGCGGCTCCATTGCCCGGGTGGACGGGCTGAAGCGTTTGACTGTAGGACCGGACAGTGCCGGCTCCGATCCCGGCCCTGCCTGCTACGACCTGGGCGGCGGCGCGCCAACGGTCACCGATGCAAATGTGGTGTTGGGCCGGATCAGCCCTGACGGATTCGCCGGCGGGTCGATTGCGCTCAAACCTGAAAAATCCGTGGCGGTGATCGACCGGGATGTGGGGACACCACTGTCGCTCACGCCAACCCTGGGCGCGTTCGGTATCGGCGAGATCGTCGACGAGAACATGGCCAACGCTGCGCGCGAACACGCTGCTGAGCGGGGCAAATCCCTGGGTGGGCGCACGATGATCGTCTTCGGCGGTGGCGCACCGCTGCACGCAGCGCACATCGCGGACAAGATCGGCATCGACCGTATCATGGTGCCGGTGGCCGCGGGGGTCGGCTCAGCGGTTGGCTTCCTGCGCGCACCGGTCGCCTACGAGATCGCCCGCACGGCCTACCAGCGGCTGGGTGCCTTTGAGCCTGGCAGTCTGAATGGCGTACTGGCGGAAATGAGCGCCGAGGCCCACGAGGTCGTGACCCGCGGCGCGCCCGGCGTGGACCGTCAGGAAGAACGGTTCGGCTATATGCGTTATGTGGGACAGGGACATGAAATTCCAGTCCCCCTGCCCGTACGAGATTTAACGACCACAGACAGCCCGGTCCTGAAGGAGGCCTATGACCGCGCCTACCTCGGTACCTATGGCCGGCTGATGGAAGGGGTAGATGTAGAGGTGGCAAGCTGGACCGTGACGGTGACCGCAGAAGTGGCGGACACCGCGCCTGCGCCCGCGGACACAGTCAGCACCGACGCTACCCCTACAGGCATCAGGTCGCTGTTCGATGCAGATGCCGGCGCGGGGGTGGATGTGCCCGTCTACGACCGGGCGGCGCTTGCAAGCGGCATCGCGCTCGACGGCCCCTGCATCGTGGCGGAGGCACAGACGACCACAATCGTCCCGGCGGGGTTTGGGCTGAACGTAGATCCCTACGGCAACTTGATTCTGGAGCGGCAGACATGAGCGAGACAGACGGCAACGGCGCCTCAAAGGGGGCATTGGGCGAAATCCGCAATCAAGTGATGTGGACGCGGCTGATCGCCGTGGTCGAAGAACAGGCGCGAACCCTGATGGCCACTGCCTTCAGCTCCGTCGTGCGGGAGGCGGGTGACCTTTCAGCAGGCGTCTTCGACCGGCGCGGCCGCATGGTGGCGCAGGCCATCACCGGCACGCCGGGACACGTCAACTCCATGGCGCTCTGCGTCGGCCACTTCCTCGAGAAATTCCCTGTCGAGACCATGCAGCCGGGTGAGCACTTCATTACCAACGACCCCTGGCTGACGTCTGGACACCTGCATGATGTGACCGTTGTGACCCCCGTGTTCCGCGACGGCCGGGTCGTCGCCATGTTCGCCTGCACCTGTCACCAGGTGGATATCGGCGGGCTGGGCCAGGGCCCCGATGGCCGTTCGGTCTACGAGGAAGGCCTCTATATCCCGATCATGAAGCTGGCCGACGCCGACGGCATCAATCAGAGCCTGATGGAAATCGTCCGGGGCAATGTCCGCACACCGCTCGAGGTGGAGGGTGACATTCTCAGCTACATGACCAGCAACGAGCTGGGCGGCCGACAATTGCTCGCCATGATGAAAGAATTCGGCATCCCCGATATCGAGAACCTCTCGGACTTCATCATCGACCGCTCCCACGACGCCATGATCGAAGCGATTCGGAAGCTGCCCCAAGGGTCATACCGGAACGAGCTGCAACTGGACGGTTACAAGGAGCCGGTCGATCTGGTCGCGACCCTGACCATCGAGGACGACCGGGTGGTGGTGGACTATGCCGGCAGCAGCACAGCCAGTCCCTACGGCATAAATGTGGTGCTGAACTATTGCACCGCCTATACCGCCTTTGGCGTGCGCTGCGTGGTGGCGCCGGAGATTCCCAACAATGCAGGGTCGCTGGCGCCGATCCACGTGACCGCGCCCGAAGGCAGCATCGTCAACGTGCAGCGGCCTTGGCCGGTGGCGGCCCGTCACATCATCGGCCAATTCCTGCCCGACGTGGTGCTGGGCTGCATGGCCAAGGCGCTGCCAGGGCAGGTGCAGGCGGAAGGCGCCGCATGCCTGTGGGGGGTGCAGCTGCGCGGCGGTCCAGAGGTGTCGGCCCAGGCTGGACCAAGCCGCCAATCCGGGGACAATGTCGAGGACCAGCGCTACGACCTGATCTTTTTCAACAGTGGCGGGTCAGGCGGACGGCCGGCACTGGATGGCCTCGAGGCCACAGCCTTCCCCAGCGGCGTCCGCTCCACCTCATCGGAGCTGATCGAGTCCCTGGGGCCTGTGGTGATCTGGCGGAAAGAATTGGCGCCCGACACCGGCGGAGCAGGAAAACAGCGGGGCGGCATGGGCCAGCAAATCGAGGTGGGCACCGCCAACGGCAGCGCCTTCTCCATCTATGCCATGTTCGACCGGGTTTCGAATCCGGCGCGGGGACGACTGGGCGGAAAAAACGGCGCGGCGGGCAAGCTGGCGCGGCTTGAAGGCGGCGACCTTCCGGCCAAGGGCATGCACGTGATTCCGGGCACTGACCGGCTCTGCATTGACGTGCCGGGTGGCGCCGGTTTCGGCGATCCGCACGCGCGCGCGCCGGATGCGGTCGCCGTCGACGTCGCGAACGGCCTGGTCAGCCCCGAAGCAGCCGCGGAACATTATGGCGTTGCTGTGGATGGCACCGGTGATGTGGACGCCGCCGCTACCGAGGCTATGCGAGCCAGCTAGAACCTGAAATGGATTCCCCCACCAAGGCGGGGGAAACGGGTGAACGAGCCTTCGACCGGCAACGATCAATCGTAATGGACGATGCCGTCCTTCACCAGGAAATCGTCGATCCCCAGGGCACCCAATGCAAAGTCCAGATATGCATGGCCGTTACCACCCCGCAGTTCCTCGCGTTTTGCAGCGGTCGCGGCGGCATCCACCCTGCCCTCACCGTCGATGACAACGCCATAGACCGCTTTCACATACGCTGCGGTCAGCTGCTCCTCACGCACATCTTCCAGCACCATCGCCGGGTCCCGTTCCAGGGGGTCGCCATAACCGCCGCCGCCCGCACCCACATGCAGGAAGACTTCATCCACGCCGAACTTTACGGGATCGCTCGGCATAGGCGGCAGCAGGCGCTGGCCGGGACCCGGATTGACAATATGCAGACACGGTGTGCCTGGCGCACCGCCGCCCAGCGCCCAGGGCAAATGATGTTTACGGTCGGAGCGGAGCACCACCAGCGTTTCGTCATTCAACATCCGGTAGCTGCGGACGATGCCCGGTGCACCGCGGAATTTTCCTGGGCCGCCCGAATTTTCGAGCATGCCATAGCGCTGGATTTCGATGGGATAGAGCGCCTCGATCATTTCGATCGGCTGATTTGTCAGGTTGCCGCCGGGATTGGGAATGCCGAAGACGCCGTCCCGTTCCGGCAGAGCACCCCAGCTGCCACACAGGGTCTCGGAGACCACAAAGCGCCGGCCCTGGTCCCAGCCACTGATTGCCGGGAAGGTGACGCCGCCCTCCCCCGCCGCTGGCACATCGTCGGGAACGATCTGCGCGAAGACGCCCTGCAACACATCCACCGCGCGCCAGCCGATGATCGCTCGGGCGGCGACCGCTGCCGGCGGCGTCGGATTAACCAGGGTCCCCTCAGGCAGAATGATCTCGATCGGCCGGCTAAAGCCGTCAAAATTGGGGATCTCCTGCTTGGCCACGCATTTCAGCATCATCTGCACGGTGGAGACCACAAAGGGTGACGGACAGTTGATGCCAGCCGGCACCTGCGGCGCCGACCCGGTCCAGTCGACCAACATGTTGTCGCCGTCGATGGTGACCGTCGCCTTGAGGGGCAAGGGCTCCGGGTCATCACCAAGACCGTCGAGATAGTCGGTGAAGCTCCAGGTGCCGTCCGGCAGGCGGCGAATTTCCTCGCGCGCCACATGCTCCGCATAGTCGTGCAGGTCATCGATCAGGCGGCGGAAGGTTTCCGAGCCGTGTTTCGCCACAAGCTTTGCATAGGCCTGGGCGGCGGAGTTGCAGGCGGCGACCTGGGCGCGCATATCGCCGAGCAGCTTGTCCGGCACCCGTGAATTGAGGCTCATGATTTTGAAGAACGTGTCGTTCGGCCGGCCCTGCTCGTAGAGCTTGATGACCGGAATTCTCAACCCTTCCTGAAATATTTCCGTGGCGAAGGTGGCGGTGCTGCCCGGCGCGATGCCGCCCATATCGATCTGGTGCACCAGGGTGGCCGCATATCCTTCAAGCTCTCCCGCCTCGAAAATTGGTTTAACGATATAGACGTCCGGCAGGTGCATGCCGCCGGCGGTGTAAGGGTCATTGAAAACGAAAATGTCGCCTTCGAGGATATCGCCCTCATACTGGCTCACCAGTTGGGTCATGGCGTCCGGGAATGAACCCAGATGCAACGCCATGGTCATGCCATGGGCGACAACCCGGCCGTGCCGGTCACAGACGCCTGTGGAATAGTCCATCGAGTCGCGGACGATTGACGAATAGGCCGTCCGCATGATCACGAGCGCCATCTCGTCGGCGATGGAGCTGAGCGCGTTCTTGACCACTTCCATGGTGATCGGATCGGTATTGCCGTAGCTCGCCATCACATTACCCTCAGGTGAATATTGCCGGCGTCATCCAGCGATGCCTGCCAGCCGGGCGGGACCACGCAGGTGGCGTCATATTCCTCGACGATCAGCGGTCCGGCGACGGGTTCGACGAGGGCCGCGCGCGATACAACGCGGGCATCCACCTGGCCGGCTGGACCGAAATAGGCTGCGCGCGAACCGGGCGGCCCGCCGTCCGCCACTGCAATCTTGTCTGGCGTGAATTCCGCAGCAACACGCCCATTCACCCTCAAGGTGACGCACTCGACCTCTTCTGCCTCCGCCTGGTGGCCGTAGGTGCGCTCGTGTTCGTCGCCAAAGGCTTTTTGCAGACCGTCAAAGTCCGGTGCGCCATCAGACGTTCGCGGCACCGGCACGGTCAACTCATGGGCCTGACCGGCATAGCGCGTGTCCGCCCGCCATTCGGCGTCGAAGGCGCCGACGCCGTAGCCTTCGTCGGCCATCAGCTGGGCCAATTCTTCTTCCAGTTCCCCGAAACGCGCACCCAGATCCGCGGGCGTTGTCTCTGCCAGACGCACCAGGTGCCCCCGGGTAACTTCATGCTCAATACCGGACAGCAACAGGCCATAGGCGCTGTAGACCCCCGGGTTGGGCGGCACGATCACATGGGTCATTTCCAGCAGCTCGGCGATGGCCGTCGCCACAACAGGTCCGTTGCCGCCAAATGCGAACAGCGCGAAGTCCCGGGGATCGCGGCCCCGGTAGGTGGAAACCGCTTTGACCGCCCGGACCATTGTTCCACAGGCCACCTGGAAGACACCCCAGGCAGCGTCCAGAGCTTCCTTTTTCAGGGTCTTGGCAACCTGCTCCATCAGCGCGGCGCGCGCGGCATCGGTATCCAGTTTGAGCCCGCCGCCAACCAGATGGTCCGGGTTCAGGTATCCGAGGTTCAGCACGGCATCGGTGAATGTCACCTGCTCGCCGCCCTGGCCGTAAGCAACAGGTCCGGGATGGGCACCGGCGCTCTCCGGTCCCACATGCACGAGGCCGCCTGCGTCGATGCTGACCAGGCTGCCGCCGCCCGCGCCAATCTCCGAGATGTCGATCACGGGGAGTTTGAGTGCGTAGCCGCCCCCCATGATCAGCTTGCTGGAAAGGTTTATGCCGGCGCCAACTTCATAATCCGCCGTACGCGCTACCTCACCGCCCTCCACGATGGAGGCCTTGGCGGTCGTGCCACCCATATCGAGGGTGATGCTGTTCACATCCGCTGCCGTCCGCGCCGCGCCGATGACCCCCGCCGCCGGACCGGACTCAACGATATAGGATGGGCGGTCCGATGCCGCTTCCAGGGTCATGACGCCGCCATCGGACTTCATTATCTGAATGGGCGCATCGACATCGATGGCGCGCAGATGGCCCATGACAGACTCAAAATAGTGGCGCAGCGCCGGACCCAGATAAGCGTTGATCACCGTGGTGCTGGTGCGTTCGTATTCCCGGATCACCGGCAGGATATCGCTGGAGCAGGTGATATAGACCTCGCCATCCAACGTTTCGCGCAGGATCTCAGCCACCCGGTGTTCGTGGTCCGGATTGGCGTAGGCATGGATCAGGCTGATCGCGACGGCGCCAACGCCGGCTGCGTTGATACGCTCTGCCGCTGTGGTGACGGTTGCTTCGTCCAGCGGCACCCGCACCTCGCCGCGCGGACCCAATCGTTCCGTGACCTCCAGCCGTAGGCGGCGGGGCACCAGCGGCTCGGGCCGCTGGTATTTGAGCGTATACATTTCCGGAATGCGCAAGCGGCGCATTTCCAGCACATCGCGGAAGCCCTGGGTGGTAATCAGCGCAGTCTTCGCGCCCTTTTTCTCCAGCACGGTATTGGTGGCCACGGTCGTCGCGTGCACGACCCGGCGGACCGCAGACGCGGCAATGCCCTGCCCCTCCAGCACCGCGCGCACGCCCGTCGCGATACCCCGGCCATAGTCGTCCGGTGTCGACAGGGTCTTGTGCACAAAAAGCGCACCTTCCGGCCCGGCCAGCACAATGTCGGTGAATGTGCCGCCGATATCGACGCCAACAGTCCAGTCAGCAGGTTTGCTCACGCAACTCCCTCCCCGCGCGCAACCAAACCCGCGAATGAACGGGTGTCAAGCAGGCTCGGGGAACCGGTCCGCGCCAGCAACATCGATGACAATTCTTCCGCGGCTCACCTGGCCGGTCGCAAGCTTGTGATGGGCCTCGCCGATCTTGCCTATCGGCATGATCTCGCTGATCTGCGGCCGCAGGACACCATCCACCGCCATTTTCACCACGATATCGTGAATCTCCCGCTCCTCGCGGATCGGACCCAGGATGGTTTCGACACCATATTGGGCGGAGAGGTCTTCAATGTGCTTGGCAAGCAGGTAGACCAGCTTGCCGCCGGGTTTCAGAACCTCGTAGGACCGGCGGTGCACGTCGCCGCCGATCAGGTCGATCACCACGTCGTAGCGCTCATCGGTGGCGGCGAAATCCTCCACGTCATAGGCGACCACATGGTCTGCCCCCAAGGTCTGGCAGTGGTCGCGGTTGCGGCTATTGCAGGTGGTGGTCACCTGCGCCCCCATATGCCGCGCGATCTGAAGCGCCGCGCCGCCGATGGCACCACCGCCGCCATGGACCAACAGCCGGGTGCCCTGCCCCACCTTGCCTGCTTCGAGACAGATCCAGGCACAGACGCCCGCATGCATTAGCGCGGCACCCTCGCCAAAGGACATGCCCGGCGGCATCGGCACCACGTCTTTTTCCGGCCGGCAGATAAGTTCCGCGCACGTACCCTGTTCGGTATGAACGGATACAAAACAGACCGCATCGCCCGGTTTCACCGATGTCACACCGTTGGCCACAGCACGAACCACGCCGGCGCCATCGCGACCGGGCACCTTCGGGAAGGTGACGGGAAACAGGTGCTTGAGTTCGCCCGACCGCAGGCGGTAGTCGCCCGGGATTACGCTCGCTGCCCTGACGTCGATCAGCACGCCACCATCCCGCAGTTCCGGGTCCGGCAGCTCACCGATCCGCAAGACATCGGGCTCACCGAAATCCTCGTAGAAAGCGGCTTTCATGACCTTATGCGCCGCCTAGTAGGCGAGCGTACCGCGGAAAGCCCCTGCGCGACCGACGGCATTGACCCGGACCTTCTTGGCGGTCGCCGCGCCGGTGTACTTGACGGAGAAGCAACCGACCTTGCCGGCATTCCAGTCACTGAGTTTGAGGCAGATCGCCTTGCCCTTGGCTGACCATCTCCCGGTCTCGCGCAGGTCGCCGCCATCCCTGTCAGGACGCGAGCTGTAGGCGACCAGGCCGCCCCCGGTGCGGAACCGGATCAGGGTCGCGAATGTGCGTCCCGGCAGGACAGTTTGCAGCCGGCGCTTGGCGAAGAGCGTGTTGAGTGCGCCTGCCGCAGGTGCGCTCTTGTTTACGGACCGGACCGCCGACGACATTTTGCGCAGCATGCCGTCCTTCTGCTCCTTGCGCGCGATCTTGCCGAGAATTGCATTGGCATCCCGCTTGGCAAGCTCTTCGTCGCTCTTGCCGCCGGAAAACGCGCCAAATCCGACGCCGACCACAACCAGCAAACAGGCCGCCGCGGCGCCAACCATGACCACTGGCCGTTTCCAGAAGGGCGTTTGGCCACTGGAACTGCCGGTGGCTCCCCCGGCCATTTTGGTTTCCGCGTCATGAACCGACGCCGTCGCCGCCATTGCGGTGGGTGCTTGGGAGGCAGGATCAGCCGCAGCGACCCCTGCCGTGGCCATTGTGGTTGGTGCGCCTGATGGGTCGTCTGGCATATGGGTGGCTGCCATCGCCGGGTCCGCGGAGGCTGACGATACAGGCATGGCTGTCGCTGCGTCGGCTGCGGCCGTCACCGCAATTACCGGCGCAGCTGCGGGAACCACGGAGCCATCAAGGATGGCCGCAAACTCGGCCACTGACTGGGGTCTGGATTTCTCCAGGATCTGCAATGCCTGGGTAATGGCAGCAAATGTGCCTGCGGTGTATTCGCCGGCGGCCACAGACTCCGCGGGCGGCAGGGGATCGGCTTCGCCCCGGAAGGCAGCGGACGCCCGCGCTGGCGCCTCAACCGGCCGCTTACCTGTCACACAACGGTAGAGGATTGCGCCCAATGCGTAGATATCCGTCCACGCGCCCTGGTTCCCCTCGCGCTCATACTGCTCATAAGGCGCATAGCCTTCGGAGACGATGGCGGTCAGGCTTTGGCTGCGGACTCCCATCGCCTGGCGAGCGGCGCCGAAATCCAGGATTACCGGCGAGCCATCTTCACGCACATAGACATTGTCGGGCTTGAGGTCGCGATGCAGAAATCCGGTCTCGTGAACCAATTCCAACGCTTCGAGCACGGGCGGCAGCATCGTGTCGATTTCTTCCTGGGACAGAACGCCTTTCGCCCGAAGGACACCGCCCAGGCTGTCGCCGTGCTGGTATTCCATGACCATATAGGCGGTGCCGAAATCCTCGAAGAAACGCAGAACCGGCACAATATTGGGATGGCGCAGCTGAATAAGCACCTGCGCTTCCTGCTTGAAGCGGCTCAGGCCCCAGGCAAAGTCGTCCTCCTGGGATTTCGAGACGGGAACGACCACAGAACTGTCGCCCATGCGCATGGCAAAGGCACTCGGCAGGTATTCCTTGATCGCCACCTCCCGCTCCAGCGAGAGTTCCAGCGCCTTGTAAGTGATACCAAAGCCACCGGCGCCCAGCACCGAGTCGACCCGATATCCTTCCATCTCCTGCCCGATGGGCAGTGCATTGCGAAATTCTTCGTCCGTCATGGCTTCCCCTTCGCGTGTCGAACTCTATACGAGCCCGACAGCGGCATTCATTCGCCAATTTCTTGTTTGTTGCCGATGAGGATGCCCGATGATACGCCCATGTGCAATTGCGGGCGGCAGCAAATCCACCCAAAACCGTCCATTTATGGAAACCGGAGCCTCCGAAATGCCAGTTTTGCCCGCTGACACTCTTGATACCGATGTCCACATACCCGCCTTGATAATTGGCGCCGGGGCCTGTGGGCAGGTGGCTGCGCTGACCCTTCACGATGCCGGTCAACCGGTTTTGCTGATCGAGCGGGATCCGGTGCCCCAGGGCTCCACAGCATTGTCATCAGGAATGATCCCGGCCTGCGGCACCCAGTTGCAGGCGGAAAAAGGCGTCATCGACCCGGTGGGGCAAATGCGTGGCGATCTGATCGCCAAGGCAAAGGGCGAGTCCGATCCGGCAATCGTTGAGCGTGTTTGCGAAGTGTCCGGTCCGACCATCGACTGGCTGACGGGCGAAAAGGGTATTCCGCTGGAACTGGTGGACAGCTTCACCTACCCCGGCCATTCGGTGCACCGGATGCACGCACCGCCATCCCGTACCGGCGCGGAATTGATGGGCGCCTTGACCAACCGCTGCGCTACCGAAGGTATCGACATCCTGACCGACGCCTTTGTGACCGACCTATTCGCAACGGCTGAAAGCGCGATCACCGGCGTCCGCATCGCCCGCCCGGATGGAGGCGTGGAAGAGATCGGCTGTGATGCGCTGATCCTCGCCTGCAACGGCTTCGGCGGGAACATCGATATGGTGCGCCAGTACATCCCGGAAATCGCCGAAGCGATCTATTGCGGCCATGTGGGAAATCAAGGCGACGCGATCCGCTGGGGCGAGACGCTCGGCGCGGCTGCGGCAGACCTCGGCTCGTTCCAGGGGCACGGCTCAGTTGCACATCAGCACAACATCCTGATCTCCTGGGCCCTGATGATGGAAGGCGGATTCCAGGTGAACCGCGACGGCCGGCGCTTCTCCAACGAACATGGCGGCTACTCCGAGCAGGGCAAAATCGTCGCCTCGCAGCCCGACGCCCTCGCCTGGGATATTTACGACACCCGCTGTCATGAGCTCGGGCTGGAGTTCGAAGACTATCGGGACGCGGTCGAGGCTGGCGCTGTTATCCAGGCCGATACGATCGAAGGGCTCGCCCGCGAGCTGGGGTTGCCAAAGGATGCGCTGGAAGCGACCGCAGGCGGCGTTGCCGGATTCGCCCAGGGTCTGGGCCAAGATTCTTTTGGCCGTGATTTTACAAAATCGCCACCACTGGCGGCGCCCTATTTCGGGATCAAGGTGTGCGGCGCGCTGTTCCACACCCAGGGCGGGCTGGTGATCGACACGGCCGCGCGGGTTTTGCGGGAAGATGGCTCGCGCCTGCCCAATCTATTCGCAGGCGGTGGCGCCGCACGCGGCCTTTCAGGCAAAGCCGACTATGGCTATCTCTCCGGCAACGGCCTGCTGGCGGCTGTCATGCTGGGGCGGATTGCCGGGCAGTCCGCGGCCGCGCTGCTCAACCCCTAATCCCTACGACATCCCTGCGAGATCGCTACGAGGCAAGTTTTTGCGCATCCTCTTCGTCCAGCGCAGCCATATTCTCGAACAGGCGATCAAGCAAATGTTTGAGCGTGGCCACTTCCTGCTCGCTCAACCCGTCGAGCGCGATCTCCTCGTATTGGAGGGCAAGCGGAATAATTGCTTCGGTCAGACTGTGACCATCTTTGGTAAGATTGATTGTCACCACCCTGGCATCCGCCCCAGGCTGACGCGATGGTCGCCGCCGCTCCACCAGCCCGCGCGCTTCCATTGTGGTAAGCAAGCGGGACAGCGTTGAAATCTCGATCGACGTGGTTCCGGAGAGTTCCCCCACGCGCTGGCCGTCCTGGTGGTGGACGGCCGCCATCACCCGCCACATCTGCAGCGTGATCCCATAGCTGTTGCGGAGGTTCACGCTAAAACTGTCAGCAATGCGTGTGCCCGACCGGTTCAGCAGGTACGGCAGATAACGCTTGAGATCAAAATCGCGGGACATGCCCGAAGGCCCTATTCAGCAGCGGCGGCGTAGCGCTGCTTGTGCAGGCCGTCGAAGTTGGGTGCGATTTCTTCCATGAACTGATGCATCTGATCCTTGACCACCTCGTGGGGTTTATTGCCCACGTTGAAGTAGAGGATGACCTCGTCGATGCCCGCATCCTGTACCTTGCCCAGGGTGTCGGTAATTTCCTGGGGCGAGCCGAGCAGGATCGATTTGTCGGTCAAATCGCCCGCTTCCATATTGTCCAGGATATCCACGATCTTCAGCCAATACTGCATGGTCGGCGGCAGGTCCTCGGACTTCTTGGCAAAGGCCGGCAGGCAACATTCCTTGAAATATGAAATCTGCCGTTCACGGCCATAGGTCTCTGCGTCGCCGTCACCGATATGGATGAAATAGCTGCACATTTTGCGGCCCGGCGTAGTTCCAGCCTTTTCGCATTTTTCCTTGTAGGCCACAGCCGCCTTGTCGAGGCCGCCGTAAATCATGCCGGTCGCAAACGGCGCCCAGATGACATTGAGACCCTTCTTCGCGGCCATATCCAGGCTGGTTTCAGAGAATGACGCCACATAGAACGGAATCGGCTGTTGCACCGGCAGCGGGGTGATTTCCATCTCCGGAATATCGTGAAAATCACTCTTGTGCGACCAGGGGCCGTCTGAGTTCCAGGCCTTCAGAATGATGTCCATGGCGTCGTCGAAATATTCCGCCGACTTCATGAAATCTGCGCCAAATGGCTTGTATTCACGAGGGTCATAGCCCCGCCCGGCAGCGAAATCCACGCGCCCACCGGACAACAGGTCGAGCGTCGCCCAGGTCTCGGCCACGTGCACCGGATGATGGAGCGGCAGTACGGATACAGCTGGCGCCATACGAATATGCTTGGTCTCGGAGATGATGCTCGCCAGAAGCAGATCAGGCCTGCTGTTCACCCCAAGGGAATCGAAGTGATGCTCGCCGATCCAGGCAGAGTGGTAGCCAAGCTGGTCCGCCAGAATCGCCTGTTCCCGGATCTGCTTGATGAACTCGTTGGCGGTGCGGTCTGTGCCGGAATAGTGATTGTCGCTAAGCGTGAAATAGCCGAATTCCATTTTCGCCTCCCTCAGGTCGAGCATTTATTTGCATTTGCAAATAGATTGCCGAAAGACGATCCGCGAGTCAAGCGTCGCGGTGGGGACCTGTTGACTCGTCCATGTGGGCTCTGATAGCAGCAGCGCACCGTAGTGGTTCCCACATGGGATCAAAAGGGAACACGGACCGGCAACAAAAGATTTTGCCGGAAGCCGTGGCTGCCCCCGCAACTGTACGCGGCGAGCATCGGTCTTAAGACGCCACTGGGAAAGTCCCGGGAAGGCAAGGCCGGCATGCGACGACCCGCAAGCCAGGAGACCTGCCATTACGGGATCACCCACTGTCAGGGCGGGGTGGCTCCTGACAGACGGAATTCTCCGAAGCGGTGATCGGGTTAAACCTATCACCCCGGGGAGTCCGTTTTGATCAATCACAACAAGACCAGATATCTGAAGCTGTGGCCCGCCGCCATTGCGTTGGGCCTGCTGCCCATCGCTGCAACTGCGGAAACCAGCAAAACAACCCTGTTTCCGGAGACCGTCGTCAGCGCGAGCCGCGTGCCGGTCGACCGGCAGAAGGTCGGCAGTGCCGTCAGCGTGTTGAGCCAGCAGGACCTGGAGCAAAGTGGCACGACGTTCCTGTCCAACAACCTGCGCGATCTGCCGAGCATGAGCGTCAGCCGCAGCGGCACGTTCGGCTCATTCACGGAAATCCGCCTGCGCGGTTCAGAAAGTAATCACGTGTTGATCGTGATTGATGGCGTGCGGTCCAACGACCCCGCGCTGGGCAACCAGTTCGACTTCGCCCGCATGCTCAGCTACGGGCTGAGCCGGGTTGAGGTCCTTCGCGGCCCCCAAAGCGGCATCTTCGGGCCGGATGCCTTGGCCGGGGTCATCAGCATCGAAACGCCGGAGGGCACGCCCGGACTGAGGACCCAAATCTTCTCCGAATACGGGTCGTTCAATACACGCATCGGCGGCGGCCGCATCAGTGGCGGTATCAAGGGCCTGACTTTCTCTGTCTTCGGGGCCCGGTTCGAAACCTCCGGCACGAATACATCCCGGCCGACAGCCTTGGGGTTCGTCAACGAAGACGATGACAGCGACAACTCCACGATTCACGGCAAGATCGCGGCAATACCGTTCCCATGGCTCAAGCTGACATTCGCGGGCCGCTATCTGAAAAGCCGGAACCAGTTTGACGCCGATAACCTGCCGCTGGGCCCATTCGCAGGATTTACCTTCGACGACGGTGATGGTCTCAGCAATGACGCGAATCGGGAGACAAGGTTCGAATCGTCCAGCTGGATCACCAAGGCCGCATTGAATTTTTTCAACAAGCGGTGGCGGATCATCTTGTCGGTCAGCGGACTCAATACCGATACTGAAACCCAGAACAACGGGACCTTCAACAATAGCTTTGCCGGTACCCGTATCCGGTATTCCGGACAGACCTCCTTCACCTTTTCGACGCCCGGGATCGCACGCGCGGAACACAAGCTGATTTTCGCCGTCGAGCATGAAAAGCAGACATTCAGGCAGAATGTGATCAACACGCCGGCGGCCACCCAGGATCAGGCGCGGAAGCAGACGGGATTTGTCGGCGAGTATCGTCTGTCGCTCTGGAATGTATTGTTCCTGTCCGGCGCGCTTCGATACGACATCAACGACGACTTCAAGAACTCCTTCACTTTCCGCGGCACGGCTGCCTACCTCTTGCGCAGGTACCGCACGCGATTCCATGCGAGTATTGGCCGAGGCGTGAAAAACCCCACGTTTCTCGAGCAATTTGGCTTCTTTCCCAACACTTTTGTTGGCAATCCGAACCTGACGCCTGAAAGTTCGATCAGCTTCGATCTTGGTGTCGAGCAGAAGCTGTGGGGCGACCGAATCCTGGTCGACCTCACCTACTTCGATGCCCAGCTCCACAATGAGATCAATGGCTTCGCGTCCCTCGGCGGCGGTCTGTTCACGGCGCAGAACGTGGCGGGTCTGAGCCGGCGGCGCGGCTTTGAATTCATCCTCGCAGCCAAGCCGTTTCCGCGCACGACAATCAAAGGACAGTACAGCTATTTGATTTCACAGCAGGCCGGCACCGAGGAGATCCGCCGGGCCAGGCACTCCGGCGCCGTCAGTGCCAGCTATCTGTTCCCGGGCGACCGCGCCAATGTCAATGTGGCCTTCCGGTTCAACGGTCCGCAAAAAGACACGCTGTTCGGTTCCTTCGGCAACGGATTTGTGAATCGGCGGGTAACCGTCGGCGGCTATGTCCTGATGAGCATCTCCGGCGCCTACAAGATCAATCGGTTCATCGAAATTTTTGGCCGGGTCGAAAATGCCTTGAACCAGCGCTATGAAGAAGTGGTCAGCTTTCAGTCGCCACGGATCGGCGTCTTCGCGGGTATCAAGATAAAGTTGGACATGTTGCGGTGACCCATCGGGCAAACCAGAAAGATAGATATCTACCAGACTGGCGGCGGCTTCTTCTGCCGCCGCTTCTTTTCCTCTTCACCGGAATTGCCAGCGCCGCGACCACCGCTGACGCGCGGCCCAGGCGCATCGTTTCGATCAACGTCTGCACCGACCAGCTGCTACTGCTTGTCGCCGACCGAAAGCAGATTGCTGGTGTGACCCGCCTGGCCGGTGACCCTTTCTTCTCCAACTGGCCCTCGCGGGCTGTGGGTCTGCGCCGGACCAGCGGCCTGGCGGAAGAGGTGATGACCCTGAAGCCTGACCTGATTCTGGCAGGCTTGTTCAGCGCCAAGGCAACCGTGGCGCTGTTGCGCCGCCTGGGGTTTCGCGTGGACGTCTTGCCGGTGGCCAACTCGCTCAACGACGTGCGCAGGAATATCCGGCGGGTGGGAGAATTGACCAAGAACAAGGCTCGCGCTGAAAAGGTGATCAGGGCATTTGATGCGCGCCTGAAACGCCATCCGCCACCTGCACGGCGGCCCACTGTCGCCTTCTATTGGCTGGGCGGCTACAGCACAGGCAGCGCCACCTTGGCCGGCGATGCCGCACGGGCGGCGGGTTTCAACAATCTTGCGGATCGCAGCGGCCTGCGCTTTGTCGGTCCATTGCCCATGGAGACCCTGATTCGCGGACGGCCCGATGCCCTCGTGCTGGCCGTCAGCCGCGATGACCCGCCCTCTCTTTCCCGCCAGGTCCTGCATCACCCAGCGCTCCGTTTGCTTTTGAAGGACAGGCCCAACATCGCGATTCCCAGCCGGCTGTGGGTCTGCGGTACGCCGGCGGTGGCGGAAGCGGTGGAGCGACTACGGGCCCTGCGCGACAAGATCCAACTCAAGGACAGCCGGTGACGGCGGCGGCCCAACCTCGCGTACGTGCCTGGCGTCTCAATCTCGGCCTGTCACTCCTGCTCGCGCTGCTGCTTGTTGCGTCCTTGCTTGTGGGGCCTTCGGGCGTGGGCCTGACGGAATTTCTGGAAGCCCTCACTTCCAGCGCCACCGAAGAAGCCTCAATCATTCTGCTCGAGATCCGGCTGCCGAGAACTCTGCTGGGCCTGTTGGTCGGCGCCACCCTGGGACTCGCCGGTGCGGCCATGCAGGGCTATCTGCGCAATCCCCTGGCCGAGCCGGGATTAATCGGCATTTCTTCCTCCGCTGCCCTGGGCGCAGTGATCATGTTCTACTTCGGCATCGCGTCGATGTTCGCGCTGGCGTTGCCGCTTGGCGGCATGGCTGGCGCAGCGGTGGCAGCCGTTCTGCTCCGGCTTCTCGCGGGCCGCACCACCAACTCCCTGACACTGATCCTCGCGGGCATCGCCATTACCAGCTTCGCCGGTGCGTTGACCTCTCTGGCGCTTAATCTGGCGCCAAGCCCTTTCGCAGCACTGGAAATCGTTTTCTGGATTCTGGGCTCCCTCGAGGACCGCAGCTTCGACCATGTGTGGCTGGCGGGGCCCTTTATCCTGGTGGGTTGGGTGATGCTGGCTGGCAGCAGCCGTGGCCTGGATGCGCTGACCCTTGGCGAAGATGCTGCGGCCAGTATGGGCATCAATCTGGTGCGCACCCAACGGCTGGTCGTCTATGGCACTGCACTGTCTGTGGGCGCTGCAACTGCGGTCACCGGCGTGATCGGATTTGTCGGCCTGGTGGTGCCGCATCTATTGCGGCCGCTAGTGGGGCACCGCCCGGGCGCGTTGTTGGGCGCGAGCGCCCTGGGGGGCGCCGTTCTGACCCTGACGGCAGACTTGGTGGTGCGACTGACCGGCACCGGCGCCACCCTGAAGCTGGGTGTGCTGACAGCCCTGGTCGGCGCACCCTTTTTTCTCTGGCTGGTGTTGCGGACGCGGAGGCTGGAGGGATGAGCCAACTGACAGCCAAAGGCGTCTCGGTCCGTCTGGGCAAGCGCCCCGTCCTACAGGATATCGACCTCGACCTGGCAGGGGGCACTCTGGTGGGCCTGATCGGCCCGAATGGCGCAGGGAAGACAACCCTGCTGCGCACCATGGCGGGCCTGCAACCCACGACAGAGGGTGCCTTGTCCCTTGATGGCAGACCCCTGACGCAGATCGATCCACGCCGCCGGGCCCAGCAGATTGGCTACCTGCCCCAGGAGGGACGCATTTCCTGGCGGGTCAGCGTCGAAGACCTGGTCTTCACGGGCCGCCTTCCTCACCGGAGCTATTTCACCGGCCAGAACAGCACCGACAGCGAGGCGGTTGCCGCGGCCCTGGCCGCGGTTGGTGCAGACGAGCTTCGCCCGCGGATCGCGACGGACTTGTCAGGCGGCGAGAAAGCGCGGGTCCTGCTGGCCCGCGCACTGGCGGGCGAACCCGCCATCTTGCTTGCAGATGAACCGGTGGCCGGCCTCGACCCTTATCATCGCCTCGAAGTCATGGAGCATTTCGCGAGCCTGGCCGCTGGCGGTCGAGCGATCATGGTGGTTCTGCACGACCTGACCCTGGCTGCGCGCTTCTGTGACCAGCTGGTCTTGCTCGACGAGGGCACGGTCGCCGCGTCGGGCAAGCCCGAGGATGTGCTGGACGATGAACGACTGGAATCGGTTTACCGCATCCGTGCGATCCGGGGATCAGAGGACGGACGGCCCTTTTTCGTCCCCTGGGAGCGGCTTTAGGTCGAGCGGTAGCCCGGCAACCATCAGAATCGCCCGGTCCGCGATTGCTGCAAGCTGCTGGTGCAGGCGGCCCGTCTCATCGCGAAACCGCCGCGCCAGGGCATTGTCCGGTACGATGCCGAACCCAACCTCATTCGACACCAGGATCACAGGAATCTGCCGTTCTGCCAGGGCGTCTTGAAGGTCCAGTGCCGCCGCCGGTATATCGCGATCCGCCGCCATGAGATTGGCGACCCACAGGGTCAGGCAATCAACCACACAAACCACTGCCTGTGATGCCGGCGTCCGCAGCGCATCCGGTAGATCGAGTGGCGCCTCAACGGTCGCCCAGCGCGCGTCACGTTCGGCCTGATGGCGCTGAATACGGTCTGCCATTTCGGCATCGCTTGCGGTCGCGGTTGCGATAAAGACCGCATTGCCCGGATGGGCGCTGGCAAGCTTCAGCGCATGCCGGCTCTTCCCGGAACGGGCGCCCCCCAAGATCAGGGTCAGCGGCGGGGCGGTCATTTTTCGCCGGGTGGCGTCCAGAACTGGCGCTCGCCGGTAACGCCCAGAATCCAGCCCTCTTCCTCGACCACATTTTCCGCCTGCTCCGCGCTGAGGCTGGGTGAACCGGCAAAGTAACGCGTCAGCTGCTCTTCTTCATCGAGTGCCGACATGTGCTCCACCATCGCCGCCACCTGTCCGGCATCTTTCGGCTTGCCGCGCAACTTTTTGGGCTCGATCAGGGACGGATAGATTTCCGCCAGGATAAAGCGGTAGGCCGGATCGTCCGCCAGGCCGGTTTCAAACGGCCAGATCGCCGCTTCCTTGGCGAACCGGGGATCGTTTCGCAGCGTCCAGACCCGGGGAATGCCAAGGAGGGTTTGACTGCCGACGGAGCCTGCATAGGCCAGCTTCCACACCGGCTGGGCCGTGGGCGTCATCGCCTCCACCAGCCGCTTCTCCGGCAGGTCACCCTCGCCGTGGTCGCGGAAGCGCTTGCGGAGCAGATGCGACCTGTCTTCTTCCCGCACATTGCCCCAGAAAGGAAATGCCTCGCCGCTGATATAACGATTCCAGGCCTCCGCCACATCGAAGCGGTTGTTGCGGTTTTCACCGTCGTCGCGAATATCCGCGGAGATACGCCGCCACATATGCCGCCAGGCCGGCGGGTCCATACCCAGAGCGGCCGCGGTGCCCTGGACATAGCCGAAAGGAAAATCAAATCCGATCACGGCGCGGCCGCGCTTCGGCACGGCGTCCATAAGGTTCGCCAGAATCTCTGTGGCTTCATGCCGGGTGGTCGGATTCTGCAGCCGGGTACGGCTCACCTTACCCTGACGCCGGCGCGTGCTGGCGATCCAGATGCTGTCTGCCCCGGTCTTGGGCAGGCTGGCCGCGCTCCAGTCGACCATGATGTAGTTGGTGAATGCGGGCACAGGCTGGTTTCTTCGTCTGGCCTCTGTCGCTTAGCCGCCAACAATTGCCGCCGGCAGCGCGATACGGGAGAAAATGGAGGGCGATGCGAGACTCGAACTCGCGACCCGGTGATTAAGAGTCACCTGCTCTACCAACTGAGCTAATCGCCCACCCGCCCCGGAAAGCATCTGCGCCATCCGGGGGCTGGTCCTATAACAAAACCCCGGGAATCTGTCGAGCCGGGCAGGCTCCACCGGACAGGCAGCATTGCCGCACCGGCTAGCGATCATTCCTCATCGGCGAAGCGGCTGATCCATTCGTTGCGGTCGGCATGGGCGCTCAGGATGACGCCAAAACCGAACATGAGACTGAGCATCGATGTGCCACCATAAGACACCAGCGGCAGAGGCACGCCCACCACCGGGAGCATACCCATCACCATCGCCATGTTGATAAAGACATACAGGAAGAACGTGGTGGTGATGCCATAGACGGTCAGCCGCGCATACTGGGTACGGCAGCGGGCGCCAATGCCCAGGCTGACCGCGATGATGAAGGCATAGAGCAGCACGAGCACCAGCCCGCCCATAAAGCCAAATTCCTCCGCGAGGATCGGAAAAATGAAATCGGTGTGGTTTTCCGGCAGGAAATTCAGGTGGATCTGTGTCCCCCCAAGGAACCCCTTGCCCCACAAGCCACCCGAGCCGAGTGCGATGACCGACTGAATAACATGATACCCGGTGCCGAGCGGATCGGTCTCCGGATCGAGGAATGTCAGGATCCTCTGCCTCTGGTAGCCGTGCAGAAGGTTCCAGACCACCGGGATCGCGCCGGCCACGGCTGCAGCGACCACGCCGAATTTCCACAGCTTCACGCCTGAGAGAAACATGATGGCGGCGCCGATCGCGCAGAGGATCACAGCCGTGCCCAGATCCGGCTGCTTGAGCACCAGCGCCGCAGGAATGCCGATCAGGATCACCGGCAGGATCAACAGGTGCAGCCGACCGATATCTTCGTGCCGTTGCCAGTGGTAGTAGCGCGCCAGAACCATCACCAGCGCGATCTTCATGATCTCCGACGGCTGGATCTTGAAGCCCGCGACGCCAATCCACCGCTCCGCCCCGGCCCCGGTACCGAGCAGCGCATTGGCGACAAGTAGAGCGACAGCGAAGAGGTAAACCGGTACCGAGGCCCGTAGCCAAAATCGGATCGGCGCCAGCGCCGCGATCAGCAGGATGACCAGCGCGACGGCGAACCGTTGGATCTGGGTCGACGCCCATGGCGCCATCTTGCCGCCAGCGGCAGAGTAGAGGAGGACAACGCCGATGGCTGCCACCAGTGTCAGGGCGATGATCAGCGTCCAGCGGAGGCGCAGCAGTCGGTCGAGCAACCCTGGCGGTGTATCGCCACTGCGCAGGAGCGGGAGCGGCCTAGCCACGGCGCTCGCCTTTGCCACCGGTCTTGGTGCCCGAACCGCCCGCAGGACCCGTCGGGCCAACCGTGGCAGAGCGCCGCTTTTGCGCCGTCAGCAAAATATCCTTCGCGACCGGCGCGGCGGCTCGCGATCCGGAACCGCCGTGCTCGACGATGACAGACACGGCGTAGCGCGGGTTGTCTACCGGCGCAAACGCGACGAACAGCGCGTGGTCGCGCCGCTCCCAGGGCAGGTCCTTGTTGCGAATCACGCCGCGGGCGCGCTCTGCCCGGGTAATGCGGCGCACTTGGGACGTCCCGGTTTTGCCGGCCATGGCGAACTGCTTCTCGACAATACGCGTCCAGAAGGCTGTGCCACCGGGCTCGTTGGTGACACCGGACATAGCTTTCTGCACGGCCGCCAGGTGCCGTGGATTTATGCCCATCGACGAAAAATCGGGCAGACCAGCATCTTCTTTTCGCACCATCCGGGGCGTCACAGCCTTGCCCGTCGCCAACCGCGCCGACATCACCGCCAGTTGCAGCGGCGTCGTCAACACATAGCCCTGACCGATGCCTGCAACCACCGTTTCACCCGGATACCAGCGGTCCCGCACGTATTTCTTTTTCCAGGCCGCCGTGGGAATCAGCCCGGTGTTCTCGCGGGGCAAGTCGATTCCCGTCCGTGCGCCCAGACCCAGCCTGACCGCCATATCGTGGATCCGTTGGATGCCGATGCGATGGGCGACATTGTAGAAATAGACATCGCAGGACTGCTTGATGCCGTTGTGCAATGAAACGACGCCATGGCCGCCGCGCCGCCAGCAATGGAACCGGGCCGACCCAAGGCTGAAATGGCCCGGGCAAACAAACCCGGTGTGTGGCTTGATCAGCCCCGAATCCAAACCTGCAAGCGCCACCAGCATCTTGAAAGTGGAACCGGGCGCATAGGTGCCGGAGATCGCCTTATTGGTCAGTGGTCCCAGCGGATTGGTGCGTAGGCTGCGCCAGGTCTTGGGGCTGATTCCCTGCACAAAGGCATTGGGCTCATAGCCAGGTGTCGATGCCATCGCCAATACATCACCGGTGAGAATGTCGACGACAACCGCAGCTGCAGCTTTTTCCTTGGCGATGCGACCGGCCAGGTAGGCTTGCAGACCAATATCCAGGGTCGATGTCACATCGGCGCCGGCGGTCCCCGGCTTACGGCGCAATTCGCGCTGAACCCGCCCGGATGCGTTGATCTCAACCACTTTTGTACCGCTGCTGCCGCGAAGCAGTTGATCATAAGTACGCTCCAGCCCCGCCTTGCCAATGCGGAACTCGGGCAGATCGAACATGGGGTCGCGGCCGGGACGTTTGTCGCGGTCGGTCACAGGTCCAACATAGCCGAGCACATGGGCAACCGCGTCATAGGGATAGTTGCGCGACAGGCCCCGCTCGATTCGCAGGCCCGCAAGATCCGGCGCGTTGATCTCCAGCTTCGCCACCTGTTCCCATGTCAGGCCGGTTTTCAGGACCAGCGGCTGGAAACGACGGCGCCGACGCCGGTTGCGCGAAATGCGTGCCCGGTCCTCGTCGGTTATTTCCACCACGGAAGCGACCCGGCTGAGGATCTGAGCCAGGTTTCTGACCTGCTCGGGCACGATCAGCACCCGGTAGTCTTCCTGGTTGATGGCGATGGGCACCCCAAAGCGGTCGAGGATGCGGCCCCGCGGCGGAATCAGGATATGGGTGTTGATGCGGTTCTCTTCCGAGAGCACTGCATATTTTTCGGCATTCCGAACCTGAAGGTCGAACATCCGCCACAGGAGAGCACCGCCAAGCAGGATCTGCCCTCCCACCAGCATGGCGGCGCGTCGGGCAAAGGTGCGTTGCTGGTCAATATCCTTGAGCGCGCTCATGGGCTAGATCGACACCCGGAAGGCACGGCCCGTGCGGAGCAAGAGCCACGCAAGGATCGGGAAAACGGCGACAGAAAACATTAGCTGAAACAAGCCCGGTTCAGGGCCGACATAGCCGCCGGACAGAGCCACGGCCGCGATCCATTGCAGGATTGCGTGCAGTGCGGCTGTGAGCACAAAACCGATCCAGAAGATATCGAACGTGCGCCCGTGGATATGGCGATGCTGGGACCTGACGACGGCCTGCATGATCAGCAGCAACAGCGGCGTCAGGCCCAGGGGCAGCCCACGCAACAGGTCTTCCAGCATGCCGATCAGGAAAACCGCCCCAAACGGCAGGCTCAAAGGCCGCCAGACCGACCAGCAGTAGATCGCCATCAGCGTCAACCCGGGCGCGACGGAAACATAGCCACTCATGGGTAACGAAATGACACTGAAGAGAGATGCCAGAAAAGTCGTGGTGACCGGCAAGGACAGCCTGGCCAGACGTTCGGCGGTCAGAAGCGTCGCCCTGCTCATCGCTCCGCCTTGTTCCGCCCCTTTTCAGGCGCGCCTGCGGGCTTTTTTGGCTTCTCGCCCCCGCCCGTGCCGATCAGCCCGCTAGGCTGATAGTCGAGCACCCGGACAAAGACAATGCGGTTGAGGTTGGCGTAGGGTCGAACCAGCACCAGGCCTTTCTCGACCGTGACGACCTTGCCCACCGGCAGCCCCGGCGGCATGACGCCGCCATGGCCGGAGGTGACAACCCGTGCGCCGGCCTTCACCGAATGGCGCGTTGGTAGATATTTGAGCTCAGCGAGACGGCCATTGCGCCCGCTCAGAATTGCCCGCTCTCCGGTATCAGCCAGCATCACCGGCAGGCGTGAGTTGAGGTCGGTAATCAACAGCACGCGCGAGGTGAACTCACCCACGTTAACGATGCGTCCAACCAACCCGTTTGGACCAAGGACCGCCAGGCCCCGCCGCACCTTGTGATCGCTGCCGGCCGCCAGGATGAAGGAACGGGTATAAGCACCCCCACCGCTGGCCATGACCCGCGCGCCGATATGCTTGCCCTCGCGGGGCGGCGGCGCGCCCACCAGTTCACGCAGGCGGCGGTTTTCCGCCAGGTAGCGCTGCGCCTGCACAATGCCCATCTGCAGCCTGCGGTTCTCATCGCGCAAACGCGCGTTCTCGTGCCGCAGAGACTCGATATCCTCGAACGAGGAGAACCAGCTAGACACCGCGCGAACAGGTACTGCCAAAGTTTCGATAAGCGGCGCCGTGGCGTCGGTAAAGCCGGCGCGGAAACCATTGATCCAGGGCGCGTCCGAGCGGCTCACCACGATGGAGCCCAAGGCCAGCAGCAGCAGCAGCAGGAAGGAAAAACGCTGAAACCAGCGGCGGACTGATACCAGCCGTCTGACAGCCTTGCCGCGCTTGGGGATCACTTGGCGATTTCCTCGACTGCACAGGCCGCCGGCACAGGCGGACCCGGCCGGTTACTGAACCGTAATCAACAGCGGCTTCAGCTGACGCAGATTTTCAAGGCACCGTCCGGTACCCAGCGCGACGCAAGACAGTGGGTCATCCGCGATGGAGACCGGCAGGCCAGTTGCCTGGCGCAGAACCTGGTCCAGGTTCCCGAGCAGTCCACCGCCGCCCGTGAGCATGATGCCTTTGTCGACGATGTCTGCCGCCAGTTCCGGCGCTGTATGCTCCAGCGCCATCTTCACGGCCTCTACGATCTGACCCACGGGTTCGGCCAGTGCTTCGGCGATCTGCGCCTCGCTCAGGATCAATTCCTTGGGCACGCCGTTCATCAGATCGCGGCCCTTGATTGACATCATCCGGCCCTCACCGCTCTTGGGCAGCGCTGCAGAGCCAATTTCCTTTTTGATCCGCTCGGCGCTCGATTCACCGATCAGAACGTTGTGGTTGCGGCGGATGTAGGCGATCACGGCCTCGTCCATCTTGTCGCCGCCAACCCGTACCGAGCGGGAATAGACAATGCCCCCGAGGGACAGAACTGCAACCTCCGTAGTACCGCCACCGATGTCGACCACCATGGAACCTGTCGGCTCCGTCACCGGCAGTCCGGCGCCAATGGCCGCCGCCATGGGCTCCTCAACCAGCCAAACGCGGCTTGCGCCGGCCTGGGCGCAGGCGTCCTGAATGGCGCGCCGCTCCACCGCAGTTGATCCCGATGGCACACAGACGACGATCTGCGGCGAGGCAAAACTGCGCCGGTTGTGCACCTTGCGAATGAAATATTTGATCATTTCCTCGGCGACTTCGAAGTCGGCGATAACGCCGTCACGAAGCGGCCGGATAGCGTGGATGTTGCCCGGTGTACGGCCAAGCATCAGCTTGGCTTCGTCGCCCACAGCCATAACGCTGCGCCTGCCCTTGCTCTCCGACAGCACCACCACAGACGGCTCGTTCAAGACGATGCCGCGGCCCTTCACATAGACCAGCGTGTTGGCGGTCCCCAGGTCGATCGCCATGTCCGACGACAGGATACCCAAGAGGCCTGAAATCATCCGCCTTTTACTCCTGAAACCAGTGCCCGGCCACCGGCCGAACGGTTGAACCCGACGCCAATACGGCCCGGCGCGCAAAACCAATAACAATCCCGTCGCAGAACGCGCCGGCCCCCATGCCGTGCCTCGTTCCGCTGCGTGGCTGTCGCATAACCATCGGTTTCTCGCTTCGCCGGACGACTCCGGCCCCTGCCGCAAGGCGCATCGCCGTGCGAGTCCGGGCCTGATCAGGCGCCCCATTATGTAGAATCAGGGGCTTACCTAGTCGTCCGAACCGTCTCGCCCACAAAATGTTGGGCGCAAACCTGTTTTGCATCATCGTGCGGCACCGCGCAAGAATATACCGCGAAAACCAGCGCCAATTTTCCAGAAGGCTTGGGAAAAGTGACGTTGCAGCGGATTATTAACCGCGACGATCAGGAATGGTCGAAGATTAACCGCCGAAGATTAACCTACGCCTACCCCATATCGCGGCATTGTTGGTGCCAGTGTGGACTCGGGCCCGTTAAGATTAACTGCAAGGACAAGCCTAACCGGCCGCCAGCGCCGGTAAGGAATTGCATTTGCTGACGTATCCACGGAAAAAAGCGCGGCGAACGTCAGTTCTTCTCCTTGTCGACCAGGGCATTTTGCGCAATCCACGGCATCATACCGCGCAGGGTCTCACCGACCTTTTCAATGGGATGCTGTGAATTGAGGTGGCGGGTGGCTTTGAAGCTCGCCTGGCCGGCGCGATTTTCCAGCACCCAGTCACGGGCAAAGCGGCCTGACTGGATATCGTCCAACACCCGCTTCATCTCTGCTTTTGTCTCGGCAGTGATGATGCGCGGGCCGGTCTGGTACTCGCCATACTCCGCCGTATTGGAGATCGAGTAGTTCATGTTGGCGATGCCGCCCTCGTAGATCAGGTCAACGATCAGCTTGACCTCGTGCAAGCACTCAAAATACGCCATCTCCGGCGCATAGCCCGCTTCAACCAAGGTCTCGAAGCCCGCTTTGATCAGCTCGACCAGGCCGCCACACAGCACGCTCTGTTCGCCGAACAGATCCGTCTCGCATTCCTCGCGGAAGCTGGTCTCGATGATGCCGGCCCGGCCGCCGCCGATGGCCGAGGCATAGCTGAGGCCGATTTCCTGCGCATTGCCGGAGGGATTCTGCTCCACCGCAATCAGGCAGGGTACGCCGCCGCCACGCTCGTATTCGGAGCGCACCGTATGGCCCGGGCCCTTGGGCGCCACCATGAAGACGTCCAGGTCGCTGCGCGCCTCGATCAGACTGAAATGAATGTTGAAGCCATGGGCGAAAGAGAGTGCGGCGCCCTGCTTCATGTTCGCGGCCAGTTCGTCCGCGTAGATGTCCGCCTGCAGCTCGTCCGGCGTCAGCATCATGACCACGTCGGCCCACTTGGCGCCCTCCGTGGGCGTGTAGCAGGTGAAACCAGCGCCTTCCGCCTTGGCCCGCGTGGCGGAGCCTTCGCGCAAGGCAACCGCCACGTCACCAACGCCGCTGTCCCGTAGGTTCATGGCGTGGGCATGGCCTTGGCTGCCATAGCCGACAACAAGGACCTTCTTGCCCTTGATCAAATTCACGTCTGCGTCTCGGTCGTAGTAAACGCGCATGAGGTTGCCCTCCTTCCAGGATCGTCGATGTTCACAAATCTCTATGGGTTGCCGAGGGTTCTACTGCTGCCCCGAGGCCTCCGCAATGTCGCAGTTGCCGCGGTCTCGCGGGGAGATATAGTGCGCGCCACTCAGCCGAGCCCTGGACACCGAATCCGCGCCCATGCACAAACTTCGCGCACAACTGAAAGCCGCCGGCACCATGCCGCTGGGCCTGATCGCCGCCAAGCTTCTGCGGCGTGCGGGCATCCGAACGGCAGCGGTGCGCCGGGCCGAGGTCCTGGGCAATCCGCAAGCGCATATCCCGGACCGCATGGGCCGCCTCTACGTGGACTTCACTGCCCGGGCCGAGGCCGCAGGCTGGCAACCCATCGATTTCGCAGGCGCGCGGGTGCTTGAGGTTGGCTGCGGCCCCTTGGCCGGTCTCGCCCCCTACGTGGTGCCGGCAGGCGCGGCGGCCTATCTGGGGGTCGATCCGGGAGCTGATCCGCGGTTGCTGCGCCACAGGAAGACCATCCGGCGCTATCTTAAGCCTGCGCTGAACGCGACGGCACCGCTCACATCCCAACCGGATGCGGATACCGATATAGAGGCATTTTTTTCGAAAGTGACGCTGTTCACAGGCGGGCTGGGCGAAATCGAATCAAGCGATCCGCCCTTCGACGCGGCAGTGTCGATTTCCTGCCTGGAGCATATCAACGGGCTCGAGGCGGCCCTGAGGGCGCTCGGCCGGGTGCTCTCACCAACGGCGCGTCAGTTGCACCTGGTGAACTTTTCCAATCACCTGGACAAGGCGGCGCCGTTCAAACACCTCTATGACTTGGCGCCAAAAGAACATCACCGACGCTATGGCCGGCATATCAACCTGATGCGCCCGGACGAGGTGCTGGCCGCTTTTACGGCGGCGGGGTTTGACGCAAAACTTGTACCTGTGGATGTGCGCCCTGACGCCCTGCCAGCTGACCTGGATCCCTGGTGGCGTGATCGCTACTCGCCCGAAGAACTCGCGGTCAGGACGGCTCTCGTCGTCTGCTGAACCAATCAGACAGATCAGGTCCTGTCAGCGCCTCTGGCGATCGCCACGACTCCAGTCCGGGCAATATCCGTCTCCCCGAGCGCACGCATCAGATCGATGAACCGGTCGACCGTCTCGCTGGTGCCAGCGACCCGGAAGACGAATGACTGGAGTGTGGTGTCGTCCACACGCGCGTTGAAAATATCGGCGATGCGAAGCGCTTCCACCCGCTGTTCGCCGGAGGCGACGATTTTGACGAGCGCCAGTTCAGTTTCAATATGGTGCGGATTTTCCTCGGTCAGATCATTGACCTGCCGAACCGGCACCAGGCGCGAAAGCTGCGCCTTGATCTGCACAATCACCATGGGAGTGCCGGTGGTAACGACCGTGATGCGCGACAGGCTTGAACCGCGGTCCACCTCGGCCACAGTCAGGCTCTCGATGTTATAGCCGCGGCCCGAGAACAGGCCGATGACACGTGCGAGCACACCCGGCTCATTGTCGACCAGGACGGAGATTGTATGGCGTTCTTCGGCAACGGGGGCAGTCATGCGATCAGGCTTGCTCTGGTTGGTGTCTGTGTCACAGGCAGTGCGGGTACTAGACCAGCACCATGCCCTCTTCGGAAATTGGCTTCTCTACCTGATCGTCCGGGCCCAGCAGCATCTCATTATGCGCAGCGCCTGACGGGATCATCGGGAAGCAGTTCTCGGCCTTGTCCACCATGATATCGGCAATCACGGGCCGGTCCACTTCGAGCATTTCGCCGATCACATCGTCGAGTTCGTCTGGCTTAGTGGCGCGCAGGCCGACTGCGTGGAAGGATTCCGCCAGCTTTACGAAGTCTGGCAGCGACTCCATGTAGCTCTCGGAATAGCGGCCGCCATGCAGCAGTTCCTGCCACTGGCGCACCATGCCCATATATTCGTTGTTGAGGATGAACACCTTCACTGGCAGCCGGTATTGCGCCAGCGTCGACATCTCCTGAATGTTCATCAGGATCGACGCTTCGCCGGCCACATCGATCACCAGCGCATCGGGATGGGCCACCTGCACACCCATGGCGGCTGGCAGTCCGTAGCCCATGGTGCCCAGGCCACCTGATGTCATCCAGTGGTTCGGCTTGTCAAACGGCAGGAACTGCGCCGCCCACATCTGATGCTGGCCCACCTCGGTGGTGATGAAGACATCTTCGCGGCCCTTAATGGCGGCGCCCAACCGTTCCAAGGCCTGCTGCGGTTTGATCACCTTGGCGCCTGGCTCGTAGGCGAGGCAGTTCTTGCCGCGCCAATCCTCGATTGTACTCCACCAGTCCTTCAACGCGTCCTTGTCCGGGCGGCATTGCCTGGCCTTCCAGATCTTGATCATGTCTTCCAGCACATGGCCGGCATCGCCGATGATCGGGATATCGACGGAAACATTCTTGTTGATCGACGACGGATCTATGTCGACGTGGATCTTGGTGGAGTTAGGCGAAAACTCGTCCAGCTTGCCGGTGACCCGGTCGTCAAATCGCGCGCCGATGTTGATCATCACATCACAATTGTACATGGCGAGATTCGCCTCGTACGTGCCGTGCATTCCCAGCATGCCCAGGAACTGGCGATCGGAGGCCGGATATGCGCCCAGCCCCATTAGCGTCAGAGTGCAGGGGTAGCCGGTCAGGCGCACAAATTCGGTCAGCAGTTGCGATGCGCGCGGCCCCGCATTCACCACACCACCACCGCAGTAGAAGATCGGCCGCTTCGCCTTGGCGATGGCATCCACCGCCTTCTCGATCTGGCTCAGGTCGCCTTTAATCTGTGGCTGATATTTTGTTTGGCTGAACTTTTCCGGCCCCTGATACGCGCCGATGCCCTGCAGGATGTCCTTTGGCAAATCGACAACCACCGGTCCCGGACGGCCGCTACGCGCCACATGGAAGGCCTCGTGCATGACCCCAGGCAGGTCCTCCATCTTCTTGACCAGATAGTTATGCTTGGTGCACGGGCGGGTGATGCCTGTGGTATCCGCTTCCTGGAAGGCGTCATTGCCAATCAGGTGGGTCGGCACCTGGCCGGTGAGGCAGACCACCGGCACCGAATCCATCAGCGCGTCGGTCAGGCCCGTGACGGCGTTGGTCGCGCCCGGACCGGATGTCACCAGAACGACGCCAACTTTGCCCGTGGAGCGGGCGTAGCCCTCCGCCGCGTGAACCGCGCCGCCTTCCTGGCGCACCAGCACATGCTTGATCGAATTCTGCTGGAAAAGCGCATCATATATGGGCAGCACTGCGCCGCCGGGATAGCCGAAGATCGTATCGACACCCTGGTCAACCAGCGCGCGAAGGACGATTTCCGAACCTGTCAGGCCGTCTTTCGACATTGTCTTTCACCAATCAGCGGCGTCCTGCTCAGATATACAGGCGCCAAATATCAGAAGTGCGAATCAAATCGCCCGGCCCCATCGTCACCGCCAAGTGCGGGAAAACGGCGGGAGCGCGGACGTTCCTTGGGAGGCTGATAGGCCCCCTGATTCACCCGGTCAACTAAAATAGCGAATTTTCGTAAAGATTTTTTGTCGCAAACTTTCCGAATATTGCGCGACGTATCTCTCGTCGAATACCTGATCCGCCGCCATTTGCCGGCCAAACCAGGTAAACTGGCGTTTGGCATACTGGCGCGTGGCCGTCTGCCCCCGGTCAATCATCTGATCCCGGGTCAGGTTTCCAGCTAGAAAAGCCGCAATTTCCCGGACTCCCACAGCCCGCATTGCCGGGAGCGACGGGTCGAGCCCAAGGGTCTGCAACCGCTCAACCTCATCGACCGCACCGCCCGCGACCATCGCCCCAAACCGTTGATCGCATACAGGGTATAAGACCTCCCGATCGGGCAGGAACAGCAGCTTCAGAAATGCCAGATTCGTGGCGGCCCCGACATTTCCATCCTGCTGCCATGCGCTGAGTGTCCGTCCGGTGTGGGCCAGCACCGACCAAGCACGCAGCATCCGCTGCGAATCGCTGGACGGGATGCGTGAGGCTGTCTCAGGATCCTGTGCGCCCAGCGCAGCGTGAAATGCGGCTGCCCCCTGGGAGGCGAGTTCACGCTTTGCTGCGTCGAGGACTTCCCCGGGCACGGCCGGGATTTGGGCAAGCCCTTCCTCGAAGGCTTTCAGATACAGGCCCGTGCCGCCGACCAGCACAGGTAAGCGGCCGGCCTTGTGCGCCGCGGCAACGGCCTGATGGGCCTTCTCCGCCCAAATTCCCGCAGAGCAGGCCTCAGCCGCGGGCATGACGCCATATATCTCATGAGGCGCCTGCGCCATCTCCGCATCGGTGGGCCTGGCGGTCAGCACCCGCAATTCGCGATACACCTGCATACTGTCGGCATTGATCACCGTACCGCCGAACTCCACTGCGATATCCAAGGCCGCCGCAGACTTGCCGCTGCCGGTCGCTCCGGCGACCACCACCACCGGCAAATCACCGCCTGTGCGGCGATTTGTATGCGCTTCCACCCTGTCGTCCAAATTCCCCATCACCTACATTTCGGCCACCTCATGACCCCCAACCTACGCGCACGATGCGGCTTGTCGCCACGCTAATCGCAGAGCCGCGGTCCGGCCGGCTGTCTCCGGAAATTGCGGCCGCAGCCCTGGCGCGCGTCGCCCCTGGCAGTGCGCCCGATTCCATCTCGTGGCTGGCGCCGGGCATCGCCTGCGACCTCCCGGTCGGCGATATGGGCGCTGATGTGGCGGCCCGGCGGCTGCGAGAGGCATTAGGCGCTGCTCCCATCGACACGGTTGTCCAGCCCCGCGAAGGACGGCGCAAGAAGCTGATCGTCGCCGATATGGAATCAACCATCATCGCCAACGAAATGGTCGACGAGTTGGCCGAGTTCCTGAACATCCGCAAACAGGTGGCAGATGTAACCGCCCGGGCCATGGCCGGCGAGATACCCTTCCGGCGGGCATTGATTGACCGAACGGCGCTGCTCGGGGGGCTGGAGGAGGATCTTCTGATCGCTGCCTGTGAGCACATCCGCTTCACCCCAGGCGCGTTGACATTGATACGCACCATGGCCGCGCACGGCGCCCGATCGGCACTGATTACCGGCGGATTCCAGACGTTCGCCAAATGGGTCCAGGTCAAGGCGGGCTTCGATCACCAGTTCTCCAACGTGCTTGTTACCGATGGCGGGATCATTACTGGCGAAGTCGCGGAGCCGATCATCGGCAAATTGGCCAAACGAACGGTGATGGAAGATCTGGCAGCCGAATACGACATCCCGATCGCGGAGGTCATCGCGGTAGGCGACGGCGCCAACGACGTGGACATGCTGGCGGCTGCAGGGATCGGCGTCGCCTATCACGCTAAACCGTCGGTGCGGCAGGCCGCGCGCCGGCGCATTGACCATGGGGATCTGACGGCCTTGCTCTACATGCAGGGCTATCAGCAGGACGAATTCGTCACCACCGTCGTGGAAGAAGCATCTGAAGCGGCTTGAGTCCTAAGCTCCACGCCCAGCACCCGAATCCCAATCCGAGCTCCGGCTTGCTGGGTTAGTTGGCAATCCTGAGAGAGACGAAGTTGCGGTCCTGGCCGCGTTGCAACAGCACCAGCACCGCACGCTTGCGATCCTTGCGAGCCTTGACCAGCAGCTTACGCACGTCGACCGGCGATTTAACCTTCACCAGATCCAGCTCCAGAATCACATGGCCGGGGCGAATGCCCTTGCGCGCGGCCTCGCTACCGCGGGCCACGTTTACGACCACTACGCCAACGTCCGAGGCTATCTGATATTGGCGTTTCAGCTTCGGCGTCATGGGCGACAGTTGCATGCCTAGGATGGCGCCTGCCCCATCAGGCAGGGCGCCCTTGCCGCCCTTCTTTTTCGACAGCGTCGCCTTTTCAAGCTCGCCAAGTTTCACCTGGAAAGTCATGCGCCCCTTACTTTTGCGCCACACAACCACATCAACTGCCTTGCCCACCTCTGTCGCCGCCACGATCTGCGGCAGCTTGCGGCTGTTGGGCACTGTCTGGCCATTGAAGGTGAGGATCACATCGCCCGCAAGCAGGCCGGCGGCAGCCGCCGGGCTGCCGGGGAATACATTGACGACGATCGCGCCGGTCGGCCGCGCGAGACCGATGGTTTTGGCCACATCCGCGCCGACTTCACGAATATGCACGCCCAGCCAGCCCCGGCGGGTGCGTCCGAATTTCCGCAACTGTTCGACAATTGGCTTGGCCAGGTTTGACGGCACGGCAAAGGCAATGCCCACATTGGTGCCAACGCGCGAGTAGATCGCCGTGTTGATGCCGATGACCTCGCCCTTGAGATTGAATAGCGGGCCGCCGGAGTTGCCCTTGTTGATCGCCGCATCAGTCTGCAGGAAATCGACAAAGCCGCTGGCAGAGATGCGGCCCATGTTGGGCAGGAACCGCGACCGGGCGGAAATGATGCCCTTGGTCACCGTGCTGCTGAGGCCGAAGGGATTGCCGATCGCAATAACGTCCTGCCCCACAAGCATCTTGTCTGAATTGCCCCAGGGCAGCGCCGCCAGCGGCGTCTTGGATTCGACCTTGAGCAACGCCAGATCGGCCCGCCTGTCCTTGCCGACGATCTTCGCCGCGAGCTTGCGGCCGTCGCTGAAAATCACCCTGACGCGGGTAGCGTTCGCAATGACATGATGGTTGGTGACGATATAGCCCGCCTTGTCGATGACAAAACCGCTGCCCATTGCGGAGCCGCGGCGACGGCCGGGGTTACGATCGAAATAGCGTTTGAAATATTCCTCGAACGGGGAGCCGCGGCGCGGCGTCGCCCGGCTGTTGGCGCCCGGCGTATGCTGGGCCTGGATGCTGACCACACTGGGCAGCAAGCGCGCGACCAACTCGGGAACTGTAATTGGCTGGGTTTTCGTCTGGGCCTGCGTGGCAGGCATCGCAGCAACAAGAGACAACGCCAGCGTGGCGCCGAGCATGGCGGGACGGCAGGGAACAAGAATCACGTGTTAGCTCGCTTCAGCAATGTCTGGCGCGGCACCTCAGCCAAACCTTGGCCCGGCGGCGCGCATCGGGTCATAGCATAGTTAGATACGCCCAATATGGCGAAAATCGGTCCCCCCCGCTGTGCACAGAGATGTGAACAGCGGGGGTGTCCGGTCTATTTCCGAGCCTTATTTCTTGGCAGGTGCTGATGCCTTGCCATGCATGTTCTTGAAATAGCGGAAGAAATCTATATTGGGCGACATCAGAAGCCGGGTATTCTTCCCCTGAAGCCCTATCTTATACGCGTTCATGGACACCCAGAACTGGAAGAACTCCGGATCCTTGCCATAAGCCGTATTGTAGATTTCCTGGGCTTTTGCTTCGCCACGGCCGCGAAGGATTTCCGCCTGTTTCTTGGCCTTGGCGATGGTCACCCGCGCGTTGCGGTTTGCATCGGCCTTGATCTTCCGGGCTCTTGCCTCACCCTCAGCGCGAATGCGGGTGGCTTCCTGACGGCGTTGCTCGGCCATCCGGCCCAGAATCGACTTTTTATTGCCCGCTGGCAGGTCAAGCCGCTTGATCCGCACGTCCACCACTTTGACGCCGTAGCGCTTCTCAACTTCCTTGCGCACACGGTCGGTGATGCGCTTGGTCAGCTCATCGCGGGTCTTCTCGCGGTCAGTCCGACTCAGGGTTTTGCGTTTGCCTTTCGTCAGCGCTGAGGACGTGCCGATCGCGAAGCCAAGGAGGCTTTCCAGGTTCATCTTGCCGAACTCGGCGCGGACCGCGCCGTTGACGCTGGCAGTCAAGCGGCGGCTTTCGAAAATTTCGGTCGCACCACCCCGGTTTGCCTCGTAGAAGGTCTGCGCATCATGGATCCGATAGCGCACAAAGGCATCGACGATGATCTGTTCCTGATCGCGGGTTGGAATTTCATCCGGCGGAATGTCCAGATCCAGGACACGCTTGTCGAAATAACGCGCCTTCTGGATGAAAGGCCATTTGAGGTGCAGGCCGGGCTGCTCTTCCTGGTGGACGAATTTGCCGAACTCCAGGATGACAGCGGTTTCCCGCTCATTGACCGTGTACACCGCCGACAATCCGGTGATGCCGAGCAGAATGACGAAGATGGCTGAGCCAATTCTGAGTTTGTTCATCTATCTGTCTCCGAACTAGCGTTTCGGCCCAGCGGTCGCCCGCTGGCGGCCATCGCCGTTGCCTGAGGAGCGACCTGCATTCGATGTCCCTTTGCGCAGTTCGCGCAGCGGCAGATAGGGCACCACACCGCCCGACCCCTGGGACACCAAAATCTTGTCCATACCACCTAGGATTTCCTGCATGGTGGACAGGTAAATGCGCTGCCGGGTGATGTCCTTGGCGGAAACATACTGTTTGTAAATCGCCAGGAACCGCTCGGTCTCACCGGATGCCTTGTTGATCTTTTCCTGGCGGTAGGCGTCGCCGCGGGCGATCAGCCGATCCGCCTCACCACGGGCTTCGTTCTCCACCTTGTTCTTGTGCTTGGTGGCTTCCTGGATCAGCCGGTCATTGTCCGCCCGCGCCGCCTGAACGTCACGGAAAGCATCACGGACCTCTTCTGGCGGATCCGTATTTCTCAGCGTAATCCGGATGACTTCGATGCCAGCGCCATAGCCGTTCAACAACTGCTGAACCCGGTCACGCACTTCCGATTCGATCGACGCACGGTCACGGGTTCGGATGACTTCGAATTCGCGCAGGCCCACATTTTCGCGCAGGGCGCTCTCCGCCGCGTCCTTCACCGTCTTTTCAGGATTGCGGATGTTGAAGAGGAACTGGCGGATGCCGTTCTGGACTTTGCGGGTCTTGCCGTTCGGTTCCTTCAATTCGTAGATTTTTTCATCGACCTTCCAAAGGACCGTCACCTGAATGTCGATAATGTTCTCGTCACCAGTGAGCATCAGGCTTTCGTCGGTCGCCTGCTGAATCTGCCCGGTATTCGGATTGGCGCGGAAGCCAATATCAATCTGCCGGGGATCCTTGACACTGGGTGTAAATGTCTGGCCGATCGGCGCCGGCCAATTCCAGTTGAGCCCCGGCCCCGTTGCGTTGACCATGCGGCCGAAGACCAGCTCGACGCCCGCCTCCCGCTGATCGACGCGGTAGAACCCGGTCATCATCCAGATTACGAAGACAGCCAGTACAATCAGCGCGCCACCGCGAAAGCTCCAAAAGCCTCCCGGCAGCACCCGGCGGACGCTTTGTCCGCCGCGCCTGATCATATCTTCAAAATTAGGCCCACCCGGGCCGCGGCCGCCTGGGCCTCTGCTGCCCCAGGGATTGCGACTTCCGCCACCACCGCCGCCGCCGCTTCCGCCGCTTCCGCCGCTACCGCCACTGCCGTTGTTACTGCCACCGGCGCCGCCCCATGGGCCACCGCCACCACCACTGGACTGGTTCTTCCAAGGCATCTGGAAACCTTTATCTTTTTGGACCGCCCCGCGCCTGTCTGGTCGGGCGGCGCTCTCGCGCTGTCGGCTTATAGGACAGCGCCTTTGTGGGGCGCAACGAATCTGGCGCCCTGTCTCGCCAAACCAATCAGAGGCATTGTGCCCTGATTGTAGCGAGGGCGCTTGACACGATAGGTGTCCGAGCCGACTTCTCCTCTCGATATTGGCTGTAGTGGGGAGTTTTCAAGCATGGCGACACTGACCGAGGAAAATGTCCTTGGCGCACTGGCGCAGGTTCCGGACCCGGACAGGGGGGGTGACATCGTCGCGCTCGGCATGGTTTCGGGGCTGGTCATCAAGGACGGCAACGTCGGTTTCGCCATCGAAGTAGACCCGGAACGGGGGCCGGCGCTGGAGCCCCTGCGCCAGTCCGCGGAGAAAGCCGTCTACGATCTGGCAGGTGTCACCTCGGTGACGGCCGTGCTGACGGCGCACCGGCAAGCCCAGGGCGGCGAGCCTGGCGGAGGCCAACCTCAACAGGCGCCGCAACAGCCTCAGGGGCAGCCTCAAGGGGAGCCGCAGGGACAGCCCCAACAACGCGGCGGCGCGCTGCCGGATGGCGTTCGGTCAATCATCGCAGTGGCTTCCGGCAAGGGCGGCGTGGGTAAATCGACCACCGCTGCAAACGTGGCGGTTGCGCTCAGTCAGTTGGGCGCCTCGGTCGGGCTGCTGGACGCTGACATCTATGGGCCATCAATGCCGCGCATGATGGGCGTCAGCGGCAAACCGACCTCACCTGACGGTCAGAAGATCGACCCCCTGGAAAGCCACGGCGTCAAGATCATGTCCATGGGCTTTCTCGTGGACGAGGAAACGCCGATGATCTGGCGTGGCCCCATGGTGCAGAGCGCCCTGCAACAGATGCTGCGCGAAGTGACGTGGGGCGAACTCGATGTGCTGGTCGTCGATATGCCGCCGGGCACCGGCGACGCCCAACTGACCATGGCCCAGCAGGTGCCGCTGGCCGGCGCGGTGATTGTCTCCACGCCCCAGGACATCGCCCTGCTTGACGCACGCAAGGGCCTCAACATGTTCCGCAAGGTCGAGGTGCCTTGTCTGGGCATCATCGAGAATATGAGCTATTTCGCCTGTCCCCATTGCGGTGAGCGGACCGAGATATTCGGCCATGGTGGCGCGCGGGCGGAGGCGGAACGGCTCGACGTCGACTTCCTGGGCGAGATCCCGCTGCACCTGAGCATCCGCGAAACGTCAGACGCTGGCATGCCGATCGTAGCGGCGGAGCCCGATGGTCCCTATGCCGCCGCCTATCGCCAAATCGCCGAGGCCCTGCTGCCCAAGATTGGCGGCGGCGCGCGACAAGCGCCCAAAATCGTCGTTCAGTAAAAGGATTGTAAAGGGGCCTACCGGCGTTTGCGGACGCGCACGTAGACCGCCCGTCGATGTGCCGCCCGACGATGTGCCGCCCGCCGGTGCGCCGCCCGTCGATGTGCCGACCGGCGTATTGCCTTCCGCTTGGCCCGAATTCGACGCCAGTTGCTCGCCAAATGGCGCGACCGGCGATGGTGCGCGCGGGAATAGCGGCGCTTGCCCTTGCTCCAGCGGCGGCTGGCATACCGCCGGCCACCGGCAACCGTGCCGTCGAGCGTGCAGCGCTTGCCCGGCGATAGATCCAGATGGATGTGGTGGCGGTGCATCCAGTTATATTCGGGGGTAAGCACCTTGGTGAAACGGCCACACGCCCGCCGCGCCACGGTTCGCCAGAACGCCACCAGCACACCCTGACGGACCTGGGCTTCGGTCTTGGCCGGCATCTTCAGCACGCCCTTGCGAACACGCGCCGAGCGCATAGGACCATGCCAATCCATCATGACCCGGGATTCATGCCCGTTCGCAAACCAGATGCGGGAGATGTCCACAGCGTTGGCGAATGCGTGCTGGCTCATGCGGCGAGTGGCCGGACGCCAGACCTTGCGGCCCGGCTTTTCCACCAGCTTGCGTCCGCCTTTCAGGCGACAGCTGTAGTGGTCGGAGATCTTGATCTTTTTGACGGTGGTGCCAAGCAGTGTCTGCGCAGCCGGCTGCACGTCGTGGGTCACCCAGCGCGACAGGCGCAGTGCCGTCTTGCATTGCAGGATCGTCGGTCTGCTGAGCCTGACGCTGCCCACCATCAGGACCAGCACAGCGTCTTTGTAGCCACACCCATGGCGCGTCTGAAGATTGGGCAGCGGGATAAACACAGCCGAGCTGTGCTGCAGCTGCGCCATGCAGGTTGGCTTGGCCGCGTTGAAATATTCGAGAAAGGCCAGCTTCGGGGTCTTGCCGCTCATCTGCACGTTGAAGAAGGGCTCTTGTGCGACCTGCTTCGCCGGCGCGGTACAGCCTGCCAGCAGGGCAAAGCCCGCGGCGGCCGCGGCCAGACGGCCGGCACGTTGTGGCAGCGTCGTCGGCTGCATATGGAACCCCATTATCGTTGTCGTCCACGGGCCGCCGCGGCGGGCACTTGGCGCATTGACCTACCTACGGGCAGGGTCATGCCACCGTCCCCGCGGGCGTTGATAATCATTGTGGAAAATTTTGGGTGGAAAATTCGGGGCGGAAAATTCAGGGCGGCGTTCCCGTCAGAACGGCGGCTGGCCTAGTTTGGCCGGCTGGCGACCCGTTTACGTTTCACCGGCCGGCGAAATTCGCCGTCCAGACCGCAGAGTCGCGTCGGCGCCAGGTCAAAGTGAATATGATGCCGGTGGACCCGGTCATATTCCGGCGTGAACACCTTGTTGAAGCTGTTGCAGGCGCTGACGCTGATATAGCGCCAGAAGCCGGCCATATCGCCCTTCTTCTCGGGCAGCTTCGGCTTGCGCTCCATATTCTGGCGCTTCTTCTCCAGCTTGATGACCTGGCGGGCCATTTGATAACGCGCACGGCGGCTCAGCTTCTCGGTCTTATCCGCTTCCTTCTGGGCCTTTTTGCGCGCAGCCACGAGATCATATTTCCAGTGATCGCGGACCCGGGTCTGTTTGCCATTGGCGAACTGCAAACCCCACAGGTCGAAGGCGTTGCCATAGGCGTGCTGGCTCAGGCGCCAGCGCTTGCGGCCCCAGCGGCGCCCACGCGAGGTGCGGCAGCGATAGCCGCTGGACACCATCAGCTTGGTGACGCGCGTGTTCAGAATCTTGTCGGCGGCGGGTTGCACCGTCTTGGTCAGCCAATCCGCCACCCGCTCCGCCACCGGGCAGCGCAGGATGACATCCTTCGACAGCGGGACATCGCCGATGGCGCTGATTTTGATGGCACTGGTATAGCCGCAGCCCCGCTTGGTTTCCTTGTCCGGCAGGCTGACGAACTGCACGCCCTTCTGCCTCAGACGGGACAGGCAGGACTTGCCCGGCGTCATCACATCCAGGAACGACCGGATCGCCCGGCGCGACGCGTCGATCACTTTATCGGTCTGTTGAAGCATCAGCCGCGGTGGCTCGGTAACGATGCGTTTGGCGGTTTCCTGCTCGCAGGCCGCGGCCAGCAGCACAGAGGCGCCGAGGGCCATCCTCGTCACGCCTGCGCGGCCGGGGAATCGATTTTGTCTTTGGGTCATGCCCTGTCTCTCCGGCGCCATACGCCGGGCCTTTCGATCTCAGCCGACCGATACGAGTCCCAAGGAAGCTGCTCCAGGGTCTGTGCCCGGATTGCCAGCGTCTTGTCTTGTAATGGCAGCGTTGGGTCAACCGAACGCTTCGCCGCAGCCGCCCTGGTTGTGTACCCCAGGACTTTGGCCACGAGCCGGTAAGCCTTTCGTTGCCTTATTGCCCAAACATTTTCTTTAGATTTTCGATACCGGCCTCATAGACGCCGCGGATCGCCGCCGTCGCCGCGCTCTCCTCGCCCACGGGCTCGAAGTTGGACGACCAGTGTACGGTACAGCCCGCGCCACCGTCGTCGGCGACCACGCGGATCGTCGCCTCATAGTCCGTGACCGGCAAATTGGCTTTCTCGATCGCGTAGGTATAACTGCGGTCGCTGTCGCTGTGATGGATCAGCTTCTCTGAAATATTCGAGCCATCCGGCAAGGTCAGGATGCGGATCTTGCCACCATCCTTCGACTCGCTCTTGGCGATCATCGGGTGCCAGTCAGGCAACGCTTGAAAGCCGCCGATCATCATCCAGAGCTGCGCCGCAGGCACCGGAAAATGTTGGGATGTGTTGACATCTGCCATGGGTAGTCTCCCCGTTTTACGCCGCTGACGATTCGGTCAGGGCCGGATTTCGATGGGCGTGCCATTGGGCACGGCCCGCCAGATTTCGCGGATTTCCGCATTGGTGACGGCGATACACCCCAGCGTCCAGTCCTTGAGCGCGTGGGCCTTGCCGACCATCGACCAGCTCTTGGGCAGGCCGTGAATGAAGATCTCGCCGCCTGGGCTGACCCCGCGCCGCCGCGCTTGGGCCTGGTCCGCTCGTTTGGGGTAATTGATGTGGAGCGACAGGTTGAACCGGCTCTTCGGATTGCGCCAGTCGATCACATAGTGGCCTTCGGGCGTGCGGCCGTCGCCTTCCTGGCGCTTGTGGCCCTTGGGCGCAAACCCGAGCGCAATGCGATAGGTGCGGACGATCTTGCCACGCCACATCAGATGCATTTGGCGCTTGTGTTTGATCACCAGCACCTTGTCGGCTTTGAGAGGTTGAGCCTGACTTTGCGTCGGCTTGGGTGCGGCATGAAGTTGAGGCGCGGCCATCATCAGGCCAACCAGCAGGACACAGGACATGAGCGGGCGCATATCGCCTCCGGTCGCCCTTCCCCTGACCCTCAGTTGACATGGTCTACGACTCCTCACTACGCCCGAGGGAGGCCATCAGTTCCCGCCATTCCCGCGCAGAGAGGCCGGACGAGGACTGGTCCACCGCCTCGCCGGCCAGCATGCGTTTGACGATCTCCAACCCCTTGGCCGAAAGATGGGCGCCGCCCATACGATATTGCTCGAACGCGTCAGCAGCGAGCGGCATCCACTTTCGCAACACGTCCATCATCGCGTCCGCATAGACGCGGATTTCGTACTGGGCGTGGCTGTCGGCCCGCAGGCTGAGAAAGTGCATGAGATTGTGCAGGTCGGTCTTCCAGTACCACTGGGTGTAGATGTTAACCGGCAGGTTCATCCGCGCCAGCTCGCGGGCGAAGCCCTGGCGACCCTCGTCGATGACGGTGCCATCTTCCCGCTCGTTCAGCATCTCCTCATAGTGGTCATAGGCGCGGGTCGAATCCTCCTTCAGGAGCTGCAGCACCCGCGCCGCCTCGTCGCCTTTCAGCACATCGCCGCGGCCCTGACGGTTCGCGGACGACTGGGCGGCAAGCTGTTCGGTAGCCGGAATATAGAATTCCCGGTCCATGACGGAATAACGGGCGGAATATTCGTTCACATTCGCCGTACGGTGGCGGATCCACTGACGCGCCACGAAGACCGGCAGCTTCACATGGAATTTGATCTCGCACATCTCGAACGGCGTGGTGTGCCGGTGACGCATCAGATAGTTGATCAAGCCCGCGTCCTGGCTGACCTGCTTGGTGCCACGGCCATAGCTGACCCGGGCCGCCTGCACCACGGCGTCGTCATCGCCCATATAGTCGACGACGCGGATGAAGCCGTGATCCAGCACCGGAATAATCTGGTAGAGGATGTCCTCCAGCGCCGCCACGGTCGCCCGGCGGGTGGTGGCTGTGAGGGCCCGAACTTCATCGATTTCGGTCTGGCGAGATTTATCTTCGGTCATATCAAGCGGCATGGTGACATCGGGTTTCGCAAAGCGGCGGTTATCACGGTGAGCCACGAGATGTAGCGGCTCAGCCTAGCCATATCCACCAGATTTTGTGTCTCTGGGGCAAACATCCCCACTTTCTCCTCTACCCTACGCCGCTGCTGCAGTGGGCGGCAGCGAATCTTTTCCAGATGTGGGGGATTGTGGGGGAATGTGGGGGTGCAACTCTGAAACCACGGCAATTGCTGCCGATAGCCCGGCGCAATCTGCCCACAGAAGGTTTTTTTTGACGTTGCGATCTGTAGCCTTTTGTTGCGGTTTGTTTCGATTGGCGGCGGCATCTTCGCGGCACGCACCAAATTACAATGTAGGAATTATTTCAGGAATATGAAGGCCGAGAGTGGAACCCTTTTTGGCCCGAGCTACTGACGGCCATGGCAGCTTCCAAGATCCGCGAGACCGACCTCTATGCTCCCGTCAAAGCGCTGCTTGAAGGGCAAGGCTACGAGGTCAAAAGCGAGATTGGCGCCGCGGATGTGGTCGCCGTGCGCGACGACGAGGAGCCGGTGGTCGTAGAGCTCAAGATCGGCTTTTCACTCGCATTGTTTCACCAGGCCATCGACCGGCAGGCGGTGACGAATTCTGTCTATGTCGCCGTCGCGCACCGGCCGGGACGGCCGTTTCTCAATTCAGTGCGCGCCAACACCCGCCTGTGCCGCCGCCTGGGTCTGGGGCTGATCACCGTGCGGCCCCGGGACGGCCATGTGAAGATCCATTGCGACCCGGCGCCCTATCGTCCCCGGGTTTCGGCGCGCAAGAAAGGCCGTCTGCTCAAGGAATTCGCCAAACGTGTTGGCGACCCCAATACCGGCGGTGCGGTTCGTCAGGGTCTGATGACGGCCTACCGCCAGGACGCTCTCCGCTGCCTCGCCTTGCTGCTGGATCAGGGGCCGACCAAGGCCGCCGAAGTCGCCAGGGCCACCGGGGTGGAGAAGGCCCGCCGCCTGATGGCCGACAACCACTATGGCTGGTTCGATCGTGTGGGAACGGGCATCTATCACCTGAGCCCGGCCGGACAGCGCGCCTTGAGCGAGTATGCGGCTGACATCAAAAACCTGGCGGCCAATCCTGCGCCTGCCCTGCCCCCGGAAACCTAAATCCGCGGGTCTGCAAGTGGCAGGCCGAGGCGCGCCCGGGCATAGTGTTGGCCCTGGATGTCCCAGGTAAGCGCCGCATGAGCGCTGACCGCGTGAATGTCCCGCCACAGGCGCTGGGTCGCATTGCCGGCGGCCAGACCCTTGGCGCCGTTCAGGGGATAGAGCCGCTCCACCGCCCGGCGGCAGAGCTCCACTCCATAGGCCCAGTCGCGCCGCCAGGCCGCCCGCCGGGGCACAGGGGCCACCTCGCCCGCCTGGCCGAGCCGGTCAATCTCCACACAGTCTGCCTTGAGCAGAGCGCGGGCAGCGTCGATCTCTGCGGCGGCTTCCGACAGGCGCACATGGGCGGTGGGAAGATCCGCAACCCGCGCTCCAGCCACATTCTGGCGGTGGGTCATCTGGGCAAACAGATCTTCAAGCACGCCGGCCGCGATGCCGGGCGCCACAGTTGCCGGGCCCACGGGAAAAGTCGCCATCAACGGCAGACGATAAAGATAGCTGTCGCTGGCGGCGCTGCCCGGGGTCGGTCCGCCCATACAATCGAGGGTGCGCAGGGTGCGGTGGCGGGGGACGAAGACCTTGTTCAGCACCACACTGTTGCTGCCGGTGCCGGCCAGACCGGTAGCGTGCCAGTCATCGATGATCGTGTAATCGTCCCGGGGCACAAGCATGAAGCGATGCTCGGGTGGACCGTCTTCTTGGCGCACCATGACATTCAGATTGTTCCAGCCACAGGCGTCAACGCCGCTGGAGATGATCCACGTCCCGTCCAGCACATAGCCGTCATCCACGGGCGTGCAGCTGGTCTCCGGCGTGAAGAAGGCGTTGGCGATCAGAGCGTCCGGATCGGCCCAAACATCGTCCTGGGCCTGCGGGTCCATCATGCCGACCACCAGCGGATGTTGGGCATAGAAGACGCCGCACCAGGCCGCGGACGCGCAGCCCTGGCCAAGGGCGTCGCCCAGGTCTGCCTGGAACGCGAAGTCCAGTTCGTAGCCGCCATAGCGTGCAGGCTGGTAGGCGCGGTGCAGGCCGGTGCCGACCAGCGCATCTACCACCGCATCGGGCAGCCGGCGCGCGGCCTCGGTTCCGGCGGCATGCTCACGCAGAACCGGGACGATGCCTTCCACCGCTGATAGCACTTCGCCCCGGCTTGGGGTGTTCGCGCTCATTCCGCCGCCGCGCTGGACTTGTCACCATGCTGGTCACTGGGCTGGCCAAGATGCAGCCGGTCGAGGAACCGGTGGACGGCATTCACCGCCTTGTCCGCCTTGATCGGAATTGCCGGGGTGTCCGGATATTTCGTCATCCGCAATTGCTGGCCCTCGATAATCCGCACATCCTCCAGGATCACCTGGGTGTTCTGTTCAACGGCCTTTTCGGTATCCGCCGTGTCGTCCAGATTGAAATCCCGCGCCCATCCAATCCAGAAATGGGCGGTCGTCGCGGTCTCCGGCGTGATCGGGTTGATGACCATGATGGTGATGCGTTTGCCAGTGTCGCTGAAGCGGGAGCAAATCTCCATCACCGATGGCGGCCGCCACACATAGCTGGAATGGCGCTCGATCAGGCCTTCAAAGCCGCCCCACGCCTGGATGAAGGGCCCGGGCTCCACCCCCTGCAGCACACGCTTGCCGCGCACGCCATCCGCCTCGACAGTGACCTCCACCTCCGCGTCGGCGTCGGCCGCGGAGGCCGCGCCGATGGATGCGGCATGTGTAAAGGCCACATGGCTGAGGTCCAGCAGATTGTCCACGAACAGCTGGCAGCCGGCCTTGACGTGAAAGTATTTCTGGAAGCCGGCCCACTCGGACACACCGAAGAAGGGCAGCGCAGGCACCGTTGCCGGGTCCGCCTTCGCCGGGTCACCGATCCAAAGCCAGACCCAGCCATCCCGTTCCACCACCGGATAGGCGCGAACGCAGGCCTGGGGTGGCGCCTGGTCCTGCCCCGGCACACGGATGCAGATACCGTCTGCGCCAAAGACCAGGCCGTGATAGCCGCACTGGATATGATCGCCGGTGACCGCGCCGAGCGACAACGGCGCATGGCGATGGGCACAGCGGTCTTCCAGCGCCGCCACCTGGCCACCGGACGTGCGGAAGAAAACGATCTCCTCGTCACAGATGGTCCGGGCAAAGGGCGTATCGCTGATGTCCGACGACAGCGCCGCCGCATACCATTGGTCGCGCAGGAAGGTGGCAGGATCTGGCACGTGTCGCCCCCGGTTGCAGTGCCGGCCATCATCCGGGGAACCGAAGATCACTGCAAGAGGTGCCGGTTCGACCAATCCCTCACTGCCCGCATACCGGACACCAACCCACATGCCCGCGGGCCGACACCCGATTATGGAGAGACGCGAAGTTCACCAGATTTGTTCAACCAACCTTCGGCGCAGCGGGGCACCTGTGCTAAACTGCAGAACCCTGCACCCGGGGCTGCGAACAGGAGTGTGCCCATATGGCCTGGCTGACCGCGATGAAGACCCCCACCAAGAATTCCGCCGGCGCGGTTTTGCTGGTTCCCCTGCTCGCGGGGCTGGCCGCACCCGCCGTCGCCCGCTGCATCCCGATTGCGCAACAGGAGCAGCCCGGCCACCTGTGGCACGCAAATGACAAAACGGGCGGGAAGACGGGTGAGAAGACGGGCGACAAATCAGCGGCGCGATCCAATCGTGGCCCTGCCCTGCCCCGCGGCGCCATGGCCCTGACATTCCTGGGCCATTCCAGCTTTCTGATCCGCACCCACAAGAACGTCACCGCGATCACGGACTATAACGGTTACCTGCGTGCGCCCTATGCGCCGGACGTAGTGACCATGAACCGCGCCCACGACACCCACTACACGGACACGATCCAACCCGGCGTGAAGCACGCGCTGAAGGGCTGGGCGGAGAAAGGCGTGATCCCGCGCCACGATGTGCGGGTAGGTGACCTGCGCGTCACCAACGTGCCCACCAACATCCGCGACAACCTGATGGGCGGCAACGGCCTCGCCGGCAATTCCATCTTTATCTTCGAATCCGCCGGCCTCTGCGTGGTGCATCTGGGCCACCTGCATCACCTGCTGCGCCCGGGGCATGCCGGGCGTGTGGGCTCAGTCGACATCCTGCTCGCGCCCATCGACGGCGGCTGGACCATCAGCCACGACCTGCTGGTCCGCGTCATCGATCAACTCCAGCCGCAGGTGGTGATCCCCATGCACTATGGCTACAGCGGCAACCTGCCGGTATTCGCCGCGCTGATGAAGCAACGCAAGTTCCAGATCCGCACCGTGAAAGCCCGTTCCGTGAGTTTCACCAAGCTCAGCCTGCCTGCCCGTCCCACCTTCCTGATTCTGGAAGGCGGGGCGAACTGACGCCCTGCGCATCATTTTTCCGGGGCGACAGACTAACCCCTTCAATTTTTCGGGCAAAATTCCTATATTGGGGGTGCCGCCTTGTGCGGCTATGGCGATAAACGGCGTGTATAATAACCTCTGCGGACCCGGGGGCAGTACCCGGCACCTCCACCATTTGGGGGTGAAACAGGATCGACGCGTGGCTAAAAGCACGTTTTTTGCTCGGCATGGTACCACCGACATCGGACCATACCTAAAAATGCCAATGACAACACTGAGTTGGCTCTCGCTGCCTAACTAGTGCTTGCACTAGTCTAGAAAAGCGCGGCCCGGGGGGCGCCGGGCAACAGAAGCCCCCCACCTTACGAGGTGCCCCGCAGGAGGAGCCACCTATGAGGAAACCCGGCGGCTAACGCCCGCTTGAGGGCATGCGCCCTGGAGAGGTTGCCATGATTTCCCTATCCCGTCGTCAAACCGCTTGCGCCACTTCCGGATCTGGGGCACGGCAACGGCTCGCGACCGTTGCCTTGGCCATCTTGTGGTGCGGACTGGTGGCCGGCCCTGCCGCTGCAATGGACAAGCAGGGCAATTTCAACATCAGGGGCGCGGGCACCGTCAGCTGCGCCACCTATCTCAACGCCACGCCGAAGCAAAAGAGACATGCGGAGACCTGGTGGGCCGGATATCTGTCGGCCATGAACCGGGCAACGCCGAAGACCTATGACATAATGGGCAACGTCACCACCGCCGCCGCGAGCCGATGGCTCCAGGCCTGGTGCCAAAAAAATCCGAAGCGGCGTTTTGCGGAGGCCGTGCATGCGATGTTGCAGGCTGCCTACCCCAACCGCCAGCAGACAAGCCCCAACTAGACTGCCTACTATCGAAGCATGGGAACCGGGCGTCGGACTGCGCCTGGTGGGAGAATTTCTATGACCAACGAACGCAAGACCGCTTTCATCTCCGGCGCGGGACGCAACATCGGACGCGCGATTGCCGTGTCGCTGGCGCGCGATGGCTTCAACGTTGTCGTCAACGGCTCCACCTTTGGGGCGGCGTGCGAGGAAACCGCAGCTCAGGCCCGCGCCCATGGCGTAGACGCCAAGGTGGCGATGGCCGATGTGGGCGATCCCGCCAAGATCAAGAAGATCGGCGCCGGGTTGATTGAGGAATTCGGCGCCATCGACGTGCTGGTCAACAACGCCGCTATCCGCCCCTTCGCGCCCTTTCTGGAAATGCCCGAAGACCAGTGGGACCGGGTGCTGTCGGTTGATCTGCACGCCGCCATCCACCTGAGCCGCGCTTTCCTGCCGGGCATGGTCGAGCGCGGCTGGGGCCGCATCGTCAACCTCACCGGTATGAACGCCATGCACGGTTATAACGGCCGCGCAGCGGTGTCCGTGTCGAAACATGGTCTCTGGGGTTTGACCAAGGCGCTCGGCAAGGAATTCGGCGGTAAGGGCGTCACGGTCAACGCGATCTCCCCCGGCCCCATCGACGGCGATTACGGCGATGAAGAACTGGGCAGTCACATCCAGTCACAGGTGAAACTGATTCCCGTGGGACATCTGGGTGAGCCGCGCCATATCTCGTCGCTCACGTCATACCTGTGTTCCGACGACGGCGGCTTTGTGAACTGCCAGATGATTGCGTGCAACGGCGGCACCCAAACGTAGTCAGTTCATTCGTAAAGACTTCCTCGTCGGCAAAAGCCTTTTTCAGCTTGGGCGCGCCCGGTTGCACTGCTAAGGTCCGGCCATTCCGCCACCGCTGCCCCAACGCCGCCAGGCCGCTGTCCATGGACCAGGAACTGCTCCAGTACAATCGCATCGTCGAAGACGCGTTGCGGAGCGTGGTCCGCACATCGCTGGAACAGGTCGCCACCTACGGCCTGCCGGGGGAACACAGCCTCTACGTGACCTTCGACACCGGCTATCCGGATGTGGACATTCCCCAGCGGCTGCACGCGCAATATCCCGAAGAAATGACGGTGGTGCTGGAGCACCAGTTCTGGGACCTGAACGTCACCGATGAGCATTTCGAGGTCTCGTTGAGCTTCAATCGCCGCCGCGAACGCCTGTTCGTGCCCTTTGACGCGGTGACGTCATTCGCTGATCCCTCTGTGCCTTTCGGCCTCAAGTTCCAGATTGGCGACGATGAAGACGCCCACCCGGCCGCGCCGCCGCCCATCGCGGCGGACCAGAATGCCGGACCGCTATCGGAAGAAGGTTCGGAAGAAGGCTCTGAAGAGGCCGATGCGGCGGAAGACGACCCGGCGAAACGGGGCGAAGTCGTCAGCCTGGACCAGTTCCGCAAAAACCGCTGACCCTCGACGGCCCGGCAAGACATCCCCTGCCCGAGAAATTGGCCGATGCGTTGCCCAATATGCTCCCTGATCTGATCTTTGACGGACCGGCAAAGGCGCCGCTGACATTGGCACTGGCCCATGGCGCAGGCGCGCCCATGGACAGCCCCTTCATGAACGTGATTGCCCAGGGCTTGGCCACGGCGGGCTGGCGGGTGGCGCGGTTCGAGTTCCCTTACATGGCGTTGCGCCGCGCAGAAGGCCGCAAGAGGCCACCCGACCGCCAGCCCGTGCTGCTGGAGACCTGGCAGGCGGTGATCGACAAGATCGGCTCCGACAAGGTGGTTATCGGCGGCAAGAGCATGGGCGGCCGCATGGCGAGCCTGATCGCCGACAGCGCAAAGGTCCGCGGCGTGATCTGCATGGGCTATCCCTTCCATCCTCCCGGCCGGCCGGAAAAGCTGCGCACAGAACATCTGGAATCCCTGAAAACGCCGACCCTGATCCTTCAGGGCGAGCGGGACACCTTCGGCACCCGGGACGAAGTGCCGAACTATCCTCTCAGCCGGGCGATCACCGTGAAATGGCTGCCGGACGGCGACCACTCGCTCAAACCGCGCAAGAAAAGCGGCCACACAGAAGATGGCAATCTGGAACAGGCCATGACGCTGATGGACGCCTTCCTGAAGCGACGCACGCCCCGGAAACGCACATGAAGCGCCCATGACCGTCGACACCGAATTTCACGATTTTCTGCGCGACCAGCTCGCCGACTTCGGGCCCTTCGAGGTCAAACGCATGTTCGGCGGCAGCGGCTTGTTCCGGGACAGCATCATGTTCGCGCTGATCACCCGCGACGGCACCTTTCATTTCCGGGTGGACGACCGAAACCGCCCGGACTACGAGGCCGCCGGGATGGCGCCTTTCACATCCCAGCGCAAGAACCAGTCGCGCCGCGCGGCCATGCCTTATTATGTCTGCCCTCCGGATGTGATGGAGGACCCAGCGGACTTCAGCGCCTGGGCCGGCCGTGCCTGGGAGGCTGCCCTGACCGCAGCAAAGGCCAAGAAGCCGCGCAAACCCAAAGGCTGACGATTCCACACAATCGGCAAAGTGAGCGCCAATTTGGGCCGCAATTTTGGACTACGGTTTTCCTCAATCCTGACCCCTCCCCCGTCCATCAAGGCATCCCCATGTCCATTGCACTGATCCGTCTGGCGCCAGCCGCCGTCGCCGTCGCGCTCGCCGCGCAAATCGTCCCCGCCCACGCCCTCACCATGGGCGTCAAGGAATTCACCTGTCCCATCGACGGCAAAAAGTTCAAAGCGAACGTCGCCGCCAGCGGCACGTCCTTTGGCATGCGCCTGGATATGAAGCGCATCGGCCCGATTGCACAGCCATGGCCCATGCCCGCCTGCCCCGGCAGCGGATTTCCGCTCTACAAACGCAAATTCAGCGATGCGGAAATCAAGAAGTTCAAAGCCCTGGTCGCCACACCCGCCTACAAGGCCGCCGCCAAGGGCAACACCACCTATTTCGTCGCCGCCTGGGTGCAGGAGAAAATGGGCGCCAAGCCCCATCGCCTCGCGCTCTACTATCTGCGCGCCACTTGGGAAGCCGAGCGCGGCGACAAGGCGCGTCACCGCAAATATCTCGAAACCACGCTCCGGTATTTCGATGCCCACCTCAAAGGCAGCGACCTGAAAGGCCGGCGCAACCAGACGGCCGCGCTCCTGGCCGCCAACATCGAGCGCCGTCTGGGCCGATTCGACGCCGCACAGAAGCGCCTGAAAGCGCTCGCGCCGCACCTGAAAGCAAAGACCTATAAGCAAGTGGCGGCTCAAGTCGCTGCGTGGACGGCGAAACGCAACGACCAACCGCAGAAGTACAAGCGCACACCCCGCAAGCCTGCCAAGTAGGCAGCACCTTCAAGCGGCGCGAACAGGGGGCGGTGCGGCGAATCGGTCGCCGGTGCGCCCCTGCCCGGCTGTCGATACGCGTGCTATTTCTTGGGAAAGCGTTTTTTCAGGAAGATGCACCATGCGCAACGACCAGAATTCGAAAGACTTCGCCACGCCATTCGACGGCGGGCCAACCCGCACAGAATCCGACACCATGGGCGAACTCCAGGTACCGGAGGCCGCCTATTGGGGGGCACAGACCCAGCGATCGCGGCAGAATTTCCGCATCGGCGGTGAGCGCATGCCCGCGCCGCTGGTCCGCGCCATGGGCATCCAGAAGCGGGCGGCGGCCGAGGCCAATGTGGATCTGGCCGAACTGGACGCGCGGCTGGGCGACGCCATCGTCCAGGCCGCGAACGAGGTCATCGACGGCACGCTGGCAGATCATTTTCCCCTCGTCGTCTGGCAGACCGGCTCGGGCACCCAGTCAAACATGAACGCCAACGAGGTTATCTCAAACCGGGCCATCGAGATGCTGGGCGGCGAGATCGGCTCCAAGGATCCGGTCCACCCGAACGACCACTGCAACCGGGGCCAGTCCTCCAACGACGTCTTCCCGACGGCCATGCACATTGCTGGCGTGGAGGAGCTGACCAACCGGCTGATCCCGGCGCTGACCCATTTGCTGGGCGCGCTGACAGCCAAGCAGGACGAATTCAAGGACATCATCAAGATCGGCCGCACCCATACCCAGGACGCGACGCCATTGACCCTGGGCCAGGAGTTCTCCGGCTACGCGACGCAAGTGGCCTATGCCATCGAGCGGGTGAAGGATGTGCTGCCGCGCCTCTCACAGCTGGCCCAGGGCGGCACCGCTGTGGGCACCGGCCTGAACGCCAAGATCGGCTTTGCGGAGAAATTCGCGGAGAAGGTCACCGCCATCACCGGCCTGCCCTTCCGCACCGCCGAAAACAAGTTCGAGGCGCTGGCGTCGAAGGACGCGATCGTCGAGGCTTCGGGCGCACTCAACACCATCGCCGTGTCGATGATGAAGATCGCCAACGACATCCGGTTTCTCGGCTCCGGCCCGCGCTCGGGGCTCGGCGAGCTCAGCCTGCCGGCGAACGAACCCGGCAGCTCGATCATGCCCGGCAAGGTCAATCCGACCCAGTGCGAGGCCATGACCATGGTCTGCGCCCAGGTGATGGGCAACAACGTGGCCGTGACCGTGGGTGGCTCGAACGGCCATTTCGAGCTCAACGTCTTCAAGCCGGTGATGGCTTACAACCTGCTGCAGTCTACCCGCCTGCTGGCAGACGCCGCCGTCAGCTTCGCCGACAACTGCGTCACCGGCATCGAGGCCAACCGTGACCGCATCGACCAGCTGATGAACGACTCCCTGATGCTGGTAACGGCGCTCAACCCGCATATCGGCTACGACAACGCCGCCGCCATCGCCAAGAAGGCTCACGCCGACGGCACGACGCTGATAAAAGCCGGTGTTGAATTGGGCCTGCTGACCGAAGAGCAGTTCCGCGAATGGGTGAAGCCCGCGGAGATGGTTGGGCCGAAGGCGTAGAGGCAGGGATTTCCAATCCCGTCGGCTCAACAGTGATCCCTCTGTGACCCCTGTCACAGCGAGTCCCCGCCCAGTGTGTCATTGATCACACCAAGCGCGCGGACGGTGTCCGCTTGAGCAACTTCAGCCAGGACAATCACCATGAAATCATTTGCTGCGACAGGCGCGGCCGTCGCCTTTGGTATGGCGCTTAGTGTGGCGGGGATCAGCGGGGGTACTGCCGTGTCAGCCAAGACGGCGGCGACCCAGGACAGCCACCGCATTCACCTGGGTGGCAAGGTGCTGACGATCACGGAAGGCGGAGGCCAGCAGGCCGCGCCCGCCGCCAAGGTCACCTTCGACGGCAAGCAGATCACCGGCTTCGAGGACGTGCGCGTCCGCGTCTATGGCAAGTTCCATGTTGAAGGCGCCAAGGTCGTCGTGCTGCACGTTTGGACCGGCGGCCTCAGCTGCAACGGCTATTTCCAGGTGCTGCATGTGAAGGACGGCAAGCTGCAGGTCTCGAAACGCCTGGGCAAATGTCAGTCCGGCTTCGCCGACATGGAGCATGGTAAGCTCTACCTCCGTTTCAAGACCTATACCTCCAGCGACACCTACCGGACCGAGACCCGCTATGTGTTCGAGGACGGCCGGCTGATCCGCATCGGCTGATCTGACGGTCCCCTCACACAAGGAGCCGGGCGTGGCATCAGCCGCCCCGGCTTTTTTTATTCGGCAACCTGAGAGGCCCCTCTCCCGACCCCGAAGTTGTCGTGTTCGGCAACGCCAACGCTGGCGAACTCGCACAAAAAAAGGGACGGGCTGGATGCCCGCCCCCTTTTTTGAGGCCGTACTGCAGGACGATGGTTGGCTTGTCAGTCTGACGTCCAGAGACGGGCGAAGCGGCCGCGGGTCCAGTAGAAGACCACCGAGGACTTCTCAAAGTAGATGAAGGAGATACCCGGCCGGCGCAGGCGCACCGTCTTCGCTTTCTTCACCGTCGGCGTTTCACGGAGGCGCCCCGGCTTCTGGCGGTGTACCGAGACGCGCAGGGGATAGCCGGTCTGGCCGACATTTTTCTGCAGCACCGTGTGGCGATAGCCTTTGCGGGTGGAATAGATGGCCACCAGCTGGACCTTGCCGCCGCGGACGCGTATCAGGCCCGCCCAGTCACTTTTGCGGTCGCCGTTGAAATCGGCCGTCACCTGTATCGGCGCGTGGCGGTGGCGCTTGAGGAAGGCGGCGACATCTTCACGGTTATACTTTGCCCGGGGAATCGTCGCCCCTGGCAGCTTGCGCTTCAGATACCGGGTGACGAATGCGGGGGTCGGCGCCGCTTTCAGAATGGTCTGGCGCTTGGCCGCCTGTGCGCTGGCGCTGCCGACGACAATACCGGCAACCAGGCCGGCCACCGCAAATGCGTGCGGAATCAGGCTCGGAATCGATTTGGAGGCAGAAATATGAGGCATAAACAAAACTCCCTGGAAAGACGACGGGCCGCGCTGAGGAAGAATTTCGCAGCGGGCATCAGGTCGGCGTTGGGGTGAATGTGTGATCGGTATCACAGGTGTATGGGGCTGGCTGTGACAGCCGTCACACCCAGGGCAACAATCGGACCGATACGACATCAGCTCAATGCACCGGGTTTCGTTGGTTGCATTAAAAAACCTTCTCCTGAACCAGCTTGTCCCCTACCCTGTCTCCACGCATGCCGATGACACAGAACGGGGAGCGGAGCCCATGGACGGCGCCGTGTTCAGCACCGACCAAAAGGCCCGGGTGGATGACCTCTACGCCCGCTATGCGGAGACGATCTGCGATGGCGATCTGGAAGCCTGGCCCGATTTCTTCATTGAAGACTGCCGCTATCACGTGCGCCCGCGCGGCAATCACGAGCGCGGCCAACTACTCGGCCCGATCTACTCTGAGAGCCGCGGCGCGCTGGTGGACCGGGTGCTGGCGATCCGCAAATCGATGGTCTACATGCCACGGGCGGTCTGCTACGTGGTCGGCACCATCCGCATTGTCGAAGCCCGGGACGACGGCCTGACCGCCCGCTCCATGTTCAGCGCCTATCACACGCTGGAGACAGGCGACAGCGAGGTGCTGATGGTCGGCCGCACGTTCGACGAACTTGTCGACGACGACGGCGCACTCAAATTCCGCGAGCGCATCGTGGTGTTCGATACCGAGCGCGTCCCCGGCGCACTGGTTTTTCCGGTCTAAAGAGACCCAAAAGGAGATTGGCATGCACGATGGCCATCCCGATATTCCTGAAACCCCAGGTGACTCCCCAATAGCCAATGGCCGCGATTGGCCGGGGCCCGAGATGGCCCGTGTGCCGCTCTGGGTTTACAGCGACCGGGACAACTACCAGCAGGAACTGGACCGGATTTTCTACGGCTCCCATTGGCACTATGTGGGCGTCGATGTGGAGGTGCCGGAGCAGGGCGACTTCAAGCGCGCCACCATCGGCGAGCGTTCCGTTCTCATGGTCCGGGGCAAGGACGACCAGATCAACGTCCTGCTGAACAGCTGCGCCCACCGGGGCACGGAGGTGTGCCAGAAGCAGTTCGGCAACGACAAGGTCCTGACCTGCCCCTATCACCAGTGGACCTATGATCTGGAAGGCAACCTCACCGGCGTGCCGTTTCTGAAAGGGCTCAAGGGCCAGGGCGGCTTTCCGGAAGACTTCGACCGGTCGGAGCATGGCCTGAAGAAGCTCAGGGTCGAAGTGGTCAACGGTGGCGTTTTCGCCAGCTTCGACCCCGATGTCATGCCCTATGCCGACTATATCGGCCCGGTGATGATGAAATATGTCACCCGGGTCTTCAGCGGCAAGAAGCTCCGCGTGCTCGGCTACCAGCGCCAGAAATTGCGCGGCAACTGGAAGCTCTACGTGGAGAATATCAAGGACCCGTACCACGCCACCCTGCTCCACGTGTTCCTGATCAGCTTCGGCATCTATCGCATCGATCAGATCGGCGTGACCGAGCAGGACGAACGCACCGGCGCGCACAATGTCTTCGCCTCCATGCGCGACATGGACGTGACGGAGGAGGCCGCCGAGGAAATGGCGTCCTTCACGCCGGACTATGAACTGCAGGACCCACGTATGGTCGTGCCGGTGAAGGAATTTCCGGACGACATCTCGATCATGATCCAGACCTTCTTCCCGGGCCTGATCGTGCAGCAGCAGACCAACAGCCTGCAGATCCGGTACATCGTGCCGCTTGGCCCGGACGAGTTCGAGCTCCAGTGGACCTATCTCGGCTACGATGATGACGACGAAGAGATGATCCAGCGCCGCCTGCATATGTCGAACCTGACCGGCCCGGCGGGCTATATCTCGGTGGACGACAGCGAGGTGATGGAGTTTTCCGGCGCCGGCGTCCGCCCCAACCCCGGCAATGTTGCCATCACGGAACTGGATGGCCGCACAGCGGCCCCGCCGGAAGGCAAGCACATGATCACCGAAAGCTGCATCCGAGGCTTCTACAGCCACTACCGCGAGGTGATGGGGTACTAGTCTGCCCCGACCGGGCCACGGCCACGCCGGAATCTGCGTGATAATTGGAATCAGCGGGTCTCGCCGCATGTAGCCCTCGATCTCCACGTGGGCGGATCCTGCAGTTCATTCCTTGTGGCCCGTTTTTCCGTCGAGATGACGCTCCGAAAAAAGGCAACGCGCCCAAACAGGAAGCCAGAAAAATGCCAGCTACCGGCCCTGTCACAATCCGCAGCCTCGCCGCCGGTGACAGCGCGTTGATGGATGCGCTCAGGGCTGTGTTCAGCGAGGCCTTTGAAGACCCGGAGACCTATGCCGCCGCTCCCCCTGGACCGGAATACACAGCGCGGCTGCTGCGCAACGATCTGTTCATCGCACTTGTGGCGATTGAGGACGATACGGTGGTCGGCGGCATCGCCGCCTACGAACTGCCAAAGTTCGAGCAGGAGCGAAGCGAAATCTACATCTACGATCTGGCAGTGGCGGAGACACACAGACGGCGCGGTATCGCGACGGAATTGATTGCGAAACTGAAAGAAATTGCCAGCGCCCGGGACGCCTGGGTGATCTACGTCCAGGCCGACCAAGGCGACGACCCCGCCATCGCCCTCTATTCCAATCTGGGTAGGCGTGAGGATGTGTTGCACTTCGACATCCCGGCCTCCTGAGCACGGCCGTCGCGCCGGCAGGTCGCATGGGCGGCGACGGCGGCGGTCGGGCGCTCCAACCGGGCATCCCACGGATTGCGCAACATTCTTGCCTCGCTCAATTGGCGGAGACTGCCGGCTGCTGCTGGGTCGCGCAGTGGATGCCGCCGCCGCCCGCCGCGATGGCGTCGACGTTTAGCTGGATCACATTGCGGCCTGGATAAAGCTTTTTCAGAACGGCCGCCGCGATGGCGTCCGCTTTGCGGTCGCCAAAATTCGGCGCCAGGACCACGCCGTTTGCCACATAGTAGTTAATGTATCCCGCGGCGAAATCATCGTTGGCATATTTTGGGCGAATGTCGCGAGGCCCATTCAGCAACACCACCTCCAGCCGTTTACCGCGCGCGTCGGTTGCGGCCCGCAATATCTTGGCGTGCTCCAGCATCAGCTTGTGATCGTATTGTCCTGGATCCGGCTCCAATGCTGCCAAAACCCGGCCCGGACGCACGAACCGCGCGTAGAAATCCGTGTGCCCGTCGGTGATGTCCCTGCCGGCGACGCCTGGCAACCAGATCACCTCGCGCACGCCGAGCACCCGATAAAGTTCGGCTTCGGCTGCGGCCTTGGTGACCCCGGGATTGCGGTTGGGATTCAGGACACAGCTTTCCGTGACGATGGCGGTGCCGGCGCCGTCCACTTCGACGCCACCGCCCTCCATCACCAGAGTTGATCTGACACGG
>JAJFFJ010000069.1 GCA_021776685.1 Alphaproteobacteria bacterium
TGGCCCCGCGAGCACGGCCACCTGGCCGTCCCACATGGAAAGATTGCAGGCGAGTGAGTTGGAGAAGGTGAGCCATGGCGCGCCTTCCGGCCCGTCGATCTGGTAGTTCAGCTCAATGCCGTTCACGGACGCTTTGGGCATGCGGATTAGTCTCTCAGTTGCATTGGTGGGAGCGGTTGAAAAATGCGCCTGCGCTAGTCGCCGGTGGGCAGATCGGTGGCCATGACCTCGGCGTCGATATCTTTTGCTTCGGCGTTCTCGTAGTTAAGCTCCACTTTGACGCCATTGGGATCGAACAGGAACAGCTGGAAGAGACCCTGGCTGTCGACCTGTCGCTGCTGAAAGTCGACGCCGAGACCGGTGAGATGATCCATCATGTCCTTCAGGCCGGTGGCGCGGAAAGCGATGTGGTCCAGGACGCCAGTGCCCTCAGTGTCCGTTGACTGTTGTCCCAGATAGGCCTTGCGGTTCTCCGATACGTCCTTGCCGCCGGTGGTGATGTGCACGACGGGATCGTCGCCGATATACATCCAGGCGACCTTGAACCTGAAGTTGGGGGTGGGCCCTGCCTTCATGCCCAACACGTCCTGATAAAAGGCGCAGGTTTTGTCGATGTCCGTGGTCTGGACAAGGAAATGATCAAGGTTGGTGAGCGGCATGGGTCCTCTCCCGTCGAACTGCCCAAACTATGGCACAACCCGCCCGACTGCGCCTACACTGTGCGCAACCACGGGGGAGGATCGAAATGGACCAGGGTTTTGCGGAGAAGATCGTGCGGGAGGCGGAACGGGTCTATCGCCGCCGGATTGTGGATGAGGCCTGCGCCATGTATGAGCCGGATGCCGTGATCATCTGGAATGGCCGCGAGGTGGCGCGTGGCGAGGCCGCGGTGCGGAAGTTCCACGAAGCCTTCTTTGATCCATCAATCAAGAACGTCAAACTGGACAAGAAGATGATCGCTGCCAGCGGTGACACCATTGCGGTGGAATGGCGCGCAACCTGGGACAATCCGGATGGCTCCCGCGGAGAGCAGTTTGCCGCCGAACACTGGGAAATGCGCGGCGAGCGCCTGACCGAATGGCGCGCCTTCGTGACGTCGAAGAAGATCGGTTAAGTATCAGACCTGAAGGGGAATTTCCGGTTTGCCTGGATCGGGTGCGTCGAAGATCCTTAGAATGCCGGCAATCGTCTGATAATTGCCGACCATGGCGGCCAGTTCGACCGCGCCGCCAACGCCAAAGGCCGCGACGGCATTTGCGTAGACCTTCTCACTGACATTACCGGTCTCAAGCAACTCAACCGCGAAGTCGTAAACCGTCGCCGCGTCATCATCCACAAAGTCGGGGCGGCGGCCTTCTGCAACCGCTTCCACTTCATGCCGCGGCACGCCGCCTTTGAGCGCTTCCCGGCAATGAAAGAACCACTCGAACTTGCTCTTTGCGTGCCGCGCCGAAACGATGATGGCAAGCTCGGTAAGCCGTGGCGGCATGACCACGTCATAGCGCAGGAATTCACCGACCTGACTCATCTTTGCACAGAGCTCCGGCGACTGAAGGAGGATCTGGAACAGGGCGGCAACCTCACCCCGGCGCCCGCCCGCAATACCCTCATGGATTTCGCGCTGGCGGGGAGTCATGTCCTCCGGCTGTAGATTTATGAAACGGCTCATGGGGTTCCTGTCAGGTTAGATCCGGCATTCAAATCAGGCGGCTTCAACGATGCCTTGGTCGATCAATTTGTCCACTTCTGCCGTGGAGTAGCCCAGCATGTCTTCAAGGACCGGCCGGGTATGCTGTCCCAGACGGGGTGGGGCGTCCACGGGCGGCATCGGCGAGCCCGACAGGCGTGGTGGCGTGCGGGCGAACGCATAGTCGCCCACTTCCGGATCGCTGATCGGCAGCAGCATTTCGCGGGCTTCGACCTGGGGGCAGTTGAAGACATCTTCCGCCGTGTTGACTGGGCCCGCCGGCACGCCGCCATTGTTCAGGATATCCACGGCTTCATCGCGCCCCAGGCCCGCGAGCCAATTCTCGAGGATGCCATCGACAAAGTCCTTGTTGGTGGACCGGGCCACGCCATCCTTGGTGCGCTCATCGTCTGCCAATTCTGGATGGCCGCTCATCTCTGCCAGACGCTGCCAGATGCGGTTGTCCGGTACGTTGAGGGCCACGTAGCCGTCTTTGGTCTGATAGGCGCCCCGGGGGTAGACGTTTTTGGGCACGCCCCGTTGGTTCGATTGTCCGGCGACCGAGTAAAGCGCAATCATCGCCTCGTTCAGCCCCAGCATGTTGTCATACATGGCCGAATCGACCCACTGTCCTTGTCCCGTGCGTTCCCGCTGAAACAGCGCCTGCATGACGCCGAAGGCGGTGACCATGCCAGAGTAGACATCTGCCAGTCCGTAGATGGTCCAGGACGGCGGCTTGTCCTCGAATCCGACGAGATTCATGACGCCGCTCATGGCTTCCGAGACGATGTCGAACGCGGGCCGGTCGCCATAGGGCCCTTCAAATCCGGGCTGCCGGCCGAAGCCGGAGATCGATGCATAGACCAGCCGCGCATTCAACTCATTGAGCGTGTCGTAGCCCATTCCCATACGATCCATAGCGCCGGGACGCAGGTTGTCGACCAGAACGTCCGCAGCCTCCGCCAACCGGCGCAGCACTTCGCGGCCCTCGGGTTTGCTCATGTCCAGGGCGACGCTTTTCTTGTTGCGGTTATAGCCCATGAAGCCGGCGGCCTTCTTCACACCGTCCTTCTCGGCAAAGGGCGGCATGGATCGCCGAGGGTCGCCGACGCCGGGCCGCTCGATCTTGATGACTTCCGCACCGGCATCGGCAAGCAACAGGGTGCAATAGGGCCCGGCCATATACTGTTCCAGACCAACAACACGAATGCCGTCCAGCGGACGGTTGGGGGAGGATCCGGTCATCAGTCGCCGATCCATTCCACCAAAGTGCTGACGCCCATACCCACGCCGACACAGAGGGTCGCGAGACCATAGAAGGGACGGGGCGCAGCTGCCGCCCGGCGTTTCATTTCATGCATCAGCGTCACCATGATGCGCGCGCCGGAGCATCCGGTCGGGTGCCCAAGGGCGATGGCGCCGCCGTTGACGTTGGTGATTTCGGGATCCATGCCAAGCTGGCGCATCACGCCGAGGGCCTGAGCCGCGAAGGCCTCGTTCAGTTCGATCAGGCTGACGTCTTCCAGCTTGAGCCCCAGCCGGTCCAAAAGCTTCTGGGTTGAGGGGACAGGGCCCAGACCCATGATTCCCGGATCGATTCCCGCAGCTGCCGATCCCAGCCATTTCAGTTGCGGCTTGAGCCCCAACTCCTTGGCCTTCTCTGCGCTCGTCAACATTAGCGCCGCGGCGCCGTCGTTGATGCCACTCGAGTTACCCGCGGTGACTGAGCCACCTTTCTTGAAGGCGGGGCGCAGCTTGCCAAGATCCTCCGGCGTAATCGCCATCTCGTAGCTGCCATTTTCTTTCCGGTAGCGCGGGTGCTCATCCGTATCCACCAGCACCGGGTCGCCGCGCCGCTGGGGCACTTCCACGGGCGCGATTTCGTCCTGAAACCGGCCGGCATTGATGGCGTCAATCGCCCGGCGGTGGCTCTCCAGCGCAAACGCGTCCTGATCTTCCCGGGTGATCTGCATTTCCTCCGCCACCCGCTCGGCCGTCTCGCCCAGACTGATGATCGGATACATCTCGTCCATCTTGGGATTGTGGTAGCGCCAGCCGACCGTCGTATCCCACATCTTTGGCGGTTGGGTTGTCGGCACCCCTTCAGGTTTCGGCACCGACCATGGCGCACGGCTCATGGATTCCACGCCGCTGCCGATATAGACGTCTCCCTCGCCCGCGACGATCGCCTTGGCCGCCTGATTGACAGCCTCCAGCGCCGAGGCGCAGTTGCGATTGACGGTTACGCCCGGCACTTCCTCCGGAAATCCCGCGAGCAGAGCCGACATACGGGCCACGTCGCGGTTGTCTTCGCCCGCCTGGTTGCCGCAACCGGCGTAGACATCCTCGATCAGGGCCGGGTCAATGCCTGTGCGGTCGATCAGTGTTCGGTAGGTGTGGGCCAGCAGGTCGTCCGGGCGTACCTTGCTGAGACCGCCGCCAAATTTGCCAATTGGTGTGCGCACACCATCGATGATGACCACGTCGGCCATGAATCTCCCTCCCGCTCGAAAATGTTGCCCCGGCATACGCCGAAGCCGCTGGTGCTGCAAGACTAGGCGGGGGCCACTGCAGTTGCCTCGATCTCCACCTTGGCGCCTGGCTGGACCAGGCCGTGTACCTCGATCACCGACATGGCTGGAAAGTGGCGGCCAATGACCTCCCGATAGACGCGGCCCAGGTCCCCGAGAACGCGGAAATATTCCGCCTTGTCTGTAATGAACCAGGTCAGCTTGACGATATGGGCAGGCTCCGCGCCAGCCTCCGCCAGGACCGCCACGATATTCTCCAGTACGACCCGGAACTGTCCGGCCATGTCCGGGGCGATGTGATCGAGGCTGTCGGGCATCCAGCCAAGCTTGCCCGGAACGCCGATTTGTCCGGCCACATAGACGGTCTTTCCGGTGGCCGCGACGCCATGAACATAGCCTTTCAGCTGCGCCCATTCAGGCGGATGCAGGATTTCCATGAATTCTCCTTCGATGTTCGGTGGGCTTGCCACATTGGTCTGGACATAGCGCGGTTCCCGCCTCACAACCAAGCGGGAACGGTATCTCTGGGGCTGGTTTTTGTCCCGGTGACTGAGGGAGTGAGTGACGTGGCTGTTATATCCGGCAAGCAGGCCCGAATCGGGGCGCTGGTTACCGCGTTGGCGGCGAGCCTTTTGGTATCTGCTTGCGGCGAGGAGCCGAAAGCACCGCCCCAGGTTATCCGGGCCGTGAAGACCATCGTGGTGCAGCCGCAAGACGCTGTCAGTATCCGGCGGGTTTCAGGCCTTGTCCGCGCCGTCAACCGCGCGCCCCTTGCCTTCGAGGTGGCCGGCACCGTCGCCAAAGTGATGGTCAAATCCGGCGACCGCGTAAAGAAGGGGCAGGTGCTGGCGTCTCTGGACCCGAGGCAATATCAGCTGAACCTGCAATCGGCGGAGGCCGAATTACGCCGCGCGAAGGCTGAATTGGCCGACAAGGAATCCACGTTCCGGGCGAAGGAAACTCTATACAAGAAAAAGGTAGAATCGAAGACCGCGTTCGACCGGGCAAAAGCGGACTACGACGGCGCGCAGGAGAAAGTGAAGAAAGAGCAATCCAAAGTTTCTCTGGCCCAGCGTGACTTGGCAAAAACCACCTTACGCGCGCCTTATGATGGCCTTATCGCCAAGCGCGAAGTTGATCCCTCCCAGGTTGTCGCCTCAGGCAAGGTCGTCTTCGAGGTCCAAGGCGGAAAAGATCTGGAGGTTTCCGTCAGTGTGCCTGACGGTATGGTCAAGTTCCTGAAGCGGGGGCAGGGGACTAACGTGGTCTTTCCGACCATGCCTAAGGTCAAGGCCAAAGGCCGCATCGACGAAGTGTCCTCCCAGGGCGGTGAAGCAAACACCTTCCCGGTGACTGTGCGGTTGATCGACCCGTCGCCCGATCTGCGGTCCGGCATGTCAGCAGAAGTCATATTCCAGTTGCCGGTCCCAGGCTTCAAGAAGGCCTTCGCCGTGCCGGTGTCAGCGCTGGTGCCTGTCAAATCCAAGGGGCGCAACCCGTTCGTCTATGTATTTGACAAGGCGACGTCGACGCTCCGGATACGCAAGGTTACCGTGGCGGCCGTGCGCGGCAACGATGTGCTGATCGGGACCGGTCTGAAAAAGGGCGACATCGTCGTTGTCGCTGGCGTTGCCTTTCTTCATGACGGCATGAAGGTAAAGCTAATGGCCGGCGCCAAAGCGTCCAAGGGCTAGGGACCACCCCATGGGCATTACGGGTTTTGCGCTTAACAAAACGCGCGTTGCGTTGATTCTGGTCGTCGGCATTCTCGGCGGTGGAATCATAACCTTTCTGAATTATCCGAGTGCGGAAGATCCGACGATCACAATTCGCACCGCGCAGGTGACAACCCGTTTCCCCGGCATGTCCACGCGGCGTGTCGAGGATCTGATCACCCGGAAACTGGAAGAAAAAATCCGCGAAATTCCGGAAGTGAAATCGATCAAGTCCACCTCCAAGGCCGGGCAGTCGATCATTTCCGTTGAACTGCACGACCGGTACTTCGATCTGAAGCCGATCTGGCAAAATCTTCGCAACAAGATGAATGATATGAAGACCCAACTGCCAGAGGGCACGGTGGGTCCAGAGGTCAATGACGACTTTGGTTTGGTCGCGGTTGCAACCTTGATGCTGACCAGCAGCAAGGGCTTCACGAACAAGGAGTGGCGGGACGCGGCGCGTGACCTGCGAAACAAGCTTTATTCGGTCACTGGCATCAAACGGGTCAGCTTGTCGGGTGTCCCGGAAGAACGGGTCTATCTGGAAGTGAACAATGCCCGGATGGCCCAGTACGGCATCAATCCGGCGGATTTGATTCAGACCCTGCAACGGCAGAACATCATCCGCCCGGGCGGCATTATAACCAGCCGCGGCACGGAACTTCTGGTGGAGCCATCAGGCGCCTTCACCAACGTTCGTGATATTGGCCGAACGGTCATCTCACTGCCCAAGAGCAACCAGGTTGCCTACCTCAAGGACGTGGCGACTATCCGCCGGACCACGGTCGATCCGCCAAATCAGCTTGCCTATTTCAACGGCCAACGGGCCATCGTCATCGCGGTCTCCATGATCGAGGGCGAAAACATGGTGGCCTTCGGCAAGCGTCTGCAGAGCAGGGTGGCCCATCTGCAAAACCAGCTTCCGCTGGGATTCCAGATTCACTACGCCACCGCCCAGGCGCCCCGGGTGGATGCAGCAATCAGTGCTTTTTCATTGAACCTCTACCAGACCATCGCGGTGGTCCTGCTGGTGGTCATTTTGGCTTTGGGCCTGCGCACCGGACTGATCGTCGGCACCGCGGTGCCGCTGACCATGCTGATGGCGATCATCATCATGCGCCTGGCCGAAGTGGAGTTGCAGCGGGTCTCGATTGTGGCGCTGATCATCGCGCTCGGGATGCTGGTCGACAACGGCATCGTGGTGGCGGAGGACATCAAACGCCGACTTGAAGCGGGAGTTGACCGCCGCGACGCCTGTATTGATTCCGGAAAGGAGTTGGCTTTACCGCTTCTGACGTCGTCCCTCACGACGATTCTCGCTTTCTCGCCCCTCCTGCTGGCGGAAAATGCCACCGGCGAGTTCCTTCGATCGCTTGCTGTGGTCATCCTGATCACGCTCTTGAGTTCATGGTTCCTTGCCATGTTCGCGACGCCGCTATTCGCTTACCTTTTCATGAAGGTAAAACCGGCCGAAGGAGGTACGGACGACAGCTTGATCTACGATCAGGGATTTTACGCGATCTACAAAGGCATGCTCGCGACCGTGCTGCGTCTCAAATACCTGTTCATGGCGGTCGTCGTCGCGGTTTTCGTGGGTTCGATCATGCTGTTCCCGCTGATCCCGGTTCAGTTCATGCCGCCCAGTGACCGGAACCAGATTCAGGTCAATATTGACCTGCCGGCAGGTGCGAGCAGCCGCCAGTCAGCCAAGGTCGTGGAGGAATTCTCCGCGTGGCTGAAAAACAAGAAAACAAATCCTGAAGTCATCCTCTCGGCCATGTATGTGGCCTATGGCGGCCCGCGCTTCTTCCTGGCCCTGTCGCCGATCGACCCGGATCCCAATCGCGCCTATGCGCTGATCAATACGCGCAGCAACAAGGATCTGCCGGCGGTCATGACGCGCATCCGAAAATATTTCCTGGAGCGTCAGCCCAACGTCCGCGCTGGTGTGAAAGATCTGTTCCTGGGCGCCAAAGAACCCGGCATCGTCGAATACCGTTTTATTGGTCCAGATTCAGAGATATTGCGCGCCGCCAGTACAAAGATGCAACGGGCCTTCCGCAAGATCGGCGGGCTGTCTGTCTTGCAGGATGACTGGGACAACAAGACCCTGACCATCCAGGTGAAGGTAGATCAGTCGAGGGCCCGCCGGGCAGGTATCACGTCAGATGAAATTGCCACCGCCCTCAATTATTTTTTCTCCGGTGACCGGGTTACGGACTATCGCGAAGGGGACAACGTCATCCCCATCGTTCTGCGCGGCGAGGCAATTCTTCGGTTCACCCTGGACCGGCTGATCAGCGTCAACGTCTTTTCGTCCCGCAGCGGCACTGCAGTACCGTTGGTCCAGATGGCGACATTCGACGCCCGCTGGGATGACAGCCGCATTCAGCGTCGCAATCTGGAACGGACCCTGACCCTGACGGCGAAGCATCAGACCCTGCTGGCGACCACATTGCACACCAAGGTCGCCAAGGCCCTGGCCGATGTCCGCAAGTCTCTGCCGGATGGCTATCGCATCGAACTGGGTGGTGAGCTGGAAAGCGCTGGTGAGGCGAATTCGGCCCTGCTCGACAACATGCCCATTGCTCTGATGATGATTCTGCTGCTGCTGGTGTGGCAGTTCAATTCCATCCGGCGCATGGCGATCATTTCCCTGACCATTCCGTTGTCACTGATTGGCGCGGTGCTTGGGTTATTGGTGATGCAGGCCTTTTTCGGCTTCACCAGCCTGCTGGGAATCCTGTCCCTGGCCGGCATCATCATCAACAACGCCATTGTCCTGATCGACCGGATCGAACTCGAACGTCAGCGGGGCGCTGAGCCTTGGGACGCCATACTGTCCGCAGGCGCCCGGCGCCTAAGACCAATCCTCATCACGACCCTGACCACCGTGTTGGGCTTGTTGCCGTTGCTGCTGTTTGGCGGCGATCTCTGGTATGGCATGGCAGTTGTGATCATGTTCGGCCTGGCCGTCGGCACGATGTTGACATTGGGCGTGGTGCCCGCACTCTACGCGATCTTCTTTCGGGTTCGGCCGCCGGCCAGGTCAGCATCTGAACCCGCTCCTACTGATACACAAGAGGTGCCCGCATGACATTCAGCCGTCCTTCGACGGTGGAGGAGGCCGTCGCTGCGCTGAGCGCAGGTGAGCAGGTGGCGCCACTTGCCGGCGGCGCGACCCTGATGGCCATCGCCAATGCCGGACTCGTCGAGCTTGAGGGCTTGGTTCAAATGGCCGGTGTCGGAGAGTTATCCGGTTCCAGCCGGTCCGATGACGGCACGGTGCGCATCGGCGCCATGCGTCTCCACCGCAAGACAGCAGGTGATGACCTGCTGATCGATGGCCAACGGGTCATTGCCGACGCCGCCGGGCAGATTGGCAATCCCGCTATACGCAATATGGGCACGATCGGCGGTTCCGTCGCCTTCGCGGACCCAGCGGCCGACTATTTGCCGTCTTTGCTGGCCGCGGATGCAGTGTTGGAACTGGCGGGCCCGTCTGGCCGACGGGAGGTGCCGGCGGCGGACTTTTTCCTGGGATGGATGGAAACCGCCCTTGCCGAAAACGAAATCATCGTGGCCGTGCGGGTGCCGCCTGCGCCAGCGGGCTCGGTCGGCATCTACCGCAAGATGTCCAGGGTTGCGGGAGATTTTGCCACCATCTCGGTCGCGTTGGTGCTGCAGATGGATGGCGAGACATGCGCCGATATCCGGATTGGCGTTGGCGGATGTAATCCCACGCCCGTCCGTGTGCCGGACGCGGAAACGGCGCTCGTGGGCTCGGACCTGAATACCGACGCCGTCGATGTCGCCGCACGACAAATCACAGATGCCTGCGAGCCTCAGGACGATGTTCGTGCCAGCGCCGCTTATCGCAGCCGGGTACTGCCCCGCATCATCGGGCGCGTGGTTACCGAAGGCCGCCAGATCGCCTTGGAGGGGTCATGACCCGCAATATCCCGGTCTCTCTGGAAATCAACGGCGACCCGCACGATCTGCGGGTGGCCCTGTCCGACTCAATTCTTGATGTCCTGCGTGATCAATTGCAGCTGACCGGCGCAAAGCGCGGCTGTAATCAGGGTGTTTGCGGCGCCTGCACGGTGCTGGTGGACGGGCGTGCTGTGCGCGGCTGTCTGACCAATGCCGCGGCCTGCGAAGGCGAGGCGGTCACCACCGTCGAGGGGTTGGCTGAAGGTCTTACCCTGCATCCTGTGCAGGAGGCTTTCGTTGAGGCTGGCGCTATGCAGTGCGGATTCTGTACGCCGGGTATGGTGCTGGCGACGGCGGCGTTGCTGTCGGAGAATCCGACAGCGTCGCGCGAGGATGTGGTCCAGGCGCTGTCGAGCAATCTCTGCCGATGTTCCGGGTATCAGGTCATTATCGACGCCGCACTTGCGGCCCTAGAGACAGGCGTTGAAATTGGCGGGGAGGCCGGTGCATGAGCAAGCTTGAAGCCCGGGTTGGCATCCGCATGCCACGCGTGGACGCGCCCGAGACCGTGGCTGGCGAGGCCATGTATACGGATGATTTCTATCTGCCCGGAATGCTCTTTGGCGCCGTTCATGGCAGTCCGATTGCCCATGGCCGCATTCTTTCAATCGATACATCCGAGGCGGAAGCCGTGACGGGGGTGAAGGCGGTCATCACCGGCAGGGATTACAACCATGTACTGGCCGGCCCGTTCATCAAGGATGAAACCATGTTCGCCACCGACAGGGTGCGTTACGTGGGCGAGCCGGTCGCAGCCGTCGCGGCGACCACGCCGGAGGCTGCCCGCGAGGCAGCATCACTGATCGAGGTAGAATACGAAGACTTGCCCGCAGTGCTCTCAATTGACGAGGCGCTGGCGGAGGATGCACCGGTGCTCCATGAAGATCTGGCGAGCTATTTTTGCACCTTCGAAGGCAAGGGCACCGGCAATACGCTCTGCGCAGGTGATCTGACTGAAGGCGACGTGGACGCCGCCTGGGCCGAGTGTGACGTGATCGTCGAGCAGACCTACGAAACCGGCGCGCAACACCACCTTTATATGGAACCGAGCGGCGCTGTTGCTGAACCTGACCGTCAGGGGAAGGTCACCATCTGGTCGTCGCTCCAGTCAATTTCACTCGCCCAGCAGCGTGTGGCCGAGTGGGTCAATATCCCGATGGCCAAGGTGCGCATGGTGGCGCCGCGGATTGGTGGTGGCTTTGGCGGCAAGGGCAACGCCCATTTCCAGCCGGCCGCTGCTGCCCTGGCGCTCAAGACCGGCCGGCCGGTCAAGCTGATGCTGACCCGCTCGGAAGACTTCGAGATGATGCGTTCGCGGCACCCGAGCCGCGTTCACATGAAGACCGGCGCCAAGGCCGATGGCACACTGGTGGCGCGGGAGTTCGAGGTGATTCTCGACTGTGGCGCCTATGCGGATGACAGCCCCGGGGTTGTCAGCGTCGCGGTATTGATGGGCCGCGGTCCTTATCGGATTCCCAACATCCGCGCCCGTGGCGTTGGCGTTTACACGAACAAGCTGAAGGCCGGGGCTTATCGCGGCTATGGCAATCCACAGGTCAGTTTTGCGGCAGAGCAACAGTTGGACGAACTGGCGGAAAAGCTGGGCATGGACCCGGTTGACCTGCGCCTGAAAAATACGATGAACGACGGCGATCGCTGGTTGGGTGGTCAACCTGTGGCCGTCAGTTCAGCCGCTAAATGTCTCGAGACCGCCCGCGATGCCGCCACAGCGGCGCCGGCCCTGCCTGACGCCGGGCCGGATCGGAAGCGGGGCCTGGGCTACGCGCTGTTCTCAGCGCCCCATGGCCTGTTGTCGACCGCCGCAAACGTGGCGCTGCGCACAGATGGGTCAATCGCCGTGGCAACCGGCGCAGTCGATATCGGGCAGGGCTCGGACACCATCCTGCAGCAGATTGTCGCCGACGCGCTCAAGCTCGACCTCGACCAGATCAGCTTCGCAAGCCAGGACACGGACAGTTCGCCCTATGACTGGAAGACGGCGGCAAGTCGGGTCACCTATATGGCCGGACAGGCCTGCCTGAATGCAGCGATCGAGGCGCGCGAGAAGATCCTGGTCCATGCCTCAGACCTGATGGAGGTGGCGCCCGGCGACCTGGAACTCCGCGATGGCGGCAAGGTCGGCATCGTCGGCATTCCGGAAAAAGAGATCACCTTCGGCATGATTGCCGGACGTGCCCACTACCAGACCGGCGGACCCGTGGTCGGGGCGTCGGAGATCATGTTTGAAACACCCGCGGTCGATCCTGCGGTTGCCCAGTCCAAAGGCCTCGCCTTCAGCAAGGTGGGTGCCTACAGCTTTGGCGCCCACGCGGTGGAAGTTGAGGTGGACGAAGTGACCGGCGAGGTGGAAGTCCTGCGTGCCTGGTGCGTTCACGATGTGGGCCGCGCCATCAACCCCGCGATGGTCGATGGGCAGGTCATCGGCGGCTTTGTTCAGGGCCTCGGCTATGCGCTGCTGGAGGAGATGGTCTGGGATCCGGATGACGGCCGTCTCGCGAACCCGACCCTTATGGATTACAAGATACCGACCGCACGAGAGATGCCGGAGATCCATTCGATCATCCTGGAGACGCCCTTTGGGGACGGTCCCCACGGCGCCCGAGGCGTGGGCGAACCCCCCATTGTCGGTGCGCCCGTGGCCATCGCCAATGCCATTGCGAATGCCATCGGCAAACGGCCGACGGTGATGCCCATGAAGCCCGAGCGAATTCTCGATTTACTGGACGGCGAAAGCGCCTAGATTGACGGGTACTGAGGTTTTTGGAGAATTTCATGCCTGAAGGCGCTCCCCCGGCTGCGAGCCACACCGTCACGGTGGGCGATATCGCCATCGGCAACCACCAGCCGCTGACACTGATTGCAGGGCCCTGCGCCATGGAATCCCGCGCACACGCGCTGGAAATGGCGGCGGCCATCAAGCAGGCGGCAACGGGTGCCGGTCTCGCCGTGATCTACAAGTCCAGCTTCGACAAGGCAAACCGCACGAGCGCCGATAGTCCGCGCGGTGTTGGGCTCGACGATGCGCTGCCGGTTTTCGCCGATGTGAAAGAGACAATCGGTATTCCGGTGCTGACCGATGTCCATACGGAAGCCCAGTGCGCCCAGGCCGCCGAGGTGGTGGATGTGCTGCAGATCCCGGCCTTCCTCTGCCGGCAGACGGACCTGCTTGTGGCCGCCGGCAACACCGGCAAATGCGTCAACGTCAAAAAAGGCCAGTTTCTCGCACCCTGGGACATGAAGAATGTGGTCGCCAAGGTCGCTGCCACCGGCAACGAGAATATTCTGATCACCGAGCGTGGCGCGTCCTTCGGCTACAATACGCTGGTCAGCGACATGCGCGCCCTGCCGATCCTGGCGCAGACCGGCTATCCAGTGGTCTTCGACGCCACCCATTCCGTGCAGCAGCCGGGCGGGCAGGGGGCAACCAGCGGCGGGCAGCGGGAATTCGTGCCGGTCCTGGCGCGGGCTGCCGTGGCCATCGGCGTCGCCGCGGTCTTCATGGAAGTGCACGAGGACCCGGACAACGCACCTTCTGACGGCCCCAATATGGTCCGGTTGGCGGATCTTCCCGCCGTGCTCGCCCAACTCGCGGAACTCGACCGGTTCGCGAAGGCGAATCCCGTCTCTATCTGAGGACAATCATGTCGCTGAAACTCTACGCCATGACCTGTGGCTACGTGACCATGCCAATGAAGGGAGTGCTGGAGGGTGTCGAAGGTACCCTTGTGGCGCCGGTGCCCAGCTATTTGATCGACCACCCAAAAGGCAAAGTGGTGTTCGACACCGGCCTGCACGTGGACTGTCTGCACGACAAGGAAGCCTATCTCGGCGGCATGGCCAAGGTGTTCAAGCTGGATTTCGAACCGGGGGAGGAGCTTGGCGCCCGTCTGGCGGCGCTCGACCTCTCGGTGGACGATATCGACATGATCGTCACCTCCCACCTGCATTTCGACCATGCCGGCGGCAACTCGCAGCTGCCGAATTCACGCGTTGTGGTACAACAGAAGGAATGGACCGCGGGCATGGAGCCGGACCTGGTCGCGTCCAACGGCTATAAAACCACCGACTATGACCTGGGCCACGACGTGCACCAGGTGGACGGCGAGCATGACATTTTTGGTGACGGCAGCGTCGTTTGCCTGCCCACCCATGGCCACACACCCGGCCATCAGTCGCTCAAGGTGACGCTCGAGTCGGGGCAGGAGGTCGTCCTCGCGGGCGACGCCTGTTACCTGCGCAAGACGCTTGAAGATATGCATCTGCCCAGGGTGCTTCACGACCGGGATCAGACATTGCAGTCCCTGCACATGCTGCGGGACCTGCAATCCCGCGGTGCACGGATCTTTTACGGTCACGACCCGGAATTCTGGAAGTCGGTGCCCCAGGCGCCGGCGCTGGTCACCTGACCGCGCCTTTCTGTGCTGTAGCCCCTTTTTGATGTCTGCACCCGCGACGCCTCCGCTCCAAACCCACGAGTGGCGCGGCATGATGCTGGGGTTTATTGGCGTCGCAATCTTCAGTGTTACCCTGCCGGCAACACGCACAGCGGTGGTAGACTGGAGTCCGGTGATTGTCGGCCTGGGCCGCGCGTTGGTTGCTGCCGTTTTGGCAATCATAATCCTGGTTTTGACCCGCCAACCCTGGCCTAAAGGCCGGCAGTGGTTCTGGCTGATTGTCACTTCCCTCGGCGTTGTGTTCGGCTTTCCCTTGTTCTCGGCCATGGCTATGGAGGATGTGCCGGCTGCCCATGGCGCAGTGGTCCTGGGCGTTCTGCCGCTCGCTACGGCCGTCGGCGGTGTCCTGATTGGCGGCGAACGGCCATCGATGGGCTTCTGGCTGGTGGCGGCGATAGGCAGCGCCGCGGTGGTCGCCTTTGCTCTGCTGGAAGGCGCAGGTAGCCTTGTTTTGGCGGATATCTGGCTGTTTCTGGCTGTGGCTGCGGCAGGAATCGGTTATGCCGCCGGGGGTGTTCTGTCCCGGGATATGGGGGGATGGCAGGTAATCTGCTGGGCACTGGTCATATCAATACCAGGGCTTTTGCCGCCCGTTTTGTGGGAATTGCCGGATCTGAACCTGTCCGTTGGATGGCGCACCTGGGCCGGTTTTGCCTACGTCACGCTGTTCAGCCAGCTAGTTGGGTTTTTCGCGTGGAATGCCGGGCTTGCCCTTGGCGGTGTTGCACGGGTAGGGCAGGTGCAACTGCTTCAGACCTTTCTGACTCTGGGTTTTGCGGCGCTTCTTCTCGGAGAGCCGATCACTGCGGAAGCCATCGGATTTGCCGCGCTTGTTGTCGCAATGGTGTGGCTGGGACGGCGAATGGCGGTTGCGCGGCTTCCGGCGGCGCGGTAGGCACAAGCCAATCACACTGTCCGTCAGGCTGGAACTGCACCCATGACCGCGATTGTCGACATCGTCGCCCGAGAAATCCTCGATTCCCGGGGAAATCCCACTGTCGAAGTGGATGTGGAACTGGAGGACGGCTCGGTGGGCCGTGCTGCTGTCCCCTCCGGCGCTTCCACGGGCGCCTACGAGGCGGTCGAGTTGCGGGATGGAGACCCTGACCGCTATGGCGGCAAGGGCGTTCTGGGCGCGGTGAATGCTGTAAACGGTGAGATTTACCAGACACTTTCCGGTCTGGATGCGGAACGCCAACAGGACATCGACAATCTGATGATCGAGTTGGACGGCACCGATAACAAGGGCCGTCTGGGCGCCAACGCCATCCTGGGCGTCAGTCTGGCGGTGGCCGATGCGGCGGCGGACGCCGTAGGCCTGCCGCTCTATCGTTATGTGGGTGGCACACAGGCCCATGTGCTGCCGGTGCCGATGATGAACATCGTCAATGGCGGGGCGCATGCGGACAACCCCATCGATATCCAGGAATTCATGATTATGCCGGTTGCGGCGTCGAGTTGCGCTGACGCCATTCGCCAGGGCGCGGAAGTGTTTCATGCTCTGAAGGCAGAGTTGAAAGGGGCAGGGCACAACACCAATGTCGGCGACGAAGGCGGCTTTGCACCGAACCTGAGTAATACCAACGAAGCTCTTGATTTTGTGATGAAAAGCATCCGCACCGCCGGACTTGAGCCGGGTCGCGATATGATGCTGGCGCTGGACGCCGCGTCGACCGAATTCTGCGATGACGGCAAGTATAATCTGGCCGGTGAGGGCAGGGTGCTGTCGTCGGAGGAGATGGTCGGCTACTGGCAGGAGATCGTCGGCAACTACCCGATCCTGTCTATCGAGGACGGCATGGACGAGGATGATTGGGATGGCTGGGTGGCGCTGACCGAGGCGGTTGGCGACAAGGTCCAGTTGGTGGGCGACGACCTGTTTGTCACCAACCCGGTCCGTTTGGCCGACGGCATCGCCAAAGGCGCCGCCAACTCGATCCTGGTCAAGGTCAACCAGATCGGCACTCTGACCGAAACGCTGACGGCCGTCGATATGGCCCATCGCGCGCGTTATACGGCGGTCATGTCCCACCGCTCGGGCGAAACCGAGGACGCGACCATCGCAGACCTGGCCGTGGCGACCAATTGCGGACAGATAAAGACCGGCTCGCTTTCCCGCTCCGACAGGGTAGCGAAATACAATCAGCTGATCCGCATTGAGGAAGAACTGGGCCCGGCAGCGGCCTATGCGGGAATGTCGGTGCTTCGCAGCTAGGCGCGCTTACGAAATATTAACCATGTCTGGTTGACCCTCCGTCATTCCCGTGATTCGATGCTGGACCGATGATCGACCACACCACTACTCAACCGAAACGCCGCCTGCGCCTGCGTCGCGCCATCCTACCCGTGGTGGGACTGCTGGTACTCGGCTATTTCGCCTATCACGTGGTTGAGGGCGACCGCGGAATTCGCGCCTGGAACCGCCTCAACCAGGAAATTGCCGCCGCGAAGGCCGAGCGGGCCGTCGCCCTTAAAAAGCGCACCTCCTGGGAACGCCGGGCCAACAGCCTGCGCCGCGGGACCATCGACGAGGATATGCTGGATGAACGGGCCCGTGTGATGCTCAATTATGCGCGCAAGGACGAAATCGTCATCCTCTACCGCAAACCGCTGTCGGCAGATCCTGACAAATAGCCTGCGGAATTCGCGGCGCGTTAACCGCGACCCACATCACCGAAATCTTATCCGCCGCCGCTTGCAACCGGCCATGCCATGGCGTACCTGTAATATTGTTGCGCGAGGAGGAGGCGCCCGCGCTGACGACCTGTGCGGCGCCGCGAACGGAAAGGTATCTGCGTGGCCGAGGCAAAGACCCAGGACAGCGGCGACGCCGCTGCCGCGGCGACGGACGCCGCCGACGTAAAGCCGGAGAAACCTGCCGGCGGCGCTCCCGTTAGCGGCGCGAGCAAGGAGGAGCTCCTCCAATATTACAGAGACATGCTTTTGATCCGCCGTTTCGAGGAACGCGCGGGACAGCTCTATGGCATGGGCCTGATCGGTGGCTTCTGTCACCTCTATATCGGACAAGAAGCAGTGGTAACCGGGATGCAGGCGGCGATTACCGACAAGGACTCGGTCATTACAGCCTACCGCGATCATGGCCACATGCTCGCCTGCGGTATGGACCCGAAAGGCGTCATGGCGGAGTTGACCGGCCGGGCCGGCGGCTATTCCAGTGGCAAAGGCGGCTCCATGCATATGTTCTCTCTGGACGAACGCTTCTATGGCGGCCACGGCATCGTCGGCGCCCAGGTGCCCCTTGGCACCGGCATCGGCTTCGCTCATCGCTATCGCCAGGATGGCGGCGTCTGCTTGACATATCTGGGCGATGGTGCGGTCAACCAGGGTCAGGTCTACGAGAGCTTCAACATGGCCTCCCTTTGGGAATTGCCAGTGGTCTATGTGATCGAAAACAACCGCTACGCCATGGGCACATCGGTTGAACGATCGGCGGCAGGCCCGGGATTCTGGGAACGGGGCCAGGCTTTCGGCATCCCGGGCGAAGAAGTGGACGGCATGGATGTAGTCGGCGTGAAAGCGGCAGGCGAGAAGGCCGTCGCCCATGCCCGGGAAAACGGACCCTACATTCTGGAGATGATGACCTACCGCTATCGCGGCCACTCAATGTCTGATCCCGCGAAATACCGCTCGAAAGAAGAAGTCGATTCCTACCGCAAGGGGCACGACCCCATCGACCATATCAAGGATCTACTAGTAGAAGGCGGCATGACCACCGATGACGACCTGAAATCCATCGACAAGGAGATTCGCGAAGTCGTCACCGCCTCTGCCGAATACGCCCAGAACAGCCCGGAGCCCGATCCGTCGGAACTCTACACCGACGTGCTGGGCTGAGGAGCGGGCGATGCCGATTGAAATTCTGATGCCAGCGCTGTCTCCGACCATGGAGGAGGGAACGCTCGCCAAATGGGCCAAGGCTGAGGGCGACACCGTGGCCGCCGGCGACGTGATTGCGGAAATCGAAACGGATAAAGCCACCATGGAGGTGGAGGCCGTCGATGAAGGCACACTTGGCAAGATCCTCGTCGCGGAAGGCACGGAAGGCGTCAAGGTCAACACCGTGATCGCTCTGTTGCTTGAGGAAGGCGAAGACGCTGCAGTGCTGGACGGCTATGCCCCATCGGGCGCAGTTGCAGCCAGCGTGGCCGCTGAAGACACTTCGCCCGAGAAAATCGAAGAGAGTGTCCGCAAGCTGAGCGCCAATGGTGCCGCAAATGGCGCCGCTGTCGAGGCTACCGTCGCCGATGAGACGGCGCCAGCGCCAGCGCCTGAATATGACGGCGAAACTGCGACGATGACCGTGCGCGAGGCCCTGCGCGACGCCATGGCGGAGGAAATGCGCCGGGAAGACAGTGTTTTCCTGATGGGCGAAGAAGTGGCCGAATATCAGGGCGCTTACAAAGTCAGCCAGGGCCTGCTTGAAGAATTCGGCAAGCGCCGGGTGATCGATACGCCGATTACCGAGCATGGCTTTACCGGCCTCGGCGTCGGCGCAGCATTTGCCGGCCTCCGTCCGATTGTCGAGTTCATGACCTGGAATTTCGCCATGCAGGCGATCGACCACATCATCAATTCGGCCGCCAAGACCCGCTATATGTCCGGCGGCCAGGTGGTTTGCCCGATCGTCTTCCGTGGCGCCAATGGCGCGGCGGCGCGGGTGGCGGCCCAGCACAGCCAGGACTATGCCGCCTGGTATTCACATATTCCGGGCCTGGTGGTGATTGCCCCCAGCTCGGCCGCGGACGCCAAGGGCCTACTCAAGTCCGCCATCCGCAACGACAATCCAGTGATCTTTCTGGAAAACGAAATTCTCTATGGCCGCTCCGGCGAGGTGCCGACGGATCCCGACTGGACCGTCCCCATCGGCAAAGCAAAGGTGGTGCGCGAGGGCAAAGACGTCACCCTCACCGCGCATTCCCGCATGGTGGAGATTGCACTGGCTGCCGCGGATCAGATGGCGGAGGACGGGATCGACGCCGAGGTCATCGATCTGCGCACGCTCCGGCCGCTGGATACGGAAACCATCGTCAATTCCGTGAAAAAGACCAATCGCCTGGTCTCCGTCGAGGAAAGCTGGCCGCAAAGCGGCATCGGGGCGGAGATTGCGGCGACCATCATGGAACAAGCCTTCGACTGGCTTGATGCACCGGTAACCCGCATTACCGGCGCCGATGTGCCGATGCCCTATGCGGCAAATCTCGAAGCGCTCTACCTGCCTCAGGCCGCCCCGGTGGTAGAGGCCGCCAAGGCCGCCCTCTACAGGGAGTAACGAATGCCCATTGAAAT
>JAJFFJ010000070.1 GCA_021776685.1 Alphaproteobacteria bacterium
TCTACCTGACATCGGTCGCCTTACGCGCGAGAGCTCGCGATGCCGATCTGGGCCCTAGTTCTGGACTACATCCTGGGCATGATCATGTGGACGCTGGTCGGGCGCGCCGCCATGAACATCTTCTTGCCGATCGATTCCAAATTCTTCTTCATGCGGGCCTTTGTCTGGCTGACCAATCCCTTTATCCGAATGTTCAGGCCCGTGACGCCCGGCTTTCTCGTAGAACCGGTGGTGCCACTCTTCGTCGCCTGGTTCTTCTTTATGATCCGATTCTACCTGATGCCCTGGTTGCTCGGATTCTCCACGATGGGCATGCTGTCCTTTCCCCTGGAAAGCGAGATAGCAGCGTGGCTGCACAAGGTATTCAACTAAGGCCCAGCCGGCGCCCGGCGTCAGATCCAAGCCTGCTTTCAGCGGGGCGGTGGGTCCAATGAGCGAGGCCGCCATGCAGTCCCTCGCGGCAATCTTCCGTCTGCGTGCAGGGGCAGTGAAAACGTCCTTTGTCCCAACCGTTGATGCATCGGCAACCTGTGGTGCGGCGGCTGAAGCCATGAGCCGGGTCCAGGCAAGTGCGGTGATCGTCACAGGAGAGGCGGGAGGTGCACTCGGCATCATCACGGAGCGCGATATCACCCGTCGGTCGGAGTTTCGCACAGAGCCCGATACGCCGGTTACTACGGTGATGTCCGCACCGGTCGAATCCATCCACGCTGATGATTTCATTTATCAAGCCATCGGCCGTATGCGCCGGGCGCGGCTCCGGCATATGCCCGTGTTGGATGGCACCGGCAAGATTGTCGGCATCCTCGACCTGCATGTGGCCTACGAAGCGTCGATCCGGGAAATGGTCGGGTTGATCGACCAGTTGACCCATGAAGAGACCATCGAAGGGCTGGCTTACATCAAGGGCGCGCAGATTGTGCTTGCTGAACGGCTGTTCGCCGAATCCCTGCCGGCGCCCGAAATCCAGGCTCTGATCAGCGACATAAATCGCGATCTTCATGGCCGAATTGTCGATCTGTTGATCGAGCAGATGGCGGGCGAAGGACTTGGACCTCCTCCGGTGGAGTTCTGCGTGATCGTCATGGGCTCTGGCGGCCGCGGCGAAAGCTTCCTCAAGCCGGACCAGGACAACGGCTTCATCCTGGACGATTATCCTGATGACCAGCATGACCGGATCGACGGCTGGTTCCGCGATCTTGCCGGCCGCATGGTCGATGCGCTGAACACCGTCGGCTTTCCTTATTGCGACGGATACGTCATGGCGGTCAATCCGCTGTGGCGGAAGACCCGCAGCCAGTGGCGCGCGCAGATGGATATCTGGTTTCGGCAGCGCCAGGGCGCCAGCGCCCGCTTCGCCGACATATTCTTCGACTTTGTCGGCGCCTGGGGCCGCAAGGACTTTGCTAATGAACTTCGCGCACATGTCACCGGGAATATCGCGCAAGACACCGGCTTCCTGCGGGACATGTACGACCTTCAGGCCGGCCATGACGTCGCCCGCGGTGCCTTGGGCAGGCTGGTGACCGAGTCGTCACCTGCTAAATACAAGGGCAAGCTGAGCCTAAAATACAAAGGCACCCTGCCGCTGGTGGAAGGGGTCCGTTTGATGGCGTTGAAGTGGGGGGTCGCAGAAACCTCCACCCTGGCGCGCATCAACGCCCTGGCGGCGCTTAACCAGCTCACTCGCGACGAACAGGACTATCTGGCAAGTGGCTACAGACACATCTCCCACATCCTAATGCACCGGCAGATTGACGACTGGCGGAATGACCGGGAGGTCAGCAATTTCGTACCGCCGGCATTTCTCACCCGGCGGGAACGCAATCAGTTGAAGGACTGTTTCCGGGCAATCAGCCTGTTCCGCAAGCGCCTGCAGGGCGACTTCACGGGCAGCGTACTCTAGGCACTGTGCTGCAGGGAGGCGGGATCAGAAATGCACTCCCATTTGCCGGATGCGCATGGCCATGCGGGTCTCGTCGATGGCCTGGCCCAGGGTATGGATGCCGATCGTTCCAAGCTGTTCGATCAGGCGAAGAAACAGGTGCGCAGTGCCAAATGCATCCGCCAGGCCGCTGTGTCTGTCTTCCACCTCGATGTCATAGCGGTCGATTAGCGTGTCCAGGTCATGCGCCGCCTTACGGCCGGCGTGATCGTCCAGGGCACGAGCCAGGAACAGCGTGTCCAGCGCAGGCTGAGTAAAGGTAACGCCTGCCTCACCCTGGGCCAGCGACAGGAACTTCAGGTCGAAGGCGGCATTGTGCGCCACCAGGATAGCGTCGCCGGCGAAGTCGTGGAAGTCGGCCACCGCGGCGGCGACCGGCGGTGCATCAGTCACCATCGCCTCCGTGATGCCATGGATGCGGGTCGAGCGCTTCGGGATTTTGCGACCCGGATTTACGAGCTGGTCGAAGATACGGTCCATCACTAGCTCTCCCGCGGAGAGATGAACGGCGCCGATCTGAACGATCCGGTCGCCGTCTGACGGGCGCAGGCCAGTAGTCTCCGTGTCGAAGACCACAAAATCGAGTTCCCACAAAGGGCGGTCCCGCAAGGCGGCCCCTGCAGGGGCAGTGGCCAACAGGTCGAAGTCGCTGAATTCCGGCCTCGGCGGCTGATGGGGCGCAGGAGTACTCGCGCGTTCGCGGATTGTTGCCGCCATGCGCCGGAAGGCGCCGCCCAAGCCGGGTTTGCCGTCTTTGCCCATAGGTCAAGTCTCGCAAATCAGAGGTTCGCCGGATAGCCCCTGTGGCTTGCTGACCTGCCGGCCCGCCAGTAGTGTGGGATGAACCGAGATCAGAGAAAACATCATGGCCACAGCCCCTTCCGCAGCGCCGTCTCCAGCCGCCGGCAGCAACCGCGACCCCTTTCGCCCACAGTTCGGTCTGACGGACGAGCAGCAGGAGATCCTCGATCAGGCTGATCGCTGGTCCCAGTCGGAGCTCTATCCCCTGTCCGAGAAAATGGACAACGAGGAATGGTTTCCGGAGGAGGTGTGGCCCAAGATCGGTGACATGGGCTTCTTTGGGCTGACGGTGCCGGAGGAATTTGGCGGCGTCGGGCTCGATTTCTTCACCAGTGGCCTGGTCGGCCAGGCGATGGCGCGCTGGAACCATGGCATATCTCTTTCCTGGGCGGCCCATGAAAATCTCTGCCTCAACAACATCTACCGCAACGCCAACGACGCGCAGCGCCGCAAGTATCTGCCGGACCTGTGCAGCGGACGTGCGATCGGTGCATTGGGCCTGACCGAGCCGGGGGCGGGGTCGGACGCGCTCGGCTCCATGCGGACCACGGCGGTGCGCGACGGTGACTATTACGTCCTGAACGGCACCAAGATTTTCATCACCAACGGCCCGGTCGCCGACGTGCTGCTGGTCTATGCCAAGACCGACAAGGACCGCGGCCCCAAAGGCATTTCCGCCTTCATCGTCGAGAAAAACTTCCCCGGTTTCCGCGTGGCGCAGAAGCTAGAGAAGATGGGCTGGCGCGGCTCCCCTACCGGCGAATTGGTGTTCGAGGATTGCCGGGTCCCGGTAGAGAATTTGGTCGGCCAGGAGAATGATGGCGTCTCCATCGTCATGAGCGGGCTCGACCTGGAGCGCGCTGTGGTGGCGCCGCTGTGCCTCGGCATCGCCGAGCGTGCGTTGGAGTTGAGCATCGACTATGCCAAGACCCGGGAGCAGTTCGGCAAGCCCATCGCCAGCTTCCAGATGATCCAGTCTAAGCTCGCGGACATGTATGTCTGGACCGAGACCATGCGCACCTTCCTCTACCGCGCGATGGAAGCGGCGAATACGATTGAGAAAGGCGGCGGCGGCCGCGGCGAAATCCATAAGCTGACCGCCGCGTCGGTCATGTATGCGGGTGAGGCGCTCAACAAGATCCTCAACGAGGCGGTGCAGATCCACGGCGGCACCGGCTACATCTGGGAAAGCGAGATCAACCGCCTTTATCGTTCGACCAAGCTGATGGAGATCGGCGCGGGCACCACCGAGGTCCGCAAGATCATCATTAGCGAAGACCTGCTGAGTGACTGAGCGCGCTATGGCTGATCCGCCGGGTGACAAGACCGACTTTTCTTCCCAGCCCACTGTATTTGCGCCGGACCTGTTTGCCGGCAAGGTGGCGCTGGTATCGGGTGGCAGCGGCGATATTGGCGGGGCGACCGCCTGGCTGCTGGCCCGCCTGGGCGCGCAGGTGGTGATTTCCGGCCGCAACCAGGACCGACTGGACGCCACAGTATCCGCCATGACCGAGCAGGGCCACGCGGCTGAATCCCACACCGTTGACGTCCGTGATGGCCCGGCGGTGCAGGCCTTGTTTGATGATGTCTTCGACCGGCACGGCCGCCTTGATATTCTTGTCAACAGTGCCGGCGGGCAATTTCCCTCGGCGGCGATCGATATCGAGGAACGCGGCTGGAATGCCGTGATCGAATCCAATCTCAGCGGGACATGGCGGATGTGCCAGACCGCTGCCCGCCGCTGGCGGGGCGACAGCGGCGCGGCCGGGTTCGCAGCAGGTCAGACTGAAGGCGTCATTCTCAACATCATCATCGTCACCAGCCACGGGCTTCACGGCATTACCCACAGCCAGGCTGCCCGCGCCGGCGTGGAGACTTTCTCAAAGCAGCTTTCCGTCGAGTGGGCGCAGTACGGAATCCGGATCAACTGCATCGCACCCGGCGCCATCGATAACCAGGGCTGGCGCGTTTATGGCGAGGAAGCCCGGGCCACCTATCACCGCACCAACCCTCAGATGCGCGCCGGTACGTCCTGGGACATTGCCGAGGCCTGCGCCTATCTGGCCAGCCCCGCCGCCGGCTATATCACCGGGGCAAACCTGATAGTCGACGGCGGTGGCCAGCACTGGGGTGAGGTCTGGACCACCGGCAAACCTGACTGGTTCAAGACACCCGACTAGCGCGTCTGCAGACACCGCGCCGGTTTGCGCTGGCTGGGCGCACAGGCGCGCCGGGTGCAGGCCCAGCCGCCGCTCGTGCGTCTGCAGACATTGCAGCCGTCGAACCAGCGAACACAGTTGGCGGGACGGCTCCCGCCTGTCGCGACCAGACACCGCGCCGCTTTCCGCGTCTTGCAGGATTTGACAGCGCAGCGCACCTGGCCGCGCACCCGCTGGCAGGTGGTGCAGCCATCGAAATAAAGCTGGCATCTGGCAGGCATGACCACGCGGTGAAAGCAGCGGAATGGCTTCAGCCCGGCGCAGGCCTTTTTGGTGCAAATCACCCGGCCGCGAACGCTGCGGATGCACGAATTGCAGCCGTCGAACCAGGCAGAGCACCAATTAGGCACCGCCCATTTTTTACAGGCCGGCTTGCCAGCGCGGACGCATTTTCGCTGGGTGCATCGCAAGATGCCGTTGTTGTTGCCACAGGTGTTGCAGCCGTCAAACCAGACCTGGCAGTTGGGGGGTGGGGAGGCTGCGCCCGCGGAGGATGCCGCGACCAGCAAAAACAGCCCTGCCAGTCCTGCAAAAATCATCCGTGTCAGGTTGGTCATGTCTCTTTGCCCCTTCTGTTTGTCCCTTTTTTTCCCTGTTTTTTTCCGTCGGTGCGCCTTCGCCCCTAGCTATAGCTCGCCGCCATGCCCGCCCGCACATCGTGCTGCACACCATATTGCGGGATCGGATAGCGCAGTCCGTTCTTGCTGAGCGCGCCCAGTCCTTCGATCACTTTTGGCAGGAAGCTGGGCGGAATGGCCATCAGCAGTTCATCTTCCAGCACACCGCCATAGCGCCGTTCCGCAAAGCAGGGGATGGAGAGACTCGGCTCTCCTGTCGCCAGGGCCCGGCCCCAGCTGTCAGCACAGGCACTTTCGCCGACGCAGCCCCACTCCAGCTTCTTGTAGCCGGTCCACTGCAGCCCGTTGATGAACAGGATCATTTGCGCAGGTGTGGCATAGATCAGGCAGATATCAGGGGGGTCGAGCCGGCCCGTGGACAGGGGAGAGACGGCCATGGCGGCATATTTGCCGTGGGGCACCACGTCCATCGCCTCCTGATGCGCGGCGGAGTCTTCCTGGCTCTCGAACCAGACGCCGGCCATATGTTCACCGCTCTTCCATTCGTCGGTCTGCGGCCACAGGCCGATTACCGCGCCGCACTGGGCGCCGACCAGGTCCTCGGCGGTGATGCCGACGGTGAAGTTGAGCCGGGAGGCCTGGGCAACGATCTGGTCCGTGGTGTGAACCGTGTCTTTCGGCCGCCGAATGCGCGGGATCGCCTCCATTTCCTCCGCGGTCTCGAATAGCTTCATGCCGATTGGCGTGGTCTTGAGGCGCAGGAACTGGTTCAGCGCGGCGACGATGCCGACATAGTCGTAAGCGTTTTCAGTCATTTTTTTATCCTTCTACCGGCAACACAATCTGGGTCTGAGTGACGACCGCGGCCAGCTTGCCGTCCTCACGGCTGATGCGAGTTTGCCAGACCATGGTAGTGCGGCCCAGATGTACCGGCGTGGATTCGCCGAGAGCCTTCTCACCCAGCGGCACACCGCGGACGAAATTGGTTTTGCTTTCGATGGTCGATGTTCGCGCGCCCGGTGGCAGGTTCAGCACGGCGCCGACAGCGCCCATGTCGTCGGCAATCGACATGACCGCGCCACCGTGGAGGATATCCGGCACCGTCAGATGATCCTCCGTGACCGTCAACTCCGCACGCACCCGCGCCTTCGTCGCCTCGGTGTAGGTCAGGCCCAGGTTGCGGGAATAGGCACAGCTGCCGCTCTCAAGGATAGAGGCGGCGATCTGTTCGGCGTCTGGGACGCCCGCGTCAGGCGGGTTCATGCAGGTCTCCGGATTTTTTTGTAATGTTGCGAAATGTTGCAGTTTGTTGCGTTTCGTTGCTGTGCCTGCAGTGTAGGGGATCGTTCAGATTTGGCCTACAGGGAGCAACAATCCGCGGGGTGCGCCGGGCATCGAGTTGGAATATAGGTAATTTTTCCTGTATTTCAATCTCGAGACGATGGGCGCGACCGTGCCTGCGAGCCTATTCCTCCGGCTCGGTCGTGAAATGCAGGGGAAAGCCGTGGGCGTGGCCGAATTCGGTGCCTTCACTGGCGCGGGTCTCGGCGATGTCCTTGGTATAGACGGCGACCACACAGGCCTCGCGCTGGTGGGCGGTCATCATCACCCGGTGGGCCTGGTCCTCGCTCATTTTGAAGACGGCTTTCAGGACCACCACCACGAATTACCGCGGCGTGTAGTCATCGTTCAGAAGGATGACCTTGTGCATGCGCGGCCGTTGGGTTTTGGCCCGCACTTTGGTGAGGGTATTTGTCTTGGGAGGTGTGTTTTCGAATTCACTCATCGGCCTGTTTCCCGCCGGGCGAGGACGCGCGAGCCATTGTAGCTTAGCTGAGGCCGAAAATGAAGATGCGGGCCCCAAAAGGGACCCGCATCGTCAGATACTTTGACTGGGTTGAGGCGGCCTATTCAGGCTCACCCTTGCCCCATGCTGCCTTGGACTTTTTCCAGTTGTCCTGAGCGGCGGTAGACATTTTCTTCAGCGCGGCCTTCTGGTCGTCAGAAGTCGCAACAAAGTAGCGGGTCCAGGACATCCGGCGCGACCGTCCGGAATAGTCCTTGATGATCGCGTTATATGCCTTGGCAACGTCGCCGGCGGAGGTGAAGAACATGTTGTTCTTCTCGGTGGTGTATTTCACATCTGCGCCTTGCACACGCCGCTGGGTCTGCTTGTTGCCAACCACAGCCAGGGTGTAGACCGCGGCGCCACGCTGGAAGGCGACCACATAATAGTGGGCCGGCTTGCCGCGGGACGGCTGGGTCACCTGCAAGATGTAGAAATTCTCGCGTCCCGGGAACTTGTGGACGGTGAATTCCTGCTTCTTGATGGTGTGCGAGTAGACCTTGCCACGCAGTTCGTAGACTTCCCGGCGCAACCGGCCGCTGCTGCTCAGCCGCACAGTGCCATGATTGGTCATACGAACGGCAACCAGCTTGCCTGTGAACGGTGTAATCGCTTTCGACTCGTCGAAAAGCTTCTCCTTTGACCGGATACAACCGGCCAGGGCCAGTCCCGCCACGACCAGCAGGACAGGCACCAAAAATTTCGGTTTGCGCATGGATGTCTCCTCTTTTCATCCGCCAGGGGCCCGACAGCGCGCCGGACACATTTCACATATTAACATACGGGCTGCTCTCGCCAAGCGTTCGGCCCAGGTACCTTAATTCATCATTTTCCGTGAATAACTCGGCAATTATTCGGCAAATTGTCAGGCAATTGTTGGGGGAACTGCCGCATTTGGATCGATCCGCGCCGCCAACTGACGCTCGCGCAGATAGATGAACAGGCCCGCTGCGGCGATTATTCCTGCCCCCGCCAGGGTCAGCGGGTCGAGCACTTCGTTGAACACGAGCACGCCCAGAAGGGAGCCCCAGATCAGCGATGTGTAGTCCAGCGGCGCCAGCAGCGACGCGGGCGCCAGCGTGAGCGCCTTGATGAGCATGAAATGGCCAACGGTGGCGAT
>JAJFFJ010000008.1 GCA_021776685.1 Alphaproteobacteria bacterium
TGCTGGTCGCCTTCATCTGCAACCACTGCCCCTATGTGGTGCATCTGAAAGCGGCGCTGGCCGATTTCGCTCGGACCTATGACGGGAAGGGCTTGGCCACGGTGGCGGTCAATGCCAACGATGTGGCGGCCTATCCGGCCGACGCGCCCGCGAAAATGGCAACGGATGCGGAAGCCTTCGGTTACCCCTTCCCCTACCTTTACGATGAAAGCCAGACGGTAGCGCGGGCATACCACGCCGCCTGCACGCCGGATTTCTTCCTCTTCGACAGGAACCATAAGCTGTTCTATCGCGGCCAGTTCGATGGCAGCCGGCCCAACAATGGCCAGCCCGTAACCGGCGCCGATCTACGCGCAGCGGCGGACAGCGTGCTAGCTGACGGCCCGCCGCCTGCAACGCAGGCGCCCAGCGTCGGTTGCAATATCAAATGGAAGCCGGGAAACGAGCCTGGCTGAGCCCTGCGCCTATTTTTTGCGCGGCACCTGCCAACCTTCTACTTCGATGATCAATTCGGCCACATCGCTCTTGCCGGGAATGTCGTGGGTCATACCGAAGAGGCTGCGCCGGATCGAAGCGCGTGCGGAGAAGCCGGCAATGATGACCCCGCGATATTGCTTTACCTTCTTGCCCAGCGGGTGAGGGGCGATGCCATTGAAGGTGACCCGCAAAGTGACTGGCCGGGTCACCCCAAGCAGAGTGAGATTGCCGGTCAGGAGGCCGGTGCGCTTGCCGGTACGGCGAATTCTGGTGCTGCGGAAGATCGCGCGCGGAAACTTGATCGTATTGAAGAATTCGGGGCCGCGCATATGCGCATCCCGCGCCTTGTGGTTGGTGTCGAAGCTTCGGGTGTCCACCTCCACATAAACCTTGCTCGCCTGGGGCTTCCGGGGATCGAAGGTAAAGCGACCGCGGATCCGCCGAAACTGGCCCTGTACCTTGGAGAAATGCCAGTGGCCGACCCGAAAGATGATACTGGCGTGGGTCGGGTCGATCCGGTAGTCGGCCGCCCATGCAGCGCCAGTCGGTGCAGCGCCCGCCGCCAGGGTCATGCCCATAACACCTAACCACGGATGCTTCATGGTCCGCTCCTGTACCCGTTTTCTACCCGTTGGCGTGTACGACACCTAACCTGAGATAGGGACGATCTCACGATATCGTGAATCCTAGGTCGCAGGCTTCGTCCGCGACAGCGCAATCCAGAAAATCGCCATGACGATCAAGCTGCCGCCGACCAATTGCAAGGGCTCCAGAAACTCGTTGGCGAACCCTGCGGCGAGAGCCACCGTGAGAAGGGGTTCCATGTTCAGGACCAATGCCGACCGTGGCGCGCCCGCCCTTGGCAGCGCCGCGTAAAAGAGAATCAAGGCCATCGGCAGAGTGACCACGGCGATGACAAAGACCCAGGCGCCCGCGGTGGTGGGCCAGTGCGGGCCGCCGTCCATAATCATCATCGCGCTAAAGAGCGGCGCTCCCAGAACGGAAAACAGAAACGGAATGGCCAGCGGCGCCATCTTTCGGCCGAGGACACTTGCGCCATACACGTTGGTCGCCAGCGCAAAGGCGGAAAAGCCGGCGAGCGCCAGGCCGCGCCAATCCAGGGACGTGGGCTCCGCCTGCAAGACCAGCGCCACACCGGCAAACCCCAACGCCGCCGCCCCCAACACCGGCAGGCTGGCCCGTTCACCACCCAGTGTGATTGCAAAGATCGCGACGATGATCGGGAAGAGGTAGAGGATCAGGATACTCAAGCTGACCGGGATGAACTCGAACGAGGTCAGGATGGCGAAATTCTGGGTCAGATTGAAAAAAGTCGTGAGCAGGAACAGCCAGATCAAGGCGCGGGGCACGCGAATGGGCGTGCCTGTACCGCCCAAAATAATGGCGAACAGTCCAAGCGCCAGAATGCTGCGGATCGCCAGGATCGTCGTCGGCTGCACCGCCACGTCATAGCTGAGCTTGGTGAATACATTGTGAGAGGCAAAGCAAAGGGCCGCCGCCAGCAGCATGAGGATCCCGACCAGATAGCGCCGGCTTCCCGGCGTGGCCGGCCCTTGGCCACGATTGTCCTCGCCGCTCATATCAGGCTGCCACCGGTGCGCGGCCGCCACGGCTGACGATCAGCCAGATGCCGGCGCTGGCCACGGTCGCGCCGGCCACCTGCAGCCAGGTAGGAGTCTGATCCAGCACCAGCCAAACCAGCAACAGGGTCAGCACCGGCACGGTGGCGGAGATGGTTGCGGCCCGCTGAGGGCCCGCCAGTTGCACGACAACGGCATAAAAGGCCATGGCGATGAGGATGCCCAGAAACCCCTGGCCGAAGAACTGGAAGACAAACTCGGAGACGGGTGGTACGTCGAGCGCCGCCGGCAGCCAGAGCAGATAGATTGGCAGATACACCAGCGTCGACACCACGGAGACGATTGCGACGGTCTCCATCGGCTTCATGCGCCACACCGTAATGGCAATGGTGAAGACGCCCCAGAGAGACGCAGCGACAACAAACATCCCGTCGCCCGGCCAAACCAGAGCGAAGTCTGCAAGACTTTCGGCGTCGCTGAGCACGATCAGAAATACACCCGCAAGAATGCAGCCCAGACCCGCCGCTGCCGCCAGCGTGGGCCGCTGGCGCAGCACTGCCCAGCCGAGCAGGATGGCGAAGATGGGCACCATGCTGGCCAGAATTATGCCGGCATGGGCCGCGCCCGCCTGTTGCAGACCGAACTGCACGAGGATTGCGTGGGGGGTGCCGATGCAGGCGCCGACCACCAGCAGTTTGCGCCAATCCCGGGCGGCACGGCTATGCAAAAGCCAGGGGAAGGTGAAGGCCGCCGGCACTGCAAACCGGAACAACGTCAGATCGAACGGGGTAAAGCCTGCAGCCTGGCCTTGTGCCGAAATCACAACCCAGCCTGACCAGATCAAGCCAATCGCGAGGGACAGCGCCAGCGCGAGAAGCGGCTTTTCAACTGTCACAGACAGGCCCCGCCAGCGCCGGCGCACGGTTGTGCCTCATCGCTTTGCTGTGATTTGGCAATTTCTGCAATTTCGCTATCCTGCACGACCGAACGCCCCCCTGTGCCCCACAGTGTGCCCCAGCCTGGGCCCTCGGGGCACATATGCCCGTGAGTGACCTAAACCCTGTTTGGCGGCAGAGCATAAGAGCAAATCGGAGCAATCAGCCATGAAATCCCTGTATGGCCGACAAGTGCCTGAGGAAGACTACGAACTGACCCGGGTGGACCCGGGCACCCCCATGGGCGAAATGCTGCGCCGGTATTGGCAGCCGGTATGCACGTCGGAAGAATTGACCGACCTGCCCAAACGTATTCGCATCATGTGCGAGGATCTGGTGGTCTTCCGCGACAAGAGTGGCGCTCTGGGATGCCTGGACCTGCATTGCGCCCATCGTGGTACATCCCTGGAATATGGCCGGGTGGAAGATGACGGCATCCGTTGCTGCTATCATGGCTGGAAATTCCGCACTGACGGCAAATGCATCGATATGGCCTGCGAGCCGGAGGGTATGGCTGCGACCATGGATGTCTGGCAAGGCGGCTATCCGACCATGGAATTCGGCGGCCTCGTCTTCATTTATATGGGCCCGCCGGAAGCGCAACCCGAATTCACCCTGTTCGACATCATCGATACCGCTGGCCGGGACGACGTGGTGCTGCGCGGGCTCAAGCTGTGGCAGGACCATTCGCTCGGCTGGGTGCGCAACTGCCACTGGATGCAGCATGTGGAAAATGCGCTGGACCCCTGGCACCTGATCGTCCTGCACGAGATGATCTCGGGCGACCAGTTCAACAGTGTTCTGACATTGGGTGACTGGCCGGAAATGGATTTTGAGGAGACCGAGCTCGGCGTTCGCTACAACCTGGTCAAGCAGTTGCCCAACGGCAATTGGCTGGAACGGCATTCAGAGGTGATCCTGCCCAACATCGTGCTGGTGGCGAATATTCACCAACGCGGCGAGCAGCCGATCTGGCGGGAAAAGGCGACGGAAGTGATCTGGTGCGTGCCCTACGACAACGAAACGGTTTACGGCATCTGCATTTGCGCCTGGCCGGCAAAAGACGGCGTGCCTGACCCGGATTGGAAGCCCGGCACCGATACGTTGACCGAAATCCGCCCGGGCCAGCTGCGGGAGCGCACCTACGAAGACAAACAGCGCAAGCCCGACGATATGGAAGCGCAGGAAGGTCAGCGGCGTATTCCCATCCATGGCGCCGAGAATCTGGGCACGGTGGACAAGGGCATCGGCATGTACCGCCGCAAGCTGAAGGCAGTTGTACGCGCGATGCGCGACGGTCAGGATCCGCCGAACTTGGTGCGCGATCAGGCGCCGAATGGCGGCTTCGAAACCAGCTGCTGGAATACCGTAACGCCGCCAGATGAGCGGCCGAGCGTGCTGCCTGAAGGCTAGCCGAGAGCGCGCTCGAACCGGGCGGCAAGCTCGAGGAGGGCATCGCCCCAGCCGTTGTCAATCGCCGTTTCCTGCAAGTCGCCCGTAGGTGCGAACAGGATATCCAGCCAGCCCGGGTTGGCGGGCGCGTGCCGTTCGATCTGAATCAGCATCTGTGCAAGGGATTCCTGAAGCGCCGCCACGGTGCCCGTTGACCAGCCCGAGTCAGCCGAGCCCGCCAGGTGATCCAGACATTCACGAATGACGGCTACGATCTCGGCGTCGTCGCGCCTAGCCATCCCGGGCGCTGACCAGGGGCTTCCAGGCCACACCCTTAATCTCCACCAGATAGTGGGGATGGGGCAACTGATGCACTGCAACCGTGGTGCGTGCCGGGCCTTCGGCCCCGGTGAAGACGTCGTTGTAGACCGCGTTGTAACCACCGAAGTCGGCCATGTTGACCAGATAGCCCGTCAGTTCGACGAGGTCGCTGAGATCGGCCTCCGCGGATTGCAGGGAGCGTTCCACATTCTCCAGCGTCGCCCGTGTCTGGGCGCGGATGTCCAGGCTCATGGTGCCCATCTGATCAACACTGGCGCCGGCGATGCTGCCATCGGATTGCTTCGCGGCCACGGCAGAGACGAACAGGAAGTCGCCTGCGCGGCGCACAAGTGGGTAATTGGCGCGGACCTGATAGCCGGCATCTTTGGGCATGGGCGTTGATCCTGTGGTTTTGTCAAATTCGGGGCCGGTCGCTAGAATGCCGCCTGGCGCCCGAATTGCAATCGACCTGTTGGGCGCCGGGAGTTGCACCATGAAATCCGCCTACCACCACAATATCCCGTCAGAAGACCCGGAATTGACCCATGTGGACAAGGGCAAGCCAATGGGCGAGCTGCTGCGGCGCTATTGGCAGCCGGTGGCGCTCTCTTCAGAGCTTGCAGAATTGCCCCGGAAGGTCCGCATCCTGTGCGAGGACTTGGTGTTGTTCAGGGATGGCGACGGCAAGGTCGGCTGTCTCGATGCCCACTGCGCACACCGCGGTGCGTCGCTCGAGTTTGGCCGGGTGGAGCCGGATGGTATCCGATGCTGTCTCCACGGGTGGAAATACACCACGGCAGGCCAATGCATCGACATGCCCTGCGAGGCCGAAGGTTTCTGCGCCCGCCAGGATGTATGGCAACCGTCCTATCCGGTTCAGGAATTTGGCGGCCTTGTCTTCATCTATATGGGCCCGCCTGAGCAGATGCCGCTTCTGCCCATGTATGACATCATCGACCCTTCACGCACGGGCGTAGAGGTGCGCGGCATGCGGCTCTGGGAAGATCACTCCATTGGCTTCGTCCGCGACTGCAACTGGCTGCAGCACTACGAAAACGTGGTTGATCCCTGGCACCTGTTGATCCTGCACAACATGATCAGCGGTGATCAGTTCGGCAGTGTCATTACCGAGGGTGAAGAAATCGACATCTCCTTCGAGACCACCGACCTGGGCGTGCGCTACCGCTTCGTCAAACCGCTGCCCAACGGCAACACGCTGGAGCGCTATACCGAATGCATCATGCCCAACATCTTTTTGGTCTCGAACATTCATGAGGACGGGTCGGTGCCCAAGGACAAGGACAAATGCACCGAGGTGTCCTGGGCGGTGCCGGTGGACAACACGCATCTTTATGGCATCAGCCTGGTGGCCTGGCCCCTAGAGGATGGCAAGCCGGTGGAAGGCTGGAAGCCCGGCACGGACACCATGACAAATATTCGCCCCGGCAATCTGCGCGACCGACCTTATGAGGAAAAGCAGCGCAAGCCGGACGACATGGAGGCGCAGGAGAGCCAGCGGCCGATCGTCGTCCACGCACTGGAGCGGCTGACCCCCTCGGACAAGGGCGTTTCGATGGTGCGCCAGCAATTGCGCCGCGGGCTGGCCGCCATCGCCGCTGGCGAGGACCCGCCAAATATCGTTCGCGATCCGGGAGAAAACCGCGCCATCCCGACCAGCGCCTGGAACACCATCTACCCACCCACATCCGCGGAGGCGGCGGAATAGGGCGGCGCCACCGAGGCGAACCTGAGCGCATCCGCGCGCTTGTCTCGCGCGTGGAACATGCTAAATCGCGTTCTGAGAGTTTCATTGCGCAACCCGCTTGAGCCGGGGCTCGCCGCAATATCATCCAGCGAGATTGTTTGGGAGGAAGATCATGACTGATCACACGCAGATTTACGTCAATGGCGAGTGGGTTGCTCCGTCGTCGAACGACAAGATTGAGGTGTTCAATTCGACCACGGAAGCGGTCATGGGCACGATCCCTGCCGCCGCGGCGGACGATGCGACCAAGGCCTGCGCCGCCGCCCGCGCCGCTTTCGATGGCTGGGCCGCGACATCCAAGGAAGACCGGGTTGCGCTGCTGAATAAGGTACACGAGGGTCTGGTCGCCCGTGCGGACGAGATTGCCACCGCAATCACGGCTGAGGTCGGGATGCCTCTGAAGCTGTCGAAAATTATCCAGGCCGGCAACCCGGCGATGCATTTCCAGCAAGCCGTAAATATCCTCGAAGAGTTCGACTTCGACGAAGAGGTCAACAACAGCCAGGTGGTGAAAGAACCGATTGGCGTCGTCGCCTGCATCACGCCGTGGAACTATCCGCTGAATCAGATTACCGCCAAAGTTGCGCCGGCCCTGGCCGCGGGTTGCACCGTGGTGCTGAAGCCCAGCGAAGTGGCGCCCATGAGCGCCTACATCCTGGCCGAGATCATCGACGAAGCTGGCTTCCCGGCAGGCGTCTTCAATATGGTCACCGGCTATGGCCCGACCGTGGGCGAGGCGATGGTTATCAGCGATGACGTGGACATGGTCTCCTTCACGGGGTCGACCCGCGCCGGCAAGCGCATTTCCGAGCTGGCGGCGCAGACGGTCAAGCGCGTATCGCTGGAACTGGGCGGCAAATCTGCTGCAATCATTCTGGACGACGCGGACCTGACCAAGGCGATCAAAGGCACGGTCGGCGCCTGTTACCTCAATTCCGGCCAGACCTGCACGGCGCACACCCGCCTGCTGGTGCCGGAAGGCAAGTATGAAGAGGCCAAGCAGATTGCCCATGACGCCGTCAGCGGCTGGACAGTGGGCGACCCGACCGAAGAGGGCATTCGCCTGGGGCCACTCGCGTCCGAACAGCACTGGCAGCGGGTAGAGGAGTATATCCAGAAAGGTATCGACGACGGCGCCGAGGTCATTCTTGGTGGCACCGGCAAGCCCGAAGGGCTCGAGACCGGCTATTTCGTCAAGCCGACGGTCTTTGGCAACGTCGACCCGAAATCGACCATCGCGCAAGAAGAGATCTTCGGTCCGGTCATGTCGATCATCACCTATAAGGATGATGACGAAGCCGTCGCGATTGCCAACGATTCGATTTATGGCCTCGCCGGCGCAGTCTGGTCCGGCGACCAGGATCGGGCCATGGGCGTCGCCAAGCGCATGCGTACGGGCATGGTCGACGTCAATGGCGGCCGGTTCAATCCGGACGCGCCGTTTGGTGGCTACAAACAGTCCGGCAACGGCCGCGAGTGGGGCAAGGCCGGCTTCGAGGAGTTTCTCGAGACCAAGTCGATCCAGCTCTAGAGGGCGGCTCAGATAAAGCAGCGGGCGGCCCATCCGGGCCGCCCGTTTTCTTTTCAGCTAAGGGGTAAGTCATATGGGCGAAGCAGCCATCAGCCGGTATCCGGTGCCGGACATCAATGATCTGCCGGACGACATCAAGGCAAAGGTGCTGGAGGTGCAGGAGAAAGCCGGGTTCATACCCAACGTTTTCCTGGCACTGGCCCACCGGCCAGATGAATGCCGCGCTTTCTTCGCGTTTCACGACGCGCTGATGGAGAAGGATGGCGGCCTCAGCAAGGCCGAGCGGGAGATGATCGTGGTCGCCACGTCCGGCGCAAACAGTTGCCAGTATTGCGTTGTCGCCCACGGCGCCATTTTGCGTATCCGTGCCAAAAACCCGCTGATTGCCGACCAGTTGGCGACCAACTACCGCAA
>JAJFFJ010000071.1 GCA_021776685.1 Alphaproteobacteria bacterium
CGGGTACGACGGCCAGCGGTGCGTGCGGCACTTCCCGTGGCGGTCGCCACCGCGCGGACCTTCTGTGCCGCACCAACCATTGCTCCGGCATAGTCCGCTTTTGCGGCTTCAGCCACGGCGACGCCCGCGAAGGCCGGGGTCAGGCGTCGGCCCACAAAGTCCCAGGCCGGTGTGGTCGCCAACAGAAAGCGTGCACGGAAGGGGGGTGCGAACAACGTGCCAGTGATGCGCAAGGTCTCGAAGGACTGGTCCAGCAACAGCCGCTCCAGCTGACGGTTGCTGAAGGGGCGGCCGTGACCGAAGGGCGTCCTCTCGAACCGCGCCCAGAAACCGCCGCGGTGGGGGCAGACCACGATTATCCGTCCGTCGTCCTTCAACACCCGCCACAGGTCGCGCAACAGGGGGCGCAGCGCCTCGCTATGCTCCAAGGCATGCACCAGCAAGATACGGTCGACCGAAAGATCGGGCAGCGGCAGATGGGCGTCGTCGCACGCGGCGACCAGGTTTGGTCCCGCACCAGGCCAGGGATCCGCCGCCGGTCCACCCGGCGACAGTGCAATTGTCCGATCAGCCTCGCCCTTCAGCAATCCCAGGTAGGGGCCGGCATGCCCAACACCCACCAACGTGGAACCGCGCACTGTGGGCCAGTAGCGGCGCACCACCCGACGAATATAGCGACGTGCCACCACGCCGGCGGCAGTGCCATAAAACCGGTCGAGTTCTTCAGGGCTGGGCCACATGTCTCAATCCCATGTCCGGCATGCCATTGGCGGCCCCGGCGGCCAATGCTACCGTCTTTGATCACATGGCATCCAGCCTCAACCGCGGCACTGCCGCGCCGGAGAACCCATTCATGAAACTGCACTACGCGTCTGCCTCTCCCTTTGTCCGCAAAGTCATGGCCTGCGCCATCGAGCTTGGCCTTGATGACCGCATTGAAAAGATCGAAACCATCCCGGTCCCGACCGACCTGAATGAGGGGCTCGCGGCCGACAACCCGCTCGCCAAAATTCCAGCGCTGATCACCGATGATGGCTCGGTGCTGTACGATTCCCGGGTCATCACCGCCTACCTCAACGACATGGCGGTCGCGGGCGGACATGCGGGCCTCGTCCCGGCAGACGGCATGGCGCGTTGGCGGGTGTTGCGGCATGAGGCCCTGTGCGACGGCATCCTCGATGCGCTGGTGGTAACCCGCTACGAGAACGCCATGCGGCCCGAGGAAAAGCGTTGGGATGAGTGGATCGATGCGCAGTTGGGCCGGGCGACGCGCGGCCTGGCATGGCTGGAGGCGACCCTGCCTTACTGGCGCGACGGTGTGGGCCTGGCGACCATCTCCACCGGCTGCGTCCTTGGCTATCTCGACTTCCGGTATGGGGATATGGACTGGCGCGCCGGCCAACCGGGCCTGGCCGCCTGGTACGCGGACTTCAGCCAGCAGCCCGCAATGCTGGCAACGGCGCCCGGCGCGTAGGAAGGGAAACAGATCATGACAAACACGCCACAGATGACGCTCTGGTGGGCGCCTTCTTCCCCCTATGTGCGTATGGTGCTGATTGCCGCCGAGGAGCTGGGCGTCGCGGACAGATTCGAGCGGCAGGACGTGACGCCGGATACGATTGTCGATGCCTTGGCTCCGGATAACCCGCTGGCCCAGATCCCGACCCTGGTGGTGGACAGCCGGGCAATCTACGACACCCGCAGTATCCTCTATTGGCTGGATGACCAGTTTGGTCCCCGGCTAATCCCGCGCGAACAGGACGCCCATGCGGCAGTGATGACCGGCTTTGCGCTGGGCAGCGGGCTGGTCGATGCGGGCAACCTGCGCCGCAATCTGTCCCTCCATGAAGATGGTCAGCGACCCGATGGACTGATCGGCCGCCTGGCCGGCCGAATGACCCGGGCGCTAGACGGACTGGACGCCAGTGCGGGCGCATTTAGCGATGCCTTTACGGCAGATCAGATCGCGGCTGCAGCTGCGCTCGGCTATCTGGACTTTCGGTTTGGAGAGGAAGACTGGCGCGGCGCCCGGCCCACCCTGGCGGCCTGGTATGACGGCGTCAGCGGGCGGCCATCCATGACGTCGACGGTACACCCGGCTTAGGTACTCGCGGTTCTGCGGCTGCGCGACAGGGCGATGATGCGCACGGTCTCGCTCCAAAGGGCATAGGGCCCAAGATCATCCGCATCGGCCCAGATGGCATCGTCGGCATCGTCCCCGGCGACCAGATCGCCAGCCACCCAATCGGCATCGAAGTCGACCAGGGTGTAGTGAAAGAGATCGCCGCCGGGCTCCTGAGTGATGCTGTCGATCACATCCAGCAGGGTGCCCACCTGGATGTGGGTGCCCGTCTCTTCCGCCACCTCCCGCACTGCGGTCTCGCGGGTGGTCTCGCCCAGATTCTGGCGGCCGCCGGGCAGGCTCCAGCTGCCTTTCCGGGGCGGCTTGCCCCGGCGGATCAGGAGGACATCGTTGCCTTTCCAGACGACGACACCAACGCCCACAACCGGCGACTTGTGCTCATCGGGCGGCATGGAAATGGCGGCGGCTCCTGGCTGGCGGCATCAAAAAAGCCCGGCTCTCGCGAACCGGGCTTCCTCAATAGCGGCTTGGCGGCCCCCAGTACATGTCTAGTACATATGCTGACCGCCATTGATCGACAGGGTCGACCCGGTCACGAAGTCGGCGTTGTCGGCGACCAGGAAGAGGACGCCGCGGGCGATGTCGTCGGCGTTCCCGAGACGGCCCATGGGAATGCGCTGAATAATGCGCTCCAGCACCTTTTGCGGCACGGCGCGCACCATGTCGGTGTCCACATAGCCGGGCGCAATGGCGTTGACCGTGATGCCCTGGGCCGCACCCTCCTGCGCCAGCGCCTTGGTGAATCCATGGATACCGGATTTGGCAGCCGCGTAGTTGACCTGGCCGTACTGGCCGCCCTGGCCATTGATCGAACCGATGTTGACGATGCGGCCAAACTTGCGCTCGCGCATACCGTCGATCACGGCGCGGCTGCAGTTGAAGCAGCTCGACAGGTTGGTCCGGATGACGTCTTCCCAGTTTTCATGGGACATCCGGTGGAGAGTGCCGTCCCGGGTGATGCCAGCGTTGTTGACCAGCACTTCCACAGGGCCAAGCTCTTCGTCGATCTGTTTGATGGCAGCCTGCACAGCGTCAAAATCGCTAACGTCAAACTTGTAGGCCTTGATGCCGGTCTTCTCGGTGAAGGTCTGCGCCGCCTCGTCATTGCCGCCATAGTTGGCCGCGACCGTATAGCCGGCCTCCTTCAACCCGATGCTGATGGCTTCGCCGATACCGCGGGTTCCGCCCGTGACCAATGCAACCCTCGCCATTGTTTCCTCCAATTATGTTTGTTTGTTCCGCCAGATATTCCGGCGCACTTCGGTATGCGGGATTTCAGCCCGCTGCTGCGCCCGCATATAGGCAGTTATTGTGCAGTGCACAATTGGCGCAATGCCGCAATTACCCTATTGAATTTGGGACGGCGACCACGCCCGGTCGCCCTCCGCTCAGTCGCGCTCGACGCACATTGCAATGCCCATGCCGCCGCCGATGCACAAGGTGGCCAAGCCCTTCTTGCCGCCTCGGCGCTTCAACTCGTAAAGCAGCGTCGTCAGGATGCGCGCGCCAGAAGCGCCGATGGGATGGCCAAGGGCAATGGCGCCACCATTCACATTCACCTTGTCCATATCGAAGCCGAGATCCTTGGCCACCGCACAGGACTGGGCCGCGAAGGCCTCGTTGGATTCGATCAGATCCAGGTCGCCAATCGACCAACCGGCTTTCTCCAATGCCTTGCGGCTGGCCGGGATCGGGCCGGAACCCATGACCGCCGGATCGACGCCCGCGGTCGCCCACGAAACGATACGGCCCAAAGGCTCTACGCCGCGCTTGGCGGCCTCGTCCGCGGACATCAGTACCAGCGCGGCAGCGCCGTCGTTGATGCCCGATGCGTTGCCTGCGGTCACCGTGCCTTCACCGACAAAGGCGGGGCGCAGCTTGGACAGAGTCTCTGCCGTCGTCCCCGGGCGCGGATATTCGTCCATATCGACCACATTCTCGCCCTTGCGGGTCTTGATCGTGACCGACGCAATCTCGTCGGCAAACTTGCCCGAGTTTTGCGCCGCCTCGGCCTTAGCCTGGCTCGATGCTGCAAATTCATCCTGCGCTTCACGGGTGATCTGCCACTGCTCGGCGACATTCTCTGCCGTGTTACCCATGTGATACCCGTGAAAGGCGTCCCACAAGCCGTCCTTGATCATCGTGTCGGTAAAGCCAAGGTCGCCCATCTTCTGCCCGTCGCGAAGGTGGGCGGCATGGGGCGATTGGCTCATGCTTTCCTGCCCACCCGCGACCACGATGGCGGCGTCGCCCGCCTGGATTGCCTGGCTGGCCATGGCCACTGCACGCAGACCGGAGCCACACACCTGATTGATCGTGAGCGCCGTCGTTTCCTGGGGCACGCCCGCGGCCATCGCAGCCTGGCGCGCCGGGTTCTGGCCCGTCGCCGCCGTCAGTACCTGTCCCAGAATGACGTCGTCAACGTCAGCGCCGGCAACCGATGCCCGGTCCAGTGCCGCCTCGATTGCAACGGTGCCGAGGGCGGAGGCAGACAGCGAACTCAGCGCACCATTGAAGGCGCCAATTGGGGTGCGGGCTGCGCTCGCAATAATCACATCGGACATTGTCTATTCCTTCCATCTGCGGCCGGATTTCGACCGCACGTCACAGCGGTGATTTTACCATATTTCCAATATAAGCGCATCATATTGCAGTGCAACATTTTTAATGCAACGCAACATCCACCTCGGACGGGACTATGTCCTCTCCAACAACCACCGCGACAACGGCTGCCACAGGGCTTTTCGGCGACTGCCAGTGACCATGCCGATGTGGCCCGCAGACAGAGGAACCGTCGTCGCATCGGGCAAGGCCGCAGCCAGCGCGCCGGCGCTTCCCGGCGGCACGATTCGGTCATTTGCGGGCAAGAAGGCGATCGACGGCAGGTCGAGCGCGTGCGGGTCAATCACTTCACCACCCAGCGCCCATGCGCCTTTTACGGTGGCATTGGTGGCGTACCACTCGAGGAAGCAAGTGCGGGCCACATCCCACGCCATGGGGATGCCGTCATTCAGCCAATCCTCAAGCGCCACGAAATGCCGGGTCTCTTCGGCTTCCAGATCCATGTCGGCGAACCGGCTGAACTTGCGGTAGGCCAGATAAGGATCATTCAGGGCGAACAGAGTCTGCAGCCCCTCCACCGGCAGGAGGCCGCCTGCCGCCAGACCCGGCAACCAGGAACCCACCAGGGCTGCAAGGTGTTTAGCCTGTGCCTCACGCTCGGCATGGAAGTCCCAGGGCACTGCCAGCAGGGCCAGACCGGCCACGTCCGCACGGCAGTGTTGGGCCAGCGCCAGGGTAAGCAAGCCCCCCATGCAATAGCCCACCAGCGGTACCGGCCCGGCGCCAAGCGCGCGCGCCACCTCAAAGGCAGGCAGCAGCCGATCCGTGAAATAGTCATCCAGAGTGAAGCGCCGCTCATCGGTGTCCGGGTCGCCCCAATCCAGGACCAGCGGGCGCAGGCCGCGGCGGGTCAGGTAGGCGGCCAGCGACCGGCCGGGCATGAGGTCGAGCACATGGCTCCGGTTCACCAGCGACGGCACCAGCAATACAGGCGGCCGCGGCGATCGGGGCTGGCGGGCGCCGTAATCGAACAGCCGGGCGGTGCCTGCCTGCCAGATTACGGGCGCACGGGTTTCAGGTCTGGCCCAGGTGAACTCCCGATAGCGGCGAATGCCTGCCACCATGTTCCGGTACCCACTACCAGCGCGATCTTCAAGCATTGCACCGAAGGCGATGGGATCAATATTCTGTGTTGCGGCTGCGAGATCGCGAGCTACTGGCTCAAGCCCGTCCTTCCAGGCGAGCGAGCCGTTCTTCCAGCTCTGCCATGCGGCCGCGGAGCTGCTCAAGCTCGCCGCCGTCATCCACAGGTGCATCGCCGCCGGCCTTGGACCCAGCCGGCCGGTGGTCACCTCCGGTGCTGTCTGTTGCCTGGTCATTTGGGTCAAAATCCCCGCTTTCTCCGGGAGTTTCCGCCGCGGCGCCCATGGCCGCTGCGCCCGCCGAGAACATATGCGCCATCCGCATCGTGGTTTCCGCCAACGTATCGTCGGCCGCCACTGCGGCCAATTGCTGTTGCCACAGCGCGATAAACTGATCTGCCAGTTTTTCGATTTCGGTCGGCTTGCTCATGGCTCAATTATACGATCCCGTTTGCGTGCAAAGCAAAAAAGTTTGTTGCGCAGCGCAGCATTTTCGTTTCAATTCAATGAAATATCCGAAGTTTGGGAGAAGGAGCCACCAATGGCCGCCAGGAAATCTGACGGTGATGGCCCGATCACGATCAAGAAATACGCCAACCGCCGCCTCTACAATACGGCGAGCAGTTCCTACGTGACTTTGGACGATCTGGCGACAATGGTCAAAGATGAGCAGGAGTTTGTGGTCTATGACGCAAAATCCGGCAACGACATCACCCGGTCGGTGCTAACACAGATTATTGTCGAGGAAGAATCCAAGGGCCAGCACCTGTTGCCCATTGGCTTTCTGCGACAGCTCATTGCCTACTATGGCGATTCGCTGGAAACGCTCGTGCCGAAATATCTCGAACAGAGCATGGACGCGTTCCGGCACAATCAGGACGACATGCGTCAACACCTGACCCAAGCCTTTGACGGCGTCTTTCCGTTCGGGTCGCTGGAAGATATGAGCCGGCAGAACATGGACATGATGCGCCAGGCAATGGAGGTGTTTACGCCCTTTGCCGGGCAGACAGTGGCCGCCAATGGCAGCGTCAGTGAAGATAGCAGCAAAGACACCGGCGAGGACGACGCCTTCGGTGACCTACAGGAACAGATTGAAGCGCTGAAACGCCAGGTGGATGCCCTGTCACGGGCGAAGCGGGCGGGTTAGGCTGCCGGCAATGTTATCCGGGGGTCAGGCTGCCTTGGCGCCCCAGGGACGTTTGGTGTCGGGCTTGCCGAAATAGTAGCCCTGAAGAAAGTCGACACCGAACGCCGTCAACACAGACGCGTCGTGACTCGTCTCCACGCATTCGGCTACGGTTTCCAGCTCGAAGCCATGGGCGAGTGTCACAAGCGCCTCGACGAAGAGCTGGTTGTCCCGCTCCAGAGCCACTTTCTGCACGAAGGAACCGTCGATCTTGACGACGTTAATGGGCAAGGCGCGCAGATTGCGGAAGGTGGTGTAACCGGCACCAAAGTCATCCAGCGCTACGTTGCAGCCAAGTTCCCGCAGTGCGGCCACAAAGTCCGCGGCGACATTGACATCCTCCATGATCGCCGTCTCGGTGATCTCCACCAGCATCCGCGGCGGCAATTCCGGATTGTCCCGTGCGATCTTGACAAGCTGGTTGAGCCATTCCGCGTCGCTCGTGGTTGCGCCTGAAACATTGAGAGCCAGGCTGATCTGCGGATTGTCCCGCAATTCCTTGGCGGCCAGATTAAGGACAAGCTTGTCGATTGGGCCAATCAGGCCAAGCTCCTCGATCGCCGGCATCATTGCGCCGGCGCTGCTGATGCGACCGTCCTCGTCGATCATCCTGAGAAGGCATTCGTAGTGCTCGATCTCGGTTGAGCTGGCGCGCACGATGGGCTGGTAGGCCAGGAGCAAGCGGTTTTCGCTCATGGCCCGCTGAACGCGGTCGGCAATCGCCATCAACTCCCGGTCGGCTGCCGCCTTGTCGCGGGTTTCTTCGTAACGGAAGAAGGTATTGCGCCCGGCATCCTTTGCCTGACGCATGGCCAGCTCGGCCTTGGTCATCACATCATGGGCGCCCTCATCCTCTACGGGGAATGTTGCGCACCCGACGGATACGGTCACATGAAGCGGCCCGGACGGAGTGTCGATGGGATGACTGCGGATTTCATCAAGTATGCGGCCCAGCAAGTCGTCGATTTGCTCTTCTGAACATTGCGTCACGACCAGCCCGAACGTGTCGCCGCTGACCCTGCCGATCATGTCTGCTATCGCCGGGCGGGTGTCCAGGCGCGCCGCAATCTCGTGCAGTACAAGGTCGCCGGTTTCGTGACCGAACGCGTCGTTGACGACGGAAAACCGGTCGACGCCCAGTGTGATATACAGGCCATGATTGTCGAACACACGGGTGTGGCCGATGACATCTTCCAGGACAGAGGAAACCTTGGCCCGGTTATACAGACCCGTCTTGGCGTCATGCTCTGATTCATAGACCAGGCGGGCCTCTGCCTCCTTACGGGCGGTAACAATACGCATCGTGCCCACGAGTCGCGCAGGACGCCCATCAGCGTCGCACTCTACCAAGCCGCGTTCGTTGGCCCAGACGGGGGTGCCGTCTTGTATGTTGATCTGGTATTCGCAGTCGAATGCTTCGCCCGATGTCAAATGGCTGTGCAGCGCACGCCGCCGATTGATGACATCTTCCGGGTTCAGACGGCGCAGAAAATCGGCCCCCGGCGTATCGTTGCCGGCCATGCCACACCCCTGAAAGTGGCCCAGATCGCCAGACCAGGTCACCCGGTCGTCGATCAGATTCCATTCGTAAGCAATGTCGCCAGACGCTGCGACCGCCTGCTGGATCCTCAACAGATCCAAATCCGCCTTGTTGTCATGGTCAATGTGTAGATCCACGCGTCGGTCCCGCTGAAACAAGGTTGTACAAAAGATAGGGTAATCTACCCGTTGTGCGCTTCGGGCTGCTTAAACTTTATGGTTAGCACTTGGTAAACGTGAAAGATTTGGTCCGCGATATGGCAAAGTCCCAATCAGACCGGTATGGTGACCGAACTCTGATTAACAGTCTCTCACCGAAAATGACCTTTCCCGAAAATACCTTGAACGCCCTGCTCTCGGTTGGCGCGGTCGACGCGCCCGCGATTGAGGCCGGGGACCGCACGCCTCTGCTGCACGAGGGCCTGCGCGCCTTCATGGCCGAGGTCCGCGCACATTTGAACAGCCTGAATGTGGGCCGGAACGATCGGGTGGGAATTGTCCTGCCCAATGGGCCCGAGATGGCCGCAGCCTTCGTTTCGATTGGCGGTTGCGCCACCACGGCGCCCTTGAATCCTGGCTATCGCGCTGATGAATTCGAATTCTATCTGAATGACCTGGGCGCACGGGCGCTTGTCGTGCAGGCGGGAGATGAAACGCCGGCAAGGCAGGTGGCCGCCAAAATGGGCCTGCCGATCATCGAACTGACCCCACGGGGCAATGGTCCTGCCGGTACGTTTGATCTGTCCAGCCCGGAGATTGCTGGCACTTGCGACACCGGGCCCGCGCAGCCTGACGATATAGCCCTGGTGCTGCATACCTCCGGCACCACGTCGCGGCCGAAGATCGTCCCTCTCAGTCATACGAATGTCTGCACATCCGCCCGCAACATCGGCGACATCCTGGCCCTGACTGCGCAGGACCGCTGCCTCAACGTCATGCCGCTGTTTCACATCCATGGTTTGATTGCCGCTGTCCTATCCAGCCTCATGTCTGGTGGCAGCGTCTGGTGTTCACCGGGATTTAATGCACTGCGCTTTTTCGGCTGGCTCGAGGCGGCCAAACCCAGCTGGTACACTGCTGTGCCGACGATGCACCAGGCGATCGCCGGTCGCGCTGCACGCAATCCGGATGCGGCAGCAAATGCTGGCTTGCGCCTGATCCGTTCGTCATCGTCATCCCTGCCGCCACAGGTAATGGCAGAGGTGGAAGGTATCTTTGGCTGCCCGGTTATTGAAAGCTATGGCATGACAGAGGCCGCCCACCAGATGGCGTCCAACCCGCTTCCGCCGGCAGCGAGGAAGCCGGGATCGGTGGGCGTCGCAGCCGGCCCCGAGATTGCTGTTCTGACCCCCCAGAATGAGCCGGTCGACAACGGTGCCATCGGCGAAGTCTGTATCCGGGGCGCCAATGTCACGCCTGGCTATGAGAACAACCCGACAGCCAACGAAGAAGCCTTCGCCGCTGGTTGGTTCCACACGGGAGATCAAGGCCGGATCGACGATGAAGGATATCTCTATATCACCGGTCGCCTGAAGGAGATCATCAACCGCGGCGGTGAGAAAATATCGCCGCGCGAAGTTGATGAGGTTCTGCTGGACCACGCTGCCGTGGCCCAGGCCGTGACCTTTGCTATGCCCCATGACAAGCTGGGCGAAGAGATCGCGGCAGCCGTTGTGCTCAAGGACGGCCAGACCGCGGAAGAGCGCGAACTTCGGGATTTCGTCAGCACCCGGCTTGCCGACTTCAAGGTACCGCGCAAGATCATATTTCTTGAAGAGATCCCCAAAGGCGCCACTGGCAAGCTCCAGCGGATTGGTCTGCATGAAAAGTTGTCCAGCGAGCTGGGCCTGGCGAAATGAAAATTGCCATCTACGGCGCCGGCGCTATCGGCGGTTACATGGGCTGCGAACTCGCCCGCGCTGGTGTCGACGTGACGATGATTGCCCGCGGTAAGACGCTGGAGGCAATTCGGGACCGTGGGCTGATCCTGCACATCGACGGCGAAACCCGCACTGCCCGTCCCAACGTCACGGACGATACCGTGGCGGCTGGACCGCAGGATGCCGTCATCGTCGCTGTCAAAGCCAACGCCGCACCGCTGATCGTGGACCGCATGTTGCCGCTTCTGGGGGATGCGACCATGGTGGTGACGGCCCAGAACGGCGTCCCCTGGTGGTATTTTTATGGGTTGGGCGGTCCGCTGGACGGGACACAACTGGAAACGATCGACCCCGGCGGCGTTCAGTGGGCCCGGTTGGGACCAGAGCGGGCGGTGGGCTGTGTCGTCTACCCGGCCACGGAGGTGGTCAGCCCCGGCGAGATCAAGCACGTGTCGCTGAACCGTTTCGCACTGGGTGAGCCCGACAATTCAAAGTCCGAGCGGGTGCAGGCCCTGGCCGATGTGCTCAAGGCGGGAGGTTTTTCCGCACCGGTACGCGCCAATATCCGCGACGAAATCTGGGTCAAGCTGTGGGGTAACCTCAGCTTTAACCCGGTCAGCACACTCACCGGCGCGACCCTGGAAGACATGGCCGGAGACCCCGACGTCCGTCCCGTTATTCGCAACATGATGCTGGAAGCGAAGGCTGTGGGCGAAAAGCTGGGGGTCAACTTTCCGCTGGATGTGGAGAAACGTATCGACGGCGCCGGCAAGGTCGGCGCCCACCGCACCAGCATGCTGCAGGATTTCGACGCTGGCCGGACGCCGGAAATCGATGCCTTGGTGGCAGTGGTCCAGGAGCTCGGCCGCCTGACGGAAACATCGACGCCAACCATTGATGCGGTGGCGGCGCTTGTGCAGCAAAAGGCGCGGCTCGCCGGACTCTACGGCGGCTGACCGCCCGCTGAACCATGGTGGAGCGCCCGGATCAGTTTCTTGTCTACCTGGTGCTTCTGTCACCCCTGATCCTGGCTGGATTGCTGTTGATTCCGGTCCGCGCCTGGCAGTTTGGGCGCTGGCCTGCGGGCGCTGCATGGAGCGCCATGGGCATGACTTTGCTGGGCACCTTCCCTGTCGTCTTGCTGGAATGGCAGATTCTGCATGGGCTGATTGCCTTGGCCGGCGACATCTGGTCAGGCCTGGCCGCAAGTCTGGTGCTGCTCTCCTTTGTGGAAGAGGCGCTCAAGATCGCCGCCATTGGTCTGACGGGCCTCGCATTCCGGCGCTCGCTTATGACCAGACCCGCGTTGTTTCTGGCAATCGGCGCGGCCACCGGCATTGCTTTTGCGGCAATCGAGAACATTCTCTTTCTGCTCAGCATTAATGCGGAGGCGCCGCACCTGCTGTGGCGGGTGGCGATCCTGCGGACATTCGGTCCGGGACCCATGCATATCGTCTGCGCAATGGTCGCCGCCTGGTTCGTGGCCCAGGCCTTTGCAGGTGGCGGCCGGAGAAACTGGCTGCGGGCCCTCATGTACGCAGGACTGCTACACGTCTTCTTCAACGGTGCGCAGATTATCGGTGACGCACTGAGCGGTACGCGAATACCCTTGGGCAGCATCGAACATATTGTTGGCTATGTGATCGCCGTGTTGGTGGTGTTTCTGGTCGGATTCATTCTTGTGCGCCTGGCGCACCGGATACCGCCGCCACTGCCCAGGGAGACTTTATGAGCGACGCTGTCCCCAGCCCTTGCATTCTTGTTTGCCAGCTCGATCACAAGACGGGCTGGTGTCTGGGATGCGGCCGCACCGGTGCGGAGATCATGGCCTGGCCGTCCGCGACAAAGGCGGAGCAACGCAAGGTCCTTTCCTCCCTGCCGGAACGTATGGAAGCGATGGGCCTGCCGCCCGGCGGCGACCAGCAGATCGCCGAGACCCGGGCAACAGCGCAACGAAACCGTAAATTTTAGACCTAGAGCCGCCTACTTCTCAGCTGAGTCGAAGCGCCAGACATAGTTGCGGTTGAGCGTATCGTATTGCTTCGGCCACTCAACCTTGCCGTAACCAACCCAGTCCAGTTCATAGGCCGCGTGCCGGGTCCAGTAAGGATCGAACAGATGCGCGCGGGCGATGACACACAGATCTGCGCGGCCACCCGCGAGGATCGAGTTGGCATCTTCGAACGAGCTGATCCCGCCCACCGCCATGGTCGGCTTGCCCAGTTCCAGGCGAATGCGTTCGCTGAAGGGTGTCTGGAACAGGCGGCCATATTCCGGCTCTTCGTCTGACACCACCTGACCTGAGGAGACATCGATGATGTCGGCGCCGGCGGCGTAGAGCATATCCGCAATCGGCACCGCGTCGACCGGCGTGGTGCCGCCATCCTTCCAGTCGTTGGCTGAGATGCGCACAGAGATCGGTTTCCCCTCCGGCCATTTCTCGCGAACGGCACGGAAAACCTCCAGCGGGAAGCGCATGCGATTTTCCAGGCTGCCGCCATATTCATCGGTGCGCTGGTTCGTAAGTGGCGACACGAAGGTATTGAGCAGGTAGCCGTGGGCCATGTGGACTTCGAGCATGTCGAATCCAGCCGCCTCGGCGCGCTCGGTGGCGGCGGTGTAGTCTGCAACCACCTGATCCATATCGGCCCGGTCCATCTCCTTGGGCACCTGGCTCTGGGGTTTGTAGGGCATGGGCGAGGCCGCCAGGATCGGCCAGTTGCCGTCAGGCAGTGGTTCGTCAAAGCCGTCCCACAGCAATGTGGTCGAGCCTTTGCGTCCGGCGTGCCCAAGCTGCAGTGAGATTTTCGACTTAGTATGTTCATGGACAAAGTCGGTCACGCGTTTCCAGGCGCTCACATGTTCATCGCTGTAGATGCCAGTGCAGCCGGGGCTAATACGGCCCTCTTCGCTGACATTGGTCATCTCCGCAATTATCAGGCCCGCCCCGCCCATGGCGCGGCTGCCCAGATGCACCAGATGCCAGTCGTCCGGCACACCATTGTCCGCCGAATACTGGCACATGGGGGAAACGACGATCCGGTTTTCCAGCACCATGTCGCGGAGCTTGTATGGCGTGAACATGGGCGGCGGTGGCGGGTCTTCCGGCAGGTTGACACCGGACTGGTTGGCGGCCTGGGAGGCGAACCACTTGTCGACGCTGTCAACATAGCCTTCATCCCGCAGGCGCAGATTGCCGTGGCTGATGCGCAAGCTTCGGGTCAGGACAGAGAAGCCAAACTGGATCGGATCCAGTGTGTCGTAATAGCGCTCCGCTTCCTCAAACCACCGTTGCGAGACATTGGCAGAGCGTTGCAAGCTTTCGACCTCTGGCTTGTAGGTCGCCTCATACCGCGCCAGGCCGTCCGGCACATTCCCGGTATCAATCAACGCACCATGCAGGGCGATCGCATCTTCCATCGCCAGCTTCGTTCCCGAGCCGATGGAGAAATGGGCCGTGTGTACGGCGTCACCTGCCAGAACCACATTGTCGAAGGTCCAGGTTTCGGCGGTGATATTGGGGAATTGACGCCAATGGGAGCGATTCTTGATGATCATTGCGTCACCGATATAGGGCCGCAACATATTGGCCACATAGTCGACAGTTGCGTCCTCGTCGGTGATCCCGATACCCGTATTCTGGAAGGTATCATCGGTGCATTCGATGATCAGGGTCGAGCGGTCTTGCTCGTAGCGATAGCAGTGGGTCCGCCACAGGCCATGCTCGCTCTCGATGAAGTGAAAGGTGAAAGCCGAGAAGTTGAAGTCAGATCCCAGCCAGACAAAGCGATTGGGGCGGAAATCGAGGTTTGGTTTGAATTCGCTCGACCATTGGTCCCGCGCGATGGAATTTACGCCATCGGCCGCATAGAGCAGGTCGCAGTCACGCAGTTCTTCCGGGTTGTCGATGCGATGTTCAAATTTCATCTCGATGCCGAGCTCCCGGCACCGCTCCTGCATCAATATGAGCATCTTCACCCGCGACATGCCGGCGAACCCGTGGCCGGTGGATTTCAGCACCTCGCCTTTGATGTGGATGTCGATGTCATCCCAATGCTCGAAGGAGTTTGTGATGGCGTGATAGGTGGGCTCATCCGCGTCGCGGAACCCCTCCATCGTCTGATCGGAAAAGACAACGCCAAACCCGAAGGTGTCGTCATGCTTGTTTTGCTCGTAGATCGTAATCTGGGCGTCCGGGTAGGACTTCTTCATCAGGATTGCGAAATACATGCTTCCCGGGCCGCCGCCGAGGCAGTTGATCTTCATTGTTATCCTCGTTCCCTTTTCAGCACCGGGCCGGTCTCATCCGGCACTATTTGGCGCATTCTCTGTTGCTCACTCCCTGCCACCGGGCCACCAACTTGGCGCCCGGCGGGCCGTGTCCTCTATGATTGCGCCGCCTCTTCTTCCTGCTGGCGCAGCTTGAAGCGCTGGACCTTGCCGGTCTCCGTCCGCGGCAGGTCTTCCACGAACTCGACTGCCCGTGGGTATTTGAAGGGTGCGATCTGCTGTTTCACGAAATCCTGCAGCTCCTTGACCGTGTCGTCGCCGGCGTCGCCGGGGTCGCGCAGGATAACGAAGGCTTTCACGATGCGGCCGCGGTCCGGATCCGGCGCGCCTACCACGGCGCACTCCTTCACCTTCGGATGGTCCAGCAGTGCATCTTCCACTTCGGGGCCGCCGATGTTGTAGCCGGCCGAGATGATCATGTCGTCGGCGCGGGCCACATACCAGAAATTGCCGTCTTCATCCTGCCGGTAGCGGTCACCCGGGAGGTTCCAGCCATCGCGCACATAGCCGGCCTGACGCTCCGGATTGTCGAGATACCGGCAACCCGTCGGCCCGCGAGTTGCCAACAGCCCGTCGCACGGCGGCGACAGGATGTTGCCGTCTTCGTCCATAATGCAGGCTTCGTAGCCGGGGATCGCCCTGCCCGTCGCGCCCGGCACAATGTCGTCGCCTTCGGCGGAGACAAAGATATGAATCATCTCTGTGGAACCAAGGCCGTCGATGATCTTGATCCCCGTCGCGTCGCGAAAGGCCTCAAATGTCGGGAGTGGCAATGTCTCTCCCGCGGACACGGCCTGGGTCAGGGTGGGCAGCTCAATTTTTTCCGCCCTGATCTTGTCCGCCAACACCCGGAACATCGTCGGCGCGGTGTAGAGGGTGGTGCAGCCATTGTCTTTGATCAGACCCAACAACCGGTCAGGATCGGGCGGGCCGGAATAGTAGACGATTGCGGCACCGAACCGCATAGGGAAGCAAAGCTGCGCGCCAAGGCCAAAGGTAAAGGCCATCGGCGGGGTGCCCACATATATATCGTCAGCCGAAGGCTTGTAGACATAGCGCGGAAAGCAGTCGCACATCGCCAGGATGTCCCGGTGGAAGTGCATCGTGCCTTTCGGTTGACCTGTCGTGCCCGACGTAAAGGCGATCAGCGCCATGTCGTCGGCGGCAGTGTCAACGTTGTCGAAGCCCGCAGGTTTGTCTGTGAGCGCAGCATCCAAATCAGCTTCAGGATTGGACATGTCACCCAGGGGTGTGAAATAGCGCACCTGCTTCAGGCGCGGCTCCCGCTCGACAAGCTTTCGGCCTTCTTCGGCCAGGTTGATATCGCAGAGAAAATGGTCGATCTGCGCCTTGTCGACCATGTAGGCGAGCTCACGGGCGCGCAGCAGCGGCATGGTCGCGACGATCACGCCACCAGCCTTTGCCACCGCCATCCAGCAGGCCGCCATCATTGGATTATTGGGTCCGCGCAGCAGCACCCGGTTGCCCGTCACGAGGCCCATGTCTTCCACAAGCACGCGGGCGATAGAGTCGGCCTTGGCCTTAAGGTCGGCATAGGTCCAGCGGGCGCCGTCATAGTAGAACACGGTGCGCTCGCCCCAGCCCCGTTCGGTGACAGCCTTGTCGAGCAGTTCGACAGCGGCGTTCATGCGGTCCGGATAGGCAGCAAGTTCCGGTAGCGTGCTGTAGTCCATGAAGGGCCAGTCTTCGCGCGGTGGCAGATTGTCCCGCGCAAAGGTGTCCACGTGAGCAGTCTGGCCATCACCGGGCAGAAACGCGCCGGCAGCCTGGTCGTCCGCAGACGACTGGTCCCCGGTGTTTTCGGCAGCAGCCTTACCGTCAATCAAATCCTGTCGAATCATCTTGATCACCGTTTTCCTGGCCATTCCGCCAAAGACGAGACCCATAACCTTCGCCATGAAGGACTGCGGCCGGCCTTCAAAGCTCATTTGCACCCGGGTGCCGCCTGCGGCCGGCGTAAAATCGAACCGGGTGCGGTAATCCGTACCGTGGCTGAACGCGCGCAGGGAATAGGACCGGGGCGGATCGAAACTGGTTATTTCCATCTCCTCGGAGGCTTCGCGTTTGAATATTCGGCGGGTCTCGCGAAAACGCGAGCCAACACCGATTGGCCCCTCCGTCACGACCTCCGCCTTGATGATGCCGGAGATGTGCGTGGCGGAATTCGCAAAGTCAGAAAAGACGGCGAATGTGCGCTCAGGCGACGCCGCCACCGTTTCTTCCATTTCCACCCGCATCGACATCGTCAGCCCGCTTGCGCCTCAGCCGCGTGCGCGGCCATGGTTTGTCCCGCGATCACCAGCTTCTGCACTTCGCTGGTCCCTTCGTAGATGCGAAGCGCCCGTATATCCCGATAGAGCTCCTCCACTTTCTGTCCCACCCTGACGCCTTGGCCGCCAAAGATCTGCACCGCTTCGTCGACAACTTCCTGGGCGTATTCCGTGGCAAACAGCTTTGCCATGGAGCTTTCACGAGTGACGCGAACCTTCTTCACATCCTTGGTCCAGGCGGAGCGGTAGATCAGCAGCGCCATGGCATCAACTTTCACCGCCATATCCGCCAACTTGGCCTGGATCAGCTGAAAATCGCCGATCACCTGCCCAAAGGCCTTGCGCGTCTTGGCATATGCCAGTGCTTCGTCCAGTGCCCGCCGCGCCAATCCCAGAGCCGACCCGCCAACGGTGGTTCGGAAAATATCCAGGTTCGCCATGGCGATCTTGAAACCGTCGCCCGGCTCGCCCAGCAAGTGGCTCGCGGGTACCCGGCAGTCCTCGAATGAAAGCTCCGCCAGCGGGTGGGGCGCCATGACATCGATACGCTCGGCGATCTTGAGCCCGGGATTGTCGCCATCAACTACGAATGCTGACAGGCCTTTCGCACCTGGCGCCTCACCAGTCCGCGCGATCACCACATACAGATCGGCGATACCGCCGTTGGATATCCAGGTCTTGCGGCCGTTGAGCACAAAGTGATTGCCGTCGAGGGTGGCCGTTGTCTCCAGCGCGGCGACATCCGAGCCGCCCTGGGGTTCCGACATGGCCAGCGCCGCCAGATACTCGCCGGTCGCCACCTTGGGGAGATATTGCTCGCGAATCTCGTCACTGCCAAACAGCGTAATGGCGCCCGTGCCGAGCCCCTGCATTACAAATGAGAAATCGGCCAGCCCCAGATAATAGCCAAGGATTTCGCGTCCGAGCGCAATGGAGCGCACATCAAGCTCTTCGTGGGCGCCGCCATAGGCCGCCGGTACGCACAGCTTCAGCCATCCGGCTTCCCCCAGCATCCTGGTCAGGCGAATGCAGATTTCGTCCACGTCCGTCTTACCATGGACCTCCTTCTCCATCGGCCGCACATTGGCTTCCGCCCAGGCGCGCAAATCACGCGCCAGAACACGATGGTGGTCTTCCAGAAATGGCCACTCGAGATAGCTGGCGTCTGGCATTTGCCTAGTCCCCCTCAAACACCGGCTTTTCCTTCGCAATGAAGGCGTGATAGGCGCGGTGGTAATCTTGGGTTTGCATGCAGATCGCCTGGGCCTGTGCCTCTGCCTCGATATACTGCTCAAGGCCCATGGTCCACTCCATGTCGAACATCTTTTTGGTCATGGCATTGCCGAAGGTAGGACCGTCCGCCAGGCGCCGCGCGAATGTCTGCGCTTCCTCCAGCAGTTGGTCGCTTTCGATCAGACGGTTGAAGAAGCCCCAACGCTCCCCTTCATCTGCCGTCATCGCGCGGCCGGTATAAAGCAGCTCCGCCGCACGGCCCTGGCCGATGATGCGGGGCAGAATTGCGCAAGCGCCCATGTCACAGCCAGCCAGACCCACCCGGTTGAACAGATAGAGCGTCTTGCAGTCCGGCGTGCCGAAGCGAATATCGCAGGCCATGGCGATGGCGCCACCCGCGCCGGCGCAGATGCCGTCGATGGCCGCAATCACCGGCTGCGGGCAATAGCGGATCGCCTTGACCAGGTCCCCGGTCATGCGGGTGAAGTTGAGCAACCCGGCCATGTCGAGGTCGAGGAGCGGGCCGATGATTTCGTTGACGTCGCCGCCGGTACAGAAGTTGCCGCCGGCACCGGTAATGACCACAGCCTTGACGTCCTCCGCATAGGTCAGCGCACGGAAGGTGTCGCGCAGCTCGGCATAACTTTCAAACGTCAGCGGATTCTTTTTATCCGGCCGATTGAGGGTGATGGTCGCCAGCTTTCCCTCGACCTCCCACTTAAAATGCTCGGGCTCGTAGTCGGCGCCCAATGTCGGCGACGTATCCTTCAGAACCTGTCCAAAGGTGCGCCCATGACGGTTCAGCATGTCGGTTTCAGGCATGCAATTCTCCCACGTATGTTCAGGCGCTGTCGGCGCCGTTGTTGCTATCGTTCAAACTGTCTTTCAACTGGCCAAGCATGTCGTGCAGGGCTGTCAACTGCTCCCGCTTAACGCCCGAGAAATGCGCCTTCACCAGTGCGGCATGGGCCGGAACCATATCGGCAAAGGCCTGCTTTCCCGGTTTTGTCAGGCGCACCAGCTGCGCGCGACGGTCATGCGGAGAGGGCTCGCGCAGCACCAGTCCTTCGCCTACCAGCCGATCTACCAGACCGGTGACATTGCCATTGGACACCATCAGCCGTCGCGACAGATCCCCCATGGTCAGTCCGTCCGGCGTTCGGTCGAGCTGGGAGAGAATATCAAAGCGCGGCAGGGTGGTGCCGAACTGCTCCCGCATGGTCTGGCGGATCGACCGCTCTATGAGGTTGGAACAAGTCAGGAGGCGCAGCCAGACCCGAAGGTCCAGGCGGTCGGTCTCGGTCAGCCCCGTTTCGTAGTCTCCATGGGCCAGGGTCTCGGTCTGCGCTTGTTTCCGATTGTCCATCACATGATCTCGCCGCCAGCCACCGCGATCGACTGGCCGGTGATGGATCCTGAGTCGGCCTGCGCCAGCCAGACCACAGCCGCCGCGATTTCCGTCGGCTGGATCAGCCTCGCCTGAGGATTGGTTGCAGCGATCTGAGCTTCCGCCTCTGCCGGCGTCACGCCGGTTTTCTGGACAATATTGCGGATGGTTTCCTGTGTCATGTCCGTGTCCACGTAGCCTGGACAAACTGCGTTGACCGTAATTCCTGCCTTCGCAGTCTCCAGCGCCAGAGCGCGGGTGAGACCCACCACCGCATGCTTGGAGGCCACGTAAGCGCTGACATATCGATACCCCACAAGGCCCGCGGTGGACGCCACGTTAATCACCCGACCATAGCCAGCATCGGTCATTGCCGGCAGCACCTGATGGGTGCAGTGGAAGACGCTCATCAGGTTTAGATCGATCATACGCTGGAGCAGCGCGCCATCTGTTCGTTTGAAGGGCGCGCTTTCCGCACCGCCTGCGTTATTCACCAGGATTGAAGGCGCCCCTTGCTTTTCAGCGGCCCCAGAGAAGGCCGCGGCGATGGACTCCGGATCGGTCACATCAGCGGTTTGCCAGGACACCTCCACATCATGATCCGCCGCGATGGCAGCCGCAGTGCCCTCCAGCGTTTCTGCCGTCCGGCCCATCAGGGTCAACTGCGCGCCCTGATCTGCCAGCGCCCGGGCAATCCCTTCGCCGATGCCCCGGCCGCCGCCGGTCACGACCGCGTGTTGGCCCGCGAGCGCACCTGATGATTTTTCCATGGCGGGTGATTGGTCCATGCGCGTCTGCGCCTTGCCTCGTTCCTCAACTTGTTTTAAGTATAAAATATTCAAACCTAAAATATCAACTGGCAATCAGGTACCGATTGCCGCGGCAGGGGCGCCGCTGCACCGGGCCCTGCGCAGACGGAGACAAACATGGAAATACTTCAGCCGCCCGACTGGCCCCGTGCCAAAGGCTATTCCAACGGCATCAAGGCCCGCGGTTCATTGCTCTTCGTTGCGGGCGAGATCGGCTGGAACCCGAAGACCGAGAAAATAGAGACCGACGACTTTGCCGGCCAGTTCAGACAAACCCTGCAAAACATCGTGGCAATTCTCGCCGAGGGTGGCGCTGGGCCTGAACATATTGTGCGGATGACCTGGTATGTGACGGACAAGCAGGAGTATCTGAGCAACCTGTCCGGGATTGGCGAGGCCTATCGGGAAATTATTGGTCGAAACTACCCCACGATGGCCGCGATCGAGATCAAGGGTCTCATGGAGCCCGGCGCCAAGATCGAGATAGAGACCACTGCCGTGGTCCCCGACTAACCCGTCGCCGTCCGTCCTGCCGCTTGCCTTTGCCGGATGCCTGCCGCAGACTCGGGTGGCCTGACCAACCGGGTTTCAGTGACCATGCGGGAAGACGTCGAAGCAGTGCTGGCCGTAAATCGCGAATTCTATCGCGCCTTTACCGAGCGTGACCTCTTGGCGATGCACGAGCTATGGGCGACCGAATGCCCTGTCGCCTGCGTTCACCCCGGCTGGGACATGCTCGTCGACCGGGACGACGTCATGGAAAGCTGGAAGGGCATATTTTCTAACCCCGGCTCCCCGTCCGTCGCCTGCAACAACGAAATCCCCTATGTGATGGGTGATATGGCATTCGTGCTGTGTCACGAGGTTCTGGACGAGGGTACATTGGCGGCGACCAACTTCTTTCGCAGCTTCGACGGCGTCTGGCGCATGGTGCATCACCAATCGACGCCGATGGGGGTCGCGCCAGTACAGGACCTGGGCCCGGTCTCCGGTCACGTTCACTAGGCTGCATTCACAAACATGACCTTTGATCAATCCGTTTCCGTCGGGCTGCTGGTTCTGACGCTCGTCTTTTTCGTCTGGGGCCGCTTCCGTTACGATCTTGTGGCGTTCACCGCACTGATCGCCGGGGTAATCGTCGGTGTGATTCCCGCTGAGCAGGCGTTTCTCGGGTTTGGCCATCCTGCCGTCATTACCGTGGCCGCCGTCCTGATCATCAGCCGCGCCATGACCAACGCGGGGGCGGTGGAGGTCATCGCGAGCCGGCTGTTGCCCAACACGGACAACGACCTGCTGTTTATCGCTAGCTTTGGCTGCATTGCGGCGGTCCTTTCCGGCTTCATGAACAATGTTGGCGCACTGGCGCTTTTGATGCCGGTAGCTATCCAGGCCGCGGCCAAGACCGGCCGGTCACCGGCAATGATTCTCATGCCATTGTCGTTTGCGTCGATCCTGGGCGGGCTGTTCACCCTGATCGGGACGCCGCCGAACATCATCATCGCCAGCTTTCGGGAAAAATCTCAGGGCGAAGCCTTTTCCATGTTCGACTTCGCGCCAGTGGGCGGCGTTATTGCCATCGTCGGGGTCATTTTTGTCGCCCTCGTGGGCTGGCGCCTGATCCCAGCCGACAGGCTCAAACGGAAGAAAGATCAGGAAATCTTCGATATCGAGGACTATGTGGCGGAAGCACGTGTGCCCAAGGAGTCTGAGTATATCGGTGAGCGCCTTCGCGACGTGGAGGATGCAATCCAGAAGCACGGCGCCCAGATCGTCGGCCTGATCCGCAAGACTTACCGGATATCCCTCGACCGCCGGCGCCGGGTAGAGGCAGGCGACGTCCTGGTGATTGAAGCTGCACCGGAGGCAATGGGAAAAATTGTTCAGGATCTCCACCTGGAGCTGGTTTCGGACGGCAAGCCCATTGAGGACATGACGTCAAAGGAGGTCACGCTGGTGGAATGCGTGGTAGCGGCTGGCAGCGACCTGATCGGGCGGAGCACCAGGGACGCGCAATTCCGCCGCCGCCATCGCGTTAGTCTGCTCGCCGCATCACGCCAGGGACATACCCAGAGTGGTGGCCTGTCCAAATTCAAGTTTCAGCCGGGCGACGTGCTTTTGCTGCATGGCGACGAGGAGCATTTTCCCGGCGTGCTGCAGCGCATGGGCTGCCTGCCGCTGGCGGCCCGCGATCTCAACATCACAAAGCCCGGCCGCGCCCTCATGTCCGTCGGGTTTTTCATCGCCGCGATTGTGGCGACGGCACTGGGTTTGGTTTCCGCGCCCGTGGCTTTCGGCGCGGCGGTCATCCTGATGATTCTGGCGCAGATTCTGACCCTGGATGAAGCTTACCGGGCGATCGACTGGCCAATCATCATTCTGCTGGCAGCGCTTATCCCTGTGGGCGGGGCGCTTGAGGCAACGGGGACCACGAAGCTGATGGCCTCCGGCATTGCCGATATCGGCGCGAGCCTGTCGCCCGTGGTGATTCTGATTCTGGTCATGGTGGTGACCATGACCTTGTCCGACATTATCAACAATGCGGCCACTGCCGTCGTCATGGCGCCGATATCTGTGGAAATCGCCAAGCAGCTCAACGTCAATGCCGACCCGTTTCTGATGGCGGTCGCCATCGGTGCCTCCTGCGCATTTCTCACGCCCATCGGCCATCAAAATAACACCCTGGTCATGGGTCCCGGCGGCTATCGCTTTGGTGATTACTGGCGCGTTGGTCTGCCGCTTGAGATCCTGATCGTTGCAGTGTCGATACCGCTTTTGTTGCTCGTTTTCCCATTCTGATAGGATGGACAGGCCCGGCAACCGACAGGATTTGTGCTGGCTGCCAGGGTCCACCGTCGGGGTCTGTCACCACCACATTCCCCACCAAATGCCTTGCCTCGCGGGCAAGTTGCGGTTCTGGTGAGGGACAGCAAGGCTGACACTGGGGAATAGTGGCGCGAACGGCGCTGCGGTCGCACAACATGACATTCGACCAGGCATTCATCCTGATCCTGCTCGCAGTTACCCTGACGATGTTCATTTCGGACCGTTGGCGGTTCGATCTTATTGCCCTGGGGTCCCTGTTCCTGGGAGTCGTAGGCGGGGTCGTTCCCGCCAATCATGCATTCGACGGATTTTCCCATCCGGCAGTCATCACAGTGGCTGCTGTCCTGGTCATCAGCCGCGCCCTGTCCGCCACCGGCGCGGTGGATCTGATCACAACGCGGCTGCTGCCAGATACGCGCAACCTGCCTCTGATGATCACCGCCCTGTGCGGCCTTGGTGCCTTCCTGTCGGCCTTTATGAACAATGTTGGCGCGCTGGCGCTGCTGATGCCGGTCGCAATCCAGTTGGCCTATCGCATGCGCCGCCCACCCGCGGCGCTGCTGATGCCCCTGGCATTCGCCACTATACTGGGCGGCCTCGTCACGCTGATTGGAACACCGCCCAACCTGATCATCGCCGATTACCGCGCCCAGACGACTGGTGCGCCATTTGCGATGTTCGACTTCGCGCTGGTTGGCTTGGCGGTCGCTGTCGTGGGCGTTATTTTTGTCGGACTGTTCGGCTGGCGGTTGATCCCGCAGCGGCGACGGCGGCGGCGTAGCCAGAGGCAGATCTTCGATATCGAAGATTATGTGGCGGAGGCCCAGGTTCCGCCCGGCTCACAACTCATCGGGCTGCCTTTTCAGGATGTGGAAGAGGCTATCTTTGAAGGTGGTGACATCGCGATTGTCGGTCTGGTGCGCGCCGACGAACAGATCACCCTGCTGCCCCATCGGCGCGTCGCTGAAGGCGACATCCTGATCCTGGAAGCCGAACCGGAGACGCTGACTTACACGGCCGCCCTCTTCGGCCTGAAGATCATCAGCAGCGAGCGGGACGTGACCGGTGACCTGTCATCCGACGATGTCTCACTGGTTGAGGCCGTGGTTGGCCCGCGCTCCAGGTTGCGTGGCCAGCCGCTCGGCGCAACGCGCTTCCGGCGCCGCTATCATGTGAACGTCATCGCGGTTTCCCGTGAGGGTCGGCCCCATCGCGGACGCCTGTCCAGTCTCCGCGTGCGTGCCGGCGACGTGTTGCTGGTACAGGGCGAGCGCCCGCGGATTCAACAAGTCATCCGCTCCCTGGGAATGCTGCCATTGAGCCGTTCGCCTGAGCAGGCGAATATGCGGCTGGTCGCATTGACGGGCGGCATATTCGCGGTCGCGATCCTGGCGACGACGATCGGCTGGTTACCGCCGGCCGTTGCCTTTGGCATCGCAGCGCTGTTGGTGATCCTGATCAAGGCCGTCCCAACGGACGAAATCTACACCTCGATCGATTGGCCGGTGATCGTGCTGTTGGGCGCGCTGATCCCTGTTGGCGCCGCGCTGGAATCGACCGGCGCCACCAACATCATCACGGCATTCATCGGCCAAGCTACAGAAGGCTCACCCGCTGCCGTCAGCCTCGGCCTGCTTATGGTCATGACAATTCTGATCTCATCGGTCATCAATAACGCTGCCGCAGCGGTGGTCATGGCCCCCATCGGAATCAAGATGGCGCAGGCTGGCGGCTACAGTGTGGACGCGTTCCTGATGGGTGTCGCGGTCGCAGCGAGTTGCGCGTTCCTGACACCGGTTGGCCACCAGAACAACACCCTGGTTATGGGGCCAGGCGGTTACCAATTTGGTGACTATCTGCGTCTGGGACTGCCGTTGACGATTTTGATTCTGATCGTAGCGATTCCCATGATTATCCTGGTCTGGGGATTGTAGGGGCGGCCAAAATATTGACACACGCGTCCCATAACCTGATCGTACCAACCAGCAAGCGGGCGGGCCGGTCGGGGCACACCTGTTATTCGCTTGTTATTTGCTACCATCTGAATTCTTCCTTTCCGTAGACCCAAAGGCCCTCATGCGCATCCTCCCTTCGGTAATCTCTGCAGCCGCGGTCGCGGCATCCCTGTCAACCGGCGATGCCAGCGCGGCCGATGTCACCTGCGCGCGCACCTCCTATTCCGGATTGATCTGTCTGTCCGCCACCGGCATCACCAAGTATGGGCGAAAGAACAGTCCGTTGACCTTTGGCCGCGCGACTGACCTGACCGCCTGCGGCGACAAGATTGCCGTGCTGGGATATCGCAAGGTCTATCTCTTCGATGGCAAGAGTTGGGCCAAACCGATTGATATCGTCGGTAAATTTGGCCGGCGAATTGCCTGTGGGCCCAAAGGCGAGATCTGGGTGTTGGGCCCGAAAAGCGTCTCGTCCTACAATGGCAGCGGCTGGAAGGTTCATTCGCGCGAGCAGATGTTCGGTGAGGACACGACCAAGGCGGGTTTCATGGGCTCGGTCGCGGTCGGGCCCGGCGGCAGAGCCCTGGTGTTGGGAAGCCGTATGGCCGCGATGTATGACGGCAAGACCTGGCGGGTCTACAAAGCGGGCAAGGGTTTTGCCAAGCGCACCTTTCTCAGCAAGGCCTATTTCGATGCAAAAGGCGTGCCGTGGATCGCTGGCATTCGGGGTCTCCTGACCCTCAAAGGTGACACCTGGGAGACCGTTCCTGGCCCCCGTGGCACCACGTTTCTGACCGGTGGACCTGATGGTGTGCTTTGGGTGGGCGGCGGCCGGTCGCTCTTCAAGATGGCCGACGGACGGATCAGCCGCATGCAAATTAATTCCAGCATGCGCAGCGGTTCCGTCGACAACAAAGGGCGACTGTGGCTTGCCACCAATTTCGGCCTGATGCTCCGGACCGGCGACAAATGGGACACCCGTCAGATGCATAACTCAGATCTGCCGGACAATTCGATCACCAAGGTTGTTGCGATCGGCGCCGGGGGAGCCCTGCCGCCGTCGAAGGACCAGCCCGCTGGCTCGATCACGGGACGCATGCAATGGGGCGATGGCAAGGAAATAGCCGGCGCCCGCATGGAGCTTTGCGGATCGCCCAGTTGGTTCATCCGGCGAGACAGTTCTCCCTGCGCTGGCAAGCCGCTGTCTTATCAGGCCAAGACCGATGACAAGGGCCACTTCGAGATCAAGAACGTGAAGCCGGCGATCTATCGCATCGCGATCAAGCCCAAAGGCAATACCCGGTGGGTTTTGATTTCGTTGGGCAGGCGCGGACAGGTGCTGCCGGGACAGTCCAAGGATACCGGCACCATTCGCCTGTCTGTGCGAAACAGAAAATAGCGCCCGACACGCCGACACTCTAGGCTGTGGCAGCCGGCCCTTTGCGGCCGGCTGTTTTCTTTGGCATCAATCTATTGTCCCGGAAGCAAATGCGAGGAACGCTATGACCGTCCATATTGGCAACGACGGCCCGGTCCGGATTGTCGAGATCGACCGGCCGGAGGTGCGGAACGCCGTCAACCCGGAAACCGCTGCTCGTTTGCGGACAGCTTTCCTGGAATTTGATCAGGACGAAGACTCCCGGGTGGCAGTGCTGACCGGACGTGGCGGTCATTTCTGCGCCGGATACGACCTGAAATCCCTGTCAGACCAAGGCCTTGACGAAATCTACGAGCCGGAGGGCGATGGTCCCATGGGCCCAACGCGCTTCAACCTGAGCAAGCCGGTGATTGCCGCGGTTGAAGGATATGCCGTCGCCGGCGGCATCGAACTGGCCGCCTGGTGCGATATGCGCGTCGCGTCCGAGACCGCCATATTTGGCGTGTTCTGCCGCCGATGGGGCGTCCCGCTGATTGACGGTGGCACGATCAGGCTGCCGCGGATGGTTGGCATGAGCCGCGCAATGGACATGATCCTGACAGGCCGGCCAGTGGCCGCAGAAGAAGCGCATGGCTGGGGCCTTGCCAACCGCCTGGTCCCGGCAGGAGAAGCACTGGCCGCATCTGTCGAACTGGCCAATGATATGGCGCTGTTCCCCCAACTTTGCATGAATACAGACCGTGCGTCGGCCTATCATCAGTGGGATCAGCCCCTCGAAGACGCGCTCAAATTTGAAGGGGTGGAAGGCCTGAAGCCGCTGCAGGAGGAAGCCGTCTCCGGCGCAACGCGGTTCGCTGAGGGCAAGGGACGCGCCGGCGCGTTCGACGATATCTGATCCCCACCTAACCCCACCGGCCAACAGAGCCTCACCCGCAGCCCAAAGCATCGGACCAGCACATGGCGCGCAGCTACATTTATCAACACAACCGTCAGCTCGGGTACCCTGAATCCCCACCCGATTTTCCGCCGGCAACGCCGCGGGATGCCGCAACGCTGATCCTGACACGGCTTCGGCGGAACCGGATCGAGGTGCTGATGGGCCGTCGGTCGCGAAAAGCCAAATTTGTGCCGGACGTGTTCGTTTTTCCAGGCGGCCGGTTGGATCCAGCCGACTGGCAGGCCCAGCCTGCAGAGAGCATGCAAATGCCCCCCGAGGCACTTGCGGTACGCGGCAGCATGCGCAAGGCCCAGGCCCTGGGGAACGCCGCTGTTCGGGAAACCTATGAGGAAACCGGACTGCTGCTCGCCCGGCCCGGAGACGTGGGAAATACCAGAGATGAAACCTGGCAGGACCTCAGGCGACAACAGCTTGCACCGGATCTCTCACATCTCAGCTATATGGGACGGGCGATCACCTCGCCTTACAGCCCGATCCGATTTCACGCGCGGTTCTTTTTGGCAGACGGCGATCAGACATCAGGCAAGCTGGGCGGCAGTGGCGAGCTCTCGGACCTGCACTGGACATCGATTGAGCAAGCGATCAATGAACTGCCGATCATCGACGTCACCGAATTTATGCTCAAGGAAGTGCAAAAGGTGACTGCGGACCCAAAGGCGCTGAAGAGCCGCCCGCTATACTACTACCGTCGCCTCGTCGCCTACGTCCGCTACGACTGACGCCCCAGGGGTTCCCTTTCCATCTTGATTTGCGTGTGATTTTATGTAACTATATGGTTACATATTATGAACACCAAGACCGATGAAACAGATCAGGCATGGCGCGCGCTGGGCGACCCGACCCGAAGGGCCATTCTCGATCTGTTGGCCGAAGGGCCTGCCACAACGGGTGACATTGAATCACGGTTTCCCATCTCCCGCATCGCCGTGATGAAACATCTGCGCCTGTTGGCGGACGCCGGCCTGGTCACCGCGCGCAAAGCGGGACGCCAACGCTGGCACTATCTGAACGGACACGCGCTTGACAATCTTGCTGCGCGCTGGCTGACCCCGCTAAGCCGACGATGGGCCTCACGTCTCAGCCGCCTCCAAAAACTCTCTGAAGGATTGTCTGAACCCATGTCAGCAAAACCGGACATCGACATCGCCCAGGATGTTTCCATTGCCGCGCCACCGGCGAAGGTTTTCAAAGCTCTAACCGACGATATCGGCGCCTGGTGGGGAGCGCCCTACCTGTCCCGCGACGCCGTCGACATGTCACTGGACGGGGTGCTTGGCGGCCCCTTCCAGGAAATCTGGACAAATGGTGGCGGGCGCCTCTTAGGGAGCGTGACTGCCATTGATAGTCCTGGACTGATCGAAATCAGCGGCCCGTTTCATTTCGGATTAGTTCACGGCATTGCCGAGTTTCGACTGAATGCCGTCGGTAAAGGAACGCTTCTCAACTTCACCCATCGGGCCATTGGTGTTGTCGAAGAAAAGTTCGCGGAAGCAGCGAAGGGCGGCTGGGGGGACCTTTTGGGAGAGCGGCTCCGTCGATACGCCGAAACTGGCGTGGGTCAGGGCATCTCGGCCAATATCCAGGGAGAAGGAAACAAGCCATGAAGGTTGCAGAGAATACCTATTACGTCATGACCGTCACCAAGGGCGTATTGGATTTCGGCTGGCTAGCGACCACTGAATCGATCGATATGGACGCGTTCAAGGAGGCGTTGCAGGTCTATTCGGATAAAGCCGTAGAAAACGGCATCCGGGCCTGTCGGGTGGACCTGCGAAATTTCAGAGGTCAGCCAAGCGCAGAGATTGAACCCTGGCGGCGGCGGGAAATCATCCCGAAATACAATCAAGCTGGTGTCACCAGATTTGCCTACCTGATGCTCCCGGACGCCGAGCTTCCCCCCATGTCCACGGGCGGAGACGACAACGCCGCTGGCGAGCAATTTGACACCCGTTTTTTCAGTTCAGAGCAAGATTGTATGGCATGGCTGGCTGGGGCCTGAAAACGACTCAGTCCGGGCGAACCAACAAGGTAAGGGTATCGGAATAGGTGCCAGCGGGTGCCGCTGCCAGCCACTGGCTGCGGACGCGGATGCGGATGCGGGTGTTAGTAGCGCCATTGCAGGTGATTGCTGTCGCGTCGGTGAAAAACTGCACCGATTCCTGGCTATGGCGCAGCCGCCTCTGAAAATTGTTCGAATCGCGCCAATGCACCAGGTAGCGGAGGAAGGTGCCGCTGCCATTTGACAGTCGGTGCCACTGGCCAGCACCATTGGCGCTGGTCGCTGTCACCCGATATTGGGTTGTCGAGCTAAATGTGCAGGCGAACTCGAACGACGTCATGTTGCCGGCGCCGGTCCACGTCCCCATGTTGACGTCATTCAACCCGGTCAGCATCACAATCTCATTGACCTGCAGGTCAAGATTGATCGACCCGGTGGACGTCGCGCCAAACGCGCCATCTGCGGCGCGCACCGGTGACCCCGCCAGCGCGAGTGCCGTCAAGAAAATGCCGACAGCGCCAATCAGGTGCGCCCGGCCACGTGTGAGACATCCATTCATGGGAACAAGGTTAACAGGCAGCGGTTCAAACAGTCTTAACCGGTAGCGTTAGCAAACCAGGTTAAGAATGCATGAACGCCCAACGACGCCGCACCCGGCTCAATCCGTGACAAATCCAGGGCTAAACCGGCTGCCATTTCACCAAGAACAAGGGTTAACGTTCAGGCCAGACTGTATGCCGCGCGCACAGCTGGCTCGCCATCGACTGCCGCTTCGCCACGCTCAATCAGCCAGATCAGAGTCGAGAAGACGGATCTGGCAGCAGCTGGATACATGGCCTGAGGCACATCACCTGCATACATGCGCGGCACCATTTCGACGACTTTGGTAAGGCCGTCGCGCAGGCAGGACAGCACCTGCTGGGCGCGCTCCTCCCGGTGCGCCTTGAGCGCCGTCACATATGTATGGGGGTCTTCAATTGCGGCGCCGTGGGTGGGCCAGTAGACCCTGTCATCCCGTTCCAGCAGCAAATCGAGACTGTCTACATATTCCTGCATGTCACCGTCTGGCGGCGAGACGATGGTGGTCGACCACCCCATTACATGATCACCGGAGAACAGTGCGCGCTCTTCGCGGAGCGCGAAGCAGATGTGGTTGGACGTATGCCCCGGCGTATACACGCACTCGACCGACCAGCCGTCACCTTCGATGACATCGCCATGCCTGACGTGCTCGTCAGGGGTAAAATCCATGTCGCCGCCCTCCTCGACCACAACGCCCTGCTCATACTTGCCGGCGCCGTGTGGTCCATAGGCATAGGTCGGCGCGCCATGCTTTTCTTTCATCGGCGCGGCCAGGGGCGAGTGATCCAGGTGAGTGTGTGTAATCAACAGGTGGGTGATTGTTTCACCCGCCACCGCCGCCTCCAGCGCTTTCAGATGTGCGTCGTCCATTGGTCCCGGATCAACCACCGCCACATTGCCCTTCCCGATGATGTAGGTGCCGGTGCCCCAGGCGGTGAAGGACGACGGGTTGTCGGCGATGACACGTCGAATGAGGGGCGAGACCTGGTCGACGCGGCCATAGTCCACATCAAGTTCACGCACAAAGGGGATGTCTGCAGGCATAGGTGGCTCGGCTGAATAATTGGATTACAGGGTGGCCCAGACTATCGCCTTCCGGCGCGTCCGTCATCCCTGCGCAGCCGGTTACGCGGCCTCCGCCGCCTGCCCTGGCGCGTAATTCAGGTTGGGCGCCAGCCAGCGTTCGGCGTCCTGCAGCGACCAGCCCTTGCGCACGGCATAGTCCGCCACCTGATCCTGCTCGATGCGTCCAACGCCGAAATAGCGTGCGTCGGGGTGGGCAATATACCAACCGCTGACACTCGACGCCGGGGTCATGGCGAAGCTTTCGGTCAGCGACACGCCCACATTGGCTTCCGCGTCGAGCAGGCGGAACAGGCTCCCTTTCTCCGTATGATCGGGACAAGCGGGATATCCTGGCGCCGGCCGAATGCCGCGGTAGGCCTCGGCGACCAGCTCGGTATTTGAACTCGCCTCATCAGGGGCATAGCCCCACAGGTCCTGTCGCACCCGCTCATGCATCCTCTCAGCAAACGCCTCCGCCAACCGGTCGCCCAGGGCCTTGATCATGATTGCTGTATAGTCGTCACCGGCTTCTTCAAACTCCCGGGAGGCCACCTCAATGCCTCCGCCGGCGGTCACGGCAAATCCGCCCATCCAGTCGGCAATACCGGTCTCCACCGGCGCTACAAAATCCGCCAGGCTGAAATTCGGCCGCGCCGACCCGGCGCCACGGGACATTTGCTGACGGAGCATGGGCAGACGCACATAGGCCTGATTGACCGGAACGCCCCGGATCAGCACATCGTCGCCGTCAGCGGCAGCGGGCCAAAGGCCCACCACGCCAGATGCGACGGTCCATTTTTCCTGGATCATCCGGTCCAATGTCGCCTTGGCGTCGTCGAACAGCGCGCGCGCCGCCTCGCCCACCACCGAATCATCTAGAATCCTGGGATAGGCGCCAGCCAGTTCCCAGGTGCGGAAGAAAGGCGTCCAGTCGATGTAGCGGACCAGTTCTGCCAGATTGTAATCTTCAAACACCGTCAGGCCGGGACTATTTGGCTGCGGCGCGCGGTACGTTTCCCAATCTATCGGCACCCGGTTGGCCCGGGCATCTGCAAGGCTCATCCGTGCTGCCGCGCCACGTCCGGAGGCGTGACGGGTGCGCATGACGTCATATTCTGTACGTATGCCATCGGCATAGGCAGCGTTGTCAGGCCCCAGCAGTGTGCCCACTACACCAACAGCCCGCGACGCATCCGACACATGGACGACCGCGCGACCGTATGCCGGCGCAATTTTCAGCGCTGTATGCATCTTGCTGGTGGTGGCGCCGCCAATCAGCAGGGGCAGGTCCAGGCCGTCTTCCTCCATGCGCGCGGCCACGCGGCACATCTCATCCAGGCTGGGGGTGATCAGACCCGAAAGACCGATGATGTCCGCCTGCTCCCGTTTGGCAGTATCAAGAATTTGTTCCAGCGGCGCCATAACCCCAAGATCAATCACGTCATAGCCATTACACCGCAACACCACGCCGACAATGTTCTTGCCGATGTCGTGAACATCGCCCTTCACAGTTGCCATCACGATTTTGCCGGCGCTTTTGCGATCACTGTGTTTCATGTCTTCTTCGATGAAGGGCGTCAGCCAGGCGACAGCCTTCTTCATGACCCGTGCGCTTTTCACGACCTGGGGCAGAAACATTTTTCCTGCCCCAAACAGGTCGCCCACCACCTTCATCCCGTCCATCAGCGGCCCTTCGATCACATCCAGCGGGCGGCCGGCAGCGAGCCGCGCCTCCTCGGCGTCCTCCGCGGCAAAGTCGGATATGCCATTGACCAGGGCGTGGACCAGCCGCTCGGTCACCGGCTTTTCCCGCCAGGAAAGGTCGGCGGTTTTCTCCCGAACTTCGCCCTGAAATGCGCTGGCCAGCGCTACCATATTGTCGGTGGCGTCCGGCGTCCGGTTAAGCAGTACGTCCTCGCAGGCCGTACGCAATTCATCCGGAATGTCATCGTAAACCGGCAGGGCGCCGGCGTTGACGATGGCCATGTCCAGACCAGCCTGGATCGCGTGATACAGAAAAACTGCATGCATAGCCTGGCGCACGGGTTCGTTGCCGCGGAAGGAGAAAGAAACGTTGGAGATACCTCCTGACACCCGCGCATGCGGGAGTTCCGCTTTGATTCGCCGGGTCGCGTCGAAAAATGCCTGCGCATAGTCATTGTGTTCCTCGATGCCCGTCGCGACCGCGAAAACATTGGGATCGAAGATGATGTCATCCGGCAGAAAACCGGCGTGATCGACCAGCAGTCGATAAGCGCGGGTGCAGATTTCTACCTTCCGGTCCGCCGTGTCTGCCTGGCCCGTCTCGTCAAACGCCATCACCACCACAGCGGCGCCATATCGGCGGACACGGTGGGCCTGCTCCAGAAATGGCGCCTCGCCTTCCTTGAGGCTGATGGAATTGACGATGGGTTTGCCTTGCACGCATTTCAGACCGGCCTCGATGACCTCCCACTTGGAGCTGTCGATCATCACAGGGACCCGGCAGATGTCAGGCTCGGCGGCAATCAGATTGAGAAATCTGGCCATGGCCTCTACCGAGTCGAGCAGGCCCTCGTCCATATTGACGTCCAGGATCTGGGCGCCACTCTCTACCTGCTGGCGGGCGACCTGAACCGCAGCATCATAGTCATCCGCCTCGATCAACTTTCGGAAGCGTGCTGAGCCGGTCACGTTGGTGCGTTCGCCAACGATGACAAAGGAGCGGGAAGCGTCGGTCATGCGGCGATCTCGAACGGCTCCAGGCCCGACAGCCGAAGGCCCGGTGAGGCGCGAAATGCCGGCCGGGGTGCTTTGCCGGCCACCGCGTCGGCAATCGCACAGATATGCGCGGGCGTGGTGCCGCAACAACCGCCAACGATATTGACCAGGGCCTTGTCCGCCCACGTGGCGATGGCCGCACCCATGGTGTCGGGCGCCTCGTCGTAACCACCAAATTCATTCGGCAAACCAGCATTGGGGTGGACGCTGACCCGCGCCTCCGCGACGGCGGAGAGATCGGCGACGAAGCGGTCCAGTTCCGCGGGCCCCAGCGCGCAATTGAGCCCGAGCGCGAAGGGCGACGCGTGCCGGACAGAGATGGCGAATGCTTCCACTGTCTGTCCGGACAGCGTGCGGCCGGAAAGGTCGGTAATGGTCGCCGAGATCATTACTGGCAGCCGCACGCCAGCGTCCAGGATGGCTTCTTCCACGGCAAAGATAGCTGCCTTGGCGTTCAGCGTGTCGAAGACCGTTTCGATCAACAGCAGGTCAGAACCGCCTTCGATCAACGCAATGGCGGCTTCCCGATAGCAGTTCGATAATTCGTCAAACGTGACGTTGCGCGACCCGGGGTCATTTACATCCGGCGAAATCGACGCCGTTCGGTTGGTCGGGCCGATGACGCCCGCCACATAGCTGGTTTTGCCTGTTGCCTTGGTATGTGCGGCTACCGCTTCCTGCGCCAACCTTGCCCCGGCCCGATTTAGATCGCCGGCGGCCTCCTGCAGCCCATAGTCCGATTGGGCGATGTTCGTGGAACTGAAGGTATTGGTCTTGAGGATGTCAGCGCCGGCGCGAAGATAGTCGAGGTGGATCTGGCGGACGATGTCTGGCTGGCTCAAATTAAGAGCATCGTTGTTACCGGCCAGATCCGCGCTCGCATCAGCGAACGCAGTGCCGCGGAAGTCTTTTTCACGCAAATCGTGGGCCTGCAGCATGGTGCCCATGGCGCCGTCCAGCACCAGCACGCGTGTCTCGGCGTCGGCGGCAAGTGCGGCGGCGCTCGGCCTCTGGGCTAAGGGCATGGTCACGCGCTCCTCGCCTTTTTGGGCGCATCGGCCTTGTCATTGGCGGCGCGCTGACCGGTCCACAAGCAAACCGTCAACGGCGACCCATCAAGCTGCACCGTTTCGCGTGCTGTGAGTCCCGCGTTGCGGAACCAGCGCCGCATCTGTGTCTCAGAAAAGCCGAGCCAGCGGTGGGCATGCTCTTCTGCCAATGTGCTCATTGAGTGAGGGGCGAAGTCGACAATCACCAGCCTGCCACCGGGGCGCAGGACCCGCGCTGCCTCGCCGATGGCGCGCTCAGGATTTTCCGCATAATGCAGCACCATATGCATGGTTGCGGCATCAAACCGGTCCGCCGTAAAGGGCAACTGGTACATGTCCGCCTGGCGCACCTGACAGTTTCGCAGGTCGGCACGGTCCAGCGCCGCCCGGGCGATGGACAGCATTTCACGGGAAAGATCGACTCCCACCGCGGAGGTTACCGAATTGCCGGTCAGTTCCAGGATACTGCCGGTGCCCGTGCCGATATCCAGTAGATCCTCGACGACCGCTGCGCTGAGCACCTGCTGCAGCGCCTCGTCTACGTTGGTGGAATCCACATGAAGGCCGCGCATTTCCGACCATTGCGACGCATTTGTGCTGAAATACGCCTCCGCCTGTCGCGCCCGTTCCGCGCGGACGTCTTCCAGACGCTGGAGATCCAGGCTAAGGACCGGATCGCTGTCGGGCACCAGATCAACAAGCGTGCGGGCAAAATCGCCGCCGTTACCACCCTCGGCCAGCCGGTACCACGCCCAGGTTCCTTCCTGGTGTCGTTCGAGGATCCCAGCCTCAACCAACAAGCGCAGATGGCGCGAGACCCGCGGCTGGCTTTGCCCGAGGATCGTCACCAGGTCGCTGACCGTCAACTCCGCGTGGGCGCAGAGGCCCAGAACGCGGAGGCGTGTCGGCTCGGCCGCCGCCTTCAGGGACTGAAGGAGTGTTTCCATATTTTTTAATCCGGATTGAAGCAGCCAATTGCGGCTTGCCGAGAATTCGAATGCTCTATAGAATTACGTAACTATATAAATATATCTTTATGTTTGATCGAATGTCAATTGGGCCGGGCTCCGGACGAGGTGACCACCCGCGTCTACGCCTCGTGCAAGAGGGCACACCACCGCTCAATTCAGCAGCCGCTGTTGGTACATGACATGCGGAGAAAGAACGTGTTCGGCGCCTAATTCAGGCGCGGGCTGCGCATCAGTTCCTGGCGATCGATCGAGGTGACATCGAAGGTCATGGTTTCGCCTTCACGCCAAACATTCAGCGGCACCCGCACGCCGGCGGCCCCAACTTCCCAGATGGTGCGAAACAGGTCCGGCAGATCACCAATCGGCGCGCCCCCGACCCCCAGCACAAGGTCACCCGGCTGAACCCCAGCCTTATGGGCAGGGCCGTTTTCCGCGATCCCGATAACCGCCAGTTTATCGCCAGCTTCGGCCACATAGAATCCGAGCCACGGCCTCGCGATGGGCTGCCACTGGGAGCCGCCTTCCACTGCGTCCAGCAGCGGGTCGAGCAAGTCGATGGGAACAACCATGTTGCCTTCGGCGGTGGTTTCACCGCCCCGGGCGTTCTGCACATAGAGCGAGCCGATGCCCGCAAGTGTGCCATCTTCCGCCACTAGCGCAGCGCCGCCCCAATTGGGATGGGCGGGCGTCGTGAAGATGGCTTCGTCCAGCACATATTCCCAGTAGCCCGCGAAGGTCCGCTTGCTCACAACGTTGCACTTGAGCGACCCGTCACGACCGCCGTAGCCGGCGAAGATGGCCGAGGAGCCCACGGGCGCAGCTGACGAACTACTGATCGGGATTGCGGGGGCGTCCAAGGTTTGCAGCGCCTGCACCAGACCAAAGCCGGATTCAAAGTCATACAGCAACACGTCGGCTGGAACCGTCTGCCCCGCATTGGTGCGCAGCCAGATCTGCTCCGCCTCTGCCACCAGATAGCCAATCGTCAAGACCAGTCCGGTTTCGCGGATGACCACCGCGTGGCCGGCACGCTCGGTGCCCAGGATCTCAGCCGTAAACGTGCCTTCGGGGATGTGGGCCTGAAGGCCGACAACCGCGTTCAGCGCTGCGTCGAGATCATAGGTGACGTCGCCAGTGTTCGGCTGCAGCTTTTCAGGAATCTCTAGGTCACTCGACATGCAGGTCTCCGTAGATGGACTCCGACTCAAACGGATCGCCCCCCGAAACACAAGAAGGGAAAGATATGGCGTTAACCATGTTCAAATTAGGGTGGCAAACGCGGTCAGCGGCGAGCGCCATCGAACAGCCTCCCGCAAGGCTTCCATCCGGGGCTGCGCCCCGGCGCCATTCGCCGCCGTCGATGTCACATAGGGTTCGCCCGGATCATCGGCAATCCGAAATATGCGATCCAACCCGCCATCAATAAGATCCGATATCCGGCGCTCGCAATCGCGGAGCAACCGGCCCTCCCAAGGGCCCAACTAAGCCGCGTCGAGACGGCTCCTGAATTCCTGTTTCCAGTCAGCCGCCGGCTTAAAGGTAGGTTCTCCCTCGATCAACGCCAGAGTTGCCGCCGCGATCTCATCATCGGTCTTCGCAAGATCCAGCGGATCAACCCGCGGCTGCGCCACATACCAGGGGGTGTCGATAAAGATCTCGATTCTGTTTCCTTCAGGATCACGGAAATAGAGCGACCAGGCGCTGCCATGGTCAACCGGATCGATATTGGTGATGTCGTTCTGGGACTCTACCGCAGATTTCACATCGCGCAGATCATCCAGGTTGCCAGCACGGAGTGATATTTGGTTGATCACCAGATTCTCATCATCATCACGGCCCTCCACCAGCACGATCTGATGGTGCTCTTCCGGATTCCGGCTGAGAAAAACGATCGGGCGGCCGCGGGCGATGCCTTCGTCCGTCACCTTGAAGCCGAGAGTTTCGGTATAGAACTCACGCATACGCTCCAGGTTCTTGACGAAAATCCCCAGATGGCTGAAATCCAGATTCTTTGGCGGCATGGCCCTCTACCCCACTTGATCGTGTCCCGGCCCGGCTTTGTTGACGGACGGCTCGCCACAGCTTACCCCAGAGCAACCCCCGGCGTCATGCCGAAGTGAAATCAGGAGACAAATGTGAGCACCCTGCCCGACACCATGAACGTCGTCGAAATCAGCGAGCCTGGCGGCCCCGAAGTCCTGAAACCGGCCTCGCGGCCCGTGCCCGTGCCCGGCCCGGGCGAGGCGCTGATCAGGGTGGCCGCCGCCGGTGTCAACCGGCCGGATTTAATGCAGCGTGCCGGCTTGTATCCGCCACCTCCCGGCGCGTCCGATCTGCCGGGACTGGAAGTGGCAGGCGAAGTTGTCGCCCTGGGTGACGGCGCCAGTGAGGTTGCCATCGGTGATCGCGTAACTGCACTCACCCCCGGCGGCGGCTATGCAGACTATTGCGTAACAGCGGCCAGCCACTGCCTGCCCTGGCCGGACGGCTTTGACGCAGTTCAAGCAGCCGCATTACCTGAGACCTATTTCACCGTCTGGACCAATGTTTTTGAGCGGGGCGCGCTGAAGCCAGGCGAATCGATCCTGATCCACGGCGGCGCCAGCGGAATTGGCACGACGGCGATCCAGTTGGCCCATGCCCATGGCGCTACAGTCTTCGCCACTGCCGGCACCGCGGACAAATGCAAGGCGTGTGAAGATCTGGGCGCCAAGCGGGCAATCAACTACCGGGACGAAGATTTTGTCGAGGTGGTCAAGGAAGCCACCGGCGGCAAGGGCGTCGACGTCATCCTCGACATGGTTGCCGGCGACTATGTGGCACGGGATATTGAATGCCTGGCGCCGGACGGCCGGCTGGTAATTATCGCGCTGATGGGCGGCCGCGAGGGCACGGTGCCCTTTTTCCCAATTATGGCCAAACGGTTGACCTTCACCGGGTCAACGCTCAGGCCTCAAACGAACGAGGCGAAGGCGCGCATGGCCAGGGGCCTCGAAGAAACAGCATGGCCCTGGTTGAGCGCCGGGAAGATCAAACCGATCATCCAGAGCGTTTATCCGATCGAGAAAGCCGCGGAAGCCCACGCCGAGTTGGAGGCAGGCGATCATATTGGCAAGATCATGCTGACCGTGGGGTCATAAACGCGCCATGACAGACACTCTCCGCTTCCCGTCGCTCAGAAGCTGGGTTCGCCACCTGGTGGCGGAGGATCATGTGGCCTTCGCAAACCCGGGCGTGTCCCTGAAATATGAACTCGCCGCGATCGCCAGCCGACTGGATGGTCACAAGGCGACCCTGTTTCCGTCGCCGGCTGGCATGGATATCCCGGTGGTATCGGGCGTTGTGGGCCGGCGGGAATGGATCGCCGACGCGTTGGGCGTCAGCGAGACGGAGCTACTCGACAGCTTCATGGCGGCGTCGAATAACCCCATCCCCTGCGCGGAGGTGACAAACGCGCCTGTCCAAACCAATGTCCAGCGCGACGTCGATATCTTCAAGCACTTGCCCCTGCCGACCCACGCGGCGGAGGACAGTGGTCCCTATATCACCGCCGGCCTGCTTATCGCGCGCAATCCGGACACGGGTGCGCAAAATGTGTCGATCAATCGCCTGCAGGCCAGCGGCCCGGACAGGCTCGGCGTGCTCATCCTGCCCCGGCACGCCCATCATTATCTGGAGCCAGTTGAGGCCCGCGGCGAAGATTTTCCTGTGGCGATTGTCATTGGCGTCGACCCCCTGACCCTGCTTGCCTCCCAGGCAATCGCGCCGCTTGACCAAGACGAACTGGAAATCGCCGGCGCCCTGCATGGCCAAGCCCTGGAGGTGGTCAAATGCGTCACCAGCGACGTGCGCGTGCCAGCGCATGCGGAGATCGTTCTGGAAGGCAGGGTGCTGGCAGGCGTGCGTGAACCGGAAGGGCCTTTCGGCGAGTTTCCGAAATATTACGGTCCCCGCTCAGACAAACATGTGATCCAGATCGACGCCGTCACCATGCGGCAAAACCCTCTGTTTCACACCATCCTGGGCGGCGGCCTGGAACATCTGCTGCTTGGATCAATCCCGCGGGAGGCAACGATCCTCGCGCATCTGCGCAGGACCTTCACCAGCGTCCTCGATGTCCATCTCTCGCTCGGCGGCGTCGGGCGATATCATCTGTATGTTAAGATCAACAAGCGCCAACGGGGCGAAGCCAAGAATATCATCATGGGGGCCTTCAGCGCCCACTACGACATCAAGCACGTGACCGTGGTGGACGATGACGTGGATGTGCACGACCCCGAGATGGTGGAATGGGCGCTGGCCACGCGCTTCCAGGCTGATCGTGATCTGGTGATTGTCCCGAATGCCCAGGGGTCGAAGCTCGATCCCTCAAACGACGATGGCTTCGGCGCGAAGATGGGCATGGACGCCACCAAGCCGGTTGGCGCTGACCCCTTCACCTTTTTGCAGACGCGGATCCCAGGTGAAGACACAGTCGATTTGGGCGCGGTCCTCGCCGGCGAGCGTCCGGCCATCGCCGCACTGGACGACGACTGAAACCTGCCATCCGGCCAGCCAGCTGAATCGAGCGCGGTGCCTGCTTCTTACCAGGTCACCCCGGCCACATCGACGCCGTGCTCTTTCACCTGCTCCGGTGTCATCAGGGTGATGCCGGCACTTTCCAGCGGCGGCTTGATCTCGCCGAGCCATTTTTTCATTTCCTCGTCGCTGTCATGCAGCTTGAGGCCATACTGGTAGGAAATCCGGTTACCTTCGCTGCCCGGCCGGCCGAGCAGTTGCAGCCCGCGCGGGAACCAGTAGTCGACGCGCTCCTGCACCTGTTCTCGATAGCCGGCGTCGCACAGGCGGATCATTTCGTCCGCGCCATCCTGTCCATGGCGGGCTTCATCCTTCAGGATCGGCCGCAGCACCTCCGCATAGGGCGCGAAGCTGGTGTTGCGCATGGACCAGAGCCAGATGCGGCCACACCGGTCGATCATGTGCTTGAAAACGGTGACCTCGATCCAGTCCTTCACGTCTTCCTCTGAGCCCAGGAAATGGGCGCCGCCGGGTCGTCTGATGCCCAGCCATTTTTCCACATCCAGCCCTGCCCGTGTCGCGAGCTCGTGCATGGCCTCGACATGATCCGCCTCTTCATTGGCGGTATGCACCAGCTCCGCCTTGTGGATCGGGTCGGGCATGTGAAAGACAGCGCGGGAGAACATCTCGCAGGCCGCGATCTCGCCGATATATTGCTTGCCGATCAGGGTCCGGAGCATCTTCCGGTACTCCTCGGGCGTATCCTCGAGGCTGTCGAAGTCAATTTCTCCGGGGCCGTAAACCGGCTGCACTGCACCATCCATTTGATTTCTTCCGTTCGCTAAAGTGTCGTCTCAGGCTGTCAGCACCGTCACGCTCATTGCGGCGGCACCACTGGTGGGCTCGATGGTAACGGAACCGCCCCGGTTGTGCGCCACGCCGATGCGTGCGCCCGGGGTTTGCCGTTCACCCGCATCACCGCGCAGATGCCAGGCCAGTTCCACCACCTGCGCCACGCCGGTTGCGCCCACCGGATGCCCCCGTGCGATAAGACCGCCACTGGGATTGACCGGGATGCGTCCTCCGACCTGGGTGTGGCCATCGGCGATCAGCTTCCAGCCGTCTCCGCGCGGTGCCAGCCCCATGTCCTCATAGGCAAAGAGCTCGCCCGCTGCGGTGGCGTCGTGGACCTCGGCAACATCGATGTCGTCGGGTGTGATCCCCGCCTTGCCATAGGCTTCCGCCGCCACGTCCGCCATCTGGGAGCTGTCGGTTTCAAAGTTGTCGCTGCGGATAACGCTGGCAGCAAGCGCCGGCCCTTCCAGGCCATTGGACTTTGCGAAGTCGGGCGTCACCAACAGCAGCGCGGCGGCGCCGTCGCTGGTCGGGGAACACATGAGCAGGCGCAAAGGATCCACCACCTCGCGCGACTCCATCACCTCGTCGACCGTTCGCGCGGTCTGGAACTGCGCATAGGGATTGCGCGCGCCATTGGTATGATTCTTCGCGCCGATGGCCGCCACGTGCCGGGCATCGCCGCCGGAGTCGGCCAGGTATTTTTTCAGCTTACGGGCATAGAGGTCCATGAAGACCGACCGGTTCTTTTCTGCGCCCTCCAGGCTGTCGCGCAACGCATCCAGTTCGGCCACGTCGGTGCAACCGTCCAGCGCCCGGAAGGTGAGCGATTTGTCGGGATGAACCATCTTTTCAAAGCCGACAACCAGCGCGGCGTGGCCGGCGCCTGCGGCAAGGTAGGCGTCCGCCAGATGCAGGGCTGAGGCGCCCGACGCACAGGCATTGTCCAAATTGAAGATTGGCAGGCCCCCGACGCCGATGCCCTTCAGCGCGATCTGGCCGCGGACGGCTTCCTGACCGGTAATCACGCCCGCGACGGAGTTGGCGGAGAACACGCAGTCGATCTGCGCCTTGTCCAATCCGGCGTCCGCAAACGCTTTTGTCGCCGCCGCGCCGGCCAGGTCGCCCAGGCTGCGGTCGGTCAACTTGCCGAACCGGGTCATACCAACGCCCGCTATAATATTCCTGGTCATCGGTTCCCACGTCTCAGTGACAAATTCGATATACTTCTGGTCAGCCTTGGGCTGGTGTTCGCTTCGCGCCAGTCAGGTCCGGTCAGGCATTCAGATTTGCCAGCCTTCCAATACCGTCGTATAACCGGGATAGTTTCATACGAAAACTCAGTTGGCAAGCGCCCGGCTGCGCTGGCTTTTCTGAAACCAAAGCACAGGCGCGTGACCACGAAAACCGACAGTGATATCTGGCCGGATCCCGGCATATCCCGCGTCCCTTATCAGGTTTACGCAGCGCCCGATATCTATGCGCAGGAGCGGGAGCGGGTCTTCATGGGCCCTGCCTGGCATTTCCTTTGCCTGGATTGCGAGATCCCTAACCGCGGCGACTACAAAAGCACCTTTGTGGGTGACATCCCGGTGATTGTCGTGCGCGCCAGGGACGGGTCGGTCAATGGGCTGGAGAACCGCTGTTCCCACCGCGGCGCGACGCTCTGCCTTGAGAAATTCGGCAACCTTCGCAGCTTCTCCTGCGTCTACCACGGCTGGAGCTATGATCTCGATGGCAACCTGAAGGGGGTGCCTTTCGAGCGGGGCGTCAATGGCGGCGGTGGCATGCCAGAGGACTTCCGCAAGGAGGACAACGGCCTGCGCCGCCTGCGCATCGCGACCCATGCAGGCGTGGTTTTCGGCACATTCCACGACGACACACCGCCCTTGGCCGACTATCTGGAACCCGCCTTTGTGGAGAAGGTCGCTCGCGTCATGCCCCGAGCGGTGAAGGTGCTCGGCTACAATACCCAGGTCATGCACAACAACTGGAAACTCTACGCCGAGAATGTGCGGGACCCCTATCACGCCAGCATCCTGCATCTGTTCTTCACCACCTTCAAAATGAACCGACTGACCCAGCGGGGCGAAATCCTGGTGAATGACGAAGGTGGCCACCACGTCAGCACGAACTGGCGTGATCCGGACGCCAGCATCGACACTTACAGGGAACAGGACCTGCGCGCCGTCGACGACGAGTTTGCGCTGAACGACCCCACCCTGCTCGACTATCAGGATGAGTTTGACGACAACGGCACCCTGCAGATCCTCTCGGTCTTCCCAGGCTTCGTCATGCAGCAGATTTACAATTGCCTGGCCGTGCGCCAGATCGTGCCCAAGGGGCCGGACCTGACAGAGGTCAACTGGACCTACTACGGCTTTGAAGACGACGCCGACGACCTGACCACCCTGCGGCTCAAGCAGGCCAACCTGATTGGACCCGCCGGATATATTTCCATGGAGGACGGCGCGGTTGGCGAGTTTGTGCAGCGCACTTTGCCGGGCGCCCAGTCCGAGGAAACCATTTTGATGATGGGCGGCCACACAGCGGAGTCCCAGACCAGCCGGGCGACGGAAACCTCGATCCGTGGATTCTGGAAGGCCTGGCGCCGGTATATGGAGATCTAACCGGTGCCAGACACTCTCCTGGCGGCCAACCTGACCGCCTCGCAATTGCTGGCAGATTATGCGGCCTGCATCGATGCCGATGGCCTTGAACAATGGCCCGACTTTTTCGTCGACGATGGCCTCTACCATGTGACAACAGCCTTCAACCACAGCCGTGGTTTGCCCGCCGGCATCATCCATGCCGACGGCAAGGCGATGATGCAGGACCGCGTCACGTCGCTTCGCCGCGCCAACATTTACGAGCCCCAGCGCTATCGTCACGTGATCTCCACTGTGCGGGTCATCCAGGCGAAGGAGAACCTGATTGAGACGGAAGCCAATTTCCTGGTAGTGCGCATCATGGAGAGCGGCAAGCAAGATCTGTTCGTCTGCGGCCGGTACCTGGACCGGATCACCACTGCCGATGGCGCAGCCCGCTATGAAAAGAAGCTAGTGGTGCTGGACAGCGAGAAGGTGGACACCCTCCTCGCAATCCCCCTGTGACCGTGGCCATGACGAAGCCCCGCATCGCGCTGCCTCTCGGCGACCCGCACGGCATCGGCCCGGAGATCGCACTGAAAGCGGCCGCCGACCCGGCGGTGCAGGCGGCCTGTGAACCGGTGCTGATCGGCGACGGACACGTGATCGCCCACTATGCCGAAAGCCTGCACCTCAACCTTCCTGCAAGCGAAGATTTTGCCGCCTCGCCGTTTGCCACCGGCGGCCTGAGCCAGCCACCCGCTGCAGGTACCGTCACGGCAGAAGCCGGCCGCGCCACCGTCGCCTATGCACAGGCGGCGATCGGACTGGCGCTGGGCGGGGCAGTAGATGCCGTCGTGGCGGCCCCCCACAACGAGACCGCGGTTGCCGCCGCGGGCATCCCGTTCAGTGGCTATCCGTCTCTGGTTGCGCAGGAGACGGGCACGCCGGAGGAGGCGGTGTTCCTGATGCTGGTGAGCCCTGAGTTCCGCATCGTCCATGTAACGCTACATGTGAGCCTGCGGCAGGCCCTGGACATGATCACTGTCGACCGCGTTCTCACTGCCATTCGCGCGGCCCACACCACCTTAAACAGCCTTGGCATGGCGCACCCGCGTATTGGCGTCGCCGGCCTCAATCCCCACGCCGGCGAAGATGGCTTATTCGGCGAGGAGGACCGCCTGGTCATCGCCCCTGCGGTCGCAACCGCCCGGGAGGACGGCCTGTCGGTGGATGGTCCTTTGGGGGCCGACCTCCTCCTCGCCGACCGCGCCCATGACGTCTATGTGGTGATGTTGCACGATCAGGGGCACATCCCGATCAAACTGGCGGGGCGGGGCAACTCGTTCGGCATCACCATCGGCGCCGGAATCCTGTTTTCCAGCGTCGCCCATGGCAGCGCCTATGACATTGCCGGCCGCGGCGTCGCAGACGCCATTCCATTCATCAACACAATCTTGCATATGGCGCGCCAACTCACCCGCGCGCCCAACCTTGTCGAGAAAGAGTCACCATGACGACCAAGGGAAAGGCTTCGCCCTATCTGCGGAACTGCTGGTATGTCGCCGGCTGGGCGCGCGAAGTGCAACGCCTGCACATGTTCCGCCGCATCCTGCTGGGCGAGCCTGTGGTGCTGTACCGCAAAGGCGACGGGACTCCGGTCGCCCTGGAAGATCGGTGCATGCATCGCCACGCCCCCCTGTCCCATGGGCGGCTGCAGGGCGACAATATCGAATGCGCCTATCATGGGTTGGTGTTCGACCCCGACGGCGCCTGTATCAAGATTCCCAGCCAGGACACGATCCCGCCCAATGCCTGTGTCAGGAGCTATCCGGTCGCGGAAAAACACCGGTGGGTGTGGATTTGGATGGGCGATCCCGCCAAGGCGGACGAGTCATTGATCCCTGATTTCCACTGGATGGACCACGAAGGCTTCGCCTGGCGCGGAGAGACGCTCCATGTAGAAGGCAACTACATGCTGGTGGTCGAAAATCTGATGGACCTCAGTCACTTGCCCAGCTTGCATCTGACCACCCTTGCGGACACGGCAGTGCCTGAGAACGAGGAATTTCCGGTTACCTTCGAGACCAAGGGCAACGACATTCATATCAATCGCTGGGTCCGGGACGTGCCGCCGCCGCCCTATTTTCGCCTGCTCGGCGATTTCAAGAAAGGTGACCGTGTCGATCGCTGGATGGACTCCCACTTCACGCCACCAAGTTTTGTGCGTATCGACATTGGCGCCTGCCCGGCAGGTTCCGGCCAGTTGGATGGCGACCGGACCGGCGTGCAGACGGCCATGAATCTCAACGCTGTCACCCCGGAAACAGCCACCTCCGCCCACTATTTCTGGGCACAGGCACAGAATTTCAGTGAAGGCGACGAGTCAATCAGCGAAGTGGATTTCCGCCTGGTCCATGATGCCTTCCAGGAGGATCTCAGCATCATCCGCGGCCAGCAGGAAAATATCGATCTCAGCCCCGACGCCCCACGGTTGAACCTGGCCGCCGACAAGGGCGGCCTGCAGGCGACCCGCATGGTCGAGAAACTGGTGCGGGAAGAGCAGGAAGCGGGCTAACAACGCTTCGCACCTGCTGCTCACCTGGCCGCGCGGCTAGGTAACAAACCCTTCGCTCTTCAGCCATCCTTCCAGCGCAGCCACGCATTCTGCCGGTCGTTCGATCTGCAGCAGATGGGACGAGTCAGGCACCAACTCATACGGGAGGCCCGTCTCCCGGGCGATTTCAGCGACGATCTTCGACACCGGCGACGGCCAGTCGCTGTCCGGATCCCCACCCAGCAGGAAAACCGGTACGGGTAGACTGGTCAGGGCCGGCCAGATTTGCGTGTGCACATTCTGCTCGTAATAGCGCGCCTCAAGCTCTTTCGGACAGCACAGGATGTATCCACCTTCCGGGTCTTCGCGGAACGTGGCGGCTGCGAACAACTCCGGTGACCCCGGCACCAACCGCCGAAACTGCGGCCGGGTGCGTAGCATTCGGATGTAGATGTCGAGGTCGTCAAATCGATCCGGCCTGCGGCGGGTCAGCTCCGCAATCCGCGCGTTGTGGGGCGCCTTGATCGCCTGCAGTGGATGTCCGTCGCGCGGATAGATCGGCGGATCGACCAGAAACAGCAAATCCCAACGCAGCCCCTTCGCCATCACGTGCAGAAGCGCCGAGATCGCCGCTGCGGAATGAAACACCCCGGCCATCGGCTTGGCGCCGAACGCGTCATTGATGCAAGCCCAGATATGCTCGAAGTCCTCGGCGATCGTGTCCACGGGCCGGGCCGGCACACCGTCACCCTCCCCGGCCCCCTCTTTACATGGGGGGTTGCGGCCATGGCAGCGCAGGTCGAAGAGGACCACGTCGTAGCGGTCAAGAAGCGGCAGCCAGAAGGGCGCATAGAGATCGATTGCCAACCCGTTGCCATGGCTGAGCGCCAGCCGTGGGCCTTCCAGCCGCCCCAACCGGCGAAGCAAAATCTGCGCCCCGTCGGGGAGCGTCAGCCAATGCTCGTCAGCGGCTGCAGGGATGGTTATCTGGGTCATCAACATCCCCACGCTCACCCCCGCGACGACAGCGGTCCAGCATCAAACGGCCTCTCGAATGCCGCCTTCAGGAGAACGACATTCAAGGGCACCGGGATTAGTCGCCAGTATATTCCGGCTTGCGCTTGTTAAAGAAGGCGTCCGCCCCTTCCTTGTAGTCGTGGCTGTCGCGCAGCTTCTCATAGGCATGACCCTCCAACTCAAGGCCAACTTCCAGGCTGGTATCGTAGGCAGTGTTGAGGACCCGCTTGACCGTACGCAAGGCCAACGGCGAACTGGCTGCCAGCCGCTTGGTGTATTTTCCGATCATCTCCGTCAACGCGTCGCTATCCTCCGCCACGTCCGTCAGGATGCCCCAATCCAGCGCCTTCGGCGCAGGAATGCGTTCACCCAGGTAGATCATGTGGTTGGCGCGCGTCAGGCCAATCAGGTTGGCGAGCCGGTGCGTGCCACCAGAGCCCGGGATTTCGCCGATGGTCACTTCCGGAAGGCCGACCAAGGTCTCCTTCGTGGCCAGCCGGAAGTCGCAGGCCAAAGACAGCTCGAAGCCGACACCGAATGCGTATTTTTCCATGGCGCAGATCACCGGCTTGCCGCATCTGGTGGGCGCGCCGATATTCCAGGCCAGGTGGCTCATGCCATCCCGCGGTACATCGAAAAAGCCTTTCACGTCGCCACCAGATGTGTAGACACCATCGGCGCCGCGCACGACGATCACGCGCACGTCGTCGTCACGTCCGAATTCCTCGAAGATCGCCGATATCTGGCTCCGTGCCATGTAGCTGACGATATTGAGTGGCGGCCGGTCGAGGATCAGCCAGCCGATTTTCTTTTCGGCATCCACCTCTACGCGCAGGCCGTCCAGCTCCTCCAGGACCGATGCGCGCCGCTTGGCGTATTTTTCCATTATGCTTCCTTTCCGTTCATACGTCTGACGGCCGGATTAGCAGGCCACTGATGTTCAATGTTGTTCAATTCAGTCGGATCAGACCGTGCTCTCAAAGCCTTCGAGAAGGTCATATTCCCCATCCCGCAGCTTGCGGCGCAGCAGTTTGCCCGACGCAGTGCGCGGAATGGCGTCGATAAAGGCATAGCCGCGGGGACGCTTGAAATTGGCGAGCGCGCCGTCCTGGCAAGCTTCATCCAGAGCGCTCGGCGACGCGCCATCCTTCGGCTCGACGAAGGCGACGACTTTCTGACCCATACGTTCGTCCGGCAGGCCGATAACAACCACGCCACGGCAAAGGCCGGACCGGAGCAGCGCATCTTCGACTTCTTCCGGATGGATATTTTCGCCGCCGGAGATGATCATGTCGTCGACGCGGCCCAGCACCCAAAGGTCGCCGTCCTCATCGATCTGCCCCAGGTCGCCGGTGTAGTACCAGCCGTCGCGGATTGATTTCTCATTGGATTCGGGTCGGTTCCAGTAGCCTTCGAAGGCATCGGGCGCCGCCATGTTGAGGATGATCTCTCCCATCTCGCCCTGGGGCACCACCTCATCGGGCATGACCCGGCGGTCAGGGTCACCTGCCACAACCCGGAGTTCCTGATAGAGGCCGGGCCGTCCGGCATTGCCCGGCTTGGCTGCCTGATGGTCAGAGACGGAAAGCGTGTAGATCTCACTCGATCCGTAGAAATTGATGAATTTGCCCTGGTTGAAGGTCTCGCAGCAGCGCTCGATCAGCGACGGCGCCATGGACATGCCCGCAAACCCCGCGCGGATGACGCTGGAGAAATCCCGCTCACCGATGTCAGCCCGGTTGAGGATGTCGTGATACATGGTCGGCACCAGGAAAATTGCGCCGATCTTCTCCTGCTCCACGGCCTCCAGCACCATCTCGGCACTATAGTCCGGCAGACAGACCATCTTGCCGCCCAGAAGGGCGGAAGCTTCCAGCGTCCGGATTCCCATAGTGTGAAACAGCGGCATGACGCAAAGTTGCGACAGGTCCCGCGGATATTCGTTCATGGCGATATGGGACATGGTCGCCGACCATTCCGCCCGGTGCGACCGCGGAACGCCTTTGGGCCGCCCTGTGGTCCCGGAAGTGTAGAGCATCAGGGCCGTGGCGCTGTCTGGAACGTCGCTGGGCCCGGCAACTGGATCGGCTTCCAACAGCGCCTCAAAGCCATCTCCCGCATCCGCCGCCGCGATGCGCCGGTCGGCCGCCAGTCCCGCGGCATCGCAGGCCGCAATGACCGCGTCGCCCGCCGCACCATCGTGGAGGCAAAGGACAGCGCCGGAATCTGACAGGCAATAGGTGATCTCTTCCGCGGTACCGCGCCAGCTGATCGGCGTAAATACGGCGCCCGCCATATAGCTGGCCCAGGCCAGGGTCGCCATCTCCCAGCGATTCTTCATCACCGCGCCTACGTGGTCACCGGGGCGAACGCCCAGTGCCTGTAAACCACCGGTCACGCGGCACACGGATTCGTACCACTCAGCATAGGTCTGGCGATGCCCACCCTCGACGACTGCAATCTCCTGCGGTGCGCGGGTAACCGCACGCTGAAATGCCTGCCCCAGATTCATGCGGCCTTCCCCTCCGCCTGCACGCCTGCCGCCTCCAGAATCGCCCGCACAATGCCGTCATAGCCAGTGCAGCGGCAGATATGCCCGCTCAACATCTCCCGCACCTGAAGCTCTGTGGGTGCCGGCGTTTCCTCCAAAAATGCCGTTGCCGACATCAGGATGCCGGCCGTACAGAAGCCGCATTGCAGGGCGTGATTGTTGCGGAAGGCGGCCTGCAAGGCGTTCAAAGTATCGCCATCTGCCAGGCTTTCGACGGTTTCGATCGAAGCGCCATCGGCCTGAACCGCATATTGGGTGCAGCTCCGTGACGGCACGCCGTCGATCAGCACCGTACAGGCGCCGCAAACGCCATGCTCGCAGCCCACATGGGTGCCATAGAGGCCCAGCTCGTGGCGCAGGAAATCTGCCAGCAACATTCGCGGTTCGGCGTAACCTTCATGGGCGCGGCCGTTCACGGTCATGCGGACGGAATGTTTGCTGTTGCCGCTCAGCCTGGTCATGAACCTGCCTCCCCGGCGGCTTCCATCAGCGCACGTTTGCCCAGAACCCCCGCCAACTGCCGGCGATAGGCGGCGTCGGCCACATGGTCGTCCATGGGGTCGGTGCGCCCGGCAATGTCTCTGGCGACCTGCGTTGCAAGATTCTCGTCGACGGGCGCGCCCGCGAATTCTTTCAGATCAAAGGCAACCGGACGGTCTTCCACGCCACCCAGACCAAGCCTGCCACCCGCGAGGCTTCCCGTAGCATCCAGCTCAATCCATACCGCCGCCGCGGTCAGCGCAAAATCACCATGGCGCTGTGCCTCTTCAACAAAGCCGAAGCTGCCGCTTCGACGTGGCCAGTGAATCGCCGTGATCATCTCCGTCGGCTGGCGGGCGGTGGTCAGGACGCCCTCGAAAAAATCATCGGCCGCGACGCGACGCGAACCGTCTTTGCTTTGCAGCTCGACCTCGCCGCCCAGTGTCAACAGACACAGGGGCAGTTCTGCGCTGGGATCCGCATGGGCGATGCTGCCACCCAGGGTGCCGCGGCTGCGGGTCTGGTAGTGGCCGATCGACGGCATGGCTTTAGCCAGCAGGGGCACCACCGTCATCAGGAGATCGTCGCGCATCGCCTGCGTCTGGCGCAGCATGGCGCCGGTGGTGACCGCACCGTTGGCCGTAATTCCGCCGAGACCAGCCGTCCGGTTCAGATCGATAACCAGTGAAGGTGTTGCCGCGCGCAAGTTCAGCATCGGCCCGAGCGACATACCACCCGCCAGCAGAACCGCATCGTCACCGGCTTCCAGCAGCAGATCGAGCACCTCTTCGATACTGCTTGCGCGCACATAGTCAAAGGCGACCGGCTTCACGCTTTTGTCTCCTGCAGCCAACGCCAGACCTTTGGCATGGTCAGGGGCGGCGAGATATCCGCCCGACCCAACGCATCCGCCACTGCGTTGGTGAGCGCAGCAGGCGCCAGCATGGAAGAGCCATCCCCCAATCCTTTGGCGCCGAGTTTCGTCTTGGGCGAAGGCGTCGGCACATGGCCAACCTCGAAGTCCGGCACTTCCATGGCGGTGGGACAGAGATAGTCAGCGAAAGTCCCTGAGAGGAAATTGCCATCCTCGTCATAAGTCATTTCTTCGAACATTGCGCCGCCGAGGCCGTGGACGAACCCGCCGATGATCTGCCCTTCGACGATCTTGGGATTGAGCAACTCTCCCACGTCATGAACCGAGACATATTTTTCAATGGTGATCCGGCCGGTCTCGGCATCGATCTCCACCGCCGCCAGATCGAAGATCGCGCCATAGGTGACCGAGGACGCTACGGTATCTTCCGGCGTGGGCCCGTCCAGATCGGCCGTCACCGTCGTTGTCTCATAGATGCCGGGCTCAACCCCGTCCGGCAGGTTGACCGGGTTCCAATGTGCCTGGGTCCCGACCCGTGTCAGCGATAGCGCTTTGTCGGAGCCAACAATGCGTGCTTGCCCCTCGACCAGTTCCACATCCTCAACCGCACATTCAAGCTGATCCGCGGCCATGATCTTGAGTTTTCGCGCCACCCGGTCGGCCCCTTCGACGACGGCGTCGGTCACGGCAACAGAGAAACGGTTGCCATAGTTGCCGGATCCAATGGACCAGGGGCTGGTCATGGTGTCGATTTCCGTGATCACATCCACATCGTCCGGCGTGATGCCCAGCGCGTCAGCGACAATCTGGGCTGTAACCGTTGCGTGGCCTTGCCCATTGGGCGTGCTGTCGAGCTGTACGGTCACGCCGCCGGAAGGGTCCATGGAGATGACGACGCTGGAATTCGCCCCCGATTTGGCGCCGGACTTGGCGCGTTCTTCCGGTGTCTGAGCGAGGCTGACATAGCCCATGTTGGAGCCGGATGGCTCGACCGCACATGCGATGCCAATGCCGTATAGCTTCCCTTCGGCGCGCTTCTCATCCCGGCGCTTCTTCAGCGCCTGATAGTCCGCGCGGGCCTCGAGTTCGTCGACGCATTTTTGGTAGTCGCCCGCATCCATCACTGACCCGCCGGGGGTCTCGTAAGGGAAAGCGTCTTTGTCGATGAAATTACGACGGCGAAGATCCACTGGGTCGATGTTCAGCTCCCGCGCCGCGTGATCCATGAAGCGCTCGAGTGAATAGAAGAACTGGGTGCCGCCATAGCCGCGGTTTAGCCCGACCGGCACCTTATTGGTGACGACCAGGTAGTTCTCGGTGTGGATGTTCTGCACACCGTAGCAGCCATTCAAAGTGGACTGCATGCGGTAGACGGAGGCGGGCTCGGGCGGCCGGAGAAAGGCGCCCATGTCGTTGATGTTGCGAAAGCGTAGCGCCGTCAGTTCACCGTCCGCCGCAAACGCGCCGGTCACCGTACCGCTGCGGCCGGTTGCTGCCGATGACGCCGCCAGATGTTCCAGCCGGTCCTCGGTCCATTTCACGGGTACGCCCAGGATACGGCTGACCGCGCAAAGCAACACGATATAGGCGGCGACGCCCTGCTTAATGCCGAAACTACCGCCCGAAGCCTGTGCCGTAATCAGTCGCAACCGGTTACCCGGCACGCCCAGCGCGCCGGCCATCAACGGCTGAATCACAAACGGGCCCTGAAAGTTCGACCACACGGTATAGCGGTCGGGCACACTTTCGAAGTTGGCGACGACGCCATAGGTTTCCATGGGAGTGGAGGAATAGCGCTGGATGTGAAAGTCCAGGCTGACCACATGGGCGGCTTCGTCAAAGGCGCTCTCAGGATCGCCATTGATGATCGTGCGATGGCCAGCAACATTGCTGCCGGCCACGTCGTGCAGCACCGGCGCATCGTCTGCCATCGCCGCTTCGGCGTCGATCGCGGCATCCAGCGGTTCGTACTCCACTTCAATCAGGTCGAGAGCGTCTTCGGCCAGATACCGGTCGCGGGCCACCACCACGGCCACCGGCTCGCCGACAAACCGCGCCTTGTCGATGGCGATAGGCATGAATCTGATGGGCGTTCGCACCACACTCGGGATGCCACGGAGATATTCAGCCACCTGTTCGCCGGTGACGACGCCGTAGACACCGCTCAGCGCAAGCGCGGCGGAAGCGTCGATGCTGGTGATCTTTGCGTGGGCATAGGGCGAGCGCAGGATCGCGGCATGGCGCAGGCCGGCCACCGGCTCCATATCGTCGATGAAGCGGGCACTGCCGGTCAGCAGCGCCGCGTCTTCCTTTCGCGGCACGGACTTGCCAATCCAGCGATCTGGCCAACGACCTGGCTTGCCGGACGATCCGTCCGTCGGAACCTCTGTTTCCGCCATGTTCCCTCTACCGCGCGGACGCCGAAATCATCGCAAGCGTCGGTCTTGTTCTTGTTGGTTGCTTAAGAAAACCCACCTAACAAATCCCATGCCGCCCTGCAACCGACCGTCCTGTCACGCCAGCGCGGCGGCAATCGTCTTCGCCTGCGCAGCCTTGTGCCGGGCCGGGTATCCACTGGCCGACGACGGATTTGCCGCTGGCCCCACATACCGCAAGGGCGCGCCCTGAATCTCCCGCAGGCAGCGCTCCATATAAGTCCAGGGACCCATATTCATCGGCTCTTCCTGACACCATATCAGTTCTGCATCCGGATGCCGTGCCAGCTCCTGCCTCAAGGCCGCTTCCGGCAGCGGATAGAGTTCTTCCACTCTTGTGACGGCGATGTCATCCCGGCCAGCCGCATCGCGCGCCTCCACCAAGTCATAGTAGATCCGCCCGCAGCAGAAAACATGACGCTGGGCGCGGTCCACGGACCCATCCCCCAACACCGGCGCGAAGCTTGATCCTGTCCCCAGATCCGCCAGATCCGACACCGCACGCCGGTGGCGCAGCAGTGATTTGGGCGTCATCAGCACCAGCGGCGTTCTGAAGTCGCGCAACATCTGGCGGCGCAGGACGTGGAAATAATTGGCCGGTGTGGTGCAGTTCACCACCTGAAGGTTGTCCCGGGCGCACAGTTGGAGAAACCTCTCGACCCGGGCGGAGGAATGATCGGGTCCGCCACCTTCCAGCCCATGGGGCAACAGCATGACCAGCCCTGAGAGCCGGAACCATTTCTCCTCCGCGGCGGCGATATACTGATCGATGATGATTTGGGCGCCATTCGCGAAATCGCCGAACTGCGCTTCCCAGCAGACCAGCGTCTGGGGATCAGCCGTGCTGTAACCATACTCAAAACCGAGCACGCTCGCCTCGGCCAGGGGGCTGTCATAGAGCTCGAAACGCGCGCCGGGATTGATGCCTCCGAGCGGCGCATGCGCCTGATCGGTGATCTGGTCGAAAAGCACACCATGACGATGGGAGAAGGTGCCGCGCCGGCTATCCTGCCCGGTCAGGCGGACGCCATGGCCGTCATCCAGCAAAGTGGCAAACGCAAGCGCCTCCGCCGTGGACCAGGCGATGCCTGCGCCCTGACTGACGCTCTCCTGCCGTTCATCCAGTTGCCGGGCAATCTTAGGATGAACTGAAAAGCCGTCGGGCAGCATGTGCAGTTTCTTGCCCAACTCCCGGAGTCGTTCCGGTGCAACTCCGGTTTCGGGATCGGGATTGGCAGCAGACGAGCGGGTGTTGATGGCCGCCCATCGCCCCGCCCGCCAGTCTGGCGCGTTGGGCCGCCAGGTTTGCGCTGCCTCGAAACCTTCCTCAAATCGGGCGAGATGCGGCGTCAGCAACGCCTGAGCCCCTTCCGCGTCGATCACGCCATCCGCCACCAGCCGATCCTGATATTGGCTGCGCACCGGCGGCAATGCATCGACCTTCTGGTACATGCCCGGCTGGGTATAGCGGGGTTCGTCCATTTCGTTGTGACCGCGGCGGCGATAGCAGATCAATTCGATTGCCACATCGACGCCAAAGGTCTCCCAGAAGTCGAAGGCCAGATCAGCAGCGCGAACGGCGGCTTCAGGGTCGTCCGCATTGACACGGAAAACAGGCGCGCCAATCAGCTTCACGATATCTGAGGCAAAACGGGAGCTGCGCTGATCTTCCGGCCGCGTCGTAAAGGCCACCCGGTTGTCGACGGTCACATGAATACTGCCGCGGGTCTGAAATCCGTCGAGGCGCGCCAGCTGCAGCGTTTCCGATACCAGCCCCTGGCCGGCAAAACCGCCATCCGTATGCATCATGATGCCCAGAATCCGGCTGGGATCTTCCGCCATCGCCTGCTTGGCGCGAAGTTTGCCCAGGGAGACCGGGATCACCGCCTCGATATGGGAGGGGTGGCTGGCCATGGACAGTCTGATGGTTTTTCCATCGACCTCCCGGTTGCCGGAATGACCGATGTGGTAGGAAACGTCGCCAGCGGCGTCATAGTCTTCCGGGTACGGCGGCTTGCCAGCAAACTCGCCGATCACGGCCGCAAGCGGCTTGCCCATGAAGGTGGCCATGAAGGTGGTGCGACCCCGGTGCATGGGGCCGATGACGATCTCTTCGATACCGGCGCCGACTGCCCGCTCCAGCAGCCGTTCCGACATCGGCAGCTGCGCCTCCGAGCCTTCCATCCCGAAGCGCTTGGACGTGGGATATTTCACCTGCAGGAAGTTCTCAAAGCCCTCTGCAACGGTCAGCTGTTCGAGAATCCAGCGGCGCTGGTCCGCTGCTGGCTGCCGCGCGCCCAGATCCTCCATCCGCGTGGCAATCCATTGTCGCTGCGTGCTGTCCTCCAGATGGGCGAAGTCTGCCGAGAGAGAGCCGCAATAGCTGGCTTTGAGATGATCGATCAGGGACCGCAGGGTGGTTGCGTCGCCGCTCGTGACACCCTTTGTGACGCCGGCGAAAGCCATTTCCAGATCGGCTTCCGACAGGCCATGAAAAGCGGGATCGAGATCGGCGAGGTCAGGCTTGTCGGCCAACCCCAGAGGATCATAGTCCGCCACCAGATAGCCTCTGGCCCGGTAGGCATCAATCAGCCGCGCAACGCGTCCGTCCAACATATTCGGGACTGTAGAAGCTGTCGGCACCGCAGCGCCGTTCGTCGCAACCGGCACCGGCCGCCCTTCGAACAACGCCCGCCAGTCGGCCGGCACTGAGGCCGGATCGCGCCGGTATTGCGCCTCCAAAGCGTCGAACCATGCCGGGTCTGCGGAAAGAAGCATCTTGCCGTCGGTCATGCGTCCGCGAAGCCCGCCCCTGCCTATCCGGCAATCCGGTTATAGAGTTCCAGATAACGGGTGCGAATCTGATCCTCTGAAAGCTCCGGCTGGTAGGTGTAGATCGGCGAGTTGACTGGACGGGCGCTCTCTACCCGCATCTTCACCACGTGGTTCACCGGATACATGTCGCCAGCCTTCTCCCAGAATGGTTTGGCAACGGCATCGAAATCCGGACCTTCCTCCAGCACCTCTGCCTGGCCTTTGAAGCGATAGCCCCGGCGCAGGAAGATATCGACAATATTGATCTCCATCGCCGGGTTGCGCTGCACATTGGCCACGGTCTGCGGCGACATGCAGTCAGCGAATCCGATATGGTCATCATCGATCACCGCCAGGGACGCCTTTGGCGACAGGTTGGGCGAGCCATCCTCGTTTACCGTCGCGGCAAAGCACAATCCGGTCGTGACGATCATGGCACGCATCTCGTTGGTCAATAGCGTCATGCCGAAACTCCTTTCGCCCACTCACATGTCTGAAAAGTCGGGCTTCTTCTTTCCCATGAAGGCGTCGATGCCATGCTTGAACTCTGGCCCCGGACGCAGTTTCTCGAATGCCTGGCCTTCCAATTCCATACCCACATGCAGCGGCGCATCTTCCGATGCATTCAACACCCATTTGAGTGTGGAAAGTGGCACCTGAGGTCGCGCGGCCAGGTCCTCGACCCATCGATCGATGGCCTCGTCCAGGCCGCCATCGGGCACAACTTCTGACACCAAGCCCCAGTCAAAGGCCACTTGAGCTGAAATGCGGCGGCCGCGCATGACCATTTCCTTTGCCCGTGAGAGGCCGGCGATTTTCGCAACCCGGTGGGTGCCGCCACTGCCTGGGATGATGCCCAGGTTAATTTCCGGCAGGGCGAGTTGGCTGTTTTCGGTAGCGATGCGGAAATCACAGGCCATCGCCAATTCGAAAGAAACTCCCATGGCGAATTTCTCGATACCGACAATCACAGGTTTGCGGCAGCGCTCCGGGGTCGCCACATTGAACGCGAGATCGGACATGTGATCCCGGTCCACCTTGAGGAAGCCGGGAATTTCGCCGCCCGAGCTGTAAACCCCGTTGGCGCCCCGAATGACGATCACGCGCACGTCCGGATCCTGATCCATCTCTTCGAGCAAGGCGCGTATCTGGAACCGGTTCTTGAACGTGATGATGTTCATGGGTGGCCGGTCGAAGATTAGATAGCCGGCCCGCTTGGCCGTATCCTTCTCCACCCGGATACCGTCCAGATCCTCAAGCAGGATCGCCCTCGACCGTGCGTATTCTTCTGCTGCGTTCATACCACCCCACATAACGTCCGATGCCCGTTCCGGGCCACATTCCGGCCACCTGTACAGTACCCGTGGCCGCCGATACAATACTGCGTTGCATAGAAAAACTGACGCTATCTCTCCGCTGCAACTACAGGAAACCCGCCCTCAATGGACGGTCGATTGATTAACGGAAGCTGCCACTGCGGCAACATCAGCTTCGCGTTCACCTGGACCCGCGATGGGGCCACCATACCGGTCCGCGCCTGCAGCTGCGCCTTCTGCATGAAGCACGGCGGCGTCTACACTTCGGACCCCGGCGGTGCCGTGAAAGTCACCATCGCGGACAACGACCTTGTGGAACGCTATCGCTTCGGCACCGCCACGGCGGATTTCTTCGTCTGCCGCCGTTGCGGCGCGGTCCCTTTGGTGACCAGCGAAATCGACGGCGCGCTCTACGCGGTGGTCAACGTCAATACCTTCGACGACGTGGACCGCAACAGCTTTGACAGCGCCGTCACCGATTATGATGGCGAGGGCACAGACGACCGGCTGGCCCGCCGCGCCCGCAACTGGACGCCCCAGGTGGAGATCACCACGGGCTGAGAACCCTACTCTGCCGCCGCGGCCAGGCCACCTGACACCACGCCAGACGCTTTCAAGCCTTCAATTTCTGCAGTCGTATAGCCGGCGGCGGCCAGAATTTCGTCGGTCTGTTCGCCCAACACCGGCGCAGGTCTGGGCAGGTCAACGGGTGTTTCCGAAAAGCTGGCTGCAGCGCGGGCCTGGCGCAGCGGCCCGGCCACCGGGTGTTCCGTCTCGATTACCAGGCCGTTGGCTTCCACTTGCGGATGATGGATCATTTCCCGGCGCGTGAGCACTGGTACGCATGGCACGTCCGCCTTTTCCAGCCGCTCAAGCCACTCGGCGGAGGCGCGGGTGCGCAACACTTCCTGGGTCATGTTCAGCCGGTCATTGACGTTTTTCTGCCGGCCCGCAGGTGTCGAAAACCGGGGATCGTCGCGCCATTCCAGCCGCTCAAGCGCCTCGGTCAACCCATACCACTGCTTGTCGGTCATCGCCGCCACGGTGATATAGCCGTCGGCCGTTTCATAGATCAGGTCGATCTCGCTCTGCGCCGGCTCTGTCGCCGGCTCGTCGCCAACGAACGTGCTGCTGTTCATGTCAGACGACCACAGGAAGGCGACGATGCTGTCGAGCATCGAGAGGTGAACATGCTGCCCTTTTCCTGTGCGCTCGCGGGCCAGAAGGGCCGCCGTGATCGCCTGGGAGGCAGTGATACCTGTCAGCTTGTCCGGGACGATGGTGCGCACCAGCCGGGGCCGCGCCTCGTCCGAGCCCGCCTGAACCGAGGTCAGACCGGACAGCGCCTGAACCAGCGGATCGAACACGGGTTTGTGGCTGAGCGGTCCCTCGTGCCCGAAGCCGCTGATCGAGACATAGACGATGCCAGGAGCAACCGCCCGCACCGCAGCCTCGCCCACGCCCATGCGGTCGGTGACGCCGGGGCGGAAGTTCTGGATGAACACATCCGCATCCCGGCAGAGGTGCAACACAACATCGACCGCGCCGTCCGCCTTCATGTCCACGGCGATCGACGTCTTGTTGCGGTTGTTGTTGACGAAGGATGCGGACATGCCATTCCGCTGCTCCGCCGCCGTCCGCGTGTGGTCGCCAATCGACGGGTTCTCGACCTTGATGACTTCCGCCCCCTGGTCCGCCAGGATCATGGTCGCCAGCGGGCCGGAGATCTGCGAGGTCATGTCGATGATACGAAACCCGGTCAGCGGTCCGGCCATGTCATTGTCTCCTTCGCGGGCGGTGGATCAGATAATTTCCCGCGAGCCATCCGAGAAATTCACCTTGATGGTCAGCGAGCCTTCGTTGAGCAGCCAGGGCCGCACCACATAGTCACGCGCGCCGGACTTGTGCATCGGGTCGGAGTCTGCAATTTCCCGCGCATGGGCCAATGAGTCGGCGCGAATGATGACCATGCCTTCGCCGCCCCACGTCTCTTCGTCATCATTCCAGTGGGGGCCTGCGCCCACCATGATGCCGTCCTTTTCCAGCTGGACCTGAAATTCCAGATGGGGGCCGACATTCTCCATCACCGGGCCCAGACCGTTGGTGGGTTTGGTGTGATAGACGTAGAGCTGTTTACTGAGCATGCCTTCGCAGGCGGCCAGGATGTCCTTGCGGGTGACGACGGGTTCAGACATTTGGTTCTTCCCTATGTTGAGTGGCGGCCATATTCACCGGGCTGCTGCGCCCACGCAACCACGCTTTGTGCCCACAACATGCAACCGTGCTTTGCGCTTCTGGATGCTGCCGGCATGGCACGGTTTGGTGATATAGGTCGCCTATGAGTGAGAGTCTTCCCATCCTGATTGCCGGCGGCGGCATCGGCGGACTGACCGCGGCGCTGGCGCTGGCGCGGCGCGGCATTCCTGTGCGCGTGTTCGAGCAGGCGCCGGCACTGGGCGAGGTAGGTGCAGGCGTTCAGATCAGCTCCAACGGCAACCGGGTGCTGTTCGACCTCGGCCTGGAAGACGCCCTGACAGATGTGGCCTGGGTCCCACCGGGCAAGGAGGTGCGCCTCTGGAACACCGGCGAGTCCTGGCCCCTGCACGATGTAGGCCTGGAGTCCGTGGCCCGCTATGGCGCGCCCTTCTTTATGTACCACCGGGCGGACCTGCACACGGCGCTGGTCGCCGCGCTGCGGGCGGTGGCGCCTGACGCCGTCACCCTCAACGCTACCGCGTCCGGGTTTGACCAGGACGGCGACGGGGTGACCCTGAAGCTCGCCGACGGCGACACCATCACCGGTCGCGCGCTGGTGGGCGCCGATGGCGTGCATTCCGCGGTGCGCCGGACCTTGTTTGGGCCAGATGACCCGCAATTCACCGGCATCATGGTATGGCGCGGGCTGATCCCGGCGGACCGCCTGCCCCCGGACCGCATCCGCCAGCTGGGCACCAACTGGATGGGGCCGGGCGCCCATGTGGTGCACTACTTCCTGCGGCGGGGCGAAATGCTCAATTTCGTTGGCGCCAAGGAGCGGGATGACTGGCAGGTGGAGAGCTGGTCCACCCGGGGCACGCACGAGGAATGTCTCGCCGACTTCGCCGGCTGGCACGACGATATCCTGACCATGATCAAGCTCATCGACGTGCCCTACAAATGGGCGCTGATGATGCGCCCGGCGATGGCGGCCTGGTCGGCAGGGCGCGTCACCCTTTTGGGAGACGCCTGCCACCCCACCCTGCCTTTCATGGCCCAGGGGGCCTGCATGGCGATCGAGGATGGCCTGGTGCTGGCCCGCTGCGTCGAGGCATTTGACGATATCGAGAACGCATTTCAGCATTACGAGGCGGCCCGGCTGGACCGCACGTCGCGCATCGTCGAGGGCGCCAACGACAACGCCAAGCGGTTTCACAACCCGGCGCTGGCAACCCGCGACGGCGCCATCGACTATCTGTCCACGCAGTTCGACCCGTCCCGCATTTCAGACCGCTATGACTGGGTTTTCGAATATGACGCGGCGGCCGTGGAAATTTGACCGGCGCGGAAAATCCCTCAGATGTGGTGTTTTGTGGGGGAATGTGGGGGAGTCTGATATTTCACATTATTTTCAACGCCTTGTGAGCAATAAAACGACCTTATTGATATAGGAATAATATCTGTATGTACAAGTTGTATAGACAGGTTAACATGGCCGTTCCAAAACCGCCGGAACACGACCGATGATCCTTTATGGCCTGTCTTACAGCGCCTACAGCGCCAAGGTACGGATTGCCCTTCGCCTGAAGGGCTGCGCCTTCGAGGAAGTGTTGCCGCCGGACGGCTACCGCTCGGACGCTTACCGCGCACTGGTGGGCACCGGCACGGTTCCGGCCTTGGACACGGGCGACGCGGTGCTGGTCGATTCTAACGCAATCATTGAATATCTCGACGAGACCCATCCGGCGCCGCCCCTGTTGCCCGCGGACCCGGTGGCGCGGGCACGGGCCCGGGCCGCGGCGGGCTATCACGACACACGGGTGGAACCGGTTATCCGCCCCCTGTTCCCCCTCTTCATGGCGCCGGCGCTCGACCGTGGCGCCTTCGCCGCCGCGGCGGCATTGCTGGAGGAACGCCTGGCGCGGTTGGAGGAAACTCTGCCCACCACCCGATTCATTGCCGGGGACCGGCTTTCGGTCGGTGATCTCGGCTATTGCTGGACGCTACCCATGTGCCAGCGGCTGCTGGCGGAAGCTGGCGTGGACCTGGGCATGAGCGACCGCATCCAGGCCTGGCAGGCAGAGCTCACCCATATCCCGGAAGTTCAGGAAACCGTGAACGAAGCGATGGCAGGCCTGGAAGCCTGGATCGAAGAGAAACGCCAAGCAAGTGGAGCGGCGCAATGAATTCAGACCGATTGACTGTTCGCCTGGACCGGTTACGAGCGCTGAGCGAAAGGCTGGTTGAAGCGGCCGGTTTCGCGCCGGACGAAGCACGCCAGATCGTTGACGTCATGCTCTATGCCGAACTGCGTGGCAACAACCAGGGCCTGACCAAGATCGCCGCCGGCGCCGTCGCACCCATCGATGGCGCGAGCGAGGTGACAACCTTGATCGAGAAAGGCGCAGTGCTGCACCTGGACGGGGGCCAGCAAAACGGCATGATCGTGATTGCGGATGCGGCGCGCCAGGCAGTAGAGCGGGCCAAGAACCATGGCATCGCCTGCGTCGCCGTCCGCAATTCTTCGGGCTCGACAGGGGCCATCGGCTACTACGTAAGGCGCATGGCGGAGGCCGGCGTCGTCGGCATCCTGATGGGCGGCACGCCCAAGAATGTCGCTCCCGCCGGTTCCATCGATGGTGTTCTGGGCACCAACCCCATGGCCGTTGGCTTTCCCAATCCCTCGGGCGCGCCCGTTGTGCTCGATCTTGCGACCTCCGCCATCGCCTATTTTGGCCTGATCGGGGCGCGCGACCGGGGCGAGGCGATCCCCGGCGACGTGGCCATGGACGCCGATGGGAAACCAACGACCGACCCTGCTGCTGCCATCGGCGGCGCGATCCGGGCCTTCGCCGGGCACAAAGGATCCGGTCTGGCGCTGATGGTGGAGCTCCTGACCGGCGCGCTGGTTGGCGGCGGCATCACGGGCGCTCCAGACGCCAATGCCAACCGCGGCACGCTGATTGTCGCTCTGGATCCCGCGGCATTGGGAACGGATGACGTCGCCGGCGGCACCAACGCCACCCTCGCCGCCATCAAAGGCGCACGGCCTGAAGGCGACGGCGACATTCTGCTGCCCGGCGAGCGCGGCGACCGGCTGATGGCGCAGCAGCTTGATGCCGGAGAGATTGAGATTGACCGTCAGTTGCTCGATGCATTGGAGGCCAAGGCCGATGAGGCCGGAATTTCAGTGAACTAAATAATGACCATCTCTGACCAAACAGGAACAAGTATGAATGGGCGCAATGCCCACGAGAGGACCTGAAATGAACTACGCCACCGCCCGCAATATCGACCAGCAGGACATTCCGGTGATCGACCTTGCCGGCCTCACGGAAGGCGACGCGGCGCTGGAAACCGTCGCCCGCGCGCTGGTCGAGGCGGCGGAGGGCGTTGGCTTCTTCTACGTCAAGAATCACGGGGTGCCGCAGGACCTGGCCGACGAGGTACAGAAGGTCGGGCGCGCCTTCTTCGACCAGCCCGATGCCGAAAAACAGCGGGTCGCCGTGAACTCCTACCACCGCGGCTTCATCGAGATGGGCGAGGCCAAGATGTACGAGTCCGCCAAAGCCGACCTGAAGGAGAGCTTCATCTGGGGCCTCGATATCGACGAGGACGACGCCGAATACAAAGCGGGTCACAAGCTGATCGGTCCCAACCAATGGCCTGATTTCATGCCGGAAATGCGGCCGTTGATGGTCCGCTATATGGATGCCTGCAATGCGCTTGGCGCCCGCCTGCTGCGCGCATTCGCCATCGCCATGGGCGAGCCAGCGGACCGTTTCGTCCAGCGGTTTGACCGGCCGATCAGCCGCGGTGCATTGGTCTACTATCCGCCGCAGGATGCCGACATGGGCGATGAGCAGTTCGGCGTCGCACCGCACAGCGACTATGGCGTGCTGACCCTGCTCAACCAGGACCCGGTGGGCGGCCTTCAGGTGATGGGCAAGGACGGCGAGTGGCTGATGGCCCACCCGATTCCCGGCACCTTCGTAGTCAATGTGGGTGACCTACTTGCGCGTTGGACCAACGAGCGGTTTCAGTCGACCGAGCACCGGGTGGTCAACAGCTCCGGCCGCGAACGCCTGTCCATCGCAGTTTTCGTCGACCCCAACCACGACACGGTGATCGACCCGGTGGTGACCGACGACGTGCCGGCCCTCTATCCGCCCGTGACCTGCGGGGAGTATGTGCTCGGCCGCTTCAACGACAGCTTCGCGTACCGCAAGGGCGGGACGAACTAGGACTTACAAAAGCAAAGCGACCTATTGCATCAGGCCGTATCGGTGAACTGAAGCCGCCATGGCCGGCAGACCCCATACCCGGAGATCGCCTAGGCGGTTGCCAGGGTGCGCCGGCGCAGGTGGATGTAGAACCCAGCCAGAATGATCAGGTTGATCACGCCAGCAACCAGCGAGGCGTTGTAGGACCACTGATAGTCGCCGGTGAGATCGAACAGCACGCCACCCTGGACCCCGCCGAGGCCCATACCCATCCAGCCGAACAGATTTGCGACCGCCATGCCGCGCCCACTGAGCCGCGCCGGGATCATCACCCGGACACAGTTCAGAATCGACACCATCACGCCCGAGAAAAACAGGCCGAACAACACGGCAAGGACCCAGATGCCCGGCATCCAGTTGAGATAGGCAAACCAGATGACCAGCACGGTCTGACCGAATGACATCATCATGTAGGCGGGCAGTGCGCCGACCATGTCCCCAAGCTTGCCACCCAGGATGCGCCCGACCGCGCCCGCGATCATCAGCGCAAACAGCACCCCGGCCGCCGTCTCCGGCGGGACCCCCCGGTCGGTCAGCAGCGGCACCAGATGCACAATTGGTACCGCCATACAGATGCAGCAGAAGAGAACGGCGGCGCTGATCCAGGCGAGTGTCACCGTCGGGCTAAGCGGCACCGGTGACTCGGGTGATTGATCGGTTTGTCCCGTGGGCTGGGTTCGCCGGGCGTTGATCCGGGCGGGCGGGTCACGCACCAGGAGCGCCAGCGGCAGGGCGCAAACAAGATAGGCCAGCCCCAGGACCAGATAGGTCGTGCGCCAACCGTGCTCTGTGATCAGCAGGCGGGCCACAAATGGCGTGATACCCTGGCCAACGGCGCCGCCTGCCGCCATCAGGCCCAACGCGAGCCCCTTGTTCCGGGAGAACCAGAACCCTCCGGCCGCATATAGCGGTGCGATCAAGGCGCCGAGGCCGAACGCACCGAACAGGAAGTAGAAGAGGTAAAACTGCCAAAGCGCCGCCTGCTGACTGAGCAGGATCGTGGCGGCGCTTATGGCGGCGACGGCGATCAGCGCCAGCGGACGGGTGCCGACCCGGTCTGCAGCCCAGCCCCAGAACAGACCGGCCACGGCAGAAGACAGGGCGATTGCGGTGTAGCCGAAGGAGACTTCGCCGCGTGACCAACCGAACTCCGTAGCCAGAGGCTTGAGGAAGACGCTGACCGCCGCCAGCCCGCCGAAGGCAAGAGCGGTCAAGCCAAAGGTCACGCCAACCATGACCCAGCCGTAGCGGTCGTCGTCGCTCCTCATGGGGCGTCAGAGGTCATTTGATGGCCTTGCGCTGGAGTGGCCGGCAGGCCGGCGCGAAGCCGGCCATCCCGGTCACGATCTATGCAGCGCCCTCGCGTATGGCCTTGGCGGCATCCATGGCGGCCTGGACGATCTCGTGATAGCCGGTGCAGCGGCAGATATTGCCGCTGAGCGCCACCTTGACTTCATCTTCGGTGGGATCCGGGTTGCGACCGAGAAACTCACTGAGGCTCATCAGCACGCCCGGCGTGCAGTAGCCACACTGCAGGGCAAAGTTCTGGTGAAACGCCTCTTGCAGGGCGGAAAAGGACCCATCCGCCTCGGCCATGCCCTCGATGGTCTCGATCTCGGCGCCTTCCGCCTGCACGGCGAACATCAGACAGGAGCGGACGGCCTTGCCATCCACCTTGACGGTGCAGACACCGCAGACCCCATGTTCGCAGCCCACATGGGTGCCGGTGGCGCCGATCTCGTGGCGCAGAAAATCCGACAGCAGCATCCGCGGTGACGCAAAGCCATCCACCGGCTCGCCGTTCAGGTTGAATTCGACCGGGTAGCGCCCGGCGCGTTCCATCTTGGTCATATCCCGGCCTCCTGCCGTGCATCAGCGACGGCTTCCCGTCCCAGGTGGCGCACCAGCTCACGCCGGTGGCGCGCAGAGGCGTGGATGTCGTCACTGCCGCCCATTTCCCAGGCAAATTCATTGAGCGCATCGTCCAGGGCATCGCCCTCCAACAAACCCCATTGCCGTACCTCGGGCCGGTCGGCAACGCCGCCGACGCCCAGACGAATGCTGTCGCCAGTGACTTTCGCAGCCACGGCCACCACGGCGAAATCGCCATGCCGGTGGGCAAACTCCTGGAAGGCATAGCCTTCGCCCGACTGCGCCACCGGAAAAGACACCATGACCGTCATTTCGTCGGCTTCCTTGTCCACGGTCAGCAGACCCTGCTGGAAGTCACCCGCCGATACGGTACGTGCACCCTGCGAACTCTGCAGGGTGACTTCGCCGCCCAACACCGCCAGGCAGAGCGGCAGCTCGGAGCTCGGGTCCGCATGGGTGATCGAGCCGCAGACCGTGCCCCGGTTGCGCGTCTGAAAGTGACCGATATGGGGGAAGGCCTTGGCGACAAGCGGCAGCGTGGCGTCCAGCTCGTCCCAGTCCATGACCTCGCCCTGGGTCGTCGACGCGCCAATCTCGACACTGCCGTGGGACTTCCGGATGTACCGGGTCTCCTCGAGCTTGCCGATATCCACCAGCACTTCCGGCCGCATCAGCCGCATGTTCAGCATAGGCACCAGGGACTGACCGCCGGCAATGATGCGGGCGTCGTCACCCTGCTCCGCCAACATTGCGACGGCTTCGTCCACCGAGTTGGCGCGCAGATAGTCAAATGGCGGTGGCTTCATCAGCTGCCTCCCCGCCGGAAGAGTCCGCGTTTGCCGCCACCGCCGTCATCTTCACCGCCCGCCTGGCGCACCAGCGCCTTGAAGAAGCGGTCGATCAGATGGCGCGCGGCGCCCCGAACCATGCGCCCGCCAACAGCGGCCACCTTGCCCGAGAGATGCACTTCGTAGGTGTAGCTGACCCGGGTGCCACCGTCCGCTGCTTCCAGCGTGACGGAGCCGCTGCCGGAAGAGGACCCAAGCGTCCCCTGGGCCGTGCCGCTGAGGGTGACGCTTTTGGGCTCGTCCAGATCCGTCAGATTTATTTTGGCGTCGAACTTGCCCTTCACCGGGCCGACGCCGAGGGTAACCACCGCTTCATAGGCGTTGCTCCCCACCTCGGTCAGCTCGTGACAGCCGGGGATGACATTGGCCATCTTTTCCGGGTCGAGCAGGATGTTCCAGACCTCCTGCGGCGATGCCGGCACCAGGGTTTCGCCGACGCCTTCAATGGCCTGGCCCTTGCCCTTTGCAGGCGCAGGCGGCGTGGCGCCCTTCGGTTGCATCTCGGTGTCATGCAGCCATTCAAACACCTTGGACGGCGTCAGCGGCGTGGAGACATCTTTGCGGCCGAGCGCATCCGCCACCGCGTTGGCCATGCAGACCGGCGTTGTATACTGGTTGCCCTCGGCGATGCCCTTGGCGCCCAGGCGCGTGTAGGGAGACGGATTGGGTGTCGGATGGATCAGAGTAAGCTCCGGCACTTCCGGCGCGGTCGGCACCAGATATTCCGCGAAGGTACCGGACAGAAAACTGCCGTCCTCTTCGTTATATTTGAACTCCTCCATCAGGGTCGCGCCAATGGCAGCCACATAGGAGCCACGAATCTGCCCTTCGGCGAGACCCGGGTTGAGGATCGTGCCGCAATCGTGGGCGGAGACATATTTGTCGACCCGCACCTGCCCGGTTTTGGGATCGATCTCAACGCCGCAGAAATCGAAGCCGAAGCCATAGGCGAGCGACGTATTGATCTCGTCGTTGGCTGTTGTCGGCGTCAGCTCCGGCGCGTTCCAGTGAGAGGTCTCCCGCAGGCCCGGATCCATCTCGTCCGGCAGGCTGGAGGGCGACCAGTGCGCCAGGCCGCCGACGCGATAGAACGGGACCGCATTGTCCGGGTTGGACTTTGCGTGGATCTTGCCCTTGGTGAATTCGATCTCGTCCACGCCCACATTCAGGGTAGTCGCGGCGATGCGGGCCATCTTGGTGCGCACCTTGACGGCTGCTTCATGGGCGGCGCTGCAGGACGCCGGCGCAAAGCGGCAGGAATAGTTGCCGGCGGCGATCGACCAGCCGTCCTTGGCCGTGTCCGTATCGAGGGTGACGACCACATCGTGCGGACGCAGGCCCAACTCGTCGGCGACAATCTGAGAAAGCGTTGTCTGGTGGCCCTGTCCCTGGGGCACGGAATCGCCAATCACGTTGACCGACCCGAGCGCGTCGACAGAGACCGTGACGGTGGCCACGGCACCATCTTTCGGCCCCGCACGCTCCCGTTCCAGGCCCGTCTTCAGGGTCGAGATATAGCCCATATTCGACTGGCTGGGCTCGACACAGGCGGCATAGCCGATGCCGTAGAGCTTGCCTTCTGCGCGGGCCGCATCGCGCCGCTTCTTCAGTTCCTCGAGCCCGCCCTGATCGACGGTTTCGTCGACAGTGCGATGATAATCACCCGAGTCGATCAGCGCGCCGGCAATCGCCTTGTAGGGGAACTGCTCTGCCTTGATCAGGTTGCGGCGGAGCATTTCCAGCGGGTCGATGCCCAGCTCCGTCGCGATCACCTGCATCATCCGCTCCACTGCAAAATACAGCTGCGGCCCACCGAAGCCACGCACGGCGCCGGTGGGGCACTTGTTGGTGATCATGATGTTGTTGACCACTTCCAGATGCCGGATGTCGTAGCCGTTGGTGGACACGCCATGCATCCGGTAGATCGGCGCTGGCATGGGCGCGCGCAGATAGGCGCCATGATCGTCCCAATGCTCCATGCGGAGCGCCGAGACGATGCCGTCATCATCATAGGCCGCCTCAATCCGCGTCACCCGGTTGGGCGCGGAATTGGCCGAGGAGAGATGCTCCAGCCGATCCTCGATCCACTTGACCGGGCGGCCGGCTTTTCGCGCCAGCACGCACATGACAACCACGTAGGGGAAGATCGTCAGCTTCGAGCCAAAACTGCCGCCTGAGTTGGTCGGGCTGTGGTGCCGCAGCGCCGATGTGCGGATGCGCAGCGCCATCGCCATAACCGTATGCACCGAGAAGGGGCCCTGGAAATTCGACGTCACGTCGAACCCGCCGGTCTCCTCCATATGCTCCGCAATCACCGCATAGGTCTCCATCGGCGTGATGGAGTTACGCGGATAGCGGATGGTGATTTCATTGGTCCGCTTGGCGGCGGCAAACGCGTCATCCGGCTCGCCATGGGTGAAGGTGCGGCGGGAGACGCAGTTGCTGTCGCCCTTGGTATGGATCAGGGGCGCCTCCGGCTTGGCCGCTTCAACCGGGTCGATTACCGGCTTGAGGACCTTGTATTCCACCTTGACGAGATCCATCGCGTCTTCGGCGGTATAGCGGTCGCGCGCCGCGATAACGGCCACCGGCTCGCCCACATAGCGCACCTTGTCCAGCGCCACCCCGCGATAGTCGATGGGATTTTCGAAGCCCACAATCATGGGATCGGTCTCTGCCAACATGTCCTCGCCGGTGATCACGGCAAAGACGCCGGGCAGCGCCAACGCGTCGCTATAGTCGATCGAGACGACCTCTGCATGGGCGTGGGGGCTGCGTAGAATTGCAACTTCAGCCGTGCCCTTTTTCGTCGGCAAATCGTCGACGAACTGACCCTTGCCTTTCAGAAGTGTGATGTTTTCCACGCGCGTGATGCGGCGGCCAACAAACTTGCCCTCTTCGGCATGTTCGGGAACGGCAAATTGCGGCACGGATAGTCTCCCCTGATTCTGCCCAGACGCCGGTTTCACGACGCTGCTCTGGTTTTTTAGATATTCGTCAATTCCGTCAAGGAAACCGCCGTCGCAGCGTCTATCCGGTCGCAGGCTGAAGCCTGCAACCATCGATCCATCGATAGAATTTAATATACACAGTGTATAAAATAGGCCTGCTCTCCCTGCAAGAGCCGTCGGCGCCATCAGGAAGAAAGAAGGCGGCCCCAAGGGACCGCCTTCCGCATTCTGCGTACCTGTGGGGGATGGCTACTTCTTCGGCAGCTTTCCGACCACGCCTTCCACATAGTACTTCATGCCCAGCATGGGGCCGTCGGCCATGGTCTTGCCTGCGGGCACGACCACTTTGCCGGACTGGTCTTTCACCGGGCCCTGGAAAGGATGGAATGTTCCGGCACGGATCTCAGCCTGCCGTTTTTTCACCATGGCCTGCACCTTTGCCGGCACTGAGGGACCGAACGGCGCAAGGGCAACCATGCCGTCCTTGAGACCGCCCCAGGTATCCCCGGCCTTCCAGCCGCCGGCCAGAACTGCCTTCGCGACCTTGGTGTAGTAGCTGCCCCAGATATGGGTCGCCGCTGTCAGGTGGGCAGTCTTGCCGTATTTCGACATGTCTGAGTGATAGCCGATGGCGAACTTCTTGCGCGCCTGAGCGGCTTGCACCGCTGCTGTCGAATCCGTGTGATGGGTAATCACATCGGCGCCCTGGGCAATCAGGGTTTCCGAAGCTTGCCGCTCCTTGCCTGGATTGAACCAGGAACTTACCCAGATCACCCTCACCTGGACCTTCGGATTTACCGCACGGGCGCCGAGGGTAAAGGCGTTGATGCCACGGATAACTTCCGGGATCGGGAACGCGCCGATATAGCCGAGTACATTCGACTTGGTCATCATGCCGGCGACCATGCCCGTCAGATAGCGGCCTTCGTAGAGCCGGGCAAAGACCGTCGACACATTCTTCGACCGTTTGTAGCCACTGACATGCACGAAGGTGACCTTCTTGTAGCGCTTGGCGACCTTGAGGGTCGGGTTCATGAAGCCGAAGGACGTGGTGAAGATCAGCTTGTTGCCGGACGCCGCCAGCTTGCGGATCACGCGCTCTGCATCAGCGCCCTCTTTCACCGGCCCGACAGTGGTCACTTTGATCTTGTTGCCCAGCGCCTTTTCCATGGCCATGCGGCCAAGATGGTGCTGATAGGTCCAGCCCGCGTCACCCACATGGGTCACATAAACGAAAGCAATTTTCAGCTGCGCCTGCGCCATGCCGGCTGTCAGCGCGACAGCGCCCGCCAATGCAAGGCCCAAGGCCCATTTTGTTATTCTCCCTGTTTTCATTTTCTTGCCTCTCGGTTGGTTGTTGGCTCGAGTTTGAAGTTCGTGATCAATCGCCGCCCCTAGTGGATACCCTAGTCGCTGGCATGGAATGGTTTGCCAAGGGCGGCCGGTGCGTGAAGCCGGATCTTGGCCGCATCCCAGGAGATCAGGACCAGCACGATGATGGTTGCAAAATAGGGCAGAGTCGCGAGCAGGTGGGAGGAGAAAGAGACTCCCTGCGACTGTGCATAAAAGTTGACGATGGTAAGCGCGCCGAACAGCCAGGCGCCGATCATCACCCGCGACGGCCGCCAGGTGGCGAAAACCACCAGTGCAAGGGCGATCCAGCCGCGTTGCGCCGTCATATCTTCCTGCCATTGGGGCGTCAGCACCAGCGACAGGTAGGCGCCGCCAAGCCCGCCCATGGCCGCCCCGAACATCACAGCCAGATAGCGGATGCGGATGACCGGATAGCCGAGCGCATGGGCGGCCTCATGTGATTCCCCGATGGAACGCAGGATCAGGCCGCCGCGCGACCGATAGAGGAACCAACTGACGCCAAAGAATGCCGCGACCGCCAGATACAGCATCGGGTCATGATTGAAGAGCAGCGGGCCGAGTATGGGGATGTCGCTCAGGAGCGGAATCGCCCAGGGCTGCAGACCTTCGATGGTGTTGCCCAGGAACGGCTTGCCGATAAAGGCGCTAAGGCCGATGCCGAAGATGGTCAGCGCCAGTCCCGTAGCCACCTGGTTGGCCAGGAGCGACAGCGTCAGCACCGCGAAGATCAGAGAGACCAGCACGGCCGCGGCCATGGCCATGAGCATGCCGACAAAGATGCTGCCCGTGGTCACGGCGCCGATAAAGCCGGCGACCGCACCAATCAGCATCATGCCCTCGACGCCCAGATTAAGGACGCCGGATTTTTCGACTACCAGTTCGCCGAGCGCGGCGAAGATCAGTGGCACAGCGCTTTTGAAGGTCAGGACGATCAGATTGATGATTTCAGCTTCTGACATCAGCCTGCCTCCCCTGTCGCCGCTGGCGTTCGAGAAACGACCCGGATGCGGTAGCGGATCAGGACGTCGGTGGCGAGCACGAAGAACAGCAGCATGCCCTGGAACACGCCAGTAACAGCCTTGGGCATGTTCATATTGATCTGCAGGCTCTCGCCGCCCAGGAAGGTCAGCGCCATCAGCAGCGACGCGAACAGAATGCCCACCGGGTGCAGTCGGCCCAGGAATGCGACGATGATCGCCGCGAAGCCATAACCCGGCGCGAAGGTGGCGTTCAGCTGGTCGATTGGCCCGGTGACCTCAATCAGCCCCGCCAGCCCAGCCGCTCCGCCGCCGATGAGGAAACTTACCCAGACCACCTTGTTCTGACTGAAGCCCGCATATTTCGCGGCGTCCAGCGCCTGGCCGACAACGTTGACCTTGAAGCCGGCAAAGCTGCGCGTCATGAAAATCCAGCCGGCGAAAACAACCACCAGAGCGAAGATCGCGCTGACATTCAGCCGGGTGCCTTCTATCAGCTCCGGCAGCAACGCCCATTCCTCAAAGGTACGGGTTTCCGGAAAATTTTGTCCTTCCGGGTTGATCCAGGGACCATGCACCAGCCAACCGAGGATCTGCACAGCGGCATAGGTCAGCATCAGGCTGACCAGAATTTCGTTGGCGTTGAAGCGCGTTCGCAGGAGCGCCGGTATCGCCCCCCAAGCCATGCCGCCCGCTGCTCCTGCAATGATCATCAGCGGCAGCACCCACCAGCCGCCCTGGCCGTGAAATGCAAGCGCGACGCCGCCGCCGCAGATCGCGCCCATCACTAACTGGCCCTCGGCGCCGATGTTCCAGACATTGGCCCGGAAGCCCACGGCCAGGCCAATAGCGATGATCGCCAGCGGCGTTGCCTTGAGGCCCAACTCGCCCAGTTCGTAGAGCCCTGTCAGCGGCTCAATGAAGAAAATGTAGAGACCCTGCACAGGGTCGCGCCCCAGGGACGCGAACAGGATGGCGCCGAAGAAAATTGTAAGCACGGCGGCAATTGCCGGCGAACCGTAGCTCATCCATTTGGACGCTGCGACGCGCGGCTCGAGCTTAATGCGCATGGCTGGTCTCCGCACCGGCGCCAGAAGGTTCATCGTCGAATTCCCCGGACATCCAGAGACCCAGTTCCTCGACGCTGGTTTCGCCGTTGTTGCGCACCGGTGAAAGACGCCCCTCGGCGATCACCGCCATCCGGTCGCAGATCTCGAACAGTTCGTCCAGATCCTCCGATACAATCACGATCCCCACCCCCTGGCGGCTCATGTCCATGACCGCCTGGTGAATTGCCGTCGCCGCACCCACATCCACGCCCCAGGTCGGATAGGCGAGGATCAGAAGCTTGGGGGACAGGCCCATCTCGCGGCCAACAATGAATTTCTGCAGGTTGCCGCCGGATAGGCTGCGCGCCTCCGAGTCGATCCCGGCGCTACGCACATCAAAATCGCGGCGGATCTCCGTTGCCCGTTGCCGTTTGTGGCCGAACCGGATCAGCCCGCGGGAGACCATGCCCGACTGATAACCGGTCAGCAGAGTATTCTCGGCAAGCGTCATCTCGGGCACTGCGCCCCGGCCCAGCCGTTCCTCAGGCACGAAGGCAAGGCCCAATCCCCGGCGCGCTGTTGGCCCACTGCGGCCGCACGCCTGACCATCGATCGAGACTGCCGCACGGTCACGCACCGGCGTTTCACCGCTGATTGCCTGTAGAAGTTCCTTTTGCCCGTTGCCGCCCACTCCGGCGATGCCAATGATCTCACCGCCCCGGACGGTCAGATCGATATCCTTGAGCGACGTGCCGAAGGGATCGTCGGACTTCACTGAAAGTCCCTTCACCTCCAGCACCGGCGGGCCAAGATCGCCGGACGCCTCGCGCTGCATGACCGGAATTTCACTGCCAATCATCATCTCGGCCAGGCTCTTCGAGGTTTCTTCCCGGGGATCGCAGGTGGCGACGACCTTGCCCCCTCGCAACACTGTGGCGTCATCGCAGAGCGCGCGGATCTCCTCCAGCTTGTGGCTTATATAGAGAATGCTCACGCCTTCTTCGCCCAGGCGCCGCAAGGTCTCGAACAGCTTGTCCACCTCCTGGGGCGTCAGGACGGAGGTCGGCTCGTCCATGATCAGCAGCTTCGGATCCTGCAGGAGGCAGCGCACGATCTCCACCCGCTGCCGCTCGCCAACGGAGAGCGCGTGGACATGCCGCCTCGGATCGATGGGCAGGCCATAATGTTCCGACACCTCCGTCACCCGCGTTGCCAGCGTCTTCAGGTCGCCCGGGTTGTCCATGCCGAGCGATATGTTCTCGGCGATGGTCAGCGTGTCGAACAGGTTGAAATGCTGAAAGACCATGCCGATGCCCAGACGTCGGGCGTGGGAAGGATTGAGGATCTGCACGGGCTTGCCATCCCACAGAATTTCACCTGTGTCAGGCTTCACGACCCCATAGATGATTTTCACCAGCGTGCTTTTGCCGGCGCCATTTTCGCCGAGCAGCGCATGGACGCCACCGGCCTCTACCTTCAGGCTGATGTCGTCGTTGGCCAGCACGCCTGGGTATTGCTTGGTGATGTGGCGGAGTTCGAGCTGGGCCTGGCTGTTTTCAGAGGACATCGGCTAGTACTCCACCTTGTCGGGCTTCGCCATCCAGGCGTCGAAGGCCAGACGCCCCTCGTCGGCCAGCAGCTGTGCCGTGGGAATCGACCGGTCGTCAAGCGGCAGGCCTACTTCCCGATACAGGAATTCGTCGTCAAAACCGATCGCCGCCGCATCCTGCCGGGTGTTGGCAAACCAGATGCGATCGATCCGCGCCCAGTAGATCGACGACAAACACATGGGGCACGGCTCGCAGCTGGCATACATCTCGCAGCCATCGAGCTTGAAGGTGCCGAGCTTGCGGCACGCTTCGCGGATCGCGACCACTTCTGCGTGGGCCGTCGGGTCATTGCTCGTGGTGACCTGATTATGGCCCTCCGCAATGATTTCGCCGTCCTTGACGATCACCGCACCGAAGGGGCCGCCCTTGCCGGCCGCCATCATCTCGTGGCTGAGCTCAATGGCTCGGCGCATGAAAACTTCGCGGCTCATGCAGATGCTTCCTCGCCGCGGGCGACCAGTTTGGTTTCGTCGCGGGCTTCGTGACATTGAAGAACCTGTGCGGCCGCCGCCACCGCGATCTCGCCCGGCGCCTTGCCGGTGATGCCATCAATCCCGATAGGACAGATGAGCCGCGCCAGATGCGTATCCGTGAAACCCCGGGCGCGGAGGCGTTTCTCGAACTGCGCCCGTTTGGTGGCGGAGCCGATCAGGCCGAGGGACGCAAAATCGCCCCGGCGAAGCGCGCCTTCTACAAGCTCCAGATCCAGCCCGTGACTGTGGGTCATGATCAAGATGTGTGTGCCGGAGAGCAGGTCGTCGATCACGTCCGCAGGCTCGTCGGGAACGATCTGGCTCACGCCCGGCGGCAACGGATCGGGAAACTGGTCACGGCGGCTGTCGATCCAGGTAAGCTGGCCGGGCAGCGTCGACAGGACTGTCGCCAGCGCCCGCCCCACATGGCCGGCACCGAACAGCGCGATCCTGAGCGCCGGCGCACGCTCGATTTCGTAGGCCAGCCCATCATCCGTCTCCGGGACAACGCCGAGCAACAGACGGCGCGCCTGGCTGACAACGGCAGAAGTATCCAGCGCCGGGTCACCTGCCGCGCTGGTCGCCGTGACCGCCAGCCGCCGGGGGGCGGTCGCGTCTGTCACCAGCACAATTGGCTCATCCGCTGCGAGGCTGGATTGCAACAGGCCAAGCCAGTTCGGAGTTTCGGAAATCACCTCATAGTGCAGCGCCACACTGCCGCCACAGCATTGGCCGAGCTGCGGGCCAAGCGCCACGGGTTCCCGTTGCACCACCTCACCGTTGTCCAGCATCGCCCGCGCGGCCTGTATCGCACGATGCTCGAGGGTGCCGCCGCCAATGGTGCCGTGGGCAGCCTCCGCCGTCACAACCATACGCGTGCCGGCGGTACGCGGCGTCGAGCCCGCAGCTTCCGCCACGCTGACCAGCACGGCGGGCACCCCGTCGTCTGCCAATTTCGACAGCTGCGTGACCCAGCCGCTCATTCCGCGGCCTCCGCGAGACCGGCACCAGCGCTCAAACGCGCGCGCATGTCTTCCAAGGTCAGCAGCACTTCTTCCGGTGTCGCCGGCGCATTGAGATCGGGCGAGATCTGATGACCGCAGGCACCAGCGAGAGCATCGCCGATCGCGCTGAAGACCGAGATCGCCAGCATCAGCGGCGGCTCTCCCACCGCCTTCGAACGATGGATCGTGGCTTCCTTGTTCCGCCCGCGCTCGAAGATGCGCACGTCGAACTTTTCCGGCCAGTCGCTGGCCGCGGGGATCTTGTAGGTCGACGGCGCGTGGGTCTTGAGGTTGCCGGCCTTGTCCCACCACAGTTCTTCCATGGTCAGCCAGCCCATGCCCTGCAGGAAACCACCTTCGATCTGTCCGATGTCCATGGCCGGATTAATCGATTCGCCCACATCATGGAGGATGTCCGTGCGCAGGACCTTGTACTCGCCGGTCAACGTATCGATCATCACCTCGGAGACGGAGGCGCCATAGGCGAAATAGTAAAAGGGCCGGCCTGTGGCTTTGTCCCGGTCATAGTGGATTTTGGGCGTGGCGTAGAAGCCGGCAGCCGAAAGCTGTACCCGGCCGAGATAGGCAGCCTTGGTCAGTTCCGCAAAGGTAAAGCGTTTCTTGCCGGCGCGGATCGCGTCGTATCCCCAGACCACTTCCGCCTTGCGGCAGCCCCCCATGTCAGCGGCAAAGGCGGCCATGCGGTCGCGGATGGTGCGGGCCCCATTCTTCGCCGCCATGCCGTTCATGTCCGTGCCCGACGACGCCGCCGTGGCCGACGTGTTCGGCACCTTGCCCGTATTGGTGGCGGTGATCTTCACCCGGTCCACGTCGATCTGGAATTCTTCGGCAACAATCTGGGCAACCTTGACGAACAGGCCCGGCCCCATTTCCGTGCCGCCGTGGTTCAAGTGCACGCTGCCGTCATTGTAGACGTGGACCAGCGCGCCCGCCTGATTGAGGAAGGTGGTGGTGAAGGAGATGCCAAACTTCACGGGCGTCAGGGAAATGCCGCGCTTCAGCACGGGGCTGGTGCGGTTCCAGCTCTCGATCTCCCGCCGCCGCTTGCGATAACGGGACGTCTTCTCCAACTCGTCGAACAGTTCCGGGAGGACGTTGTCCTCGACGGTCATGTGATAAGGCGTGATATTCCGACCTTTGCCGCCATAGAGATTCGCCCGCCGCACATCCAGCGGGTCGAGGCCGAGGGTGAAGGCTATTTCGTCCATCACCCGCTCGATCCCGACCATGCCCTGCGGGCCGCCGAAGCCGCGGAAGGCCGTGTTCGATACCGTGTTGGTCTTGCAGCGGTGGGAGACGATGGTGACATTGGAAAGGTAGTAGGCGTTGTCCGAATGGAACATCGCCCGGTCGCAGATCGCCAGCGACAGATCCGCCGACATACCGCAGCGCGCGGCGAGGTCGAATTCAATGCCCTCAATGCGGCCGCGGTCGTCAAAGCCCACATCCCAGGTGGTGACGAATTCATGCCGCTTGCCGGTCATGATCATGTCGTCATCGCGGTCCACCCGCGCCTTGACCGGCCGGCCGGTCTTGCGCGCCAGGACCGCCGCAATACAGGCGTAGAGCGCCGGCTGGGTTTCCTTGCCACCGAAGCCGCCGCCCATGCGCCGCACCTCGACGGTCACCGCGTTCGATGACAGCCCCAGGGCGTGGGCGACCAGATGCTGAACTTCGCTCGGATTTTGGGATGAACTGTAAATCACCATGTCGCCGTCTTCCTGCGGCACGGCGAGCGCGATATGGCCTTCCAGATAGAATTGATCCTGACCGCCGATTTCGACGCGCCCCTGAATGCGGTGTTTGGCACGGCTCAGGGCCCGGCTGCTCTGTCCCCGCTGCATGGTGTAGGGCGGCAGAATGAAGGACTTCGCGGCCATCGCTTCGTCAATGGTCACAACAGGCTTGCGCTCTTTAAAGGTCACGCGCCCCAGGCGGGCAGCGCGACGGGCCTGTTCTACCGTCTCCGCCGCGACGGCGAAGATCGACTGGCCCACATATTCCACCAGCGCTTCCGCAAAGATCGGATCGTCGCCAAATACCGGCGCGCAATTGTTATCACCCGGAATGTCTTCGGCGGCAGCCACCGCGACCACGCCCGGCGCGGCTTTCGCCTTGGAGAGATTGATCCCGGTGATCTCCGCATGGGCCTTCTCGCTCATGCCGAAAGCGGCGAAGAGAGTGCCCGGCGGTTCCGGGATATCGTCGATATAGAGGGCCTCGCCGCTCACATGCTTGTGGGCGCTGTCATGGGGCAGCGACTGCTTGACCCCGCTGGTCAGCTTGCGTGACCGGCTCATGCGCCCATCCCCTGGCCACTTGCCTCCGGGGCCAGCACGGTCGGGGCACCACCTTCGATATCCAGATAGAGGCGCTGTAACAGGTTCTGGGCCACGGCCAGGCGGTAGCGGGCGGTGGCGCGCATATCGTCCATCGGCGCGAAGTCCTGGGCCAGTGCCCTCATGGCCACGGGCACCGCGTCCTCAGTCCAGGCAAGGCCGGTCAGCGCGCCCTCACATTGGGGCGCCCGTGCGGGCGTTGCCGCCATGCCGCCATAAGCTACCCGCGCCCGGGTCACCTGCCCACCCGCAATATCGAGGCAGTAGGCGCCACAGACGGCGGAGATGTCCTGATCAAACCGCTTGGAAATCTTGTAGGTGTGGAAGTGCCGGCCCGGCTGGGACAATGGCACGCGAATCGCAGAAAGATACTCACCCGGCTTCAACGCCGTTTGCCGGTAGCCGGGATAGAATTGATCCAGAGGCAGAACGCGCTTTTGCTTGCCGAGGCGCAGCACCAGGGTCGCGCCAAGCGCAATCAGCCCCGGCATTGAATCGCCGATGGGCGAGCCGTTGGCGACGTTGCCGCCGATAGTGCCAGCGTTGCGGATCTGTACGGAACCAATGCGCCGGATCAACTCGCCGAAGTCGGGGTACTGGCCCGCGATGGCGTGGACAGCGTCAGTGTAGGTGGTGGCGGCGCCGATCTCCATCGAACCATCGACCTCGCGGACAAAATCCATGTCCCGGACCCCGCCCACATGGATGACGGTTTCCAGGTCCTGATGATGTTTGGTCACCCATATCCCCACATCGGTGCCACCGGCCACCAGAGTGGCCTCCGGATGGGCCTTCACCAGGTCGGCCAACGCATCCTCTGTCACGGGTGCGAAATAGCGGCGGCCTGCGCCTTCCAGCGCCAGCGTCTCCGTCTCCGTCCGAGCGATTGATTTGAGCAGCTCGACGGTCTGTCTTTCACGGCGGGAGAACTGGTCCGCCCGGCCGCCGTCATAAGCCGCCATCGCCGCGTCGACGATCGGTCGATAGCCGGTGCAGCGACACAGGTTGCCCGCAATCACATCGTTGACGCGCGCCCTGTCGGGCTGTCCTTCGCTGCGATACATGGCGAAAAGCGACATGACGAAGCCGGGGGTGCAGAAGCCGCATTGGGAGCCGTGCAGGTCCACCATGGCCTGCTGCACCGGGTGCAACGCGCCGTCTGCCTGACGCAAATCCTCCACCACGATCAGCTGTTTGCCGTCCAGCGCCGCCACGAACAGGATGCAGGCGTTGACGGCGCGGTAGCGGATGCGCTCGCGCCCGGACTCTTGGGTCAGCTCTCCCAGCACCACGGTGCAGGCGCCGCAATCGCCCTCGGCGCAGCCTTCCTTGGTGCCGATCTTATTGACCTTGGTCCGCAGCCAGGACAGGACGGTCATGTTCGGGTCGATGCCGTCGAGCGCGACGACCTTTCCGCCAAAAACAAACCGGACTGAAGTCATCGCCACGGTCAGCTCCCCCGATAGGTGCTGTAGCTCCAGGGCGAAACCAGGAGAGGCACATGATAGTGGGCAGCAGCGTCAGCGATGCCGAAGCGGATCGGCACCTCACCGACAAAGGGCGGCTCGGGTAAACTTTCGCCCGTGGCGCGGAAATAGTCACCGGCATGAAAGCGAAGTTCGTAAGCGCCCGTCTCGAAGGCTTCGCCCTCAAGCAGGGGCGCGTCGCAGCGGCCATCGTCATTGGTGTGCACGGTTTTGATCAGCGCCAAGGCGCCTTCGCCGTCGACCGTGTAGAGATCGACCCGCATGCCTGCGCCGGGCCGCCCGTGGGCCGTGTCCAGCACATGTGTGGTCAAGCGGCCGCCATTGACTGTCACGCTGACTGTCATGCCTGTTCGGCCCGGTTTCCGGGCCTCCCTCCCTCGAAACGCTCCCGGCGCGCCGTATCTGTGCACAGCTAGCCGGGCTTCTCGATGGATATATTCGGCTGATTCCAGAGCCGTGTCTACAATATTGTATCCAATCTGTAGAATAAATTGTACAATCTGATCTCATTCTGTATACGATTTGAAACAACCGACCGATACACCGGGATCGCTTTCATGTCCGGCGACACCTTTCGCCCCCTCTCTCCTGAAAGTCAGGAGCCGCCAGATGCACAGATATATGCGGCGGTTTACGACGCAATTCTGGAGCAGCGTCTGGCGCCGGGCGTCAAGCTGCCGGAAGATTCACTGGGCGAAATATTCGGCGTCAGCCGCACGATCGTGCGTAAGGCGCTGATCCGCCTGGCCCATCAAAGCCTTCTCGAAATCCGGCCCAACAGAGGTGCCGTCGTGGCAAGCCCCGATGGCGATGAAGCCGCCGAAGTTTTCGAGGCGCGCCGGGTGATTGAGGGTGCGATCATTGCAAAGGTCTGCGCCACGCCGCCGGCCCATCTGGTCAGCCGGCTCAAGGACCTGGTGGTGCGCGAACGGCAGGCGCATGAGACCGGCGACCGCGCCAGCTGGATCCGCCTGTCTGGCGAATTCCACCTGCTGCTGGCGGACCTGGCAGGCAATGATGTGCTTGCCGGCTATATGAGGGAGCTGGTCTCCCGCACATCCCTGATCATCTCCCTTTACCAGCAATCGCCCAGTTCAGCCTGCTCGTTCGACGAGCATACGGAGATCATCGACGCGCTCGCAGCCGGAGACGCCGCGCGCGCGACGAAATTGATGGACGACCATATCGCGGCCTGTGAGGCGCAACTGGTGATCGAACCCCAGAAGCCCAAGAACGATCTGGCCCAGATATTCAAGCCCGCGGCTTTGGCGCGGCGCGAAGCGGCGGAGTAGCAGAATGGAAGTAGCAATCGGCGACTGGCTGAGCCTGGCAATACGCTGGGCGCATATCATCACGGGCATCGCCTGGATCGGCTCGTCCTTCTATTTCGTCTGGCTGGACAGTCACCTGGAGCCTGCGCCGGAGCACAAAAAAGGCGTCGAAGGCGACATCTGGATGGTGCATTCGGGCGGCTTCTACGAGGTCAACAAGATCACCGTCGTGCCCAAGGTGATGCCGGAGAAGCTGCACTGGTTTGTCTGGGAGGCGACCTTTACCTGGATCACCGGCGCGCTCCTGATGGTGGTGGTCTACTATTTCGGCGCCGAGATGTTCATGGTCGACAAGAATGTCGCCGATATCTCGCCAATGGCCGCGGTTGCTATTGGCGTCGGCACCATCGCAGTCGCCTGGTTTGCCTATGACTATTTCTGGGCGACAGGTTTCGCTGACGAAAATGAGCCCGCAGCCAACGCCCTTTTCGTCATCGTCCTGGTCGGGCTCGCGATCTTCTTTACCCAGGTGCTGAGCGGCCGGGCGGCTTTTGTCCACACCGGTGCGCTTATGGGCACCCTGATGGCGGCCAACGTCTGGCGGCGGATCATCCCGGCCCAACGCGCATTGATCGCCGCGCGCACCGCCGGCACCGACCCGGACCCGGCATTTGGCAAGAAGGCCAAACAGCGGTCCATGCATAACAACTACATGACCCTGCCGGTCATCTTCTGCATGTTCAGCGCCCATTACCCGATGACCTTCACGGGTGAATATAACTGGCTGATCCTGTTGGCTCTGTTCGCTGTGGGCGCCGCAATACGGCACTATTTCAACCTGTCCCATCTGGGTCGCGGCCGGGAAGGCATGGCCTGGGCGGCGGGCGCTGGCATGTTGTTCGTGGTGGTGGCTATCTTCACGTCAGGCGCCTTCACCCAGCAGGACCTGGACGCGAAGGGCGCCAAAAAAGTCGCCTTCCTCGAGGTACACAAGGTTGTCTCCAAGCATTGCGTCAGCTGCCATGCGACGACACCGTCCAACCGGGCCTATGACGAACCGCCCAAGGGGGTCGTTCTGCAGGGCCCGGCGCAGATCCAGCAATGGGCCAAGAAGATCAAGATCCAGGCGGTCGACACACATGCCATGCCGCTCGGCAACACCACCAAGATGACGGCGGCGGAGCGGCGCATCCTTGGCATCTGGGTGCTGCAGGGCGCACGCCTTGACTGACCGCGTCCCATCCACGGGGCGATACCCCCGGGACATGGTCGGCTACGGGTCGGCGCCGCCGGACCCGAAGTGGCCGGGCGGCGCGCGCATCGCCGTTCAGATCGTCCTCAACTATGAGGAAGGCGGCGAGAACAACATCCTGCACGGTGATTCGGCGTCGGAAGCCTTCCTGTCGGAGATCGTTGGCGCCAAGCCGCTCGCAGGCGTCCGCCACATGAACATGGAGTCGATCTACGAATATGGCAGCCGGGCGGGCTTATGGCGGCTGATGCGGTTATTCGAGGACCGCCAGATCCCGGTGACCGTCTTTGCCGTCGCCATGGCGCTGGCCCGCCACCCGGAGGCCGCCGCAGCTTTCGTCGAAGGCGGCCACGAAGTGGCCAGCCACGGCTTGCGCTGGATCGACTACCAATATCTGCCGGAAGAGATCGAGCGCGAGCATATGCACCTCGCCATCGCAGAGATCAAACGCCTGACCGGCAAGGCGCCGGTCGGCTGGTACACCGGCCGGTCGAGCCCCAACTCGATCCCGTTGGTGGCCGAACACGGAAAATTTCTCTACAGCGCCGACAGCTATGCGGACGACCTGCCCTACTGGGTGACGGAGCGTGGCAAGCAACTTTTGATGGTGCCCTACACGCTGGACGCCAACGATATGCGTTTTGCGACACCCCAGGGCTTCAACAGTGGCGACCAGTTCTTCGCGTACCTGCGCGACAGCTTCGACACGCTCTATGCGGAAGGCAGCGCGGGCGCGCCAAAAATGATGTCGGTAGGTCTGCATTGCCGCCTGGTGGGCCGGCCAGGGCGCATCGCGGCGCTGGCCCGCTTCCTGGATCACGTGCAAGGACATGACAAGGTCTGGATCTGCCGCCGTGCCGACATTGCCCGTCACTGGCATCGGCATCACAGGCCGGGCGGGAAAAAATGAATCTGACCGATGTGATCCGGGATCGCGCGAGGTTCTGCAGCGCGCTCAGTGAGATCTATGAACATTCTCCCTGGGTCGCCGAGCAGACCTGGGATACTGGGCCTTTTGGAAACCTCGATGACCTCGCTGCCGCCATGGACCGGGCCATGCGCGCCGCCAGCCGCGACGAGCAGCTGGCGCTGATTCGCGCTCATCCGGACCTGGCCGGCAAGCTGGCCCTGGCCGGCGCATTGACTGAGGACTCGTCCACCGAGCAGGCAGCCGCAGGCCTCGATCAGTGCACGCCTGAGGAACTGACAGAGTTTCAGGCGTTGAACGACCGCTACAAAGAGCGCTTCACCTTCCCGTTTATCATGGCAGTGCGAAACAGCACGCGGGTCGAGATCCTCGATGCCTTCCGGCGACGGGTGGAGAATGATCCCGACGTGGAATTCGCTGAGGCGCTTGATCAGATCGCCACCATCGCGCGCTTGAGGCTGGATGCCCTCTTCGCACCCAACGACAATTGAGAGGACATTTAGCGGTGAGCGACCCCGACACCCATCTGCCAGATTTTGCCCGCCATTGGGTCAATCTCGCCCAGCCGCGCCTGGGCGCCCGCGCGCTCGCCTGCTCGGACGATTTCTTCGCGCCCATGGAGCGGATGCTCGACCCAACGCCGCCGGTCTTCATTGCAGACAAGTATGACGATCACGGCAAATGGATGGACGGCTGGGAAAGCCGCCGCAAACGCGAGCCGGGCCATGACTGGTGCGTGGTGCGTCTCGGCCTGCCGGGGGTGATCAAGGGTGTCGATATCGACACCAGTCACTTCACTGGCAACTACCCGCCCGCTGCAGCGCTCGAAGCCTGCCTCACCGACCACGACCCCGACGACGCCACGGAATGGGTGGAGATTTTGCCGGAGGTGACACTGGGCCCGAGCGCACCACATTTCCACGCCATCGACGACGCCCGGCCATGGAGCCACGTACGCCTCAACATCTTTCCGGACGGCGGTGTCGCCCGCCTGCGTGTCTATGGCCAGGTGCAGATCGACTGGTCCGCCCGCGACCCGGCGCAAGAGGTGGATCTGGCGGCGCTGGTCAACGGCGGCAGGGGCCTGGCCTGCAACGACCAGCATTTCGGCAAGCCCGAAAATGTTTTGGCGCCCGGCAAAGGTGAGAATATGGGCGACGGATGGGAGACCCGCCGCCGCCGCGAGCCCGGCCATGACTGGGCCGTTTTCGCCCTCGGCCATCGCGGGCAGATCAACAGCGCCTTGATCGACACGGCATTCTTCAAAGGCAACTATCCCGACCGCTGCTCGCTTGAGGCGGTGGATTTGGCAGACACCAACGCCGACCCCATGACCGCGAGCGGCTGGCAGACGCTTTTGCCCGAGCAGAAGCTTCGCGCCGACAGCGAGCATAGCTTTGACGCCGAAGTTGCGAACATCGGCCCCGTCACCCACGTCCGCCTGAACATCTTTCCGGACGGCGGCATCAGCCGCATGCGGCTCCGCGGGACGATTGCACCGTGACCATCCTGCGTCCCGCTCCCCTGACCCAGGACGCCTTCGCCCCCTTCGGGGAGGTCATAGAGGTCACGGGTGAGGCAATCGAGATCAACCAAGGCACTACCGAGCGGTACCACGACCTCGCCCGGGTGGATGTGTCGGCCGAGGGCGGTCACCCGCTCATCAATATTTTCCGCGGCGCAGCCACGCCCCTGCCCTTCGAGGTCAGGATGCTGGAGCGTCATCCGCTTGGCAGTCAGGCTTTCCTGCCCATGGAACAGGTGCGATTCCTGGTGGTGGTCGCACCGCCGGGTGACACTGTCGCGCCGGACCAGGTGCAGGCTTTCATCGCCGAACCCGGACAGGGCGTCAACTACGCCCGCGGGACCTGGCACCATCCCTTGCTGGCCCTCGGACAGACCACAGACTTCGTGGTCGTCGACCGCGGCGGCCCCGGCGACAATGTGGACGAGGTCCATTTCGACACGCCATTGGTGATCGAGCCGCTGACCTGAATTCTGTCATTACGCCCCGTTTGATGCGGCCGGTTAGCCCAGCGCTTCAACCACGGCTTTGATGGTGTCGACCATCTGGTCCACATGTTGGCGTTCAACCGTCAACGGCGGCGAGAGGGCGATGATGTCACCGGTGGTTCGAATCATCAGGCCACGCTGGAAACATTCCACCATCGCCTCATAGCCGCGCTCGCCAGGCGCGCCCGGCCGCGGCTCCAGCTCGATGCCGGCGACCAGCCCCAGATTGCGCAGGTCGAGCACATGGCGGGTGCCCTTGAGGGAATGGATCGCCTCTTCCCAATAGCCACTCATGTCCGCAGCACGCTCGAACAGCCCTTCCTCGCGGTATACATCCAGGCTGGCGAGCCCGGCCGCTGCCGCAACCGGGTGGCCGGAATAGGTGTAGCCATGGAACAGTTCGATTGGGCTGTCTGCATGATCCATGAAGGCATCATAGATGCCCTTGCGCACCATCACCCCGCCCATGGGGATCACCGCATTGGTCAGGCCCTTGGCGAGCGTCGCGATATCCGGCTGGACGCCGAAATATTCCGTGGCCGAGCCCGATCCCAACCGGCCAAAAGCGGTGATGACCTCGTCGAAGATCAGCAGAATGCCGTGGCGATCGCAGATCTCCCGCAGCCGTTCCAGATAGCCTTTTGGTGGGATCAGCACGCCGGTGGAACCAGCCAT
>JAJFFJ010000072.1 GCA_021776685.1 Alphaproteobacteria bacterium
TGGACGGGCCGGTATGGGCGGCGGGGGGGGGGGTGTCTGGGTGCGGTTTGGGGGGGTTTTAAACCCGGTTGGGTATTAACGGGAGCGGGGGGGTTTTTAACCCCGCCCCTACACAAACGGGGATATTAGAAATGAGTGAACCCAAAGTGCTGCTGGACAAGAACGGGCGCGTGGCGACCGTGACCCTGAACGACCCAGACCGGCGCAACCCCATGACCGACACGGCAATGATCGACGCCATCGTGGGCGCGGTGACCGAGGTGCAGAACGACACGTCGATTGCCTGCATGATCCTCACCGGCGCGGGATCTGCATTTTGCGCGGGCGGCGACGTCAAGAAAATGCGCGACCGGGCGGAAGATTTCGGCGGCAGCGGCCAGGACATCGCCGACTATTACATGTACGGCATCCAGCAGATCCCGCTGGCGATCTACGGCCTGGATGTGCCGACCATCGCGGCAGTGAATGGCCCGGCGATGGGCGCCGGCTGCGACATGACCTTCATGTGTGACTTCCGCATCGCATCAACTACGGCTGTCTTCGGCGAAGTCTTCGTCAATCTGGGCATCATCCCGGGCGATGCGGGCTCGTGGTTCATCCCCCGCCGGGTGAGCTGGGAAGTGGCGGCCGAGATGACCTTCACCGGCCGGCCCATCAAAGCGGATGAAGCACTGCAACGCGGCCTCTGCATGAAGGTGGTCGAGCCCGAGGCGCTGATGGACGAGGCGCGCGCACTGGCCGACGTTATCGCGTCAAAGCCGCCCCGGACCATGCGCCAGGCCAAGCGCCTGATGCGCGCCGGGCAAAAAATGGACCTGCCGTCCTTCCTGGAAATGGCCGCCGCCAACCAGGCCCTCGCCCACCAGAGCGAAGACCATATCGAGGCCGTCAACGCCATGCTCGAAAAGCGGCAGGGGGTCTATAAGGGCAAGTGAGGGGCTTCCCAGCCACCGCGGCCTACGGGCCCCAGATAGAGAACCGGGCAGGTTCTTCCTAGATCGCCTTCAGCGCCAGCACCGCGTTCAGCCCGCCGAAGGCGAAGGAGTTGGAGATGGCGCCATTGATTTTGCCGTCGCGGGCCTCGTTGGGAATGTAGTCGAGGTCGCAGTCCGGGTCCGGCTCCTGATAGTTCGCCGTGGGCGGCAGAACGCCTTCGTTCATCGCCATGATGGTCACGACCATTTCAATCGCGCCGGCAGCGCCGAGCGCGTGGCCATGCATGGATTTCGTAGAACTGACAGCCAACTTGTCGGCGTGGTCGCCGAAGATCATGCGGATAGCTGCCGTTTCTGTCGCGTCATTCTGCTGGGTGCCGGTGCCATGCGCGTTGATATAGTCGATCTCTTCGGGATTGACCCCGCCGCTCTCCAGCGCAATGCGGATCGCTTTTGCGGCGCCGTTCTTGTCTGGCATCACGATGTCGCTGGCGTCCGCCGAGAGGCCATAGCCGACGATTTCCGCCAGGATGTTGGCGCCGCGCGCCTGTGCGTCTTCAAGCCGCTCCATCACGACAATGCCGGCGCCTTCGCCGATCACCATGCCCTTGCGGCCTTTCGAGAAGGGGCGGCAAGTATCCGGCGCCATCACGCGGATCGATTCCCAGCTGCGCTGGGAGGTGAGCGTGATCTCGGCCTCTGCACCCCCTGAGACCGCAGCCCGCGCACGGCCGGTGCGCACCATCCAGTAGGCCTCGCCCATGGCGTGGTTGGCGGACGAGCAGGCTGAAGAGACGCAGAAAGTAGGGCCGCGAAGCCCGTGTTTCATGCTCACCTGGCTTGCCGCCGCGCTGATCATCAGCCTCGGGATGGTGAAGGGGTGCACCCGTGGCTTCTTCTCCACCATCATGCGGTTGTAGGCGACATCAATGGTGTCCCAACCGCCAATGCCGGAAGCGACAATCGAGGCTGTCTCCTCGCCCAGGCCATCGCGCTCGAAATCTATGCCTGAATTCTCCACCGCCTCGCGGGCAGCGTGCAGGCCGAATTGGGTGTAGCGGTCGAACAGCAGCAGCTCGGTGTCGTCGAAATGCTGGCTCTCGTCATAGTCCTTCACCTCGGCGGCGATCTTGCCCACATGAAGCTTGGCGGGATCAGCGCGGGTAATCGGTCCGATTCCGCTCTTCGCTTCCTTGAGCGCATCCCAGATGTCGCCGACATTATGGCCAAGCGAAGAAATGCTGCCGATGCCGGTGACAACGACGCGAAATGCAGGCGTGGTGTTCATGCAGGGCGGCTCGCGGTTGGGATCCCGGACACGCGGCGCCGGTCAGGAATCATTCTTGTCAAGGAGCTGCTTGATGCCGTCAATTACGTCGCCCATGGTCTTGAGGTTCTCGACCTCTTCCTGCGGCACGTATACCTCGAACGTCTCCTCGATACCGAACAGGATCTGGACCATATCGAGCGACTCAATATTGAGATCTTGAAGAACGGACTCGGCTGTCAGAGACCCCCGGTCAAGTTGGGCCTCCTTGGAGAATATATCGAAGACTCTTTCCTGAATTTCTTCGTCTGTCATTCCAAACTCCGCTTACCCCTCGCCGGCATCTGCGACCCGGCGTCAGTCCTCTTTCTTAAGCTGCGCAACCTCGCGCTTCAACCTGTCCAATTCGCGAATCGCCCGCGGCAGCCGACCAATGGACATAAGCTCAGTCGCTTTTTCATCGCGGGGCCCGGCTGGATAGCCGCCCCATATCTGCTTGGCCGGTACATGGCGGCCAACGCCGGACATCGGCAATATAATCGCGTCGTCGCCCACTGTCATATGATCCGCAACCCCAACGCCTCCCGCGAAAACGACACGGTCGCCAACGGTCACACTGCCAGAAATTCCAACCTGGCCCGCAACCAGGCAGTTCTCTCCGATACGGCAGTTGTGGGCAATTTGTACCTGATTGTCGATTTTGGTGCCGTTGCCGATGCGCGTTGGGCCAAGGGTGCCCCTGTCGATGCAGGTGCCGGCGCCAATCTCCACATCATCCCCCATCACCACACTGCCAATGGAATTAATCCGGACAATGGCGGTGTTCTGGGCAGTGATCTCGCCGTCGGCCCGGGCTGACTCGATGCTGCCCGGCTCTGGTGTCACAAAGCCGAAGCCTTCACCACCGATCACCGCATTGCTCTGGATAATGCAGCGGGCGCCAATCTCGCAGCGCTCGCCCAGCCGGACACCCGGAAAAAGCAGGCTGTCCGGCCCAATCCGCGAACCGGCGCCGACGGTCACATGGGCCAGCACGGCTGCGCCGCCAGCAATCTCAGCGCCCGGGCCCACATAGCTGAGCGGCCCGACCGAGGCGTCATCGGCAACCTTGGCGGAAGGATCGACAACCGCGCTCGGATGAATGCCAGGCATCACGTGCGGCGGTGTCGGGAACAGGTTCAGCAGTTGCGCCATTGCCAGCCGGCCGCGACGCACTTTCAGGCCACCTGTAAACCGGCCTGTATCAAGCTCGGCATCGGCGGCAACGATCGCCGCCTTGGCGACGGTTGCCGCCAGGGCTGCGAATGAACCTTCGTCCATCGCCAGCACCAGTGTGTCCTCCGCCTCTGCAAGGGCGGGATGGGCAATCGCCCGTACCGTCATGCCGCCGTCACCGACCACCTCGGCGCCCAGGGTGGCGGCCAGGTCAGCAAGCGTGCGGGGCTGGGGAAGCAGCTTGTGCAACATGGTAGGGGCGCTCCTGTTCGCCCGGAAAAACAGGCCGTTCAATAGCCCCCCGCCGGGGCGCGGCGCAACAGACGGATGCAGCGGCATATCGCCTGTGCCATAACCCTTCAGGTCACCAGCCGGGCCCACCGGCAATCAGGGGCGACCGATCGCGGTCGAAAGGACCAGGTCCAGAGGATATGTCCGAAGACGAGGCAAACACCCCGAAGCCGGCGGCGCAACCTGCCGAGTCCCCGGATCCGGCTGCCGATGACGACCGCGCGCCCGCGGAAGCCGAACTGCAGGCAGCTGCAGCACCGGCGAGGTTCCGCGGCATGAGCCAGAGGTTGGGCGGCAGTCTGTGGGCTGGGCTGGCGCTATGCCTGTTCGCCGCCGGTGTCGCAGGCGTCTTGGTCTGGCCTGACCCGGTCAGCCAGATGCTGACCGACGCAAAGGCCGCCGTTACCCGCGTTGGTCGCAGTCCCCTCATGCTGCTCGGCGCAGGCGCCGTGATCATGGTCATCGGCATCGTGGTTTCCCCGGCGGGAAGCCGCCGGATAGCGGGCGAGAACGAAGGCAGCCTCGGCAACTTCGCCTGGTTCAGCCTGATGTTTTGCGGCGGCACCCTGTCCGGGCTGCTGATCTGGGCGACCGCGGAGCCGCTCTATCACCTGTTGGGCAATCCGCTGTTAGCCAAAGGCCAGGCAGAAACTGCGGCGGCGACCGCCCCGGCGCTGCGCCTTACCCTGTTTCACTGGGCGCTTCATCCATGGGCGCTATTTGCGTTGATGGGCGTGGCCCTGGCATGGGGCGCCAGTCACTATCGCCTGCCACTGAGACCAAGTTCGGCTCTGGCGCCGATCTTTAACGGAAAGCCACCGTCCTGGCTGGCGCTGCCGGTGGATGGCGCTATCGGCGCGCTTGTGCTGTGGTCGCTGACCGTCCTGCTGGGCTTGGGCGCAAGTCAGGCGGAAACCGCCTACCTGGTTCTGAGTGGCCAGGATCCCGCAACCACAGGCCTGGCAGCGGCGGACGCGAAGGCGCGGATCGCGGCCCGGGCGCAGGGCCTGACGGGCGAAGATCTGACTGCGTTTCTGCGGGCGACGCTGGCCGCGCCCAACTCCCTGCTCGCCGTCCTTGGTGCTATCGGCGCCGTCGCCGCATTGCTCGCCTTCACAGGTCTTCGGCGCGGCGCAGGATTGCTGGCGACGTTGACGGTCCTTGCGACTGGCGTGTTCCTCGCGGTGGTCTTCACCGCGGGCCCGGCCCTTTACATCGTCGACACCTGGATCAATACGTTGGGTGACTATCTCGGCAATCTGGTCAACCTCAGCCTGATGACCCGTCCCAACCAGACAGCGGATGCCTGGCAGGGCTGGTGGACGCTTTTCTATATCGCAACATGGATGGGCATGGCGCCGCTGGTCGGGCTGCTGATGGCCTCGATCTCGCGGGGGCGCTCCGTGCGGGCGATGCTTTTCGCCGGCTTCGTCGCGCCCGCGGCGGTCACTTCGCTGGTGATCGGCATACTCGGCGGCGCAGCGCTGCATATTGAACTATTCGGCGACGATGGGTTGATCGAACCGCTGAAGCAGAACCCCACCTTCGCGCTCTATGAAATGCTGAAAATCTTTGCGCCGGCGGAAGATGGCAATGGCGGCCTCGGCCTGCTGCCGGCCGCTGCCGCAATAATACAGCTGGCCGCCCTGCTGGCAGGCGCCACCGCCGGCATGGTCGTGCTGCGCCATCTGTTTGGACACGGGAGCCGCCGGATTGGCCTGCTGGCGCCACTGGCAATGGTGCTCGTGATTGCGGCCGCCATTCTTTTGTGGCGGACCCTCGGCCCGGCCGGATGGCAGTCCATGCGCGTGGTGCTTTTTCTGGCCGGCCTGCCGGCAGCATTGTTCGCGATTGCCGCCGTTGTTGCTTTCCTGCGACCCGCGCGCACACCGGCGGACGAAACCGTCGATGCCGATTGACACGACCCCGCGGGAGAAGTTGGCTAGAGGCATGTCTGACAGCAGCACACCCACCGCCCGCAAATTTGGCCATCCGGGCTCCGGACGCCGCAGGTCCGGGTATCAAACCAAGGGCCGGCAGGTCGATCCGACTGCGGTCGAAGAAGTGCGCGCGCTGATAGGTGCGGGGCCGACCCAGCGGGACCTGCTGATCGAATATCTGCACCTGATCCAGGACACATACGGCCACCTGTCCGCCCGGCACCTGGCGGCACTGGCGCAGGAAATGCGGCTGGCCCAGACGGAAATCTACGAGGTCGCCACCTTCTATGCCCATTTCGATGTGGTGCTGGAGGATGAGGCCCCGCCGCCGGCGCTGACCGTCCGGGTTTGCGACAGCCTGAGCTGTGCGCTTGCCGGGGCCGAAGACCTGATTGCCGGCCTCAAGGCGTCAACAGGCGCCGATGTGCGGGTGCTGCGCGCGCCCTGCATGGGCCGGTGCGAGAACGCGCCGATCGCAGAGGTAGGTCACAACCATCTGACCGCCGCCACCGTTGATACGGTCACCGCTGCCATCAACGCCGGCGATACCCATCCTGCTCTGCCAGATGCGGAGTCACTGGCCGACTATGAGGCCGCCGGCGGCTATGCCCTGCTGCGCGCCTGCCTCGCCGGCGAACGCACGCCGGAAGACCTGGTTGACCTGCTGAGCAACGCCAAACTTCGCGGTATGGGTGGCGCCGGCTTCCCGACTGGCCAGAAATGGAAATTTGTCCGCGCCGAAGCCGGGCCGCGTCTGATGGCGGTCAACGCCGATGAAGGCGAGCCTGGCACCTTCAAGGATCGGCATTATCTGGAAACACGGCCCCATCGGGTGCTGGAAGGCATGTTGGTCGCCGCATGGGCGGTGGAGGCCGAGGCGGTCTATTTCTATCTGCGTGACGAGTATCCGCAGATCAACGCTTTGCTGAGACGGGAGATCGCGGCGCTGGAGACAGCGGGCCTGACCCCGCACACCAAGGTTCATCTCCGCCGCGGCGCCGGCGCCTATATCTGCGGTGAAGAATCCGCGATGATTGAATCGATCGAGGGAAAACGTGGCCTGCCCCGGCACCGCCCGCCCTTTGTCGCCCAGAACGGCATCTTCGGACGGCCCACCCTCGTCAACAATGTGGAGACGCTCTACTGGATTCCAGAGATCGTCGACCGCGGCGCGGACTGGTTCGCCGGGCAGGGCCGGCATGGCGGCACGGGCCTGCGCAGCTATTCGGTTTCGGGCCGGGTGCGGGAACCCGGAGTCAAGCTGGCGCCCGCGGGCGTGACCCTGCGGGAACTGGTGGATGAATTCTGCGGCGGCATGGCGGACGGACACACGCTCAAGGGCTATCTGCCCGGCGGCGCGTCAGGCGGCATCCTCCCGGCGGACAAGGCGGACCTGCCGCTAGAATTCGGCGTCCTGGAAGAGCATGGCAGTTTCGTCGGTTCCCATGCGGTTGTCGTGCTGTCCGATCAGGACGACATGAAAGCAGTGGCGCTCAATCTGATGCGCTTTTTCGAGGACGAGAGCTGCGGCCAGTGCACTCCCTGCCGTGTCGGCACGGAAAAAGCAGTCAAGCTGATGCAGCGGGACAGCTGGGACGAAGTGCTGCTGCGCGAAGTTGGCGACGCCATGACCGACGCCTCGATCTGCGGCCTCGGCCAGGCAGCGGCCAACCCCCTCTTTTCCCTGTTCCGGCACTTTCCGAACGACCTGACCTGAGCACGCCGTGACCGCCAACCGCGCTGACCGTCATATTCTCCTGACCGGCGCAGCGCTGGTGGCGACGATGAACGGCCCCAGTAATGGCCCCGGGAATGCCGCGGGCGAGGAGCTAACCGGTGCAGCTGTACTGGTATCCGGCGATCGCATCGCCGCGGTGGGACCGCAGGCGGAGATTGCGCGGCAGGCGCCTGACGAAACTCAGAGAGTTGATCTGACAGGCCACGTGCTGCTGCCCGGCATGGTCAACGCCCACCACCATTTCTTCCAGACCCTGACCCGGGCGGTGCCGGCGGCCCAGGACGCTTCGCTGTTCGACTGGCTGACCGCGCTCTACCCGATCTGGGGCCGGCTGACGCCCGAAGACATCCGCCTGTCCACCCAGATCGCGATGGCGGAGCTGCTGCTGTCCGGCTGCACAACTTCCAGCGATCATCTCTACATCTACCCGAACGACGTGCGCCTGGATGACAGCATCGAGGCGGCCCAGGAAATCGGCATGCGCTTCCATGCCACCCGCGGATCCATGAGCGTCGGCGAAAGCGCCGGCGGGCTCCCGCCCGACGCCCTTGTAGAAGGGGAAGACGCAATCTTGGCGGACAGCGAGCGACTGGTTGGCCGTTGGCATGATCCGGAGGACGGCGCCATGGTGCGGGTCGGCCTGGCGCCCTGCTCGCCCTTCTCCGTCTCACCCGACCTGATGCGGCAGACGGCGGAGATGGCGCGGCGGCTGGGTGTGGGCCTGCACACGCATCTGGCGGAGAATGACAGCGACGTGGCCTACAGCCGCGAACATTTCGGCTGCACGCCGGCTGAATATGCCGACGCCCTGGGCTGGACCGGCGCAGACGTGTGGCACGCCCATTGCGTGAAACTCGACGGCGACGGCCTCGATCTCTTTGCCCGCACGGCAACGGGCGTCGCCCACTGCCCGTCATCGAACATGCGCCTCGCCTCCGGCATTGCGCCCGTGCGCGATATGATTGACCGCGGTGTGCCCGTAGGCCTGGGTGTAGACGGCAGTGCCTCCAATGACGCTTCCCATATGCTGGCGGAGGCGCGCATGGCGCTGTTGCTGCAGCGGGTTGGCCGGGACGCCGCAGCACTGAGTGCCCGGGAAGCATTGGCCCTGGCGACACGCGGCGGCGCACAGGTCCTTGGACGCACCGATATTGGCCAGATCGCGCCGGGGCTGATGGCGGACCTTACCGCCTTTGACATCCGTGGCATTGCTCACGCGGGCGCGGGGCATGATCCATTGGCGGCGCTGATCTTTGGCGCTCCCGTTAGCGCGTCCCTGACCATGGTGAACGGGCGCATTGTCGTGCAGGACGGGCAGCTCTGCAGTCTTGATCTGCCACCACTGATCGAGGCGCACAATCACGCCGCCCTGCGACTGGTTGGCGACCTGTAAAACACGATAAACTGTTGCCCGGCAGGCCAGTGGCTTCTACTGGTTTCACAGCGATGTTTTCCAGCCCGGACGCGCCGGCATGACTGACAAGATCACCTTCACCCTCGACGGCCAACCGGTCGAGGCCGCCCCTGGCGAATCCATCTGGCAGGTGGCCCAGCGGCATGAGGTGGCGATCCCCCATCTCTGCTGGTCCGATACGCCCGGCTACCGCGCCGACGGCAACTGCCGGGCCTGTATGGTTGAGGTCGAGGGCGAGCGCGTTCTGGCCGCCTCGTGCATCCGCACGCCGACGGACGGCATGGTCGTCAAGAGCGGGTCCGAGCGTGCCACCAAGGCCCGGGATATGGTCTTCGAGATGCTGCTGGCCGACCAGCCGCAACAGGCAGACAGCCATGACCCAGAGTCCCGCCTGTGGGACTGGAGCCACAGGATTGGCCGGACGGACAGCCGGCTGCCCTCTCGGGAGACGCCGGCCACCGACTCCAGCCATCCCGCCATGGCGGTCAATCTGGACGCGTGCATTCACTGCAACCTGTGCGTCCGCGCCTGCCGCGAAGTGCAGGTGAACGACGTCATCGGCATGGCCGGCCGCGGCCACGAAGCCAAGATCGTCTTCGACATGGACGACCCCATGGGCGTCAGCACCTGTGTCGCTTGTGGCGAGTGTGTGCAGGCCTGCCCCACCGGCGCGCTGATGCCGGCCAACCTGCTGGACGCCGCGGGCAAGCGCACGGAATTTGCGGATGAACAGGTCCACAGCGTCTGCCCCTATTGCGGCGTCGGCTGTCAGGTCACCTTCAACGTCAAAGACGGCGAACTGTTGTATGTGGATGGCCGCGACGGGCCGGCCAACGAAAGCCGGCTGTGCGTCAAGGGCCGCTTCGGCTTCGACTACATCCATCATGCGCATCGACTGACCACACCGCTGATCCGCCGGGAGGGCGTGCCCAAGGACGCCTATACGGACATGGACCCGTCCCGGCCCCTGGACTATTTCCGGGAAGCGAGCTGGGAAGAGGCGCTGGACGTGGCGGCCACCGGCCTGCGTGACATTCGCGACCAGAGCGGCAGCGGCGCACTGGCCGGCTTCGGCTCCGCCAAGGGCTCCAACGAGGAGGCCTATCTGTTCCAGAAGCTCGTCCGCGCCGGCTTCGGCACCAATAACGTGGATCACTGCACGCGTCTCTGCCACGCCTCGTCGGTGGCGGCATTAATGCAGATGATTGGCTCCGGCGCTGTCACAGCGCCTTTCACCGCCTGTGAAGATTCGGACCTGATGATCGTCATCGGCGCCAATCCGACGGAAAACCACCCGGTCGCCGCCACATTCTTCAAGCAATCGGCCAAGCGCGGCGCAGAACTTATTGTCATGGACCCCCGCGGCCAGGCGCTGAAGCGTCACGCCGCTCACATGCTGCAGTTCAAGCCCGGGTCGGATGTGGCCATGCTGAATGCGCTTCTCAACGTGATCATCACGGAGGAGCTATATGACCGCCAATATGTGGAAGCCCAGACCATGGGCTTCGAGCAATTGCGCGACCATGTGGCGGATTTCACGCCGGAGGAAATGTCGAAAATCTGCGGCATCGACCCGGACACCTTGCGCACCGTCGCCCGCAAATACGCCCGTGCGGAGAAGGCGATCATCTTCTGGGGTATGGGCATTTCCCAGCATGTGCACGGCACAGACAATGCCCGGTGCCTGATCGATCTGGCGCTGATAACGGGGCAGATAGGCCGACCCGGCACCGGCCTGCATCCCCTGCGCGGACAGAACAACGTGCAGGGCGCGTCTGACGCCGGCCTCATCCCGATGTTCTACCCGGACTATCAGCTCGTAGACGACGGCGAGACCCGCACGCGTTTCGAGGAAGCCTGGGGAATCGAACTGGACCCCAACCGGGGCCTGACGGTGGTGGAGATCGTCAACGCGATCATCGCCGGTGACATTCGCGGCATGTATATCATGGGTGAAAATCCGGCCATGTCCGACCCGGATACCAACCATGCCCGGGAAGCGCTGGCGAAGCTTGACCATCTGGTCGTGCAGGACCTGTTCCTGACCGAGACGGCGTTCCACGCGGATGTGATCCTTCCGGCCTCTGCCTGGCCGGAGAAATCCGGCACGGTCACCAACACCAACCGGCAAGTGCAGATCGGCAGGCCCGCTTTGTCTCCGCCTGGTGAGGCGCAGCAGGACTGGTGGATCATCCAGGAAATTGCCCAGCGCATCGGCCTCGACTGGGCCTATGGCGGGCCGGCGGACGTGTTTGCCGAGATGGCGACGCTGATGCCGTCCTTCGCCAACATCACCTGGGACCGGCTGGAGCGGGAAAGCGCCGTCACCTATCCCTGCGATGCGCCGGACCAGCCCGGCAACGAAATCGTCTTTGGCGAGGGTTTCCCCACCGAGTCCGGCCGCGCCCAGCTGGCCACGGCGATACCCCAGCCACCCGGCGAAGTTCCGGATGACGACTATCCCATGGTGCTGACCACGGGCCGGCAACTGGAGCACTGGCACACCGGCGCCATGACCCGGCGGGCGGCAACACTGGATGCGATCGAACCGGAGGCCGCGGCGAGCCTTTCGCCCACCGATCTTCAACGCATGGGAATTGCCGCGGGCGATACGGTCCGGGTCGAAACCCGGCGGGGCGCCATCGAGCTGGCGGCCAAGGTGGACACGGCCGTGCCCACAGGCATGATCTTCATTCCATTCTGCTTTGCGGAAGCACCGGCGAATATGCTGACCAACCCGCAGCTTGACCCGGACGGCAAGATTCCGGAGTTCAAATTCTGCGCGGCGCGCGTGGAAAAGGCGGCGGCAACGGCGGCCGCCGCAGAGTAACTGCTCGGTAGCTACTAGGTCGCTGTTGAGCCCCTAGGCTTCGCCGGCCGCGAACTTGTCAGCCTGGGCGCGCAACTGGGCCCAGGCAAGGCGGAGCTCCACCACCGGCTGTGGCAGGTCAGCGCCCAGCATTTTCGCAAGCCCCCGATCCTTCATCGCCTGGGCAACTTCCTTGGCGATGACGATATCGATACCGGAGCGGATCAATTCACCCTCCGTCCGGCCAGTCAGGTTAGCAACCTTCTTGAGGCCAGCCACCTGGTCGAAGCGTAGATCTATTTCTGCGGTCTTCATGGGAATGCACCCTCCTGCATTGCCTTGGCGTAATCCTAGGTGCTTATGGTTTACGCCTGCTTAAGCGAAGCTTTACAGGCGGTTAAAGCAATCTGCCTGAATTGATGATCCAATCCCGTCCGGCGGGCGTAGACAGGATAACTTACATGGTCAAAGGACCGTCGATCGATGCCTGCCGTCCAGACCGCCGTGGCCCATGCGCCACCGGCTGTTTATCCTGCCGGTTTTCCAGCGAGACTGCCGCGTGTGACTGAAGCACCGACACCTGCCGCCGAACAGCGTCCTGATCTGCGGCACCGCGAGCTGATCGCGGCAATCGCGGAGCGTCAGGACCGCGACGCATTCGGGGAACTGTTCGAACATTTCGCGCCGCGCCTCAAGGCTTACGTCATGCGCAGCGGGTCCGACCCGGCGTCGGCGGAAGAGCTTGCCCAAGAGGCAATGGTCTCTGTCTGGCGCAAGGCGGCAACCTTCGATCCCGCCAAGGCTGCGGTTTCCACCTGGATTTTCACCATCGTCCGCAACCGGCGCATCGACCTGGCGCGGCGCGAAAACCGCCCTGCGGTCGATGAGCATGACTTGACCGGCGAGGCCCGCTGGCAGGAAGACGCATTTGGCGAGGTACAGGCCGCGCAGGAGCAAACGATCATTGCCAGCGCAATCGACACCTTGCCGCCGGAACAGGCGGAAGTGATCCGCAAGGCATTTTATGAAGACAAAAGCCATGCGGTGGTGGCCGAAGAGCTCCGCCTGCCCCTTGGCACAGTCAAATCCCGCATCAGACTGGCTCTTGCCCATCTGAAGCGGTCAGTATCGGAGACGCTGACATGATTTCTCAACATCCCGGTGAAGAGTTGCTGCTCGACTATGTCAGCGGCGCACTGCCCGAAGCGGCGTCCCTCGCGGTTGCCTGCCATATCTCGCTGTGCCCCGCCTGCCGCGCCGAGGCTGGCCACATAGAGGCGGTTGGCGGCGCGGCCATTTCCCGGATTACGCCTCAGGAAATTGGCGCAGATGCGCTGGCAGAAACCTTGGCGCGTCTGGACCAGGCCGATGCGGAATCCGCGCCAGTTGCAGAGAAGGCGCGGCCGGGAGCGCAGGAAGATGAGCTGTTGCCCTATCCCCTGCGGCACTACCTGCCAGACAGACTGGACGCGCTTTCCTGGCGCAAGCGGCGAAAAATTGTCGACACGGCAGCGCTGGACATTGCTCCGGCAGGCTTCATCACCCGCCTGATGCGCATCCATCCCGGCATGGCGGTGCCCGATCATTCCCACCGCGGCAACGAATTTACGCTGGTGCTGGAGGGCGGTTACACCGACGGGGATATCCATTTCGAGCGCGGTGATTTCCAGGCCGCAGATGCATCGGTTGACCACCGTCCTATGGCAGATGCCGAAGGCTGCCTCTGCCTGGTGGTGCTCGACGCGCCGATGCGCCTGACCGGCCGCATTGGCCGCCTGGTGGACCCCTTCGTCCGCCTCTAGCCCTCCAATGCAATGACATTTCCCTATCGCCATGTGTGGATCATCGGCGCGAGCACCGGGCTGGGCGCGGCCCTCACAGGCCTTCTCGCCGACGCGGGGTGCCTGGTATCGATCAGCGCACGTTCGAGGGAAAAGCTCGACACACTGGCAGATACATCGGCGAACACCGCCGCCTATCCGTTGGATGTGACCTCCGCGGAAGATGTTGCCTCGGCCCATACCCGGATCGCGCAGGACCGCGGGCCCGTGGACCTGGTGGTCTTCAGCGCCGGCATCTATCGACCGATGTCTGCCGAAAGTTTCGATCTTGAAAGCTTCACCGCCCAGGTGAAGACCAATCTTCTCGGCGCCGCCAACCTGCTCAACGCCATCCTGCCGCCGATTCTGGAACGGGGCGCCGGCAAAATTGCAATCGTCGCCTCTGTTGCCGCCTATCGGGGATTACCGCTGGCGGTCGCCTATGGGCCAACAAAAGCCGCGTTGAACAATCTCTGCGAAGCGCTGCGCTTTGACCTCGAGCCCAGGGGCATCGACATACAGGTGATCAACCCCGGATTCGTGGAAACGCCACTGACCGCGCAGAATGAATTTCGCATGCCCCATCTGATGCCGGTGGACAAGGCCGCGCGCAAGTTGATGCGGGGCCTGGCAAGCAAGCGGTTTGAGGTGACCTTTCCGTGGCAGTTCACCCTGCAGCTGAAATTGCTGCGGGTGTTGCCGCGGCCCCTCTACTACTGGCTGGTAAAGCGCTCGACCAAGCGCTAGCGGCGCTGAAAGGCGAAGCTGATCCGCGCCAGCACCAGACCGAACTTTCGTGCCGTGCTGGTGTTGATGAGCATGTCCTGCTCCTGCAGATACATCCGGTCATCGAAACGCAGCACGAGATTGCGGCCACCGACCGGGACGCGCAGCCGATAGTCCATGCGCAGGGCGTTGCCCTCTGACAGGCCAATGCCATCGCCAATCATGTCCGGGGCGGTAATCCGATAGTGCCCTTGGCCCTCGACATGGATCACCCAGCTTCGATCCTGGACCCGCCCGTCGGTATAGCGAAAGACTTCATCCAACACGAAGGTGTCATCGCGCCAGAACCCGGTCATCTCCGCTGTCGCTTCTCCGATCAACCGGCCAAAGCGGTCATGGATCACGCCATGCCCCACGGTGTCGCCTTGAAAAAAGGTTTCCAGGCGCAGATCCGTTGGCCGCTGCTCGGTCGTCGAAGCCTGCGTACAGCCGGGGCCATCAGGCGCTCTCACTGCGGCCTCAGGATAAGAAAACATAGTCATGGTTCAGGCTTTGGTTTTTTGTGTCGGTCGTTGCCGTTGTTGCTGATTCTACGTAGGTGACCGGGTTTTGGACCTATGGTCGGCTCAGCGCGACCTGACGGACACTAATCGAGCCGGCATTGAACAGGCCTTCGCAATAGCTGAGATACAGGGTCCACATCCGGCGGAATCGTTCGTCAAACCCAAGTGGCGCGATCCGCGGCCAGGCATCCAGAAACCGGGTGCGCCAGGTCGCCAGCGTGCGGGCATAGGAGGAGCCAAAGCTGTCGTCACCCCGCCACACAAGGCCGGCGGCATCCGTCTGGTCCTGAAGCGCTGCCCGGGACGGCAACAGGCCACCCGGAAATATATACTTCTGAATGAAATCGACTCCACGCCGGTAATCGTCGAACAGTTCATCGGCAATGGTGATCACCTGCACCCCTGCGCGGCCACCAGGCGGCAGGACCCGCTGTATGGTCTGGAAATAGTCCGGCCAATAAGCCTCCCCGACCGCTTCAAGCATCTCGATGGACGCGACATGGTCATAGCTTTCGGCGACGTCACGATAATCCCGCAGTTCGATGGTGATGCGGTCCGCGAGGCCCTCTTCCTGGGCACGCCGCCGGGCGAAGTCATACTGCTCGCGGGACAGTGTCAGACCAGTGACATGGACGTCCCGTTCCTTTGCCGCCGTGATTGCGAAATGCCCCCAACCGCAGCCGATCTCAAGCAGGCGGTCGCCCGGCTTTGGATCGATCAATTCCAGCAGCCGTCGGCATTTCTCATCCTGCGCCGCCTCCAGAGAATTGGTGCGTTCGGTGAAGACCGCCGACGAGTAGGTCATGCTGGTGTCGAGCCAGGGGGCATAGAAGTCATTGCCCAGGTCGTAGTGGGCGGCAATGTTTCGGCGGCTGCCGCGGCGTGAATTTGCCCGCAGGCGATGGCGGAAGCGGTCAACCGCGCGTCGCAGCACATCCGTCCGCGGGCTGGCCTTGCCATGCCGGCGATGATGGCCGGCCACTTCGATCAGCGCTGGCAGGTCGTCACAATCCCAGTCGCCACGGATATAGGATTCAGCCAGGCCAATCGAGCCCCCTGCCAGCATGCGCCGGACGGCGCGCCAGCGGTGGATTGTCATGGTGATCTCGGGCCCGGGCGCTGGCGCCTCAAGGCGGCTTTGCGCGCCGTCCGGCCAAACCAGAACCAATACCCCGTGGGGCAGGCGTTTTCCGGCAAACCGCGTCAGCCGGCGACGCCACCCGGTCGCATCAGTGGACTGACCTTCGCCCCCGGTCATCGGGGCAATCCGGCCGGACGGGCTGCCTTCGCCGTTTTGCGGCCGTGCAGGAACGTCGGCACCCGTTTGCGCCACAGGCGGAAAGCCTGCCAGTAGATCCCGGCGGTAATCTTCAGAGTCATCAAGGGATAGGCAAAGAACGCCCGCAGCAGGGCGCGATCAGTTAACGCAACGCCGCGGCCGCTCAAGCTCGCACACAAGATTTCACCTTCCGGCCCGAATTCGCGGATCGTCACCGCCATGCGGTCGTCCGGCAGGCGAACCCTGAAGCGATAGTCGGCAGCCATGTCGATGAAGGGCGATACGAAGAAGGCCTTGGCCGCCTGCTGGGTGACGGCCCCGGGTGGGGACTGGTCCTGCGGGAAATCCGCCTCTACAGGACATACATAGGCATGTCGTTCGCCAAATGTGTTGTGCACCTCGTAGATCAGGGCGCGCAGCCGCCCTTCATCTCCATAGCAGAACCAGATGCTCAGCGGATTGAAGACATAGCCAAGCAGACGCGGAAAGCACAGCAACTCAAGTCGCGCCGCCGCGCCCCTGACTCCCGCTTCTGCCAACTGTGCTTCGGCCCAGGGCCGCAGGCCCGGCTTTTCCCGATCCCCGTGATCACGGTCGTGAACGCCAAACAGGTTGAAACGATTGCGGGACAACAGTCTGAGCCGCCTTGCCAACGCCGGCAGCTCATCCACATCCAGGAGCAGGGAAAACACACGGTAGCGAAACTTGTGCACTTTCGGCCGCAACCGGTGATGCATCACCCGACCAAAATAGAGTCTGCTGCTCACGCGGCCAGTTTCCCTGAAATTGCAGGCAGGTCGATATCATGAGCGGCCATCGGCACCCTGTCCACACCCCGGCTCGCCTGCCACGCAGCCGGCGCGCCCAGCCAGCGTGCAACGGTGAGGCCTGAGACAAGCCCATCCTCGTGAAAGCCATGGCCACACCAGGCGCCGCAGAACCAGGTGTGGCGCCGCCCCTGAATCTCGTGAAGCCGCCTTTGCGCCGCGAGCGCTGCTTGGTCGAACTGTGGATGAGCGTAGGCAAAGGCCTGATACTCGCCTTCGGGCGCGCGCGGGGGATTGAGCGTCACAAACACGTCGCGTTGGGTGGCCAGGGGCTGCAGCCGGTTCATCCAGTAAGTCAGAGACACCGGGTTCTCCGGGGCGCCCGGATTGCCGATCACGTTCCAGCTTGACCACGCCCGACGGCGGCGGGGCATCAAGCTGGCGTCAGTATGCAGAACGGCCTGGTTGGGCTGATAACGGATTTGGGACAGCAAGCCCCGCTCCGCGTCATCCGCATCGTCGAGCAGCCGGAGGCACTGATCGGAATGGGCCGCCAGCACCACGTGATCGAATATTTCAGTCACGCTGCGGGCCGTCCGCAAAGCGACCTTGTCGCCGTGGCGGGTGATTCCGTGGACAGGCGTCGCCAGCCGGATATCTGCCAGCCGGGCCGCTACCCGGCGGACATATTCGCGACTGCCGCCCTGGACGGTCCGCCAGGCCGGGCGGTCGGTCATCGTCAACATGCCGTGGTTCAGGCAAAAGCGCAGGTAGGTCTCAGCAGGGAAATCAAGGATCGATTCCGAGGAGCCGGACCACACGGCGGCTCCCATTGGTACGAGATAGTGGTCGCGAAACCACCGGCTGTAGCCCCCGGCAGCGACCACTTCGCCCAGGCTCTTGTCGCCCAGATCGCCAACTGCGAGCCGCGCCTGCATATCCCGCTGGAAGCGGCAAACCTCCCGCAGCATCCATAGGAACCGCGGTGAGGTCGCGTTCTGCCATCGGGCGAACAGCGCCGGCAGATGGGACGACGCGGCATACTCCAGCCCGTCCGGCCGTGACACGGAAAACGACATATCGCTATCTGCCGTCGGGACGTCGAGCCTCTGAAAAAGGCGTGTCAGGTTCGGGTAGGTACGCTCGTTGTAAACGATGAAACCGGTATCGACAGGCACCGGCCCTTCAGGCAGATCCAGCACGACTGTGTTGCTATGACCGCCCAGGCGGCGGTCGGCTTCGAACAACGTCACCCGGAATTTTTCGGAGAGTTGCAGCGCCGCGGAGAGGCCCGCTATGCCGCTGCCGATAACGGCAACCCGCCCCGACGCGCGATCGCAGGCTTCAAGAGGAAAAATGCCGTCGAACATGGGGAAGCCTGTGTCGCTGAAACCAATACGAACGATACGCGCCGGCAGGGGTTTTGGATCAGCGGCCCCGAACATACCGCCCGAACATACCGCCCGAACATCGCGCCCGAACATCGCGCATGTGAAAACATACGCGCCCCGAAACGTCCAAATCGGGCCGGCAAACGTAGAAGATGGTGAGTGTGCCAGTTGGAGGCCTGGAAATGGCGACAAAATCCTACACCAACACCTATAGAGGGCCCGGACAGGAATTTCTGACCGCCAAGGTGGAGCGGGACTTGCTGGAGCGGTGGATCCACCAAGGGGATCCGCGCGCGCTCGACCGTCTGGTCAGTTCACACAAGCCCCTGGTGCTGAAGCATGCCACCCGGCTCCGAAGCGGCAACCTTGGCTTGGCGGACCTCGTTCAAGAAGGCTGTGTGGGCCTGCTGGAGGCGGCTCATCGGTTTGACCTGAACCAGGAGGTGCGCTTCGCCACCTATGCCCAATGGTGGATCAAGGCAGCGATTCAGGATTTCGCCGACCGAAACGCGTCAAGCGTCCGCACCGTGACCTCTACCAAACAGCGCTCGCTCCTGTTTGGCCTACGGCGAATGCTCAAGGATCCGAACGGCAGCGTCTCCCTGACATCTGAAGCCAAACAGGAAATGGCCACCCGCTATGGGGTTTCGCCGGATACGGTCGACAGGGTGCTGAGTAGAATCTCCATCCGTGACCTGTCGATCGACGCCCCCTGGGGTGAGGATGCCGGAATGACCCTGGGCGATACCCTTACAGATGACGCAGATACGGCAGAGGACCTGTTGGCGGAAGATGACGAACGTCGCTACCGCCGGAAGTTGCTCGCGGAAGGTCTGGATACGCTCACCTCCCGTGAGCGCCTGATCGTCCAACGCCGGCACCTGGACGAAAAAGGCGCCATCCTTCTGGAACTCGGCGATGAACTTGGCGTCAGCAAGGAACGGGTACGCCAGATCGAGAAACGCGCGCTCGAAAAACTCGTCCGGGCGGTCCGCAATGGCGCCCGGTCCAACATCTCGGCCCACATCGCCTGAGCGCCACAGGCTACCTAAAGGCTACCGGTCGCCTTCCCTGAGCTTGTCTTCGTCCGTGAAGGAGAAGCCGACCCAGGCGCTGATCTGGGCGATCAGCAGGATGATCAGGGCAAAGGCCATCAAGTGCGAGTTGCCCGCGGTCAGCCAGGTCATGGGCTGACCCATCACGGGCAGCATCCCCATGGTATTGCCCCATGAAATCAGCCAGTGGGCGGCATGCAGCCAGGCCAGGCCATAGAGCGTATAGCCAAGCACCACGCCAGCATTCTGGTCCCGGAAGTCACCGCCCCGCAACTGCCGCTCCAGCCGCCGTCCCAGGCCGAACAGCAGCGCGATGAACAGGAGCTGGATGCCCAGCATGGTCAGGCCGGCGATGCCGCCAAACCGGTTGATCAGGAAGGCTGTGATGAAATCATCCTGCACCGCAGGCAGGGTCATGATCGGCCCATTGACGCCGAACCACGGTTTAGCGCCGAACCACCCACCCTGACCGACAAAATCCATCGACCCCAGCACCTGTGACCCGCTGTGGGGGAACAGCTGCGGTTTCGACCACACCAGGATGCGGTCTTTCTGCGGGAAGCCGTCCGGCACGATTTCCGGGTTCATATAGACATAGGTGAGCAGGCTGACGACGGCTATCACCAACAGCAGCACCGCCGGGCGCACCCACATGAAGATCTTGCCCGCCTTGGAAAAGCCGCTGGGCGTGCCGCCAACCTTATAAAGCCATGCCAGCAGGACGACGACCATGATCACCAGCGGCGAGAAATCGCGCACGCCCACAACGATGCTGGCGATGATCAGGAAAAACACAGCGGCGAGCCGGAAATAGGGGGCCAGGTAGGCCAGTGGTTTTTCACGGAAGCGGCGCACGTCGCGCTGCCGGGTCTCAGTCACATGCAGGCCCACATAGCCGAGCAGCACCACAAAGACCGTCTTGACCAGTTCCACCGGCTGGATACCGGCGATGCCTTCCTCGCTGCCGATCAGGAACTGCACCACCATGGCGACAATCAGCACGCCCGCCACGACGGCAAGGATGCTTTCACGGTTAAAGATTGTGACCCACAGATTGCGCCACATACGATTTGGCACCAGCGTGAAGATCGCCATGATCCATGCGAACAGCGCCAGGATCGCCGCATGTTTGTAGTAGAAACCCAGCCAGCGGCTATTTTCTGCGCCAACGCCCAGTTGAAACAGCGTCGTGGTGCCAATACCGGCGAGGGTTACGCCGCACAGCCATATCCAGCCGCCATAGCCGGTAAGACGCCCGCTCCAGACCAGCAGGAATGTTGCCCAGAACCACGCGATCCAGGCCACCGCCACGATCAGCGATTGATCCGGCCCACCCCAGCTGCGCATCAGCAGCAGGGTCACCCAGATGCCGATCACGGAAGGGATCAGCGCCGCAATCGCATGCACCAGCCACCAGTTGTCATCACGGAATCGCCGCCGCCAAAACCAGAAGGCGCCAATGCCGAGCGCGGTCGCGATGAACACGCCAATCGCGATCAACGGTCCCATGCCGGAGATCCACGCAAGCGGCGGCTTCCCGGCCCCCAGCCACTTCATGCTGGTGGGGTAGTTCGGCGGCTGCCCGCTGGCAAAAAAGTACATCTTGTTGGAGAGAGGACTTAGCCGCAGCCGGTCTCCCAAATCGGTGATGTTGTAGAGGGTCGTCCCCAGAATGGCGCTGGTCACCTTGCCAAAGCGCCCGTTCATGGGAACGGTCAGCTGATCGAATGTGGTGCCTTTGCTTTGCCCTGCACGGAACAGCAGGGTTTCGCGCCGGGCACTACCGGGCGCAACCCAGAACCGGCCCGCCTGCCAGACGATGATCACCGCGGCGGGATCTAGGCGCTCCATTCTCCAGCGATTGGCGCAATTGACGCCGCCGCCAATGGAAAAGACCGGCAGCTCTGATTTTCCGCCGGAGAAAATGGACCGGCTGCTCCATTTCAGGCCATTGAAGATGCGCCTGAGCGTGCCTTCACACACCTTGTAGACGGCTTCATTGCTCGGCGTCAGTTCACCATCGAAGGCCACCTCACGCTTCGATACCCGGTCACGGAGCGTGATCGAGTCGTCGGAAATCGAGACCACCTGGATGTCCACGCCATCGAAGGAGATGCGGTCGCCACGGCGCAGGTCCCAACGCTGAATGAAGCGCCCGCTGGTCTGGGTCGTTGCCAGCAACACCTTGCGGTTGCCCGAAGCGTTGGCAAAGACCCATTGGCCCCCGACGCGGCGGATCAGAAGATGTTCGGAGGATGCCGAGCGAGGGCCAGGGCGCTGGCCCAAATCTGACCAGCCGACCGAATAGGGCGTCGCGTTTGCAGCCACATATATGCTGCGGCCGACTGAACCCGAAGGCGCGTGCACATAGACCTGCCAGGCGAGAAAGCCCCAGATCAGCAGCGCCAGAAAAGTCAGCAGCGTTGGCAAGGCCGCCCGAAACAGCCCCCCCAGATATGTCAACGCCCCGTTCGCCATATTTTGGCTACTCCCCCCTGCTCAACACTAGGCGAATCTCACGCGATTTCCGTTCCCGGCGCTCATCTTGGGCGCAGGCCCGGGATATCGAGGTCCGTGCCGCCGCCGCCGCCTTCCGGCTTGCGGCCGCGCCGATTGCGGATTTTCTTTCTGGTTTTCTTCTTGTCTTTCTTCGCCGGCGCGGCGCCGACCGGATATTCCATCAATTCGATTGACGTGACGATGTCCCGAATGACCCGGCCACAGGACGTACCGCCGAAGCGAAAGCCGCCCATGGCATGAGTGGTCATACAGGCATAGGCGATCTTTCGCCCGGTAACCTTCGTCGGATCAGGGGTTACCGGATTCTTCCAGCCGACGAACCAGCCTGAGTTGTAGCCGAGCCCCTTGCCCACATCCGCGGTTCCGGTCTTGCCGTGAGCCCGGCACTTGAGCGTTTTGCGGATGGCGACCAGCGCCTTGGCGTATTTCTTGTTCCGCACGAGATTCGCGCCCGTGCTGGGATCGACGACGATGGACGGCGGCGCATTGAAAGTGCCTGTGGCCGTGGCGCCCGGCGCCTCTGTCACCGCTTTCATGCCCTGCCGCAGCAGGCGCAGCACGTCGGCTGGCAGGTCCATCACCGGCGCAGGAAGCGGCTTCAATTCTTCCGATCCCCACCGCTTGATAATGAACGGCGAAACCCGCTTGCCTGAGGCAATCGTGCTTGCACCGCGAACCATATGCAGCACAGAAACCGACCAGCCCTGGCCGATGCCGTTCAGGCCAATCCGGTGAAGATAGATCGGGCGAATCGCGATCGGGCGATAGGTGTCGAGCTTTTCCTGCTCCGACGTGATGTGGGTCTTAAGCCGCTGGGTATAGAGAATGTCTGCCGCAGCGTCGGTCTTGAAGCGGAAAAGCCCCAGGCGCTCCGGCACGTTGGACCCCAGATCCGTACGGTTCTGGTCGTCGATGCCGATATCAGCCAGCAGCTTCATCAGGTTGGTGCGCGGCAGCTTGCCTACCTGTCGCGGCGCGCGTTTGGCTTTCACGTCCACGCGCAGATCCGCGATGAATTTATCCACGGTCTCGATGTCCAGCATCACCGCAATTCGCGAGAACCACACATTCAACGAAAACTGCACCGACTGTTTGACCCCGAGGGTTGGGTCGGCGGCTGTGCTGTTGCCACACAGTGCATTGCCCGAAACGCGGCCGAAATATTTGCCCATGGAGGAATTGCCGAAGTTGGCAATCGACTTGGGCGAACCGGGTATCTGATAGGCGCCGATGCCGGGGCTGATACCAAAGACCGATGGGAACTCTCCGGGCGTCAGGCCCTTCATCACCCGCATCAGCTTCGCGCGCTTGGAGCGCATAATTGCGAGCGCCAGGAGCGGCTTGAAGGTCGACCCTGGCGTATTGTTCCCGTCAATGACTTCCCACGCCATGACTGCCATAGGATCCCGATTGGGATTGGAGACCGCGAAAGAGGTGTAGTCCCAGGACGTCGCGCCCCGTTGGGGCAGTGGCCAGCCGCCAATGGCCAGGATTGCGCCGGTTTCCGCATCCATCAGGATCACCGCGCCCTTGCGTTTCTTGTCAAAACGGGTGCCGCGGAAGACCTTGGTGAAATAGTGGCGCATGGTTTCAGACACAATGCGCTGAATGCGGCCATCGATGGTCAGCGTCACTTCCAGACCGGTGGGCGGTATCCTGCTCTGGCGCAACAGGCCTGCCAAGCTGGAGGCGTCATTGATGCCAAAGCCAATCAGCGAAACCATACCCATGTCGTAGGTCAGTTCCGTCGGATTGCCTTTGCCGGAATTGTCGGTGAGCAACTGGCCGTCGCGGGTGCGGATGGTGAAGGCGCCGCCGGTGACCGCCTTCTTGGCCCGCTTGACCTCGCGCCAGGCGAAGTACCAGTCCCCAAAGAACGCCGCCTTGAAGATCTTCTCAGGCTTGCCCTCGTCTTTGGCTGCGACTGTCACCATGCCTTGGCCGGGCTTATAGACCTTCTTCGCAAGGTTTTTCATCTGCTCCCGATGAACCAGACGGATCGCCAGGCCAAAGATGATCGGGCTGCAGTTGACAGCCGGCTGTACTGTCACTTCGATCCGCTGGGCCTTGCCGGTCAGCGGCATGGTGATGTTGGCTGCCTGCATGGGGATTTCGCAGGGCCAGTATTTGACCGACTTCTTTTTATGTTTCTCGAGCTTGACCCGGGAAACCTTGGCGCCGCGGGGCAGCTTGATCGGGTTGCCGACCACCTGGATCGTCAGGCTGCGGCCCTGGCCCGCCGGCACAAGGGTGCGGTAGATCAGCGGCTTCAGGCGTTTTGGCACCGTCACCCATTCGCCAAAGCCGGTGGACAGCACTGATCCCTGCACAAAGCCAAAGGATTCCGGCATCAGAGCGCCGGTGGCAATCGGGTGGCCGTTGGGAGTGAAGGCCCGCCAGAACACCTTGTTCTTGTCCGAAGGGCCCAGGGTGCGGTTGTCACGAATGCCAGCAATGCGGCGGGTGTCATTCCACAGGCGCACCTGCTGGCGGACAATCACGCCGGCTGGTGAGTTATAGAGCAACCGCAGAAAACGGCCCTGTTCCGCCCGGTTGACCCCTGGCGGCGGCTGATCGTTCTTCAGCGCCTCCTTGACCATCAAATAGTCCGACGGCCGCATTGTCAGGCCGCCATCCTTGCGCGGCGCCAGCAGCTGTACCCGCAGCAGGTCATAGAAAAGCTGTTTGTCTTCCGTGGCGGCTCGGCGTTGCTCCCCATCTACCTTGGAGGCGTCGGCCTGCCCCTGCAGGTAGAGCAGGCGCGACCCGAACAGGACGACGATCACGCCGGCGATCACCAGCGTCACCACAAGCCGGACACCGCCAAAGAAAAACTCTCTCAGCATGGCCGCGCCAGACTTGCCAGAACCGCGCCCGCCCTTTTTGCCGCCGCCGTCCGACTTGATGACCTGCCGCTTTCTGGCGCCGCCTTTCTTCGCGTCACTGCCAGATCTGGCGGCGGATTTGGCATTTTTCTTTCTGAACATTGTCGCGTCCCGTGCCGATTGGCCAGGCGCGCGGGTCCGCGCCAGCCTACGCCTGTCTACGGGGAGTCTATCGCATCTGTTTAGCGTGGCAAGGTCGAGTGCCGGGATTTACCCCCGGAAAAGACGCGCGCATTTCAGGCCGGCACCTCGGTCGCGTCGGAACGCATGAGCACGCTCGCCTCGCGCGACATCATGGTTTTGGGCATCTCTTCGTGGAACGTCAGCACGTAGGACCCGACCACAAACCGCTCCCCCGGCTCCAGCATCAGCATTTCGCGGCCGCCGGGATCCAGCTCTTTCAGCAGCTCGCCTTCGCTGCCGAGGATATAGACCGGCGTCCGGCCCTCCGCCATTGAGACTTCCAGACGTCCGCTGACCAGGCGCAGGCTCACATGCCGGCGCGACAGGTTGAGCGTATTCAGCCGCGCTCCGCGGGCGGCGCCGGTGTCCGACCAGCGCAGTCCCTGGGAATGGTCCAGCACCTCCATGGGGAGGTCAGGCTGCGACGCGTCGGGATTGGAATCGCTGCGGCCCAGGAGCAGTTGATGGGAGCTGAGCGGGAAGGAGGCAGGAACAGGCAGTTCCAGAATGCCATGATAGACGTCCGGCGCTGGGGAGCGGTTCAGATCCACGTAGCCGCCCGACGCTGTCGACAGGGAGCAGGGAATGACTTTGACCGGGCTGAACCGGTCCTCCCCCGGCAGGCGATAGAACAGGGAGCTGGAGTCGCTGGTGCCGGCAAGTGCCAGCGCGGTATCCAGATCGACATCGTCATCGTCGCCTTCGCGCACAGGCTCGCCTTGGTCGTTGAACCAGATCGCCCATTCATCCAGGCCAGGCAGCTGCCGGTCGCCGTCAATGCGCAACAGCGCCAGGCCGCTGAGCTTGAGCATGTGGCGGGCAGAAAGCGGCGTACTCCGCGAATAGGCGGAACGGTCGGTCTGTTGAAAGAAGCGCTCCAGCGAACTCCCCGGCGCCTGCTCGGTCGGCGGTGCGGAATGCTCCGCCCGCTGGCGCTCCTCGACCTCCAACGCGGCGCGGCGCGCGCTCGACAGTTCGCGGGCTACATGGCCATCATCTTCGCCGGGTTGATCGGTGGCGGGTTCTTCAAAACTGGGTGACCGCTGCATTTCGGTGGGCGCAGTCACGTCGCCGCCACGTTCGACGACCGGCCCCTGCGCGGTGGGAAGTTCCACCTCGATGCCGGTTTCGGTGACGGGTTCCTCGACCTGCTCCGATTCGATATCCAGCTCGAAATGCGGCTCCGGTTCCGGTTCAGGCTCTTCCTCGACCATGATCCGGGAAGTAACCGGTTCCGCGAGGAAATCCACCTCGAGCACGAGGGAATCCTCGTCGCCACCGTCGCCGCCATTGTCCTTGAGGATCCACTGGAAGGGTTCGCCTTCCAACTTGGGAATGATCGTTTCGATCAATTCGACTTCATCGTCGCTGGGATAGACCCGCTCGCTGTCCGCCGCGCTCAGGTTCACCGAAATGTGCCCCCGCTCGCCGGCGAACCAGAGCGGTGCGCGGATCGGCACCGAGCGGTCGTTGGCGATCAGCATCGAGCCCTGGCCGCGATAGACCCCGACCGGGCGCTTGATCTGCGCGCCTTTCCGCCAGAAGGACCATTCCGGCATGGACACCGCGTCATCTTCCAGCGTACGGCGCATGCGGATTTCGCCCAGCAGGTCATCGTCCTCATTGGGAATGAAGACGCCAAAGCCGAACTGGAAGGCGACGGCGTTCTCGGCGAGGTCCTTGTCCGGCATCACCGTATAGTTGGGCACACGGTCGCCCGGCAGGGAGCGGGCAAACTTGCGGCCGTGCAGGCTTGCGAGGTTGGTGGCCAGCGCCTCGATCCGGTGACCGCCATGCTGGGCGTCGGCCCGCCACTTGGCTTCCGGCACCCAGACCGCCACATCGGTGAACACCGGTGTCTGCTCGCGAAAGCGGCCAGCGTCATCACGCACGAACTTGATGTCCCGGCACCCGTCCAGCGCGGCCTGCAGGCGGAAATCCGCGTCCTTGCTCGATTCTTCGACAATCCCCGGCCCGCCGCCATATTTGCGGTCCCACAGGGGATCAGGGTCGAACGGATCGTCCACCTTCACCAGCATCAGGGAAAAGACGCCAATAGCTTCCCCCCGCTCGCGGTAATCCTCGAGCGCGTTGTCAGGTTTCCCCTTGAATACTTTCTTCAGCATGCCTGCGGCGTTTTTCGGTAGTGCACGGCCATGAATGCCCCATTATTCGCATGGCGCAAGCGATTTTGCCAAGCGGGAGTCGCGTTCCGTGTTAACGATTTCGCCGGCCCGGCCAAAAATCCCGGTCCCATAACCCACCAGTGGGAGAAGTTTATGAAAGACCCGGTCTTCCTTCAGGACGAGCATCGGATGCTCAAGGATACCGCCAGACGCTTCGTTGATGAGGAAGTGAGACCGAACGGCGACGCATGGGAAGAGGCCGGCGAAATTCCGCGCGAAACCTACCGGCGCATGGGCGAACTCGGCTTTTTCGGCATCCGCTCGCCGGAACAATATGGCGGCACGGACATGGACGCGGTCGCCATGGTGGCGCTGTGGGAAGAGATCGCCAAATCCTCATACGGCGGCCTTGGCGGCAGCGCGGCGGCGCATTCGGAAATGGCCATGCCACACCTGATCCGATACGGCACCGACGCGCAGAAAGACCGGCTGTTGCCCGACCTGATCGAGGGCAAAAAGGTGAGCGCCATCACGGTGACCGAACCAGACGGCGGATCGGACGTGGCCGGGCTCAAGACCCGGGCCGTGCGCAAGGGCAACGACAGCTGGGTTCTGAACGGCTCCAAGGTCTTCATCACCAACGGCTGCCTGGCCGACGTCTATATGGTCGCCGCCCGCACCGACCCGGAGGCCAAGGGCTCGCGGGGCATCACCATGTTCCTGGTCGAGAAGGACACGCCGGGGCTGAACGTCGCCAAGCGGTTGGACAAGCACGGCTGGCGCTGCTCCGACACGGCGGAGCTGGTTTTCGACGATTGCGAGATTCCCTTTGAGAATATCCTCGGCGAGGAGAACAAGGGCTTCTACGCGGTCATGGACAACTTCCAGAACGAGCGCATGGTGGCCGGCGCCCTCTGCCTGGGTGAAGCCATGCACGCCATCGAGATCACGACCCAGCATGTGAAGGACCGCAAGGCCTTCGGCGGCACCCTTTGGGACAAGCAGGTGGTGCGCCACAAGCTGGCAACCCTGGAGATGAAGGTGGAGGCCGGCCGTCACCTCACCTACCACTGCGCCTGGCTGGACGGTCAGGGCGTGAACTGCGTGAAAGAGGTCTCCATGCTCAAGGCCTATATGGGTGAGCTGGTCAACGAGGTCATGTATGACTGCCTGCAATTGCACGGCGGCATGGGTTTCATGACCGAAAGCCCGATCGAACGGATGAGCCGCGACGCCCGCGTGGCCGCCATCGGTGGCGGCGCGACGGAAGTGATGCTGGAGGAAGTCGCCAAGCGCATGTAGTGCGCGCAACCAACAAATGCATGTAATGCGCAGTGCCTATAGGCGCATGTATTGCGCGGCGCAGAAAATCAAAGCGAGAAGCAGATGATCGACAATGCCTTCCTGAAAGACGAACACCGGATGCTCAAAGACACCACCCGGCGCTTCGTGGAAGACGAAGTTGTGCCCAACGCAGAGAAGTGGGAGGCGGACGAGGAAATTCCCCGCGACCTGTTCAACCGCATGGGCGAGCTGGGCTTTTTCGGCATCCGCTATCCGGAGAAATATGGCGGCGCCGCGCTGGACACCGTCGCCACGGTCGCCTTCTACGAGGAGCTGGGCCGCGCCACCATCGGCGGCATCTCCGCCGGCGTGGGCGTCCATGGCGACATGGCCAGCCCACACCTGGAGCGCTATGGCACCGAGGAGCAACTCGACCAGTGGATGCCCAAGATTATCTCCGGCGAGACCCTGACCGCCATCGCTGTTACCGAGCCCGACGCCGGCTCGGACGTGGCCGGCATGAAGACCCGGGCCACGCGCAAGGGCAACAACGCCTGGCAGCTCAACGGCTCAAAGATGTTCATCACCAACGGCGGCCGGGCGGACCTCTACATCGTCGCCGCCAAGACTGACACGGAGACCAAGGGCTCCCGCGGCATCTCCATGTTTCTGGTGGAAAAAGGCACCCCCGGCTTCAGCGTCGCCAAGAAGCTCGACAAGCATGGCTGGCGCAGCTCCGACACCGCGGAACTGGTCTTTGAGGACTGCGAGATCCCGGCGGAGAATCTGCTCGGCACCGAGGGCCGCGGCTTCTATCAGATCATGGACAATTTTCAGAACGAGCGAATCACTCTGGGCGGCATCTGCCTCGGCGAAAGCGCCAAGGCGATTGAGATCACCACGCAATACGTCAAGGACCGCAAGGCCTTCGGCGGCACGCTCTGGGACAAGCAGGTGGTCCGCCACAAGCTCGCGACGCTCGAGATGAAAGTGGAGGCCGGCCGGCAGCTCACCTATCACAGCGCCTGGCTCGACAGTCAGGGCGTCGACTGCGTGAAAGAGGTCTCCATGGTGAAGGCCTATATGGGCGAGCTGGTCAACGAGGTCATGTATACCTGCGTGCAGCTGCACGGCGGCATGGGCTTCATGCGCGAAAGCGTCATCGA
>JAJFFJ010000073.1 GCA_021776685.1 Alphaproteobacteria bacterium
CCATGCCGGCGGATTGCCGGCCAATGAGAAGGGGCAGGTGAAGGGCGTCATCACCGAGGCCGGGCACACCACCTGGAAGCCAGGCCTGAAGGAGGCGTTTGCCGACACTATCGAACTCTTCCGCACCACGGACCTTCGCGAGAAGCTCATGCGCTACCACGGCGACAATGTGGATTGCGCATTCGGCAGTTGGGCGGAGACCTGGAGCCAACCGGGCCGGGAGCAATGGCACATTCTCGACTACCTGCCGAAGATTGAGTGCCCGGTGCTCGCCATCCGCGGCATCCAGGATGTCTATGGTAACCGCAACTCCCTCACCAAGGTGGAGGAGCTTGTCACCGCGCCGCTCACCGTTCTCGAGCCCGACTGCGGCCACGACCCCCACCACGAGCTGCGCGAGGAGATGCTGGCGGTGATGGCGGAGTTTGTGAGGGAGCTTCTTTAAGAGGCCCGCATTATTTCGGCCACCACTCGTACATCTCTTTCATCCGCTTGACCGAATCGCGAATGATCTCTTCCAGCGCCTTCAAGTCGAGGCCGTCGAGCCGGGTGAGGTAGAGGCAGGAACTGCTGTGCCGATGTTTGCCCAGGCGCTCGAGCTGGGGCGCGTATTGTTTGAACCCCGGCATGATGTAGATGGTCATCGCCGCCTTGCGTGGGGCGAAGCCGGTGAGGAAATAGTCGCCCTCCCGGCCTGAGGCGTATTTGTAGTGATAGCGGCCGAAGCCGACCATGCTCTCGCCCCACATCACCGGCTTGAAGCGGGTAATTCGCTTCATCAGCTTGAGGACCGTAACGGCATCTTCCCGCCGTCGTGTCGGTTCGACCCCGGCCAGGTAGGTGTCCACATCTGCGTCGGTCGGCTGGGTCTTGTTTGCTGACATGCCGGCTCCTCATGCGTCCAACGCCCGGCCCGCAGATTGATCTGCATCATCGCCGGGAGGGCGTATTCTTCTACCATGTCCGAGTGACCACAGAGGAGAAAGCCGTGACCACTGCCATTCATCGCATCGCTGGCATATTTCGGGATCTACCCCAATTCGAGGCGGCGGTTGACGCGTTGCATGATGCCGGATTTGCCGACTCGCAGATCAGTGTGTTGGGCAGCGCGACGGCGCTTCATGAGGAGTATGGCCGGCATGTTCCGCCGCCAGAGGACCTGGCTGACCGGCCTGACGCGCCGCGGGAGACACTGGAGTCCGAGAGCGCCTTGAAGCAGATCATGCATTTCCTCGGCGAGACGGCAGCGACGATTTCCCTTGTGGCGGTCGCGGGCGCCGCCTTCTTTGTGGGCGGGCCCATCGGCGTTGCTTCCCAGGCGAGCGACCGAACCGATCTTTCCATCGAAGCGTCCCTGGATGGTTTTATCGACGATGCCTACGCCGTGCGTTTCCGGCAAAATCTGACAGAGGGTGGCCTGGTCTGCTGGGTGGACGCCGCCGACGCCGAGACGATGATCGCGGCGGTCAAGCTGCTGGAGTCCGCCGGCGCCGACCATGTGCATGAGGTGCGGGTCGGCTAATCTGCTGCTGAGGTCTTGCCGGCCTTGCCTGTGGTGTCGCCCGTCTTTTCACCCGACTTGCCACCCGACTTGCCACCCGTCGTCCCACCCGTTGTCCCGGCGGTGTCGGGCCGGTTGAGCAATGCCTCCTGCTTGTCGACCCACTTGAGCATCCGCCGCCGCCAGGGCGGGACGTCGAGGGCAATCATCATTGCGCCCGCTGGCAGCATCCAGATTCCCAGCACCGGGAGAAAGCTGAGGATGCCGCCGATCATCAACGGGATGCCAAACAGGGTGCGGACGCCCGGCGGCACGTGCTTGTCCGCCCAGCGCACGATCCACACCAGCTTTTCGATGATGTAGGCCTTGCTGGGAACCAACCGTTTCAGCAATTGCAGCATATATTTTGTCCGGTCTTGCTGGCGAATACTCTCGGTAAACATATGGGGCCTGGCGCGGCGCGCCATAGGTCAAATGCGGGGTTTCTCCCGCATCGCCCCGGAATCGTCGCGGGTTTGACCGCAAAACTGCCATTTTCTCTGGCTAGATATCGACCCAAGCCATCGGTCGCCGCTGGCTGATGTTTGAATTCGGGCGGCGGGCCGGGTCGGGACGACACCAAGATCATCTGGACATTGCAGGCAGGGTCCTCCGGGGGCGCGGCCGGCTATTGGTCCCTTCAACCGGAGAAACCTGACTATGAAATTTTTCAAACCCCTGTTTGGCCTGCTGGCCCTGGCTGCCGTTTCCGCCACCGTGGTTACCCTGCCCGCCAATGCTGACAACAAACGCAAGTGGCTGTCCGGCACCGTCGTCCTCGAAACCAAGTCGATCGGCTTCATCGTCGGCGCCCAGTGGGGCAGGGGTAACCTGCGCTACAAGGGACGCGCCTATCGCATCCGGGTGCGGGTGTTCGAAGCAGGCGTGATCGGCGCCCAGGTCACCACCTTTACCGGCAAGGTGTGGAACATGCGCTCCCTGCGGGATATTGAGGGTACCTATGCTGCTGCCGGCGCCGCTGGTGCGCTTGGTGCGGGCGCGTCCATTGCGGTGCTGGAAAACTCCAAGGGCGTGATCATCGAGCTCAGGGGCACCTCTGCGGGCCTCGCCGCCAAGATCGCTGCCAAGGGTTTTGATATCCGCCTGCGGTAAATTCTTGGATGCGCAGAAATTGGGCGTCCCGAATTGGAGGGCCGGCTGTCATCTCAGTCGGCCCTTTTTGCGTCTGCCCCATTTTGGCGTTGCCGGGGCATTGATAATCAAGGAGATGATAATCAAGGAGTTGACTATGCAATAAGTTGACTATATATCAGCGCGCCAACCCCACTCCTGAAAACCGCGCTCTGCCAGCCATGTCACTGAAATTCGCCATTCTCGGCCTGGTCGAGCAGCAGGGTCCGTTGTCGGGCTACGACATCAAGCAGACCATTGAGCGCTCGATTTTCTACATCTGGAACGTCACGGGCGCGCAGATCTACAACGCGCTCCGGGATATGCGGGAGAAGGGCCTGTTGTCCGCGGAAACCGTGGCCCAGGACGGCCGCCCGGACAAACGCATGCACCAGATTACCGACGCCGGACGTGCGGCATTGGTGGCAGAAGCCGATGCGCCAATCCGCGATGAGGCCCTGCGCGACAAGGTTCTGCTGCGGGTCTTTTTCGGCAACCAGGCCGACCCTGAAGCCATGGCGCGGGAGATCGAGGCCTATATGGCCCGCATTCACCAGGAAATCGACTATCTGGAATCGGTCGAGCGGCGGGTGTTGGCCAATCCCGGGCCGCAGCACGCGGCCCGCCATTTTCAGCTTTTGTCGCTGCGCCTCAAGGTGGCGCAGCTGCGGGGCATGGAAGAGGAATTCCGGCGCGCCGGTTATGACCTGCCCGCCACCGAACCGGATCAATCCAATCCAACAAATATCGCAAAGGCCGGCTGAGTCCGACCAAACGCTGGGGAGTACAGGAATGCCAAAACTGCCGGTGATGAACACCGACCATGACTTCAAGGCCGTTCTCGTCGAAATGAAAGACGGCGTGCTGGAAATCATCCTCAATCGGCCCGAGCGGCTGAATACCTTCAACGAGGATATGCGGCTCGATTTCATCCACCTGATGCACCGTATCGAGAGCGATCCGGAAATCCGGGTCGTGCTCTTCTCCGGTGCAGGCGACCGGGCCTTTGGCGCCGGCGCGGATGTGGGTTTCTTCGAGAATGACTGGACGTCCAATCGCTTCCGCGTCGAGTACCGCTGGATCCATGATTTCTTCGACTGCCTGGAGCGGGTCGAGGTGCCGGTGATCGCGGCCGTGCATGGCACCTGCGCCTGCGGCGGACTCGAGCTGGCCATGGCCTGCGACTTCATCATCTCGGCGGAGGACACCCGTTTCGGCTTCACCGAAGGCAACATCAATCTGATCCCGGGCTCCGGCGGTTGCTCGCGGCTGGCCCGTCAGATCGGCCCCATGTGGGCCAAGGAACTGGTGCTGGCCGGTGAGTTCATCGATGCGGAACGCGCCTTCGCCGTTGGCCTGACCACCCGTGTGGTGCCGCGCGACAAGCTCATGGCGGAAGCCCGTGGCCTGGCTGAAAAGCTGAAAGCGAAAGCGCCCCAGGCGCTGGGCGCGTCGAAGCAGCTGATCAACACCTGCCTGAATATCGATTCCACGTCAGCACGCATCCTGGAGCGTATGGCCCAGAGCACACTGATCCTGACCGAGGACCATCATGAAGGCGTCCGCGCCTTCCGCGAAAAGCGGTCCCCCAACTACACCGGCCAGTAGAGCCGACACCTGACAAACCTGAATTAGCGACCGAGGAGATAGACCCAATGGCACCCGACGCATCCGGAATTCCCACCTACACCACCCCCGACGAAGTATCTGGCGACTATCGTGAGATGCTGATCCGCCTGCTGACCCGTCAGCTCTGGGCTGAGACGGCAACGGCGGAAGTCTTCGGCCGTTCGATTTCAGCCGCCCCCAGCTGGCGCGAGAAATATATGGCCGCCGAGTTCGCCTTCGAGGAAGCACAGCACAGCCAGATGCTGGTCGACGTACTGGATGATCTGGGCGAGGACAGCCAGGCCATCGTTGATTCACGACCCGATGCGGCCATGTTCTGGCATCTGGATCTGACAAACTGGATCCACATCGCAGTGTTCAACTTTACCGTCGACCGTGGCGGCAGCCAGCAGATCATCGAGTATCAGAAATCCAGCTATCGCCCCTGGGCGGAGAAGATGGACGTCGTGCTGGCGGACGAGGAAGAGCATTACGACAACGGCGTCGAAAACCTGCGCCAGTTCTCGAAGAATCCGGACCAGTTCGCCGAGTTTCAGTCCGTGTTCAACGAGCTGTTGCCCAATGCGGTCAAACGCTGCTTCGGCCGCCCGGAAGGCGCAGACAATGAATTCTGCCTGGCCCATGGCCTGAAGCGGGTTTCCACGGAAGGCGTGATCAACCGCTATCTGGAAGAGATGAGCGAGTTCATGGCGGAGACGGGCCTCAAATTCCCGTCCTTCGATGAGTTCGACAAACTGAACGCCCAACTGCTGCCGAGCACCCGCGATATTATCGCCAAGCTGCAGTAGCGGCAGCAGAACACTGAGGGAGAAGCCAGATGCGCGCCATCGCCGTTCACGCGCTGCATGACCGCAGCGCCATCAAAGTCACCGATATGCCGGAGCCGACAGCGGGGGCCGGTGAGATCCTGGTGGATGTGGCTACGGCCACGGTCAATTTTCCGGACATCCTGATGCTGGACGGGAAATACCAATACCGGCCCGACCTGCCGTTCATTCTCGGCAAGGATGCCGCCGGCACGGTTTCCGCCGTGGGTGACGGGGTCGCGGACTGGTCCGTGGGTGACCAGGCGATGTTTTATATGAACGCCGGCGCGTTTGCCGAAAAGGCGGCGGTCCCCGTGACCAACGCGTTCAAGATACCCGACGGCGTGAGCATCGAGGACGCGGCCGCCATGGGCCTGGTCTATCCGACCGCCTATTGCGCGCTGAAGACCCGTGGCAATCTGCAGCCGGGGGAAAGCGTGATGGTCACCGGCGCTGCCGGCGGCGTGGGCATGGCGACGATCGATGTCGCCAAGGCGCTGGGTGCGTCCCAGGTGCTGGCCGCGGTGAGTACGCCGGAGAAGGGCGAGGCTGCATTGGCTGCCGGTGCGGACGCGGTTATCGACACGTCGAACCTGGAGCATAAGGACGCCATTCGCGACCAGGTCTATGCGGTCACCGATGGCAAGGGTGTCGACATGTGCGTCGACGTTGTCGGCGGCGATGTCTTTGATGGATCGGTCCGGGCGCTCAGCTGGGGCGGCCGCATCATCATCGTCGGCTTCACCGATGGGCGCATTCCACAGATCGGGACGAACTATCCGCTGCTCAAGAATATCGCCATCATCGGCTCGCCGGTGGCGCAGTATTACGAGCGCCGTCCGGACATCCTGCACGATATCCAGGACAAGCTTTACGACCTTGTTGGCGCCGGTAAGCTCACGCCCCACATCATGAAGAACTGGCCATTCGACGATTTCATGGAAGCTCTCAAAGTCGTGGAAGATCGTCAGGTAATCGGTAAGGTCCTGCTGACGATCTGACCTGGGTGAGTGCATCTAAGACCGACAACCAAGGCAAGGGAGATTGACCATGGCCCCTGACGCAAACGCCGCCATTCCTGATATTCGCAGCGCCGACCAGGCGACCGGTGACTATCGGGACATGTTGGTCCGGCTTCTCACCCGGCAGATCTATGCGGAAACGGCGACCGCCGAGGTGTTCGGACGCTCCATCCAGGTGGCGCCCACGTGGCGTGACAAATACCTGGCTGCGGAGTTCGCCTTCGAAGAGGCGACGCACAGTCAGATGGTTGCCGACCTGCTGGAGGATCTGGGTCAGGACAGCGAGGCGATTCTGGCCAAACGTCCGGACATGATGAGCTTCTGGGGCATCGACCTGGAGAATTGGGTTCACATCGCCTGTTTCAATTTCACCGTCGATCGCGCCGGCAGCCACCAGATCATGGAATATGAAAAGTCCAGTTATGTGCCCTGGGCGGAAAAAATGGTCGAGGTGCTGGCCGACGAGGAAGGCCATTATGACAACGGCGTTGAAAGCCTCCGCCAATTCGCCAATGACGAAGAGAATTTCAGTGAGTTCCAGCGGGTCTTCAACGATCTTCTGCCCAACACGATCAAGGCCGCATTCGGCAGGCCGCTCGGCCCGGACAATGACTTCTGTCTGGAGCATGGACTGAAGCGCAACACGTCGGAAGATGTGCTCAACCGCTATCTGACCGAGATGAAGGGCTATATGGTCGAGACCGAGCTCAAGTTCCCGCCGGTGGCGCATCTGGAAGCCAAGGGCGCAATTCTGCCGGACAGCTCGAAGGACATCGTCAACTCCCTCCAATAGGGCCTCACTTGGCAGAGAGCTTTCATCACGCCCACCTGTTTTGCCAGGACATTGACGCGACCATTGCCTGGTGGCGTGACATGCTGGGCGCAGAGGTTGCGGTCGACGAGGACCTGGCCGGCAGCCGAAACGTATTCCTGAAAGTTGGCGTGGGACGCCTGCATCTCTACGACCAGCCATCGGCGGATGAAGGTCGAAGCGCCATCCATCACCTGGGGGTGCGCAGCGACGACCTTCCCGCACTCGTCGCGCATATGACTGCCAAGGGTGCAGAGTTTCGTTCTTCCATTCGCGAACATGGCAGCTGGCGCTACATCATGGTCGCCGCCCCGGACAATGTGCTGGTCGAGCTTTTCGCTTTTGATACGGAAAAGCTCGACGGCGCGCTGCGGGCCTATTTCGAAAATTGAATACCGCCACGCGAATCCGGAGCTGCCGAAATCTTGACCGACGCGCCGCCGCTCGTCACAAGTGTGCGGTCCTGGCACTATCCCCTCCTACGGGTTGACCTTACTTTTAGGCCAATCCTGTGGCGGTCACGCCGCTCCCCGATCTGGCGAATTCTTCATGGCGAAAATTGCAAGAGTCGAGCTCGACTACCCTTTCGATGCAGAGCAACCTGAGGTCGGCGACTTTATCGAAGTCGCCGATGGCATTTGCTGGCTCCGCATGCCGCTCCCCTTCGACCTTGACCACATCAACCTGTGGCTGGTGGAGGACGGGGATGGCTGGGCGATCGTCGATTCGGGGCTCGGCAACAACAAGTCCAAGGACATCTGGCGCAAGATCTGCGCGCGGATCGGCGCCGTGCCCGGCGGTGGCCGGCCGGTCACCAGGGTCTTCGCCACCCACTTCCATCCGGACCATATGGGCCTGGCCGGCTGGCACTGCGAAGAGCACGAAGTAGAGCTCTGGACGACGCGGACGGAATGGATGATGGCCCGGTCGTTGTATCTCGATACCGAGGGCGCTAACCGGCGGGAGATGGCGGAATTCTACCTGCGCAATGGTGTGCCTCGCCCGTGGTACGAACGGACCCTTCAGATGGGCAACACCTACCGCGAAATTGTGGAGGAACCACCGGCGCGTTTTCACCGGGTAGAGGACGGCGACGAATTCGAACTCGGTGGCCGTAGCTGGCGGGTAATCGTCGGCGGCGGCCATGCGCCAGAACACGCAGCCTACTATTGTGAAGAGATCAACACCCTGATCTCTGGCGACCATGTGCTGCCGCGAATTTCTCCGAACATTTCCCTTTGGGCCAGCGAGCCCGATGCGGATCCATTGGGCGACTATCTCGACTCCCTGGAAAAGTTCAAAGCGTTGCCGGCGGACACGCTGGTGCTGCCCTCCCATGTGCAGCCCTTCCGCGGCCTTCGCGAACGGTCCGCCGAGCTACAGGACCATCACAGGGAGCGGCTGGACGCGATTGCAGAAGCCATGGTTGGCAAGTCTCTGACCGGCTACGAAGCCATCCCGATCATGTACGGTCGCCAGTATGATGAATTTCAATTGGGCCTGGCGATGGGCGAGTGCCTGGCCCATCTGGCGCGGCTTCAGGAGGAGGGCGTCCTGACGGTTGATGAGGATTCGGCAGGAGTACGCCGCTACGTTGGTTGATCACTGATATGTGACCACCGCCTGGTCCAATCATCAGGCAGGGTTGCCGGAATAAGTGTCCGGGAGGCAGTGCGTCGCGGTCGCCACGCTTGACCCCCCTGATTGAATTGAGTAGCAAGTCGAAACCTGCACTGTAAAAAGACTGGTAAAACAAGCGCTATCGCAATGCGATGAGGTGCAGGTAGGGAGGTGTGTGCATCCCAAAGGGAATAACGGGCAAGGAATTCAACCAATGACCCGGCAACGGCACGAAGACGCTTCGTGCTGATAGCTGATCCCGACGATGCTCCCCAATTGCCACAACCTTGGCATGTCATGGGTTTTCCGCTTGGCGGACCCTCCCGAAGCGAGGCATTTACGATCCGGCGCGATTTTGCATCCCGGATCACGTGGAGGCGTTGAATGGCAACCGTCAGACCGGCGGAGGGTGACACCTTTGCCCAGATTCTTGAATGGAACGCTGAAAACCGCGGCAAGCTTCCGGCCATCCGCGAGAAGCATTTGGGAATTTGGCAGACCTGGACCTGGTCCATGGTGCGCGAAGAAATCCGGTTGTTGGCCCATGGCCTCTCAGACATCGGTGTGAAGCGCGGCGACAAGGTCGCCATCATCGGTGACAACCGTCCCCGCCTCTATTGGTCCATTGTCGCCGCCCAGGCGATCGGCGCTGTCCCCGTGCCCATGTATCAGGACGCTGCCGCCAAGGAGATGCAGTTTGTTGTCGATCACGCCGAAACGCGCTTCGCTATCGCGGAGGACCAGGAGCAAGTCGACAAGCTGATGGAAACGATGGACCTCTGCGAATCGCTCGAGCAGATCGTCTATTCCGATCCCCGCGGCATGCGCAACTATACCGAAGACTATATTCACTCCTTCGACTCGTTGGAGGAGCGGGGCCGCGCGCACATGCAGGCGAATCCCTCTTTCTATAATGACGAGATCGCGAAGTCCGGCTCGGACGACACCGCCATATTTCTTTACACCTCAGGCACCACCGGCAATCCAAAAGGCGTTGTGCTGACATTCAAAAACCTAGTGTCTATGGGCCGAATGTCCGTCGAGCTGGAAAAGCTGGCTGAAGACGAAGACACCCTCGCATATCTCCCGCTGGCCTGGGTGGGTGACAACATCTTCTCCATCGCCCAGTCCTATGTTGCCGGCTTCTGCGTCAATTGCCCGGAAAGTCAGGCGACGGTATTGCAAGATCTGCGCGAAATCGGGCCGACCTATTTTTTCGCGCCACCGCGCATATTCGAGAATGTACTGACCACCGTTCATGTGCGCATGGAAGACGCCGGAAGGTTGAAGCGCGGCCTGTTTGACCGCTGCATGAAACTGGCGAAGCGGGTGGGCGTGGCCAAACTGAATGGCCATCCCGTCAGTATGCTCGACCGGTTCAAATACTGGCTGGGCGGAATTTTTGTTTATCAGCCGCTCAAAAATGCGCTCGGCTTTTCGCGGATGCGCCGCGTTTACACAGCGGGCGAGGCAATCGGCCCGGACATCTTTGATTTTTACCGGGCTCTTGGCCTGAACATGAAGCAGCTCTACGGGCAGACTGAATCGACGGTCTTTGTCACCATGCAGCCGGACGACGAGGTCTATCCGGATACCGTGGGTATTCCCTGCCCGGGTGTAGAGGTAAAGGTGGATGAGGCCACGGGCGAAGTGCTGTACCGGAGCTCGGGCGTTTTCAAGGAATACTACCGCAACCCCGAGGCAACTGCCGAGGCCAAGACAGATGATGGCTGGGTGCATACCGGTGACGCCGGCTTCTTCGACACCAAAAAACACCTGAAGATCATCGATCGCGCCAAGGATGTGGGCAAGCTTAACGACGGCGCGATGTTTGCGCCCAAATATCTCGAGAACAAGTTGAAATTCTTCCCGTTCATTCGGGAAGTGGTGACTTTCGGCGACCAGCACGAATTTGTGACCGCGATGATTTCCATCGACCCAGACGCGGTAGGCAATTGGGCTGAGCGCAACAACGTCTCCTATGCCAGCTACCGTGAACTGACATCGAAAGAGACCGTCTACGAGATCATTCGCGAAAATCTGGAGCAGGTGAATCAGGAACTGGCGAGCGACCCGGCCATGGCATCATCCCAGATCCATCGCTTTGTGCTGCTGCACAAGGAGCTGGATGCAGATGACGGCGAGTTGACCCGCACCCGTAAGGTACGCCGCCGCTTCGTCGCCGAGCGCTACAAGGAAGTGATTGACGCCCTCTACGGTGGCGCCAGCGAAATCCACGTAGAAATTGAAACCACGTTCGAGGATGGCCGAACAGGCGTATCGGCGGGTGACCTGCTGATCGTGGATGTCCCGACAGTGGCGGCGGCTCCGGCCAAAGCTGCAGCCTGACCCGAAATCAACGAGCAATCCGCAAGCCCATGACGATGACCCAACAAGACGCTGCGGCGGAAGCCGTTCCAGCATCGGCCGATGGCGAAGGCCATCTGGCTGAACACGACGCCACTGTCCGAGAAGCGCATCGCCGGGCGATCGGTGACGTGATGCTGGAAGTGGACAACATCACCCTCCGTTTCGGCGGTGTGAAGGCGATCACTGACGTCAGCTTCAATATTCGAGAGCACGAGATTTTCGCCATCATCGGCCCCAACGGCGCTGGCAAGACGTCGATGCTGAACGTCATCAACGGCTTCTATCACCCGCAGGACGGCACCATCACCTACAAGGGTAATGTGCGCCAACGCATGCGCCCCTACGAAGTGGCCATGGGCGGCATCGCCAGGACATTCCAGAATGTGGCGCTTTTCCGCGGGATGTCGACACTGGACAACATGATGGCCGGCCGCCTGACGAAGATGCATGGGGCGGCTGAGCGCGCATTCGACAAATCCCTGGCCGACATTCCGGTGGTCAATTTTCTGACCTACCCGTTCTTTTGGACAGCGGATTTCCTGATGGATGCCTTTTACTGGGGCCCCTACCAGAAGGAAGAGGAACGCCACCGCCGACGGGTGGAAGAGATAATCGAGTTCCTGGAAATCGTGGACATCCGCCGAACGCCGGTTGGCCGCCTGCCTTATGGCCTTCAAAAGCGTGTTGAGCTGGGCCGCGCGTTGGCGATGGACCCACAGTTGCTGCTTCTCGACGAGCCGATGGCCGGCATGAATGTCGAGGAAAAAGAAGACATGTCCCGCTTCATCATCGACGTGAATGAAGAGTTCGGCACGACCATGGCGCTGATCGAGCATGACATGGGTGTTGTGATGGACATTTCCGACCGCGTCGTAGTGCTCAACTATGGCCGAAAGCTGGGCGAGGGCACGCCGGACGTCGTTCAGAAAAATCAGGACGTGATTGACGCCTATCTGGGCGTCAGCCACGACCGGCCAGGCTAAAACGCACGGCGCTGGATCGGGGAATGAGGGTACGGAAGCCTGCACCACAGGCAGCCGGCCAAACAGGGAAGTGACGGGTTAATGACAGCAGAAGCATCGACGGCCGGAGAGGCCGGAGCACGCAGTCCGCTATCAGGGCTCACGGGCAAATGGTGGTTTTGGGCAGCGGTGATTGTCGCGGTCTTTGCCATCGTTGGCCTCGATGTGTGGGGTCTGGATGAAGATGCGGAGAATCACAAGGCGATCCTGTCGTTCCTTGGGGACGGCCTTGTCGGGTTTCTAAAAGCGGTAACAGAGCCGGTTGCCCTGTTCTGGTTGAAACTTGGATTTGCCATAGAGACCTCGATGACGGGTCTGTTGGTTGGCGTTCTCTATTCCCTCGTCGCGCTTGGTTTTGTGCTGATCTACAAGGCGTCTGGGATGTTCAACTATTCCCAGGGCGTGATGGTGCTGTTCGCGGCGCTGACGTTTGTCGGCCTGACGGAATATGGCATCCCGGTCATCCTGGCGTTGGTTATGGCCGTTGGCGTGATGATCCTGTTCGCCATTGTGGTCGAATTTCTCATCCTCCGGCACCTGGTCAATCAGGAGCAGATCATTCTGTTCATGGCCACCATCGGCCTCGCCTTCTTCCTGGAGGGTTTTGGCGACACGATCTGGGGCTCGAACGTCAAGAAGATCCCGCTGGACCTGCCGAGTGGCGCCATGGACTGGCTGACAATTGGCGACTGGAACGTCCAGGTGCAGTGGCTGGACATTTCGGCGGCAGCCACGGGCGCGGTCATGGTTGTGGCGCTGGCGGTCTTCTTCAACAAGACACGAATTGGCCGGGCGCTGCGCGCGGTGGCAGATGACCACCAAGCGGCTTTATCGGTGGGCATCAATCTGCGCACCATCTGGATCATCGTCTGGTCGGTGGCCGGCATTGTCGCGTTGTTTGCTGGCATCGTCTGGGGTGCGCCATCCGGCGTGCAATTCAGTCTGTCACTGATCGCGCTCAAAGCGCTGCCGGTCCTGCTTATTGGCGGGTTCGAATCAATCCCTGGCGCCATCGTTGCCGGGTTGATTGTTGGCTTTGGCGAAAAGATCGCCGAGGTCAGCTGGGGCGACTCCCTGGGCGGCGGCATCGAGAACTGGTTCGCCTTCATGCTGGCGATGGTGTTCCTGGTCATCCGGCCCCAAGGGCTGTTCGGCGAAAAGATAATCGAGCGGGTGTAAGAATATGTTCTATCGCGAAGCTGGACAGTTCAGCACCACATACAGCCAGGATCAGGGCATCTGGTCGATCAAACAGGATAAATGGGCGACCTTTGCCATCATCGGCTTTGCGTTTTTCATCATTCCCCTGTTTGCCAGTCCCTATTTGCTCACCGTGCTGCTGCAGCTCCTGGTCGGCTGTATGGCTGCCCTGGCGCTCAACATTCTGACCGGCTATTGCGGCCAGATCTCGCTGGGTACTGCGGGCTTTATGGGCGTTGGCGCCTTTGCAGGCTATAAATTCGCCACCGGCATGCGTGTCCTGGGGGGTGATGGCGGCGCCGTCACCGCTGCGACCGAATTGGTGCCGATGATCCCAGCGGTCGAAAACATCTTTGTCGCAATACTGCTGGCCGGTGCTGTCACCGCGGCTTTCGGCATTTTGTTCGGCCTGCCCAGCCTGCGCATCAAAGGCTTCTATCTGGCGGTCGCGACCCTGGCGGCGCAGTTCTTCTTTCAATGGTCCTTCATCCGGTTCGAATGGCTCTACGACTACGCGTCGTCCAGCACAATTCAGGCGCCCCGGCTTTCGCTGATGGACGGCTGGGTACTGCCGTTCAAGGTTCCCTGGTTTACCTGGGATCTCCAGTTCTTCTGGGGAACGGTTGACTTCACCATGAAGGTCAGCGGCCCGGGCTATGCGGACAAGCTCCATCAGTATCTGATCGGGTTGATCTTCGTGGTCCTGTTCGGCTTCATCGCCAAGAACCTGATGCGCGGACGCATTGGCCGGTCGTTCATGGCGATTCGCGATATGGACATCGCAGCAGAGCTGATTGGCATTCGCCCGCTGCGCACCAAGCTGCTGGCCTTTGGGATCAGCTCTTTCATGGCGGGCATCGCCGGCGCGATGACGCTGTTCCTCTACCTTGAGGCGTTGGAAGGGGCGGAGGCGTTCTTCATCCTCGACTCGTTCCTGTTCCTCTTCATGGTCATCATTGGTGGCCTGGGCAGTATCATGGGCACCTATCTGGGCGCCGCGTTCATTACCCTGCTGCCGATCTTCATGGTCAATTTCCTGCCGTGGGCAGGTGGGTTGGTCGGCATGTCGATCAATACAGCGACCGTCGAACACATTCAGTTGATGGTTTTTGGCGGACTGATCATTTTCTTCCTGATCGTTGAGCCTCTGGGGCTTGCACGCCTCTGGCAGATCTCGAAGGAAAAACTGAGACAATGGCCGTTCCCCTACTGACATAAGAATCAATCGGGGAATTGCATTTGTGGCTGCAGAAACGAAGTTTCTGGCAGCATTTACGGGGCTCTGGCGCGCGTGCTAGAGTTCCAACAGGCTCCGGGCCATAGGCGGTTCGGGAGCGCGTTCCTAGGAATAGGGAGGAATCAACCATATGATTAGGAAACTTACCCTTGTGTTGGCGTCTGTAACGCTTGTGACTTCCGCTGTGGCGGTTGCGCAAACGCAGGCACAGACCCAGTATTTCCCGGTGTTTTCGTACCGCACCGGACCGTATGCGCCGAACGGTATTCCGTCGGCCGACGGAATTGTCGACTATATGGCTCTGCTCAACGAGCGCGATGGCGGCGTTGGCGGTGTCAAGCTCGTCACTGAAGAGTGCGAGTTCGGCTACAACACCAAGCGTGGCGTGGAATGCTATGAACGCCTGAAGTCAAAGGGCCCGGTTATCGTGATGCCCTATTCGACAGGCCTCACCTACAAGCTTCTGCCGAGTGCCGCGAAAGACAAGGTTGTCGTGCTGACGGTCGGCTATGGCCGGACGGACGCATCTGACGGTCGTGTTTTCCCGTGGGCATTTACCACGCCGACCACGTATTGGAGCCAGGCTTCTGCGTTCGTCAAATACATGGGCGCGCAGTCTGGTGGCATGAAGCGGTTGAAGGGCAAGAAGATCGCCCTGATCTACCACAACAGTGCCTATGGCAAAGAGCCGATCCCGACGCTACAGACTTTGGCAAAGCGTCTTGGCTTCAAGCTGACATTGCTTGCGGTTGATCACCCGGGTCAGGAGCAGAAAGCAACCTGGCTGAAGATTCGTCGTCTTCGTCCGAACTACATCCTGCTGTGGGGTTGGGGCGTGATGAATCAGGTGGCGATCAAGGAAGCTGCCAACATCGGTATGGTCAAGCGCATGATTGGTGTCTGGTGGTCAGGCGCCGAGCAGGACGTGGCTCCGTCGCCGAAAGCGGCGATCGGCTATCGTGCCGGCACCTTCCACGCCGCCGGTCGTGACTTCCCGATCTTCAAGGACATCGACAAGTATGTCTATGGTCGTGGCAAGGGCACCAACAAGTCGTCGGTTGGCCAGATCCTGTACAACCGCGGCATGGTCAACGCCATCTTCGCAACGGAAGCCATGCGTGGCGCGCAGAAGAAATTCGGCGTCAAGCGCGTGAACGGCGACCAGATGCGCTGGGGTATGGAAAACCTCAACATCACGGCCGCACGCTGGACTGCAATGGGACTGAAGGGCTTCATGGCCCCGATCAAGAACACCTGCGCAGACCACGAAGGCAATGGTCCGGTGATGATTCAGCGCTGGAACGGCAAGGTATGGAAAATCATTTCCAAGCCGATTTCGCCGATGCAGAACGTCATCCGTCCGATGATCGAAGCGTCAGCTGCTGCCTTCGCCAAGAAGAATGGCATCACCCCGCGCAAGTGCTAGTCACACGCAAAGGGTAAAACCAAAAAAAGTAAGAGGACTGCCGTGAGCGAAGCATCGACATCAACCGGAAACGGCGACGCCAAGCAACTGCTGCTTGCCGTCAACAACATCGAGGTGATCTACGATCACGTGATCCTCGTGTTGAAGGGTGTCTCGCTTGAGGTTCCCGAGGGGGGCATCGTCGCCCTCCTCGGGGCCAACGGCGCCGGAAAGACCACAACTCTTAAAGCTGTCTCGAATCTGCTGGGTGCAGAGCGCGGCGACGTCACCAAGGGCAATATCCTGTACAAGGGAGAAGAGGTGCAAAACCTCGACCCGAACCAGTTGGTGAAGCGCGGCGTTATCCAGGTGATGGAAGGGCGGCATTGTTTTGAACATTTAACGGTCGAGGAAAATCTGCTGACCGGCGCCTATACCAGGCGCTCGGGCATCAACGACTCTCTCGAACTCGTCTACTCCTATTTTCCGCGGCTGAAAGATCGCCGCACCTCGCTGGCGGGATATATTTCCGGCGGCGAACAGCAGATGTGCGCGATCGGGCGCGCGCTGATGTCTAATCCCAGCACCATGCTACTGGACGAGCCCTCAATGGGTCTCGCGCCGCAGTTGGTGGAAGAAATTTTCGAACGGGTGAAAAAGCTCAACGAGGAGCAGGGCGTCAGCATCCTGCTCGCCGAGCAGAACACCAACATGGCGCTCAAATACGCCCACTATGGCTACATCCTCGAATCCGGCCGGGTTGTTATGGACGGCGACGCCAAGGATCTGGCGGAGAATGAGGACGTGAAGGAATTCTATCTCGGCATCTCATCCGAGGGCCGGAGAAGCTTCCGCGATGTAAAGCATTACAAGCGCCGGAAGCGCTGGCTGGCCTGATACCGGCGCGGCCGGACGAATATTCGTTTCTGTTCGGGGCTGCTGCAAGGCGGTCCCGAACTGTTTCAATCCGGCGACAGCGGCCGCCAAATTGACCACGGCGCCGGCGCTCAGGGGGGGGCATGCCCATGACCGACATGACCGACATGACCGACAGCGACTTCTACGACGAATTGGAAACCCGCGAACCCGCCGATCGGGAAGCGCAGCTGATGCAGGCACTGTCCGATCAGGTTGCCAACGCGAAGGACAACACGGGCTGGTACGGTGGCACCCTCGCGGATGTCGACCCGGCGGAGGTCAACAGTCGGGCGGCGCTGGCGCGGCTGCCGGTCACCCGCAAGCATGACCTGATCAAGCTGCAGGCGGAGCGCCCGCCCTTTGCCGGCATGAACGTGCTGGAGCCCGGAGAGGCGGCCATGCTGTTCACCTCGCCGGGGCCGATCTATGAATTCCAGGGCCGGCGGGAGGATTACTACGGCTCCGCACGCATGCTTCACGCCATGGGCGTACGCCAGGGTGACATCGTCCATAATTCGTTCAGCTATCACCTGACGCCGGGCGCCTGGATCTTCCAGTCTGGCGCCCAGGCGCTGGGCTGCGCGGTGATTCCTGGCGGCGTCGGCAACTCCGAACAGCAGGCGCAGCTGATCGCCCATTTCAGGCCCAGGGTGCACGCGGCCACGCCCGATTATCTCAAGACCCTGATCGAGAAGGGCGAAGAGATGAAGCTCGACATGAGCTCCATCACGATCGCCATAGTCGGCGGCGGGCCACTCTTCCCGCAGCTGCGCGAATGGTATAACGGCCGCGGCATCCAGGTGTTCAACACCTTTGGCACGGCGGACCTCGGCATGGTCGCCTATGAGACAACGGCCTTCGACGGCATGGTCATCACCGAAGACAAGATTGTCGAGGTGCTGATCCCGGGCACCGGCGAGCCGGTGGCCAACGAGGGCGATGTCGGCGAGATGGTGGTCACCACCCTCAATCCGGAATATCCGCTGATCCGTTTCGCCACCGGCGACCTTACCGCCATCACCACCGAACCCAGCCCCTGCGGGCGCACAAACATGCGCATGAAGGGCTGGATGGGCCGGGCCGATCAGACCACCAAGGTGCGCGGCATGTTCGTCCATCCCGAGCAGGTCGCTGAGGTGGTCAAGCGCCATGCAGAAGTCGCCAAGGCACGCTTGGTGGTCGATGGCCTTGACGGAAAAGACGTCGCCAGCTTCAAGTGCGAATCAGAGGAAACCGGCGACGGCCTGCGGGAATCCATTGCGACCACCTTCAATGCCGTCTGCAAGGTGCGGGGCGAAGTTGAATTCGTGCCGCCGGGCAGCTTGCCGAACGACGGCAAGGTGATTGACGACATCCGCAAGTTCGACTGACCCACCAGGCCATTCCGGATATCAAAGAGCATATGGCAAACGTCCCGTGGCATGATTAGGAAACCGCCACATAATTGCCCAAATTCGAGCGGCTGGCCGCCACATTCAGGGTGCTTGATGAGCATCACGATCTCCCCTCAATTGAGGCACCCCCCATGCCTCAACCAACCGCAAGGTTGGCAATATGAGGCGGCCGGCGACCCCTCCTGCCGGCCGTTTTTTTTTGCGCGGTCTGGCCTTTCAGCCAATTTCTTCCTGTCGGTAAATGCCGGCCCCTCCGCTCCCCCCAGGCCTGATTGATGAGCCGCGCCCCGGATAGTGGCCTTGTGGTCGAAAACCTGTCCTGCCGCCGCGGCGGCCGTCAGGTGTTCGCCAACCTCAACACTCATGTGCCGGCCGGCGCGCGCGCCCATCTGCGTGGGCCCAACGGCAGCGGCAAATCCAGCTTGTTGCGGATCCTGGCGGGGTTGTCGCCACCTGCCGCCGGAACCTACCGATTTACACGCTCCGATCACGCCGCGCTCCCCGGTCCTGATCTTCTTTATGTCGGTCACCAGAATGCAGTGAAGCCCTGGATGACAGTGGCTGAAAATCTCCGGTTCTGGCTCACCTATACCGGCAGCGATGCGGATTCGGGCGAAGTACTGGCAGCTGCGGGGCTGACAGGCATGGCCGACCTGCCCGCCGGCTACCTCTCTTTCGGCCAAACCCGCCGCCTTGCGCTGGCCCGCATCTGGGCGGAGCCGCCGAACCTGGTGTTGCTGGACGAGCCGACAGTCGGTCTGGACGCCGCCGCTCAGGCGCATCTCGAATCCGGCCTGACGCAGCTATGTGACCAGGGCGTCACCCTGGTGATCGCCACCCACGGGGACGGAACTGCCGCGCCTGACGTTACGATCGACCTGGGGGAGGCAAGGGCATGAGGCGGGCTTTCATCGCCTTGCTGGCGCGGGATCTGCGCCTGGCAATCCGCCAGGGCGCCGACACCGCCCTCACCCTGGGGTTCTTCCTGCTGGTCGCGACCCTGTTTTCCTTTGGCGTGGCCCCTGATGAGCGGCAGGCCGCGGCGCTTGCGCCCGGCGTTCTGTGGGTGACGGCATTGCTGGCGCTGCTGCTGTCGATGGATCGGTTGTTTCAGGCTGATGCAGAGGACGGCGCGCTCGAGCAGCTTATGCTCGGCAATCTGCCGCCCATCGGCATTGTCGCGGCCAAATGCCTGGCCCACTGGCTGGCCACAGCGATGCCGCTGCTGTTCTTCTCACCGGTACTCGCGCTGCTGCTGCAGCTTCCGGCAGACCGGCTGCCCTGGCTGATCCTGGCGCTGTTGTTGGGTACGCCTACGCTGGTTCTGGTGGGCGCCGTGGGTGCGGCCCTGGTGCTGGGGGCGCGGCGTGGTGGCCTCTTGCTGTCGCTCCTGATCCTGCCACTCTATATCCCTGTGCTGATTTTCGGCGTTGCCGCCGTGGCCGACGACAACCGCGCACCCCTGCTGTTCCTGGGAGCGATGTTGCTGGCGGCACTGGCGCTGGCGCCTCTGGCCGCCGCGGCCGCGCTGCGGCAGGCTATGGAGTAACCGCCACCGATGGCCTCACTTGGTTTTGCCAATCCAACCCGGTTCCATCGCCTTTCCGCCCGCCTGACACCGCCGGTGGGCTGGGCGGCTGCGGCCTTCCTGTTGGTAGGTTTTGGCTGGGGCTTCATCCTGTCGCCACCTGATTATCAGCAGCATGATTCCGTTCGCATCATGTATCTGCACGTACCGTCGGCCTGGATGGCCATGTTCGTGTATGTCTTTATCGCGCTGATGAGCGCCATGTATCTGATCTGGCGTCATGCGCTGGCGGATATTTTGGCCCGCGCCGCGGCGCCCGTGGGCGCCACATTTACGGCGCTGGCGCTGATCACCGGCTCGCTGTGGGGCAAGCCTATGTGGGGCGCCTGGTGGGTCTGGGACGCGCGGCTGACCTCGGTACTGGTACTGCTGTTCCTCTATCTCGGCCACATTGCCCTGTCGAACGCCTTTGACGACCGGGAACGCGGGGCCCGCACGGCGGCCATCCTGGCGCTGGTGGGGATCGTCAACATCCCGATCATCAAGTTTTCCGTGGATTGGTGGGCAACCCTGCACCAGCCCTCCAGCGTGTTGCGCCTGGACGGGCCGACGATCCACGCCACCATGCTCGTCCCCCTCCTGCTCTCGGCAGTGGGCTTCACGCTCTATTTCTTCTTTGTGCTGTTGTTGCGCGCCCGCAGCGAGATCATCGAGCGCAAAATTCACGCCCGCCGGCTGAGGCAGTCAGAAGGGTAGGGGTCGCCCGTTGTTACCGGCACTCTTGTTGATCCGGCGGGGCGGTCCAGTCCAAACGGTCGAGCCGGCATTTCTCAGCTGCCTGTGACCGGCGGCATGAAACGCAGGTCGGCAAACATAATGTATGCTTGAGGAGACCTCCTTAACTTCCAAAGCCGAGATCTCGTGATGGCCAAGCGTGAAGAATGGAGTTCCCGACAGGGGTTTATCCTGGCCACCATCGGCTCGGCGGTCGGACTTGGGAATATCTGGCGCTTTTCCTATGTCACCGGTGAGAATGGCGGCGCGGCATTTCTGCTCGCCTATCTCTTCTTCGTCGCCATCGTAGGCCTCCCGATCGTGATTGCCGAACTGGCGATCGGCCGGCGCGGGCAAGGGGACGCGACGAGTGCCTTCATTTCCATCGCGCCGCGCAGCGGGTGGGCCGCTCCCGGGCTAATTGGGGTGGCGGCGTCATTTCTCGTCCTCACTTTCTATGCCGTGATTTCGGGATGGGCGTTGAAGTATTTCGCAGGGGCCGGGACCGGAGTGCTATGGCAGGCCGCATCGGCGGACGCTGGGGGATATTTCCAACGGTTTGTCGCCAATCCTGGGGAACCGATCATTTGGCAGGCGACGGTATTAGCTGTCACCATGCTGGTTGTGGTTGGCGGCGTGCAACGTGGTATCGAGCGCCTGAATCGAATTCTCATGCCGGCCCTGGCCCTCATCATGGCCGGGCTCGCGGTCTACAGCCTGCTTCAGGCCGGCAGCAGCAAAGGCGTCGCCTTTCTGTTCACGCCGCGCTGGGAGCTTCTTCTGCGGCCAGATATCTATCTGGCGGCCATGGGCCAGGCATTTTTCTCCCTCGGCGTCGGTATGGCCGTGTTCATCACTTACGGAAGCTATCTGCCCAAGTCCTTTCGGCTTCCGACCATGGCTATCATGATCATCGCCGGCGACATCCTGATTGCAATTCTTGCAGGGCTGCTCATCTTTCCGGCGGTGTTTGCGCATGGTCTCGACCCGAAAGCCGGCGCAGAACTTGTCTTCATCACATTGCCGCAAATCTTCCTTGCCATGCCTGCCGGCAAGATCGTCGGAACCATATTCTTCGGCTTGCTGGTCGCCGCGGCGGTGACTTCGATGGTCTCCCTGCTCGAGGTCCCGGTCGCCTACCTGATGCACCGCTTTGGCTTGCGCCGTTGGCCGGCAACAGTATGGACAGGCGCGATCGCCTTCCTGCTCGGCCTGCCGTCGGCCATGAGCTACGGGCTTCTTAAGAACATAAAGTGGCGCGATCATCAGATACTCGACAATGTCGACTACGTCGTGTCGAATTTCTTTCTGCCGACCGGCGCGATAATGATCGCCCTTTTTGTTGGGTGGCGCTGGAATCGCCCGGACGCGATTGCGCAGGCCAATCTAGGGGACGGGATCACCGCAAACCTTTGGATATGGTCATTGCGTGTCGGGGCGCCGGTGCTGATGGCGGTGGTGCTGGCCCGCTCGTTCTTCGCCTGATAGGGTGCCTGGTAGGTCTGGGACGCGCGGCTGATTTCGGCGTTGGTGCAGGTGCACCGCGCCGGCAGCAAGATCATCAAGCGCGAAATTCACGTCCGCCTGCTCAGACAGCAAAAAAAGGCTGACTTGCACTTGGAACTGTAGCCTGCGCGGCGGCGGATGGGCACGCGATAGCGCATTCCTGATCCACTAGCATGGCGCCGATGAGCTTGGGACGTTGGGGAGATATCAGATGCTTAAACTGTTTAGCCGCGCCGCTATAGGCGGGCTCTGCCTTGGTGCGCTCGCGGCCTGCGGCGACGACGATGCCGGGAGGGCGGGTAAGGCGGCTTATGTGAAGTCGTGCGTCGAGCGGCTAAAAAAGGCGCCGTCGACCAAAGTCGACACACCGACCTACTGCGGCTGCATCTACGACGCCGTCACGGGGTCGGCCAAGATTTCCGACGCCGACAAGAAACTGTTCACGGCATTTACCAAGGGCGGTACCCGCCCGAGCAAAGAGGGGCGCGCCGTGATCATCAAACACGTGCTCAAATGTTCGGCCGCAAAAAGTTAGGGAGAAATGGTGGAGCCGAGGGGAGTTGAACCCCTGACCTTCGCATTGCGAACGCGACGCTCTCCCAACTGAGCTACGGCCCCACAATACACGTATCCCGGCAGGCGCTGCCCGCTTGGGAGGCGGGATATTGCTGCCGGTCCCCTGGCCTGTCAAGCGGTGCGCTGCCGCAGGGTTAAGCGCCTTCCGGGTCCGCGGCTAGGTGCGTGCGGGGTGTCAAAACCCCGCCTTGCAAGCGGAAATCCCCGCGGATAGGGTCGCCCTCAACCTGCCTCGCGGTCGCCGCCGCATCTGTCCTGATGGAATTCGCGCATGTGTTCGGTCGTTACAATTGTCGACCTGATCCTCGAAATCTACGGCTGGATCCTGATCATCTATGTGGTGATCGGCCTGTTGATGGCCTTCGGTGTGGTCAACCCCTACAACCGCTTCGTCAACACGGTCTATGAGGGATTGCAGGCGGTCACCGAGCCCATCCTGCGCCCGATCCGCCGGTTCCTGGTGCGCCTGTTTGGCGGTACCGGGGCGATGGATTTTTCGCCCTTGGTGGTTTTCCTGGTCCTGATTTTTCTGCGGCTGCTGTTGGCGGAATATGCCTATCCGGCGGCCTGCGCCGTCTGAGCCATGCCATTCACCCTGGCGTCGGATGGACTGCGCCTGGCCCTGCGGGTAACGCCGCGCACCAGCCGTAACGCCATCACCGGGGTGGGAGCCAGTACGGACGGCCCGCGGCTCAAAGTCTCGGTGACCGCAGCGCCGGAAGCAGGCAAGGCTAATGCGGCAGTGATCAAGCTGCTGGCGAAGGCATGGCGGGTGCCGAAATCAGGTATGGAGGTGATCGCCAGTTCGACCGGCCGGAACAAGCTGTTGCTGATCCGCGGGGGCGACAGGGAGCTGATGGATCGGCTGGCAAAAGACATAACCAAGGACACGACAGAAGCATGACGGACGCGACGATCATTGATGGCAAGGCCTTTGCCGCGAGGGTGCGGGAAACCGTGGGGCAGCAGGTGGCAGCCCTGAAGAACCAGCATGGCCTGACCCCGGGCCTCGCCGTGGTGCTGGTGGGTGAAGACCCTGCCAGCGAGGTCTATGTACGCAACAAGGGCAAGGCGACCGCGGAATCCGGCATGGCGTCCTTCGAGCACAAGCTGCCCGCGGACACCAGCGAGGCGGACCTGCTGGCGCTAGTGGCGCAGCTTAACGCCGACCCAGCCGTTCACGGCATTCTGGTGCAGTTGCCGTTGCCGGATCAGATCAACGAAGCCGCCGTGCTGGACACAATCGACCCGGCCAAGGACGTGGACGGATTTCACGTCATCAACGCCGGCCGGCTGGCGACCGGCGGCGATGCGCTGGTACCCTGCACCCCGCGCGGCTGCCTGATGATGCTGAAGGAGACTCTGGGCGATCTGTCCGGCAAGCGGGCGCTGGTTCTGGGCCGGTCCAACATTGTCGGCAAACCCATGGCGCAACTTCTGCTGGGTGAGAATTGCACTGTGACCATCGCCCATTCCCGCACCGCGGATCTCGCGGACGAATGCCGCCGCGCCGACATTCTGGTCGCCGCCGTTGGGCGCGAGCGCATGGTGCCGGGCGACTGGGTCAAGCCTGGCGCCACGGTCATCGATGTGGGCATCAACCGCGTGCCGGAAGACCGGCCTGCCAAGAATCCGGACAACGATCCGTCCAAGATGCGGTTGGTGGGCGACGTAGATTTCGACAGCGCGGTCAAGGTGGCCGGAGCCATCACGCCAGTGCCGGGCGGCGTTGGCCCCATGACCATTGCCTGCCTGCTGGCCAACACCGTCACCGCCGCCTGCCGCCAGCATGGCGTGCCGGAACCAAAGGCCTAGACCATGGACGCAATTCTGCGCAATTTTCGCCAGTTC
>JAJFFJ010000074.1 GCA_021776685.1 Alphaproteobacteria bacterium
CCCGGCGCAACGCGGCTATTTGTGAATCACACCCTTGGGGTAGAAGGCATGGAAGGCGAAGGCGAAGCTGACATCGTGCACGGCGTCCATCATCTTGCCGTCTTTGCCCCGCCGCTGCACCACCACGTTGCCCACATCCCGGCCGTCGGAAATCTGGCTGCTGTCGAGCGCCGAGTTTTGACCGGGCTCCCAAGTAATGACCAGCCCATCCACCTCAATGCGCCTTTTCTTTTTGAGGAGCGAGAATGTCCAGGCCTGCGTGCCGATCACCACAACACGTTCCAGCGGCGGCACGCCGGGCGGCATGGCGCCGGAATAGAGAAAGGGCCGGCTGCTGCTGTCATATTTCACGTAGGGATTGCGGCCATAGGGACGGCGTTCCCCGGGAGGCGCGAGCACCTTGCCAGCGGGGAAGCGTTTGCGGAACCGCTCGAAACTTTCCATCCGCATGGGCAACATTTTCAGCTTTTTGCCGGCCATGGCGCCGACCAGGCTAAGGCCCTCAAACTGCTGCCACCAGCTCTGGGTCTCCCGGTCGTACATGACCATGTCCGACTTGCGCAGTTTGCCACTGACCGCAAAGGTCAGCACGCGTCCGCCGACCCGCCGGTCAAAAACAATGGCGGAGTTGCAGAGCGGGCAATAGGTCACCGCCACCGGCGTGCCGCCAACCTTGTCATTGGCAATCTCGTGCCAGGTGAGGATGCGCAGCGGATAGGCCCGCGCGTCACCGTTGATGACGAGGGAGACCACGGGCTCTTTCGGCGACAGGTGCGCGGCGGCGGCCAGCGCCGTAATAAATCTAGGCTCGGTAATTGCCGGAATGCCGTCCTTGCGGATGACGTTCCGAATTTCCCCGAGTGCCACGGCGACCTTGGAAAAATCCGTCTTGGGCCACTCGTGTTTCCACGACCCGACACGGGGATCTTTGCCCGAATTCTTGCCTGACTTCTTGTCCGGATTTTTGTCTTGGGCGCCAGCGCTGCCGGCAACAGCAGCAGTCAAAATTGATAAAACTGTAATTGCGGTCAGACCGGCCGACCAGGGCAGCAAGGCCCGCGGCCGCTTTGTGATTGCGAACATGCTTCACATCTCCTTGCGCTCAAGGCAAAACCTCGGTCATCAATGGCGCGAATACAAGCAACGGCCAGTCAACTTTAAGTGAGCCCATCGGGCTTCAAGGGAGCCAGGACCCGTCCATGATTTTGAAACAGGCCGACAGCTACGACGCGCTTTATCAGGGATTTTCCTGGAACCTGCCGGAGCGCGCCAATGCCGCCTACGATGTCTGCGACCGGCACGCGGCCAGCGGCAAGATTGCGCTGATCTATTTCGACGAGGCCGGGCGCGAACGGCGCATGACCTTCGGCCACATGCAGAAAGCCGCCAACAGCCTGGCCAATGCGCTGGAAGGCCATGGCGTCGCAGAGGGCGACCGGGTGGCGATCTTGCTTCCCCAATGTCCGGAAGCTGGCATCACCCATGTGGCCGCGTGGAAGATGGCGGCGATCTCGCTGCCGCTATTCACGCTGATGGGCGAAGAGGCGCTGGAATACCGCCTTGCCAACAGCGGCGCCAAGGCGCTGGTCACCAACACCGAAAACCTGCCCAAGATCATCGGCATCCGCGACCGGCTGCCGGACCTCAAACACATCTTCATTACGGATATGGAACCCGCAAACGGAGACGTGGGCGACGGCGCAGACCTCACCTTCTGGGGTGAGATCGAAAAAGCCTCGGACAGCTACGAGAACAAGGACACGGCCGCCAACGACCCGTGCCTGCTGGTCTACACCTCCGGCACAACCGGCCAGCCGAAAGGCGCCCTGCACGCCCACCGGCTGCACCAGGCGCACATGCCGTCCATGGAATTCTATCTCTACCCTTATCCGCAACAGGGCGATCTGGCCTGGACTCCGGCGGACTGGGCCTGGATGGGCGGCCTGATGGACAACCTGATGCCGGCCTGGTGCTACGGCCAACCGGTACTGGCCTATCGTGCGCGCAAGTTCGACCCGGAAGAAGCCTTTGCCATGATGGCAAATTACAAGGTGAAAACCTCATTCATCCCGCCGACGGCGCTGAAGATGATGCGTCAGGTACCAGACGCCCGTGCGCGCTATGGCACCACCCTCCGCGCCATGTTCAGTGGGGGCGAAACCATGGGCGAAGATTTGCTGCACTGGGGTTATGAGACACTGGGGATCGTCATTTCAGAGGGCTATGGCCAGACCGAGTTCAACCTGATGGCGGGCAACTGCCCCCCCGTGATGGACGTGATCCCCGGCTCCATGGGCAAGGCCTGCCCCGGCCACACCGTTGGGATCATCGATGACAGCGGCAATCTGCTGCCCGCGGGCGAAACCGGCAATATCGCCTTCAAGACGCCCGACCCCATCCAGATGCTCGGCTACTGGCAGAATGAGCAGGCGACGAAAGACAAGCATATCGGGGACTGGTTCCTCTCCGGCGACCTGGGCCGCCAGGACGACCAGGGCTATCTCTGGTTCCTGGGCCGGGACGACGACGTCATCACCAGCGCCGGCTACCGAATTGGTCCTGGCGAGATTGAGGAATGCCTGATGAAGCATCCGGCGGTGGCGCTGGCCGCCGCCGTGGGCGTTCCCGACCCCACCCGCACAGAAATCGTCAAAGCGTTCATCGTGCCTGCCGCGGGCCATACACCGGACAACGACCTGATGGCAGAGGTGCAGGAATATGTGAAAGCGCGCCTCTCCGCCCACGAATACCCGCGCCTGATCGAATTCGTCGAGGAGATGCCACTGACCGCCACCGGCAAGATCCGGCGAAAAGATTTGAGAGATCAGGAGGTCGCGAAGCTGGAAGGAGATGCCGCCTAAGCGCTTGAATTTCAGGATTTATTACCTAAATCTAGATTGGGAATTGGTAGGCAGAACCCCACATTCCCCCACATCCTGGAAAGTTCTGGCAAACCGAAGCGACACAGCAACATCATCAACGAAAAAGGCAACATCGCCCCGCCCAATCGCAACAAAGGGCAACATATCGCAACATTTGAAAATACTTTGGACGCGCAGCGCTACCGTCGCCTGAACAGGCGCAGGCCGGCGATCAGCACGAGGGCGCCCGCGAGCGCCGCGATCAGGTGGGCGACGATGTCGTGGGGCTGGCCGCCGATGACCAGAACAAAGATGTAGTAGCCCACGAAGGAACCGACCACGCCGACGATGAGATAGCCAAGGATGCTGCGCCGGCGTTCGCGCAGCATCAACGACGCAAGCCAGCCGGCCAGCATGCCGATCACCAAAAGGCGGATCCAAACGTCTATGCCCTGCAGAAATTCCATCGCACACCAAAGATTGACCGCCAAAATCGCTGGTTTGGCTGCCGGGTCCATCGCTTATATCATGGTGGCATCATGCAGGACGAATGCGGCCAGAGATCGGCAGCACAAACACGTGAATAGGGGTGACAACGCCCACCCTGACGACCACATGACGGGCCAGATGCCGAGACAAACCACAGCCAGACCGCCAGGACAAGCCCATGCCGTTATTTGACCACGAAGAATATAACGACCACGAGCAAGTGGTGTTCTGCCGCGACGCGGAGACGGGCTTGCATGCGATTATCGCCATTCACAACACCAACCTGGGTCCGTCGCTCGGTGGCTGCCGCATCTGGCCATTTCGGACGGAAGACGAGGCGCTGACCGACGTCCTCCGCCTGTCCCGGGGGATGACCTACAAGGCCGCAGTGGCGGGTCTGCCGCTGGGCGGTGGCAAGGCTGTGATCATTGCCGATTCGAAGACCCAGAAGACCGAAGCGATGATGAAAGCCTTCGGCCGGCATGTGGATCATCTGGGCCGCCGCTATATCACAGCTGAGGATGTGGGCAGCTCCGTCGCGGACATGGACGCAATCAAGACTGTCACTGACCATGTCGTGGGCGTCACCGGGGGCGCAGGCGACCCTTCCAATTCCACCGCCCACGGGGTTTTCATCGGTCTCAAGGCCGCCGTGCGGCACAAGCTGGGACGTGACGATGTTGACGGCCTGCATGTGGCTGTACAGGGAATCGGCCACGTGGGCTGGTATCTCTGCGAATACCTGCACGAAGCCGGCGCGCGGCTGACGGTCACCGACATCAATCAGGACGCGCTCAAAAAGGCGGAAGCCACTTTCGGCGCCACCGTGGTCGCGCCCGATGACATCTATGATGTGGAGGCAGATGTCTTTGCGCCCTGCGCGCTTGGCGCCGTGGTCAACGACGTCACCCTGCCCCGGCTCAACGTGCCAGTGATCGCAGGCTCCGCCAATAACGTGCTGGGCGACGAACGGCATGGCATCGAGCTGCGCCGGCGCGGCATCCTCTACGCGCCAGACTATGTGATCAATGCTGGCGGACTGATCGACGTCGCGCGCTTTGCGGTGGGCTTCGGCATGGATGAGGCGCGGCAGAAACTGGATCGAATCGACGACACACTCTTGGAGATTTTCCACCGCGCAGACGACCTGGACACACCCACCGGTGAAATCGCCGACAGGCTTGCGGAAGAGCGCTTTCAAGGCAGCGCATGATTCAGAGCAATGCCGCCTGCGACAATCGCAGCCAGGACTCTAGTTAAGAATAACTTGCAACTAGGTTGCGCATCGGTTGAATATGCAAATGCTAATCATTCGCAATAACAAGTTGACCGGACCGACACCATGACCCGTCTCACCACCCTCGCCGCCACGGCGGCCTGCCTCGCCGGGCTCACCGCCGCCGACCTTGCAGCCAACGTGGCCGCGGCAGCCGAGATCAACATCTACTCCCGCCGCCAGGGGGTGCTGATGAAGCCAATCCTGAATGCCTTCACCAAGCGAACCGGCATCCGGGTCAATGTGGTCTACATGAAACGGGGCATGATCAGCCGCCTGAAGGCAGAGGGCCGCAACACCCCCGCCGACATGGTGCTGACGACCGACGCTGCCCGTCTGATCAAGGTGCAGCAGGCCGGCCTCCTCCGCAGCGTTAAATCCGCCGTGCTGGACAAGAACATCCCGGCGCAGTACCGCCACCCCGAGGGATACTGGTTTGGCCTGACCATCCGCGCGCGGCCCATCATGTACAACCCGGCCAAGGTCAAGCCATCAGACCTCGGCAGCTATGAAGGGCTGGCCGACAAGAAGTGGCGCGGGCGCATCTGCATCCGCTCCTCCTCCAATGTCTACAATCTGTCGCTGATCTCCTCGATCGTCGCCCACATTGGAAAAGCAAAGGCTCAGGCCTGGGCAGACAGCTTCGTCAAGAATTTCGCCCGCAAGCCCGCCGGCGGCGACCGCGACCAGATCCGCGCCCTGGCCGCCGGCCAGTGCGACATCGCCATCGCCAACACCTACTATCTGGCCGGGCTGGCCAAATCGAAATCGGAACGGGACCGCACGGCCGCGGCGCGCACGCGCATCTTCTGGCCCAACCAGAAAAGCCGCGGCGCCCACGTGAATGTCAGCGGCGCCGGCATCACAAAATACGCCAAGAATGTCGCCAGCGCCCTGAAGCTGCTGGAATGGCTCTCTGGCGAAGAAGCCCAGCGGCTCTATGCCAACCGGGTCTATGAATATCCGGTCAAGGCCGGCATTCCGGTGCACCCGGTGTTGCGCCAGTTCGGCGAATTCAAGGCCGACAGGCTGAACCTGGCGACGCTGGCAAAGCATCAGAAGGAAGCCTCACGTATCGCCGACCGTGCAGGCTGGCGTTAGACCATGTTCGTCTGGCGCAACACAGACCCTGCCGCCGTCGCGCGTATCCTCGTACGGGTGGCGCGCTGCGGCCATGGCCGGCGGGAAGCAGAAGGGGCGGAAATCCTGTCACTGCGACCGGCAGAGACATCCAGAACGGTCAATCCGAAAGGCCGAGGGCAATCATAGCAGGCCAAGAGACCTGAGCTCTTCGGCCATCTCCGGCGGTGGTTGCCCACGGACCCGGCGGCGCGTTGCGGCATCGTGGGGCGCATCGGCCATCTCGAAATAGCGCCAGCCTTGGTGGGCGCGGCGGGGTTGGGCTTCGGTCCGTACCAGTTTCGGCTCCAGCACCAGACGGCATCGGGTCTCGCCGTCCTGGTTCTCGGCCTGGTCGATGTCGATAATCCGGTTCCGGGCCCGGATCGCGCCGTTGAAGATCCAGTAGATCGAGCCGCCATCCAGAACCTCGTCGCGACGGCGCGGCGTATGGCGGGTGAGATGCCAGACCATGCCATGCTCGGCCTGGCGGCGGGCCTGCCAGGCTTCCAGCGTCTCGACGGTAACAGTGCCGACGCTCATTTTGAGAAGGTGAATGGTCATGGGAAGAGACTAGGCACTTTGGCCTGCCGGGCAACCATCAGGCGGAAATTGCCCCGGTCAATTCTGCGAAACAGGAGGATAAATCAGGCCGCGCGCTTGGCAGACAACGCCTGGGCCACCTTTGAAACTGGCGGCCGGCCCAGGTAGTCGGAGATGAACTGGCCCGCATCCATCAGCTTGTCCATATCCACCCCGGTCTTCACGCCCAGACCGTCCAGCATGTAGAGCACATCTTCCGTCGCCACATTGCCTGCAGCACCGGGCGCATAGGGGCAGCCGCCGAGCCCGGCGACAGAGGAGTCGATGACCGTGACGCCCCGCTCAAGGCAGGCGAGCGAGTTGGCCAAAGCCTGGCCATAGGTGTCGTGGAAATGAATGCCGATGATGCCGAGCGGTACATCTTCCGCGACCCGATCGATCAACGCGCCGGCCTTGGCCGGGGTACCGACGCCCACCGTGTCGCCGAGGGAGATTGCGTCGCAGCCCATCCGGTGCAGCACACCGGAGAGTTCGGCGACGTATCCCGGGTCCACATCGCCCTCATAGGGGCAGCCGAGGACCACGGAGACATAGCCACGCACGCCCAGCCCCTGGGCCTTGGCCTCCGCCACCACGGGCGTGAAGCGTTCGATGCTCTCGGCGATGGAGCAATTGGTGTTCTTCTGCGAAAAGCTTTCGGATGCCGATATGAAGACGCCGACGTCGCGCGCACCGGCGGCGACGGCCCGGGACAGGCCCTGCAGGTTGGGCACCAGCACCGGATAGCTGACGCCTGGATGGGCCGTGAGACCGGCCAGCACCTCTTCTGAGTCGGCCATCTGCGGCACCCATTTGGGCGACACGAACGCGCCGGCTTCGATCACGGACAGGCCGGCGGCGGCCAGCTTCTCGATCAGTTCGATCTTGATGTTGGCGGAAACGGCCTTCGGCTCGTTCTGCAGCCCGTCGCGGGCGCCGACTTCGATAAGGGTGACGTCAGATGGCATGCTCATGCTTCCGCCTCCTCTTCAGGCTCGAACTCGACCAGCTTGGCGCCTTCGTCCACCTGGTCGCCTACACGATAGAGCAGCTGAGTGACGGTGCCGTCGGCAGGTGCGGCGATGGTGTGTTCCATCTTCATGGCTTCCAGGATCAGCAGCGGCGTGCCACGGGTCACCGCCGCACCGTTTTCCACACTGACCTTGATGACCTTGCCGGACATGGGCGCGGTCAGGCGATCATCGCTGCCGCCAGCGTCGTCAACATCGACCAAAGGATCAAGCAAGGCTAGGTCGTATCGCAATCCGCCAAGGAAGATGGCGCGCTTTGCACCGTCTGCAACCACCCGCGCGGACAGGCGGCGACCGTCGAGCCGAACATCGAGCGCGCCGTCTCCCGCAGGCTGTACTTGGGCGTCGATCATGCGACCGCCAATCTCCACCGCGTAGCCATCTGCACGGTAGTGGAGCTTGACGGTCCGTGGACCGGCTGCATCCTCGAACTCGACATAACGATAGGTGTGATAGTTGAGCCGCCAGCCATTGGTCTGGTTCCAGGGCGAATACGGATCCCGGGACGGGTCGGGAACTGCATTCTGCTGGAACCGCCCCGCTTCTTCCGCCAGCACAAAACAGGCGACGCCATCATCTGGCGTCGCCCCCGGCGCCGGCAGCACGTCGTCGCTGTAGGTCTCGATAAAGCCGGTATCGAAACCGCCGTTGGCAAAGGCTTCGTGGGCAACCACCCGGCCAAGAAAATCGCTGTTCGTCGCCGGCCCGGCAATCTCCAGATCAGACAGCGCCTGGCGCATGCGGCGGAGGGCGGCGTCGCGATCATTGCCCCAGACAACAAGCTTGCAGATCATCGGGTCGTAGAAGGGGCTGACCGCGTCGCCATCCCGGACGCCGGTATCAATGCGCACCGAATCACTGTCGTCTGCCGCTGGCCAACGCACATGGGTCAGCCGGCCGGTGGAGGGCAGGAAATTGTTGGCCGGGTCTTCCGCGTAGATACGCGCTTCCAGGGCATGACCGGAAACCGCCACCTCATCCTGGCTCACCGGCAAGGTCTCGCCGGCGGCAATTCGCAATTGCCAGTCCACCAGATCGTAGCCTGTCACCAATTCTGTCACCGGATGCTCAACCTGGAGGCGGGTGTTCACCTCCATGAAATAGAAATCCTCGCCACCGCTGGAGATGAACTCCACGGTGCCGGCATTGACGTATTTGACCGCCTTCGCCGCCTGTACGGCGGCCGCGCCAATGGCCTGACGCACTTCGTCCTTGAGCCCCGGCGCCGGCGCTTCTTCTATGACCTTTTGATGACGGCGCTGAACCGAGCAATCGCGGTCAAAGAGATGCACAACATTGCCGTAGGAATCGCCAAAGACCTGAACCTCGATATGCCGGGGCCGCAGGACGAACTTCTCGATCAGCACCTGGTCGTTGCCAAACGACGCAGCGCCCTCCCGCTGGGCGCCCGCAAGAGCGGTCTCAAAGTCCTCCGGCCGGTCGACCCGCCGCATGCCTTTGCCGCCACCGCCGGCGACTGCTTTGATCAGAATGGGATATCCGGTGTCGGCTGCCGCCTCCCGCAAGACGGCGACGCTCTGGACCTCGTCGTGATAGCCGGGCACTACGGGCACGCCAGCATCTTCCATCAACTGCTTGGCCGTGCTTTTGGAGCCAAACTGGCGAATTGTCTCCGCGCCGGGGCCGACGAAGACAATCCCCTCGCGTGCACATGCATCAGCGAAGTCCGCATTCTCGGACAGGAATCCGTAGCCTGGATGGACGGCAGCCGCACCGCTCGACTGGATCGCGTCAATGACCGCGTCTATCCGCAGGTAACTTTCCGCCGCTGGCGCCGGGCCAATGCGAATGGCCTCATCGGCCATTGCGACATGCATGGAATCTGCGTCTGCGTCCGAGTAGACAGCAACACATCCAATGCCCAGCCGGCGCGCAGTGCGCATGACACGGCAGGCGATTTCGCCCCGATTGGCAATGAGGATCTTGTCAAACATTTACCGATCCCCCCGGGCTGGACCTTTGCCCGAATGTTCCCGCGAATAGCGCAGAATTTCGTTGAACCCGAATAACAACAGCAGAACGCCGCTCATAACTTGAAAGGCAGCGACCACCCGCACGAGACCGGTGGCCGGAACAATGTCGCCATAGCCCACCGTACTGAGGGTCATGATCGACAGATAGACGGCGTCGGAGAAGCTGATTTCGATCGCCTTTGTATTCACATGGAACTGCGCGGCTACGGTCATACGGTCGACGATCCGGTAAATGGCCGCAAAGATCATCACATTCAACGAATAGAACGTGACAAAGGCGAAAGCCGGAACCACAAGCCGCTCGATCTGCTGAAAGAAGGTCTCGAACAGCAGGCCGGTCTCGATCAGAAATGCCGCCACATTCTCGGATATGGCGAAGATAATGACGCCAATCGCCCCCATCGCCACGACCAACACGATGCCCAAGTCGTCCGGGCCAAGCGTCATGCCGGGGAGAATGAAGGTGGCCGCCGCGATCGCAAACATCGGCGCCAGCCAGTAGAAGATGGTGAAGAAGTGTTTTTCGTAATAGTCCTCGCCGCGCAACATGTCCCGACGCACCTTTTTGCGCCGCAGCCAGGTGCCGGCGACGAAGAAGACCACTGGCATCATGAAACCGGGCAGCAGATAGCCTTGCGCGGCGTTGGTAAAGTTCGTCTCGATGAGGAACCGGTAGATGCAGGCGTAGACGCCGATAAAGTTTGCCAGCGACAAGGCGAAATACCGGCTGCGTGGGAACATCCAATAAACCGCGCCGGAGGCTGCCACAATGATCAGCCAACTGACCCCGGAGAAGAGATATCCGTCCTCCGAAATAGCGATTGCCAGCAAACCTGTGAAGCTCGCCGTCAACAAGACGCCAGTCAGCCACGGCTTTCGGACCACTGTCATGGATTGACCTCACGGCGCCCAACGCGGCTTTCGCTTTTCAAGGAAAGCAGAGGCGCCTTCCTTGCCTTCATCGGTCGCACGGACCTCTGCGATGCGCCGCGAGGTCCATTCTTCGATTTCATCGCCAATCGGCGTCTCGGCGCAGCGGAAGACCATCTCCTTTGCCGCGGCCTGGGCCATGGGGCCGCCCACCAGAAGCTGGTCGATCATTGCCTCACCGGCCGCTGCCAACTCAGCGCCGGGCACTACCTTGTGGACGAACCCCATTTCATAGGCTTCCGCGCCGCCGAAGATTTCGGCGGACATGAAAAAGCGGCGCGAATTCCGCTCGCCCATGGCCCGGACCACATAGGGCGCAATGGTCGCCGGAATCAGGCCGAGCTTGACTTCCGACAGAGAAAATTTTGCCTCTTCCGCGGCGATGGCGATATCGCAGCCAGCGACCAACCCCATACCACCGCCGAATGCCGCGCCATTCACCAAAGCAACGGTCGGCTTCGGCATTTCAAACAGCAGCCGCATCAGCCGGCCAAGCCGCAAGGCGTCGTCGTAGTTCTCCTGGAAATCATAGTCCGCGGTCCGGCGCATCCAGTTCAGATCGCCACCGGCGCAGAAGCCTTTGCCGTTGCCGGTCAGGACCATGAACCGTGCGCTGCTATCCGCGACCACCTGCTCCAATGTCTCGATCAGCTCTGCGATCAGCACCTCGTTCATGGCGTTGCGCACGTCGGGCCGGTTCAGGGTTAGCCGTGCGACACCCCGGGCATCGATTTCACAGAGGACGGTTTTTTCGCTCATGGCTCTCTCTCCGCCTACATCCGGAAAACGCCGAACTTCGTCGGCTCGATGGGCGCGTTCAGGGAGGCGGAGATGGCCAGCCCTAGGACGGTCCGAGTGTCGGCGGGATCAATTACGCCGTCATCCCACATTCGGGCGGAGGCATAGTAGGGATGCCCTTCCACCTCATATTGCTCACGGATGGGTTGCTTGAAGGCTTCTTCGTCTTCAGCCGTCCAGATTTCACCCCTACCCTCAATCGTGTCTCGCCGGATCGTGGCCAAAACACTCGCCGCCTGTTCTCCGCCCATGATGGAGATGCGCGCATTCGGCCACATCCACAGGAACCGCGGGCTGTAGGCCCGTCCGCACATGCCATAGTTGCCGGCACCATAAGAACCGCCCATCAGGAGGGTGAATTTCGGCACTTTCACCGTGGCCACCGCGGTCACCAGTTTCGCGCCATCCTTGGCGATACCGCCGGCTTCATATTTCTGACCAACCATGAAGCCCGCAATATTCTGCAGGAAGATCAGCGGAATGCCGCGCTGACCGCAAAGCTCAATGAAATGCGCGCCCTTGAGCGCTGACTCAGAAAACAGAATGCCGTCATTGGCGACGATGCCGACAGGATACCCCCAGATTCGGGCGAACCCGCAAATCAGGGTCGTGCCATACAGTTGTTTAAATTCATGGAAGTCGCTGCCATCCACAAGGCGGGCAATCACTTCGCGCGCCGGCAAAGGCTTCTTAACGTCCGTCGGGATCAGCCCGTAGATTTCTTCCGGATCGTAAGCTGGTGGCTGCGGCTTGGCCACATCCAACGAAATTTCCTTGCGGTGGTTCAGGTCTGCCACCAGCCGACGCGCCAGCGCCAGTGCGTGGGCGTCATTCATCGCGTAGTAGTCGGTAACGCCCGACTCGCGGGAATGCAGATCAGCACCACCCAGGTCTTCGTCTGAGACCACCTCACCCAATGCCGCTTTCACCAGCGGCGGACCGCCCAGATAGATGTAGCCCTGTTCCTTGACGATGATGGCCTGGTCGCTCATGGCCGGCTGATAGGCGCCGCCTGCGGTACTGGAGCCCATGACCACGGCGATCTGTGGAATGCCCATGGCGGACATGTTGGCCTGGTTGTAGAAGATCCGGCCAAAATGGTCCCGGTCGGGAAAGACGTTTTCCTGGGTGGGTAGGTTGCCGCCGCCAGAGTCCACCAGATAGACGCAAGGCAGCCGGTTTTGCTGGGCAATTTCCTGGGCCCGCACATGTTTTTTTACCGTCATCGGGTGGTAGGAGCCGCCCTTCACCGTCGCGTCGTTGGCGACAATGATGCACTCGCGCCCGCTGATCCGGCCAATGCCGGTGACGATGCCCGCAGATGCAACTTCGCCGTCATACATGCCGTAAGCAGCGAGTTGGCTGAGTTCCATGAACGGCGCGCCTGGATCCACCAGCAGACGGATGCGGTCCCGCACCAGCAGCTTGCCGCGCTCCTCGTGGCGCTTGCGGTGCCGTTCTGGTCCGCCCAGTCTGATCTGATCGATCTTGGTGCGAAGGTCGTCGCGAAGGGCGAGATTGGCGGCCATGTTGGCCTTGAAATCGTCCGTTCGCGTGTTGAGGTTGCTCTTGATGACCGCCACAGAAGGCTCCCCGAATTGGCTTGCCCCATGGTTTTAGTCAGGCAGCCGGACACGCTCAATTAGCACATACTGAGACAGGTTAGCACATCGCCAACTAGCCACTGCTCACCGGGCGCCGTTTGCGGAATGACGCCCACGCCGCGCCGGCGACAACGAGGACGATCAGCGGCAGCGCGGCGAGGTTCACCTCGCTCCATCCCCAGGTCTTGAGCGTAAAGCCGGAAAACAATGTGGCCATGCCGACAAAAGTGAAGACCAGGAACTCGTTAAGCCCCTGCGCCTTCGCCCGCTCGGCCGTGGTGTAGGTTTCGGTCAGCAGCGAAGTCGCCCCCGTGTAAAGGAAGTTCCAACCGACACCGACCAGCGCCAACGCAACGTAGAAATTGATCAGCGCAATACCCGACGCAGCCGTGACGAGTGCGGCGATGTTGGCCACTCCACCCAAGAGCATTATCGGGGGTGCGCCGAATTTGCGGATCAAATGTCCGGTGAAGAAAGCCGGAATATACATTCCCAGGACATGCCACTGGATGACTGACGTGGCGTCGCCGAAGCTGTGGCCGCACATCTGCATAGCAAGAGGGACTACGGACATCATCATCACCATGACGCCGTAGCCCACGACACCGCCGCCAACTGCGACAAGGAATTTGGGTTGGCGGGCTATCACTGACAGAGGCCGCCCGCCGGTGAGGTCTTCCGCAGGTGGCCGTGGGATACGGACCAGCATCAGCACGATCATGGTGATGCTCTGCACGCCCATAATCGCGGCGAACGAGCCGGCGTACAGCACCGGCGTCAGCGCACCGCGGGAATAGTCCGCCAGGGTAGGCCCTAGAATTGCCGCTGCCACCCCGCCGGCGAGGGTCAGGGAGATCGCGCGGCTGCGAAAGGATTCCGGCACGATCTCTGCAGCCGCAAACCTGTAGTACCAGCCAATCGACTGGGCGCCGCCGATACCAAACGACCCGACGCAAAAGAGCCAGAACGAACGTTCATAGATTGCCACCACGGCCAGCCCGGCACTGGCTATCAGCAAGGCGGCGCCGATGAAGAACCCGTTCCGCCGGCCGATACGCCGCATCAGGAAAGAGAACGGGATTGTGAGGCACGCCATGGCGCCCCACTGCAGCGCCGCCGGCAGCGCCAGAAACTGCTCCATACCAGCTGGCGCCAGCATATGGCCGACGTTGGATGTAACGCTGACCACCATCATCATGCTGGTGGTCATCAACGCCCAGCAAATCGACAATAGTCCGATGTTGCGCTTGTAGTTCGGATAGGCCGCCGCAGCATCCATGGTCGCGGCCGTCATCGCACGCCTGCAAGCTTCATCTGGGGGCTTTCTGCGTCTGGCTGCGGGAACGGCGTTTTGAAGGTGAATGCTTCGGCCGACGGCCCGGTTTCGCGCAAACACCGGAGGCGCAACAAGCCTTCCTCCGGTGTTGGCAAAGTTTTTGCGGGAATCCACCAGAGCACCTGATAGGCCGCATCGGCAGGCTGGAACCATTCCCTCCGCCCCGCCATCACATTTACATGGGCAGTCTTGTAGACGAAGGCGAACAGATCCGCGATGGAGCGCCAGACCGACAGATTGACGATAAGCCGCGGGTCGCTTGATATGTTGATGGAAGTCGCATCGCCAGACTCGTCCTGCAGCCGCCAGATAAAGCCGGGACTGACATCTGCGAGATCGTTGATTGCTTCGAGTTGATCCACAAAGCCGGCCATCCGCGAATCCTCCATATCATGGAGCGCGGTTGCGACGTTCATTTGTGCGAGGTGCCAGAGATCCATGCGGCCCGGTCTGCTGCCTCAACGGGGATCGGCAACATCCCCCGCGCCGGTGGTCCGGTCAACTGCCTGCGCCTGTCCTCTCCGTATGGCCGCAATGCGCCGGGCAGGGACCAGGCAGTCTACTTCTGGCCTTCTTTGGTGATGAATTTGATCGGCTTCATCTTGGCAATGCACGCAGCCTTTGGCCGCCGCCCGGGATTACGGATAAAGGCTCGCTTGATCTTGACCCCGCACTTGGTGAGCTCCGCCGAATGGGAGGCATGGCGCAAAATGAAGACATGACTGTTAGGCAAGTATTTTGCAGCCTCATAGGCATTTTCTGGCGGTGTCACCGGATCAAGATAGCCGTTGATCAGCAGCACCGGCACTTTGCTGCGTACCGGTTCCGGGTTGACAGTGGATGTCTCCGTCGCGCGCCAGATGCGGCACAGCTTCAGGTCCACATCGAGCCGACGCTTCATATGCGCCTGAAACGGCCGATAGAATTTGGAGAACCGGAGCCGTTTTCCGACTGATACCTTCACCGGCACGACACTTGGATGACCCGTGCCCATTGCCATGCCAGGCGCTTCAGCGCCAATGATGATGCGGTCATTACAATCAACTGCAAAGAGCAGCGCGAGACTGGACGACGACCGGTAGTAGCTCGCATCGGCGCCCGCAGCGAGTGAGTCAACATACCTCCGGTCGACATCACCAAGGGTCGATTTGAACAGCATTGGCATATAGCGGATCAAACGCCGGCTGTAGAGCATGCCGAACATGGCATTCATCAGCATCTTGTCGTCGATTTCGTAGAAATGCCCCCCCAGATGGTCTGCGCCAACGACCGCAGTCCGAATCGGCGAACGGCGCAGCCGATTGATTGCGCGGAACATCAGTTTTTCCAACTGAGGAAAGGCTCGGGCGCATTTCCTCTGCGCCCGGCAGGCGGCAATCATGCGCCTCACCGCGCGAACTTCAATCTGACGCGACAGGGGATTATGGGCTGTGTGGGGGGGCAAGATTCCGCTGATCACCACGGCCCGCACTGCACTGTCGTCACGCCGCAGCGCTTCCAGGGCCAGCAGGGATCCATAGGATCCACCCCACAGGGTCCATTTCGGGATTCGCAGCAGCCGTCGAATGTCGATCATGTCGGACACGATTTCCTGGGTGGTAAATCCCGCCAGGTCAATCTGCCGCCCACGAATTAGCCGGTAATGGCAGGCCAGCATCGCCTTTACATAACGCGCCTCGGTGATGGGATTGCCGCGCAGATCGCGCTGCTCCAGGCAATGCAATTGCGGCTTGGTCGACGGGACACCGCGCTGCTCGAACAGGATCAGATCCCGGTCGCCGATCCAGCGGGCCACCTTCAGCACCCGGCGCCAGTGTTTATAGTTTGCAGCGATAGCACCGATCCTGCCGCCAGGGCCTCCCGAGATCAGGATGACTGGTTCGCCCACCTTTACGGGCTTGCCTTTTCTGGTCTGACGCGCCCGAAAAACCGTCACCGGAATCCGGACGACCTTGTCGGTTTGAACGTCCCGACGCAGCGGCGCCACCAGCCAGTAGCACTCAACTTTGCGCAGCCGGACCTGATCGAATCTGCAGGGCCGCTTTTCCAGTTGGCTGGAATTAGGTGCGACCGCATAGGCCGCGCCAGTCAGGAAGGTCAGTGTGGTCGCAGCACCTGCTGCGACGGCGAGTGTTTGTTTCAAGGTCATCTGCGTGTCTCGTCTGCCGAAATGCGGCACCGGACAGTCCGGCGATTCCGCTCAGACTTAGCGCAAACTGGTAAATATTTTTCAAACCCCGGGCAAAAGCCGTCTACCAGTCCAGTTCACGGCCGTCATAGTTGAAGAAATGCCCGGTATCATGGGGTTCTACGCGCCTGAACAGTTCGCGCATGCAACGCACGCTTTCTTCCGGGTCCAGCGGCGCCACGGCGCCTCCCATGTCCGTGCGGGCCCAACCCGGGTGCATGGCGATACAGTTGATTCCGCGCGGCAGCAGGTCGAGCGCCAGGGATCGGACCACAGCATTCAGCGCCGCCTTTGATGTGCGATAAGGATAGCGACTGCCAGCAATGTTGCTGGTGATAGAGCCGGCGCGGCTGCTCATGAACACAATTAGCCCGGTCGGTGCATGCGCCATACGGGGCAAAAACGCCTCAGTCACGCGAAGCGGCGCCAAGGCGTTGATCCGCAACACTTCGAGCCAGGTGTCGTAATCGATCTCACCGAGCGCCGCATTCTCCGCGCCAGAGACGCCTGCGTTGTTGATCAGCAGATCGATTTTTGCATCCGCAAGGGTCACCGCCACAGCCGCAATTTGAGCTGCGTCGCCCACATCGAGTCTGTGAACCGTTACGCCCCCGATGCCATTGAGGGCGGTTGCATTCTCCGGGTCGCGCGCCGAGCCATGAACTGTCCAGCCCTCCGCCGCATACTGGCGGGCGAATTCAAGGCCAATCCCCCGATTGGCGCCAGTGATCAGAACTGTAGGCATCGCGAGCCTACCATGGGATTTCCGAACCGTCGTAGTTGAAAAAGCGCCCTGTGTCCTCAAGGGTCAGGCCGTCGATTACATTGCGCATACCTGTCACGCTTGCTTCCGCCGTCAGCGGCGCCATGTCCCGGCCCATGTCCGTACGAACCCATCCCGGGTGCATGACAACTACGCTCACACCCTCTCCGCGCAGATCGGCGGCCAGATGGCGCATGGCGGCGTTCAGCGCAGCCTTCGATGAGCCGTAGATATAGAGACCGCCGTCGGCGAGCTCGATGGAGCCCTGACGGGAAGTCACGCTCATGATCAAACGCTGATCGCTGAGAGAGACATGCGGGGTAAAGGCCGCGGATACCCGAAATGGCGCGAGAGTGTTGACCTGAAACACCTCTGCCCAGGCGTCATAGTCCATTTCCTGAGGTTTCAATCCGCGCGGACCATAGATGCCCGCATTGTTGATCAGGAGGTCAATCGGTTCTCCGGACAAAGCGGCCGCAACCCTGTCCACATCCTCCTGCCGGGTCACGTCCATCACATGGGCGTGCACATCTCCTGCCAGGCCATTCAAGCCGTCGTCGGCCCCGTCCGATCGGACGGTGCCATGGACGCGCCAGCCGTCGGCAACAAATTGGCGGGCAAATTCGAGGCCGATCCCGCGGCCGGCGCCTGTGATGAAAGCTGTTGGCATGGAAATGTTTCGCAGAGATTGTTGAAGGGGGACTGTACGCGATCCCGGTCTATCGATGCAGGGATATCATGGCGCCTACTGGGCAGACCTAAGCCATCGCCAGTCAAACGAAAAGGCCGCAGGTTTTGCCATACATTTGTGCGTCGGTCGGGCCTCTGGTCGATTCAGAAATGCCCGCATCACAATCTGCGCGCACGGCAGATCGGACACATCGTGGGAAGCGTTGGCAAACACAAAGAGGCGGCTGTTCGGCAGGTGTTTCGCCGTTTCCTTCCCCCAAGCAGGTGGCGTCGCCAGATCCAACCCACCAGCGATGATCAGGGTTGGAATTGTGCTTTTAACCGGCTCGAAATTCAGCATGATCTTGCCGCCCGGCGCAAATATCGCGCAGCCGTCCACGGAAAGCATATCCTCGATCCAGGGCTTCAAATGGGGGTGACGTCGGGCGATCTGCCGTTCGTCTTCCTGGTCGGGGCGTGGATTGTCGTTACAGGACACCGCATAAGCCGCGCCGTGACTGTAGTAGGGCCCATACACATTCAGATCATAGTCCTGCACCATCCGGCTCAGGAGGCGCGTGTCCGGTTTTGGTTGGCTGAGCGCTGCGATCAGAGATGGCAGCCGACGGAGACCCCTCCCGGTATAGAGAGAGTCCTGAACCACCCACATCAGCATGACGTCATTGATCCTGAAGGACATCGGCGTCAGGCCACCGCCGGGCTTACTCACGGTGACCACCGGGGATTTATGCAACCGTTGGAGCAGTTCGACCCAGCGTTTCCGGGGGTCTTCCAACCGTTCCTTACAACCAGTCGCTTCGCCGCACAGGGCCAGAATTTTGCCGATTGTCGTCAGGGTCGGTGCCGCCCAGTTGAACTTGCGGCCGATTTGCGGCGGATAGGGCCCATCGAGGATCACGCTGCGCACGCCGGCCGGCTGACGGCGCATCACCTCCAGGGCAACACGGCTGCCATAGGACTGGCCCCACAGGTTCCATATCTTGATCTTGAGGGCGCGGCGCAAGTCGACGATGTCCGCAACATTCGCCGCTGTATTATAGGACGCGATATTGATCCCCTGCCCGCGCAGACGTCGTGCGCAATCGGTAAGTACCCGGCGCAACAGGTCCGCGTTCAGCGGGTCCCGCCGGGTTTTTTTGACGCCCGGGCAATCGAGCGCCGGTTTGGATGCACCGACGCCGCGTTGGTCGTAGATGATCAGGTCGCGTCCCTTGAGGAATGACAGTTGTTTGATCCGCCGGTTCCACCAGGTCGCGGACGAACCAGCGGTGGAACTGTGGACGCCCGGTCCACCGTTGATGAACAGCACCGGCGCGCCAACGCGCGCCGATGTCGCCCGGAAGACAACCACAGGCAGGCGAACCTTTCGCCCGGCCGGTTTGCGCCGGTCCTCTGCGACCACCAACTCGAAACAGGAGATCGCGCGCCCGGAAGAATTACTCCAGTCGCAAAGCCGCGGTTCAAGTACTGGCTCGAAGGCGGTTTGCCTGGCTCCCGGTGCGACCGCCAAAATTACGGCAACACTGGCCGCAAGCAAGCCTGGGGCAGCCAGGCGGGCCGCTTGGGATGCGGTGCTACCCATCCAAGGGTGCGGCACTGCCTTTCCGGGCGGTCACCTCGATCTCGATCTTCATGCGCGGGTCGGTGAGCGCCGTGACCACCAGCGTCGAGGCCGGGCGCACATTACCCAGCCATTTGTTGAACACCGGTGCGAGGGCGTCCACCTCCGCCGGGTCGGTAACGAAGATCCGAAAGCGCAGGATGTCGCCGATCTCGGCGCCGGCTTCCGTCAGGGCCGCACGGATATTTTCAAAGGTCTGCTCCGCCTGCTGAGCAATACCAGGCGGCATCTCGCCAGTCTGATAGTTCATGCCTGTGGTCCCGGACACGAACACCCAGTCGCCGTCCACCACAGCCCGCGAATAGGCGAACCGGGCCTCCAGATCGGAACCGGAGGAAATGCGTTGCCGTGCCATCGGTCTAGTTCATCCGCTCGATGGCCATGGCCGTGGCCTCGCCGCCGCCAATGCAGAGAGATGCGACGCCGCGCTGCTGATCGCGTTTCTCCAGGGCGTTCATCAGCGTCACCAGGATGCGCGCGCCCGAGGCGCCGATGGGATGGCCCAGGGCACAGGCGCCGCCATGCACATTGACCTTGTCATGGGGCAGGCCATGCTCCTGCATCGCCGCCATGGTGACCACCGCGAAAGCTTCGTTGATCTCGAACAGACCAACGTCATCCAGGCTCCAGTCCGCCTTCTCCAGAACCTTACTGATGGCATGCACAGGCGCGGTCGTGAACCAGGCCGGTTCCTGTGCGTGGGTGGCATGGGCCACGATCTTTGCCCGTGGCGTCAGGCCACGCCGTTCCGCTTCGCTCAGCTTCATCAGCACCAGCGCTGCCGCACCGTCTGAGATAGAACTTGAATTTGCGGGCGTTACCGTACCTTCCGGATGAAAGGCCGGCTTCAGTTTGGGTATTTTGTCGAGATCGGCATTGAAGGGCTGCTCATCCCTGTCCACCACATGCTCGCCCTTGCGGGTCTTTACGGTGACCGGCGAAATTTCCTTGGTGAACGTGCCATCCTCGTTAGCCTGTTTCGCGCGCTTCAGGCTCGCGATTGCAAAATCGTCCTGGGACTCACGGGTGAATTGGTAGTGCTGGGCCGTGTCTTCGGCATATGTGCCCATCAACCGGCCCGGCTCATACGCATCTTCAAGGCCGTCCAGGAACATATGGTCATGGACCGTGTCGTGACCCATGCGCAGACCACCCCGCGCTTTCTTCGACAGATAAGGCGAATTGGTCATGCTCTCAAGGCCACCCGACACCATGACATCATTGACCTCAGCCTTGATCAGGTCGTGCGCGAGCATGGTCGCCTTCATGCCGGAGCCGCACATCTTGTTGATTGTGGTCGCCCCGGCATCCCAGGGAATCCCCGCGCCATGTGCCGCCTGGCGCGCCGGCGCCTGACCCAGGCCCGCCGGCAGGACGCAGCCCATGATGATTTCCTGCACGTCTTCGGCAGGCACGCCCGCCCGCTCCAATGCGCCCTTGATGGCGACCGCCCCAAGCGCCGTTGCGGTGATATCCTTGAGTTCGCCCTGAAAACTGCCCATGGGCGTCCGCGCGCCGTCGACAATGACAATGGGATCCTGACTGGTGCTCATTTGAATTTTCCTCGTGATCGTTGCCGGCTCACCATGGGCGACGGCGTTCCGTTGCTAAAATTCTGCCTTTAGAGACGTAATTTCAAGCGCGCTGGCAGTGAAGCCTATCATCCGCCGGTATCCGCCTGGTACCGGGCCAATGTTTCTTCATCCGGAGGATACAACCCTTTCACAGGCAGCCCGCGCTCAATCTCCTTCAGGATCCAGCCTTCCAGCTTTTCCTGTTCCGCACCATCGGATGCAATTTCGCGGGCCAGCCCCTGGGGGACAACCACCGCACCATCATCGTCAGCGACAACGATGTCATCCGGGAACACCGCGACGCCGCCACAGCCAACGGGCAACTGCCAGTCGGCAAACCAGAGCGCAGCGATTGAGGGTGGCGCGACCGCGCCCGTGCACCAGATGGGTAGGGCCACAGATTTCACGCCCGCCACGTCGCGCATGGGGCCGTCACTGACCGCGGCAGCGACACCCCGTTGTTTCATGCGCCCGGCCAGGATATCGCCAAGGGTACCGGCGCCGGGCTCACCGCGGCTGTCGATCACCGCGAACACGCCTTCCGGCATGGCCTCGATGGCGTCACGCAGGGAGTTGTCCTTGGCGTAGCTTTCGCGGGTCGATATGTCTTCCCGGCCAGGGATGAACCGCAGGGTAAAGGCAGGGCCCGCCACCCGCACCTGCCCCGGCTCAAGCGGCTGGGACCCCGCAACATAGCTTCGCCGAATGCCCCGCTTGAGCAACTGCATGGTAAGCGTGGCCGTGGAAATCTGCCGGAGAGCTTCCAGCATTTCAGCGTCCACGCTCACGGGTCAGTCCTCACGTAGATAACGGCCGTTCACCCAGCCGGTGATCGGTTTGCCGCCGACCCCTTTGAACATGATCTTGCACCACCTAAGGTCCCTTGACTGTTCTCGCTTCTCGGGCGAGCTGTTCGACCATTGCTGCAATGTCAGGCCGCCCTTGCAGCCGAGATTTTTTAGCTTGCGGCTATCATGCGGGATGTAGCCCAGGACGGCGCTGTTTTGGCCATTGTCCTTATGGATGACAACTGCGGCGCCGGGCTTGAGCCCTCTCACGCGGTAGAAGTCCGGCCCATCTGCATCCGCCGCCGTGATTGACGGCGCGGCTATGGTGGCGACAAGCGCAACCGCGCACAGTGCTGAAACTTTCATGGGGTATCCCCTGGCTAGAACGCGCTCCCGTCCTTTCGCGTCAGCGTCATCTGACCAGACGCCTTTGTCAATTTCATGTCCACATCGGGGTATTCCACCGCGTCGCCATTACTGCGGCTGCCGACCTCCAGCACGGTTGCCGGCCGGTCGGTACGGTTGACGAGTTGGTGGGCGTTTGTCTGTCCGGCCGGAAAGCCGGCGATCATGCCCGCCGTCAGGATCGTCTCGCCCTCATCGGTGATCAGCACCACCTCGCCAGACAGAATATAGACGAACTCGTCCTCGCTCACATGCCAGTGGCGATGAGACGACGCTGCGCCTGCCGCCAGTTCCGTCAGGTTGACGCCGAAGTCGGTCAGGCCTACCGCATCGCCCAGCTTGCGCTTGAAGCGACCTTTCACAACATCATCCAGCGGCGGCGGGTAGACGGTGCCCTCGGCGCCGACCACATCTGTCGCTTGCATTGCTGTTATCGAAGGCATCGCCCTCTCCTTTTCATCCAGCCGGGTCTAGATCGTTTCTTCGAACAGTTCGCGACCAATGAGCATGCGGCGGATTTCGCTGGTGCCGGCGCCGATCTCGTAGAGCTTGGCATCACGCAGCAGGCGGCCCGTCGAGAATTCGTTGATGTAACCGTTGCCGCCTAACGCCTGGATCGCTTCCAGCGCCATCCAGGTGGCCTTCTCAGCCGCGTAGAGGATTGCGCCGGCGGCGTCCTTGCGGGTGGTCTCACCCCGGTCGCAGGCGCGCGCTACCGCATACACATAGGCCTTGGACGCGTTCATGGTCGTATACATGTCGGCCAGTTTGCCCTGCATGAGCTGGAACTCGCCGATAGGCTTCCCGAACTGTTTGCGGTCGTGGACGTAGGGCACGACGACGTCCATGCAGGCTTGCATGATGCCCGTGGAGCCAGCGGCCAGCACGGCCCGTTCGTAATCAAGGCCCGACATCAGAATCCTGACGCCCTCGTTGACCTCGCCGACGACATTTTCCTCAGGCACTTCACAGTCCTCAAGCACCAGCTCACCGGTAGGCGAGCCGCGCATGCCGAGCTTGTCGAGCTTCTGCGACGTGGAGAAACCCTTGAAATCTTTCTCGACCAGGAAGGCGGTGATGCCGCGCGGCCCTGCGTCCGGCTCGGTCTTGGCGTAGATCATCAACGTGTCGGCTTCGTTGAAATTGGTGATCCACATCTTTGAGCCATTGAGGACGTAGCGGTCGCCTTTCTTGTCCGCGCGCGTGCGCATGCCGACGACATCAGAGCCCGCGCCCGGCTCGCTCATAGCCAATGCGCCCACATGCTCGCCCGATACCAGCTTGGGCAGATAGCGGGCCTTCTGGTCGTCGGTGCCATTCCGCCGGATCTGGTTGACGCACAGGTTGGAATGGGCGCCGTAGCTGAGGCCGACGCTGCCTGACGCGCGGCTGACTTCTTCAAGCGCTACGCAATGCGCCAGATAGCCCATATTGGTGCCACCATACTCCTCTTCCACGGTAATACCGTGCAAGCCAAGCTCACCCATTTTCGGCCACAGGTGGCGCGGGAACTCATCCGTCCGGTCTATCTCCTCGGCCAACGGCGCGATGTTGTCCGAGGAGAAGGACATGACCGTGTCGCGGAGCATGTCGATGTCTTCGCCCAGATCGAAATTCAGGCTGGGCAATTGGTTGGGAATCATCGGGTTGCTCCTTTGAGCGGCGGCGTCAACCGGCCAGCGCGTCTTCCACCCAGTGCAGGCGGTCCTGACCGAAATGCATTTCGCCGTCGACGAACATGGTCGGCGCACCGAAAATGCCGCGCTCCGCAGCCTCGTTAGTGGCGTCGATCAATGCCTTCTTGATGTCGCCATCCTGCAAGGCCTCGGCCATTGCGGCGGCGTCCAGTCCGGCTTCGGTGACCACGCGGCCAATTTCCTCCGGGTTGTTCATGTCGACGCCGTCCTCCCACATAGCCTTCTGGATGGCGGTGTTGTAGGCGTCGAATACACCAGTCTTCTGGGCCCAGAAGACCCCGCGCATGGTCGGCAGGGTGTTGATGATGAAATAGGGATTCATGACAAACACTACGCCATACTTCTTCGCATAGCGCGCCATGTCGCCCATCATCCAGGCGCCTTTGGCTTCGATATTCACCGGTGTCTGGTTTCCCGTAGCCTGGAAGACTCCGCCCAGCAACATCGGCTTGTAGACCAGTTCCGCGCCATGGCGCGCGCACATGTCTGGCAGCTGGGTCCAGGCCAGATAGCTGTTCGGACTGCCATAATCGAAATAGAATTCTACCTGTTTGCTCATGTAACTCTCCGCGCTTACCAGGGTTCCAAAAAGGGCCGGACGTCGATCTCAAACGTCCATGCGCTGCGCTTCTGCGCATGCAGGGCCCAATAACTTTCTGCGATGTCATCCGGCTGCAACAGCCCGTCCTTGGGCCGCTCGGCGACCAGGTCCGGGAAGCGTTCACGTGTCCACTCGGTGTCGATCGGGCCGTCAATCACCACATGGCTGACATGGATGTTCTTGGGCATCAGCTCGCGGGCGATGCTTTGCGCCATCGCGCGGAGCGCGTGCTTGCCCGCTGCGAAGGCGCTGAAACCGGCACTGCCTTTCACGCTGGCGGTCGCGCCCGTGAAGATCATGGTGCCGCGTTCCCGCTCGACCATCTTCCGCGCCACTTCGCGCCCAGTAAGAAAGCCGCCCAGCGCGCACATCTCCCACACCTTGGTATAGATGCGGGTCGTGGTCTCGAGGATCGGGAAACTGACATTGCCGCCCACATTATAGACGAACACCTCAATCGGACCGATCTCGGACTCCACCTTCTCGATCAGCGCAACAACTTCTTCCTCGTTGCGGGTGTCGCTGTAGATGCCCGTCGCTTTGCCGCCGGCACCTTCTATTTCCTTCACAAATGTCTCGATATCACCGCGGCGGCGGGTGCCAACGCCGTGAAAGCCCTCTTTCGCAAATCGTTTGAGAATTGCACTTCCCAGGTAATCGCCGGCGCCGATCACCAACGCCACTTTGTCATTTCCATCGCTCATGTCGCGTCCTTCTTCCCTTCAAGTCGCATCAATGTCTGCAGGGATGTAACACAGAGAGTTTCAGCGTCATCGGTGACGCCATAGACATCTGCCTGAACGATGGTCAGCGTTCGGCCGGGCTTGATGACCCGCGCCTTGGCGACCATCCGCTCGCCTTCCCCTGGACGTAAGATGTTGAGCTTATACTCGACGGTCAATGGGGCGCTGTTGGCGTCGAACAGGCTGAATGCGGCAAAGCCGGCTGCGCTGTCGGCAATGGTGGCCATCACCCCGCCATGCACATAGCCGTGCTGTTGTTTCAGATTGCCCCGGACCGGCAGGTGAACTTCGCAATAGCCCGGCTCGACCACGTCTATCGACGCACCGATATGGCCCATGAACGATTGCGCAGCAAAACTCTTGCGGCAGCGCTCCGCAAAGTCCGGATTCGCGGGCTGGTAGGACGGCAACGACATGGTGCTATCCCTTCTGGAGGGATTTGAGGCGGGTCCGGCAGTTCAACTCCACCGCACTCAACTCGGCGAACGTGACATCGATGTCCTCGCGTTGTTGCTCCAGCGCCTTCTTCTGCGCGATGATTTTTTCGAGGAAGTATTCCAACTGCGCGACCTCTCCTGGATCGCTGTCATAGAGGTCGATGATGTCTGCTACTTCGCCGAGCGAAAACCCGAGACGTTTGCCACGCAGGATGAGCTTCAGCCGGGTGCGGTCGCGCGCCGAATAGACCCGCGTCTGTCCGCGCCGTTCGGGCAGGATCAGGCCCTGATCTTCGTAAAAGCGGATTGCCCGTGGCGTCACATCGAACTCAGCCGCCAGGTCCGAGATCGACCAAGTGCCACTGCTTTCGGTCTCCAGGGGTTTGGCTGTCATGCAACGCCTCCGTGTCCATCGCAACGGCGATGGCATCCTTACGTTTACGTAAACGTTAAGTAATAAACAAAGAGCGCATGGTCAATGGTCGTCTGCCTCACCAAGCAGTGACTCTAATCAGTGGGTCCGGCGACAACGCCCTTATCGTGCAGCTTGCCGATTTCGCCATCCGACATATCGAGAACGCCAGTAAGAATCTCGTCGGTATGCTCACCCCACTTGGGCGCACGCACGACCGGTCCGCGCTCCATGCCGTCAAACCAGAGTGGCAGGCCGGCGGCAGGAAAGCGCCCGATACCCGGCTGATCCACCTCTTCAAACAGGGGATTGTCACGGACGAGAGTAGGGTCGTCTTCAAGAGCTTCCCGCACTGTGCGATAGGGCGCAAACAGGACACCGCCCGCCCGCAAGGCCGCTTCCACTTCCGCCAGCGGACGCGACGAGACCCACGGCTCCACGAGCGCATCGATCTCGTCTCGCAACCGGAATCTGTCAGCCTCCAGATTGAGATCGGCTTTGTGTTTGGCGGCCAAGGCGTCGAAGGCATCCGCACCAATCAGATCGCGCATTGCGCCAACCTGGCGCGGCGTCAGCATTGCCAGATACACCCATTTGCCATCCGCGCAGCGAAATCCCCGGCCATAGGTGCCGAACAGGTGATTGCCCAGTTTGGGCCTGTCAGTACCGTTGACGGCGACCTCCGCATAGTAGCCCAGCGCACTGACAGCGGTGAGCGCCGCATCCAGCAACGCGACCCGAATATGGCGCCCCTCGCCGGTATCGCGCCGCTTGCGCTCTGCGGCCAGCAGTCCCGCTACCAAGTTCATCCCTGCGAACAAATCCCAGGCGGGAATCACGCTGTTGACCGGTGCGCCGTCGTCACTGTCACCGGTGATGAAGGGGAATCCCGTCATGGCATTGACGGTGTAATCGACCGCCGGGCTGCCGTCCCGCTGGCCCAGGACCTCCACCATAATCATGTCCGGCCGTCTTTCGCGCAACGTCTCAAAACTGCGCCATGGCCGCGACGGCAGGTTGGTCACGACCATACCTGCGTTGGCGCCGGGCGCGGTCATCAGGGCCGCGACGATCTCCTGCCCTTCGGGCGAGCGCAGGTCCACCGCCAGGGAGCGTTTGCCTTTGTTCAGGTTGGCCCAGTAGAGGCTTTTGCCTTCGGCTGTAATCGGCCACCGCCGGCCATCCAGCGGCCCGCCAATATCATCGTAGCGGATCACATCAGCGCCCATCTGGGCCAGGGTCATGCCGCCAATGGGTGCCGCCACAAAGGCCGACCCTTCGACAATCCGCATTCCTGACAAGAGATCGTACATTCGCTTCCCTACTTTTTTGTCCGGCCGGCCTGGCCTGCTTTCGCCGCCTGGGACTGTCTCAGCGCCTTCCCCAACGCCGCGAGTTCTTCCGCTTCGAAATCCAGGTCCTGACGTCGCGCCCCGCCATCGGATTTCCGCGCATGGGCGACCTGCGCCGCGACTTCCTCCACAACCTCTGCGGCTGTCTTGAGATCATCGAGATCGACGCTCTCGAACGACACCTCGTGATCCATCATCAGGTCTGAGAAGGCCGCGAAGTCCTTCGCACGCAAACGCTCCAGTTCGGCGTCCAGCTTTTCCCAGTCGGATTGCCAAGTCGCGTATAGCCGCCGCCGGTCCGCTCGTTGATCGCGGGTTTCTTCCAGCCGTACCATCAGCCGAACAAATTGCCATGTCGAGAAGGTGACCGTGGTCATGAGCCAAGCAGGAACAAAGTTCCCAGCCCCAGAAATACGAGGAACCCGACGACATCGGTGATTGTCGTGAGGATCACGCTTGAGGCGATTGCCGGATCGACCCCCCACCGGTCCAGCAGCACGGGAATAAGCGCGCCAGCCATACCAGCCACCACCAGATTCAGCACCATGGCGACCCCGATAACGACGCCAAGAGGCCAGGAAGAAAACCAGACGCCGGCAATAATCCCCATGAGAACGGCAAATAGCATTCCATTCAGCAGACCAACGATGACTTCCTTGAGGATAAAGCGGAGCGCATTTCGGCTACCGAAATCGCGCATTGCGATGGCGCGGACGGCGACGGTCAGGGTTTGGGTACCGGCATTGCCGCCCATCGACGCCACAATAGGCATCAATACAGCCAAGGCCACGATCTGTTCCAGGGTCTCGGCAAAGATCGCAATTACCAGTGATGCGGCAATCGCCGTGAACAGATTGAGTCCCAGCCAGCTGAATCGCGACCGTGCGGTATCGAAGATGTCTTCGTACAAATCCGCCACGCGCACACCGGAGAGACGCAGCAGATCTTCCTGTGCTTCCTCGTCGATCACATCGACGATGTCATCGATCGTGATCATGCCCACGAGCGTGCCCAGGTCGTCGACCACCGGTGCAGAGACCAGATCCCGATCACGGAACAACAACGCCACTTCTTCCTGATCCATGGTTGCGGGCACGCCAGCAACATCCGCCTTCATGATTCCGCGGACCCGCACGGGCCGCCGCGCGCGCAGCATCGAATTCAGCGGTAGGGTACCAATGAGTCGTCGTTCCGCGTCAACGACAAACAGGTCATAGAATTCGTCGGGAAGGTTTTTCGATTCCCGCATGTAGTCGATCGTCTCGCCGACAGTCCAATCTTGTGGAATCGCGACCGCATCGTGCTGCATCAGACGCCCGGCGCTGTCTTCCGGGAAAGCCAGGCTCACCTCGATCAGCGCGCGGTCGGGGGCGTCGACCTCCTCAAGGATCTCCTGCTGTCGGTTTCCGTCCAGGTCCTCGAGGATATCTACCGCATCATCGGTGTCCAACTCCTGGACGGCGGCGGCCACCGCTTTGGTGTCGAGAACTTCGAGCGCTTCTTCCCGAATCGCATCGTCCAGTTCCGTCAGAACTTCTGGAACAAGTGTGCGCGTGGTGTAGCTCAGAACCTGCCGGCGCACGTCACCCGGCAAACGCTCCAGCAGGTCTGCAACGTCGCTGTGATGCAGCGGATGCAACAACCGCCGCACCTGTCGCGCATCTTTCTCTTGCGCCGCCTCCGTCACCGCCTGGACCACTGCAGGGCGCAAGCCGTAGAGCGGCTGGCGTCTGCTCCTGCGTTTCCTCTTACGCTGAGGTGGCGCCTCGACCGGTGCAGTGCTCATGCGCCGGATCTCATTGCCGCGACGCCCGGTCCTGGGCGTCAACCCCCGCAAGTGCCGTCATGTTGACGATACCGCGGACAGTGACATTAGGGGTCAGCACATGGGCCGCCTGCCGCGCGCCCAGTAGCATGGGACCGACCGAGACGCTGTCATCCACGCCCTTCATAAAGGTCAGGGCGACGTTGG
>JAJFFJ010000075.1 GCA_021776685.1 Alphaproteobacteria bacterium
ACGCCAGTGCCGGGCGGCGTTGGCCCCATGACCATTGCCTGCCTGCTGGCCAACACCGTCACCGCCGCCTGCCGCCAGCATGGCGTGCCGGAACCAAAGGCCTAGACCATGGACGCAATTCTGCGCAATTTTCGCCAGTTCGCCCGCTACAACAGCCTGGCGAACCAGAGTGTCTACGCCGCCGCGGCAACGCTTTCCGACCCGGACCGCAAACGCGACCGCGGCGCGTTCTTCGGCAGTATTCACGGGACCCTCAATCACATCATGGTCGGCGACCGTGTGTGGTTCTCCCGGTTTGAAGGCGGTGAGGTGCCGCGGGTGACACTGAATGCCGAGCTCTACGAAGATTTTGCGGACCTGCAGGCTGCACGCGTGCAAGAGGACGCCCGCATTGAGGGCTTTGTTGCAAACCTCACCGTTGAAGATGTTGAGCGGCCGCTACCCTACACAAATCTGGCGGGTGATCCGGTTTCCGACCCCATGAGCCTGATTCTTCCGCATGTCTTCAATCACCAGACCCACCACCGTGGGCAGGTGCACGACATGCTGACCCAGGCAGGGGTCGATACACCCGTTTCAGACATGCACCGCATTCTGCGTCCCGGTTTCGACGATCCGGTCAACATGGTCTGAGGGGCGACTCGCCGGTTGCGTCAAGGGCCGCCCGCCCCCATCTTCGGGGAACAGGGCGCAGACAGTCTCTGGGGGAGCCTGCAATGGTCGGCACGTCAGATCATGTTCTCTATGCCGCGATTGTATTCATTGCCATCCATGTGTTGAGCAGCACGCCGTTGCGGGCGGCGGTTGTGGGCCGCCTCGGCGAAGGGCCGTTCCGAGGCCTTTTCTCGCTGTTGTCACTGGCCACCTTCGCCTGGTTGATCTGGGCCCACTCCGCAGCACCCTTTGATGTGCTTTGGTCGCCACCGGCATGGACCCGGTGGCTGGCACTGGCCCTGATGGCGCCCGCAACCTTTTTCGTTGTCGCCGGGCTGAGTGGCCGTAACCCGACTCTTGCGGGCCGCGAGGGGGAGTTGAAGGCTGCCAATCCGGCCACCGGCGTTCTGACGATCACCCGCCATCCCCTGTTCTGGGGCTTTGCTCTGTTTGCAATCGCGCATCTGGTGACCAACGGCGACCGTGCATCGACCTGGCTGTTCGGCGCCATCGGTCTGCTGGCGCTTGCCGGCATGCCGCTGCAGGATCGCAAGAAAGAGGATCTGCTTGGCGCTGAGTGGGGTCCCTTCGCGCTCCGCACATCCATTGTGCCGTTTGTGGCGGCCCTGCAGGGCGGCACGCCTGTTGACTGGGCGGGCATCGGCTGGCTGCGTCCGGTCGCGGCGGCGGGTCTCTACGCCGTGCTGCTGTTCGTGCACAACCCCCTGTTCGGCGTGGCGCCCTGGCCGGTCTAGCGGCGTTTCTTGGGCGGTCCAAGTCGGCGCAGCAGGTAGCCGACGGCCACTTCCAGCTGCCGGTCCCGGCTCTTCGCCACTGAATTGGGATTGTTGTAGACCAGGATATTTGGCACCACTTCCTGGTTCTCCAGCCACTTGCCGTTGCGGCCCTTGATGCCCAGCTGCGGCACGCCGTAGACCAGCCGGCGGTCCTGCTGACGTTCCCACCAAACGAAGGTGCCGGTACCGGGCACCCGTTCGCCAATCACCGGGCCGATGCGGCCTGCCTTGTAGAGATAGGGAAAGATCATGCCGTCAGAGTAGCTGGCCGCGTTGGCGAGGACAGCGCTGGGGCGCGACCAGCGATCGTCAGGCGAGATGCCCATGACCACGCCCTTGCGGGTGACAAACCGGACGTGGCTCTGCCCGGTGGCCATCGCGATCAACTGGTCGTGCAGATTGCCGCCGCCATTGAAGCGGACATCGATAATGACGGCTTCCTTGTCCGCGAAAGCGCCGAACAGTTCGCCAAAGGCCCGTTGGAAGTTGCGCAGCTTCATGGCCGCGATGTGAATGTAGCCGACGCGTCCTTTCGAGAGTTTCTCGGTCAGCTTCCGCCGCTGGTCTACCCAGCGTTCATAGGCCAGGTGCAGTTCACCGCCAAAGCTGGTGGGCGTTACCACCTCTTCCACCGTCTGGCCGCCACCGGCTGGTTGGACCGTCAGATGCAGGCGCCGGCCCCGTTTCCGGTTCAACAGCGGATAGATGTCCATGTCGGCGGTGATTTTTTCGCCATCCACCGTCAGGATTACCGCACCGGGCCGGAGCGCACTGCCGACCCGGTCTGCCGGGCCGCCGGTCAGAACATCCGCAATCTTCGTGCCCGGTCCTTCGTGGGCGTGATCATAGTAGAGACCCAGGGAAGCGGTGCGGTCGCCACGGCGGCGGCTGGGCCGGAAGCTGGCGCCGGTGTGGGACGCGTTCAACTCGCCGACCATCTCGCTCAGCATCTCTGCGAAATCACGCCAGGTGTGGATATGGGGCAGGAACCGGGCATAGGCTTTGCGATAGCCGACCCAATCCACGCCATGCATTTTGGGGTCGTAGAATTTGGCCCGGGTCAGCCGCCAGACGTGATTGAAGATATAGCGCCGCTCACCGCGCAGGTCGTAGGCAACTTCAGCGTTGAAGGGAATCCGCCGCATCCGCAGCCGGCGTAGGTCATAGCGGATGATGCCATTCCGCCCGAAGAAATACAGATTGTGGACCCGTTTGTCGGTCGCAAAGGCGGCGTAAGCCACGGGCAGGCGCGTGAAAATCTGTCGGACGCGCCGGGTGCGCGGATAGATCATATACCCGACGACCCCGGTGCCCTGTTGCCACGCGATCAGGATCAGGCGTTCATTGTCCGGCGTCAGCTTGAAGAAATAGGGCCGGACGCTGAAGGGCGTGAGGCGCACCGTCCGATGGCGAAGTCCCGTCAGCTGGGGCTGAAAGATGGGCCCCTTCTTGCCGAGCAAGCTTGTCTTTGGTTTGCGCTTGCTTCGGCTTCGACGAAGCTGAAACTGCTCCGGGGACAGGCGAAATTTGTCATAGGCTTCCTTGCTCAGAAATGCCGCGTAGATATCGAACTCTGCCGGATTGTTGGTGGCACTACGCAGACCGCGCCGGTCGCTCGCCCAGACCACGGATTTCCCGTCGGAGGTGAAGCTGGGCAAGATATCGTAATAGCCGCTCCGGGACAGATTGACAGCCGGCTTCTTGCCCGCGGCGTCGACCAGCGCGATTTCAGGGTTGGCGACGTTGGAGCCGATGCGCGTTACCAGCCAGCGCCCGTCCGGCGACCAGGAAAAGTCGATGTCGCCATCACTGTAGGAATAGCCGCGGTCGCCGGGCAGTACCGTCACGGTCTGCCGTGTCTTCAGGTTAAAGACCTTCAGGGTGGTACGGTCTTCCAGATAGGCGATGCGGTCGCCCTTCGGGGAATAGACCGGTTGGAACGTGTCCGCATCGCTGTGGATGATCCGGTTTTCTTTCAGCAAGGTCGCGCTGAAGAAATAGCGGTCTCCTTTCCGCACGATCCGGGATTCGTAGATGTCCCAGGAGCCTTCCCGTTCGGCGGCATAGAGCAGACGCCGGCCGCGCGGGCCGAAGCTGACGCCCCGTTCCTGTTCCGGCGTGTTGGTGATCCGCCGGGTGGTGCCGCTCAGAACGGAAACGACAAACACATCGCCCCGCACCACAATCGCCAGCTCCCGGCCATTGGGTGAGACGGCAATTTCCGTTGCCTGACGATTGAGCTGAACATGATAGCGGCCGCTGAGCAGGGTGCCGCGGGCGATACGAATGTCGACCTTTGCCGGGGTCTTCGCGCCGGCGGCCAGCCGCCAAATCTCACCGTCGTAGCTGTAGACCATGGAGCCGTCCCGGGCGACGGACAGGAAACGTACCGGATGGGTCTTGTGCCGCGTAATCTGCACAGAGCGCCCGCGGCGGGGGAATGGTCGCCGCCAGACGTTGAAGGAGCCGGACCGCTCACTCAGGTAGTAGAAGGACTTGCCGCCGGGCGCCCACATGGGATTGCGGTCTTCGCCGCGAAAGCGCGTCAGCTGCCGGTGCAGGCCGGTTTTGCGGTCGAATACCCAGACATCCCGGGTGGCGTCAGAGATGGCATGCTTGCGCCACTGCTGCTCGAATGAGGGGTGATTTGTGTAGAGCAGGTGCCGGCCTTCCTTGTCCGGCTGCACATCCAGCGCGGGTGTCGGGATGACCAGACGCTCGCGCCCGCCTGTAACGGCAACCGCATAGAGCTGTTCGCTGAGCCCCGCACGACCATTGTAGAAGCTGATCTTCGCGTCACCGAGCCGGATCGATGAAAAATAGATCTGCTTGCCGTCTGCCGAGAAGCTGTAAGGCTTGTCGTTCGACGAGTGCCAGGTCAGCCGCCGCGTCGCGCCGCCCTCGGCGGGCATGATGAAGACATCAAAATTGCCGTTGCGGCTGGACGAAAAGGCAATTTGGCTGCCGTCCGGCGACCAGATGGGCCGGTAGCTGTAGAACAATGCACTGGTCAGGGCATGGGCCCGGCCGCCCGCTGCCGCCACCACCCAGATCTGCCCGCCATAGGTGAAGGCGATACGCTTGCCGTCCGGCGATACCGCGGGATAGCGCAGCCAGAGGGGGCGGTTGGCGTTGGCTGGCTTGATTACGGGCTTGGCTGTGGGCTTGGGATCGGGCTTCGCTGCCGGTGGTTTTGCCGGTTTTGCGGCTGGCGGCTTCGCAGCAGGGCCGGTTGTCTGGGCGGACGCGCCGCTGTTGAAGAGGGCGCCCAAAACGGCGAGTGGGAAAACGTGCCTTGAAATCCGGCGATGCATGTTGAGATGCCCCCTGTCCATGACCAGAACCAAACTGCCTGGGAAGGGTAGCAAGGTAGCAGGCGAGGGAAAAGCAGGGTGTGTCGCCGGTTATGGAAACAATCTCAGCGGGTGTGCGCTACTTTTGCCGTCCCAGTAGCCTCAGCCGCAGCGCATTCAATTTAATGAAGCCCTCGGCGTCACGCTGGTCGTAGGCGCCGGCGTCGTCCTCGAAGGTGACGATGGCCTCGTCATAGAGACTGTTCGGCGACTTGCGGCCGGTGATGATGACGTTGCCCTTGTAGAGCTTCAGCCGCACCGTGCCGTTGACCCGCTGGGAAGCGTGGTCGATGGCGGCCTGCAGCATCTCCCGCTCCGGCGCGAACCAGAAGCCGTTATAGATCAGCTCCGCATAGCGCGGCATCAGTTCGTCTTTCTGGTGGGCCGCTCCACGCTCGAGCGTGAGTGATTCCATCGCCCGGCGGGCGTGATACAGCACGGTGCCGCCCGGGGTTTCGTAGATGCCGCGGGACTTCATGCCGATGAAGCGGTTTTCGACGATGTCGATGGCGCCGACGCCGTTGGCGCCGCCCAGCTCGTTCAGCCGGGTCAGGATCGTTGCCGGCGACATCGTCTCGCCATTGATCGCCACCGGGTCGCCGTGCTGGAAATCGATGGTGATTTCCGTGGGCGTGTCGGGTGCGGCCATGGGCGTGACCATCCGGGTCAGCACCAAGTCGTAATCCGGCTCCTGCCACGGGTCCTCGAGCACTTTGCCCTCGGACGAAATGTGCAGCAGGTTGGCGTCCTGGCTGAAGGGCGGCTCCCCTTCCTTGTCCTTGGGAATCGGGATCTGCCGCTCCTGGGCATACTTGATCAGGCTCGTGCGGGAGGTCAGGTCCCATTCCCGCCAGGGAGAGATCACCTTGATGTCGGGTTTGAGCGCATAGTAGCCAAGCTCAAAGCGCACCTGGTCGTTGCCCTTGCCAGTGGCGCCATGAGAGACCGCATCGGCGCCAGTCTCTTCCGCGATCTCGATCTGCCGCTTGGCGATCAGGGGCCGCGCGATCGACGTCCCCAGCAGATAGGTGCCTTCGTAGATGGCATTGGCGCGGAACATGGGGAAGACGTAGTCGCGAACGAACTCCTCGCGGAGATCGTCCACATAGATCTGCTTGATGCCCATCATCTCGGCCTTCTGCCGGGCGGGCTCAAGCTCTTCGCCCTGGCCAAGGTCGGCGGTGAAGGTCACCACCTCGCAGCCATAGGTCTCCTCCAGCCAGCGCAGGATAACGGAGGTGTCGAGGCCGCCCGAATAGGCAAGTACAACTTTCTTGATCGAGCCGGAATCGCTCATCGTCCAGGGCCTTGTTGTCTGGGAACCGCAGTCGGTTATTGCCGCGAAGTATAGGAGGGCCGCACGCGCCCGCAAGCCAGCCGCGGACGCAGCGGCGACCGGTCGCGGCGGATCAGTCGATCGGATCGACCCGCAGGTTTACCTTGCCGATGGTAAATTCCGTGCCGAAGTTGAGCGGCATGGGCGTACGTGACGCGATGCGGGCACCGCTCAGCCAGACGCCGTTCATGGCATCCAGATCCTCGACCATCAATTGGCCTTTGATCAGCACCAGGCGGGCGTGGTTCCGGGATACGGATTCATCATTGATGATGAAGTGCGCGCGGGTGCTGCGGCCAATCAGGATACCGTTGTCCGCATCCAGCAGGTCTTCTTCATGCAGGCGCATGGCGAAATTCTTGGAACGGCCATCGATGCCGCGAATCAGCCAGGCGGTGGGCGGGTCTGCAGCCGGTTGCCCGGCGCCTGCGATATAGGTCATGTCCTGCTCCGGGGATGGTTCGGGCGGTGGGGCGGGTTCTGGTTCGGTTTTTGGTTCAGGTGCAGGCGACGGTGGCGGCGATGGTGATGCCGGGGGTGGGGGTTCCGGCACCGGCTCGGATGGCTCGGGCCTGTCGGCCTCCGTCACCTCTATGGGCTCCACGGGCGTATCCTGCGCTTCAGACGTTTCCGGGATTTCCTTCGGGTCGGGTGCCTTGTCATCGTCGGCGGGGCTGTCCCCGTCCTGCGCATCAATCGGCAGGTTGGGCTCTTCGCCGGTTTCGGTGACCAGGTCGGCCACGTCCGGCTCGGTCCCAGCGACCCGCTGGGACGGCTCAATCAGGTCTTCGCTCGCCGCCATCGCAGCAGCCTCTACTGTTCGACGGCGAATCGCGGCGCGATCACTCGTCCAGCGCCCGAAGCCAAACATCCAGACATAGAAGACATTCAATACAGGCACGAACATCAGCACAAAACCGGCGACCGGCCAGCCTGCCTGGCGCAGCGCTCGCGTCGCCAGCACAATGGCGACCACGATCAGCCCCAGCACCGGGATGGCCAGAACCAGGGCGAGCGGACCGCCCACCCGGGCATAGGCAAAGCCCCGCCAGGTCGGCAGCACCATGGTCACAAACAGCGCCAAGTGCACGATCAAGGCCGGGATCACCCAGGCCGGCAATCCGGTCGTGCTGAGGAACGACATGCTGTGCTCAACCCCCTCTCGCCGCAGCTGGCCTATTGCCGGCTGCGGGCGTATTTGCGCGGGCCATGATAGGCGATGATGCGCGTCCGTACACCCCGCTGAAAGCCCTCACGCGTGGGTCAGGGTCAGCTTGACGCCGCCAAACTCAATGGACGCGCCAGGGGCGACCTCGAAAGCCCGGTGGGGGGAAAGCGCCCGGCCATCGATCCAGGTGCCGTTGGCGGAGCCGAGATCTTCGACAAGAAGACGCAAACCCTTGAGGCGGAGGCAGGCGTGATTGCGGGACACGCTGTCGTCGGAAATAACCAGATTGGCAACCTGGGGATTGCGCCCCACCACATAACCGTCATCACAGGCACGAATATCATCCGCCCGCACTTGATAGCGCAGCACCCGGCCCTCGTCGTCAAAGCCCGACAGCATCCAGTTTTCGCGGTCTGCCGGCCCCGCGCCGTTGGGTGGTGCGGATGGGCCAGCTTCACTGGCCGGTGTCTGTGGCGTTGGATTGGACCGGTGGCTGACACGCGCCGGCGCTGCGGCGGGTGGCCGTTGGCTGTTCGGCGTACGCAGGATGGGCGGGTTGTCAGGATCCACCGGCTGGCGCTTGTGCGGGATGGTCTGTTCCAGCGCACCGGAAGGCAGGTCCCGGGATGGCCGGGGTGGCGGAGGCGGGGAGTTCGCCTCATCGTCGTCCATGCCTGGAAAGAAAGTGTGCGCCCGCGCCCGCTCCGACAATTGCGGTGCCTCCGGCGTGATGCCGGATCGTCGGCCGATACGGCTGCGGTCGATCAGCGCCGGCCATTCTGCATAGGCGAAGGCCCATGTCAGGATGACAGGGATCGGCGCGGCCAGCAGACCGGCCAGTTCCGCGCCCGGCACCAGCCAGCACCCGGCGGGCGCCCACAGCAGGATTGCCCACCACCATCGCAGCCCGGCCAGTTGCAGCACACGCATGGTGAGCCAGCCGCCGATTCCGATATAGGCGGCCAGCAGCACCCGGATGCCGATTTCAAGCACCAGTTCCATGGCTCAGGCGTCCTGCCTGGGCAGATTGTGCGGCGTGGACCAGGGTCTGAAGGCCAGCAGATAGAGCGCGATCAATGGCCCGGCCACCGGCAACAGGAACAGCAGGGACAGCGCCGCCGCGTGACCTGCCCGCCGGAAAATCACCCACAGGGGGGCAACCATCAGCCCGGAAAAGGCGATGTAGCCGCAAATCCAGATGATCAGCGTCTCTGTATCCATGTCCCGATCGTCGTTTCTCGCCCCAAATCTCTATACGCGCGTGCGCCGTGATTCGGGCTTTCTGCGCCGTCAGGCGGCGCAGATTTTTCTAGAGCATCGCCTCAAAGACACGGTCCGGCGGGCGGTGGCCGTCGGCGAACGTCTTGATATTGATGATCACCTTGTCCCCCATGTCGATGCGGCCCTCGATAGTGGCAGAGCCCATATGGGGGAGCAGCACCACATTATCGAGGCCCACCAGCTTGGGATTGATTGCCGGTTCGTGCTCAAAGACATCCAGTCCTGCACCGGCGATGCGGTTGTCCGTAAGCATTCGGGTCAATTCCGCTTCGTCGATGACCTCGCCCCGGGCGGTATTGACGATGATCGCCGTCTCTTTCATCAGGTTCAGCCGGCGGGCGGACAGCAGATGAAAGGTCCCGGGTGTGTGCGGGCAGTTCACACTGATGATATCCATGTGGGCGAGCAACTGGTCCAGGCTTTCCCAATAGGTGGCTTCCAGATCTTTCTCCACCTCCTCGGACACCCGACGGCGGTTGTGATAGTGGATCGACAGGCCAAAGCCGCGGGCGCGCCGGGCAACAGCACTGCCGATGCGCCCCATGCCCACGATGCCTAGCCGTTTGCCCCACATCCGGTGGCCCAGCATGGTGGTGGGGCCCCATCCCTTCCAGTCGCCGGCGCGGATCAGCCGTTCACCTTCTGCCACTCTGCGGCTGACGGCGAGCATTAGCGCCAGGGTCATGTCTGCGGTGTCTTCCGTCAGCACGCCGGGGGTATTGGTCACCATGATGCCCTTGTCACGGGCGGCGGCCAGGTCGATATGGTCGACGCCGGTCCCGAAGGACGCAATCAGCTTGAGCTGGGAGCCTGCCTGTTCGATCACGGAGCCGTCGATCCGGTCCGTGACCGTCGGCACCAGAACGTCGGCGCGCTGACAGGCTTCAACGATTTCCGATTGCGAAAGTTGGACATCGTCGCGGTTCAGGCGGGTGTCGAACAGCTCCATCATCCGCGTTTCGGTCATATCGGGCAGTTTACGGGTGACAACAACGACCGGCTTCTGCGTGGTCATTCAAGAACCTTTCGGGCAACGCCTTTCAGGGAAACGAAAGCGGTTTCAAGGCGTGTCAGTGCGTAGCAAGCTGCGAAAGCCCTGTCCAGCGCGCTTCCAGCCTCTTTCATGGATGACGTGGCAACCAAATATTAACTCTCTCGGAGGACTCTGAATATCCGATGGAATGGGTGTATTTTGCGCCCTGAACGAGAACTGACGCGCTCATGGCGACACACCGCCAGTCCCGGCGCGCGGGTACGGAGTCACCAGCTGGCACCGCGCCTCGACGCGCCAGAAAAAGCCCGAGTGCAAGGCAGCCCACGCGCGCGTCCAGCCAGCGAAACGGGGGTATTTTCGGCACGATGGGCCGCTGGTGTCTGATTGGCGCGGTATGGTGCTTTATCGGTCTGTTTCTGGTGACCGCCTATTTCGCGCTCGACCTGCCGGATATCAGTCGCCTCAACCAATTCGCGCGCAGGCCGCAGGTCAGCTTTTTCGACCGGACCGGCGCCCATGTAACAACCTATGGCGATGTCTTTGGCAAGCGGGCAACCCTGGCCACACTGCCAAACCACCTGCCGCTCGCGATTTTGGCAATCGAGGACAGGCGTTTCTTCGAACACTGGGGCGTTGATCCCTTCGGAATCGCCCGGGCCGCCTATGTAAATCTGACCCACGGCGGTATCCGGCAGGGGGGCAGCACACTGACCCAACAGCTGGCCAAAGTGGCGTTCCTCACTAACCGGCGGTCCCTCAAGCGCAAGGTGCAGGAGGTGCTGCTGGCGTTGTGGCTCGAGCAGAATTATTCCAAGCGCGAGATCCTGACGATATTCCTGAACCGGGTGTATCTGGGGTCCGGCACTTTTGGCGTTGATGCCGCGGCGCGTCGGTATTTTGGCGTTCCGGCGAGTAGGCTCAACCTCTATCAATCGGCACTCTTGGCGGGCCTGCTGAAGGCGCCGTCCCGATTCAATCCGATTGCCAGTCCGAAAGCGTCAATGGCGCGGGCCCAGGTGGTCCTCACCGCGATGGTGGACGCCGGTTACATCACCAAAAAACGCGCCCGCGCCGCCGCCCGGCACAAAGGTATCCTGGCGCCCCCCCGGGATGGCGCCAACAGACGCTATTTCACTGACTGGGCGATGGACAAGGTGAGCAAGCGTATCTCGATCGATGGCCGCGATCTGAACGTGCGCACCACCATGAGTCCCTCCATGCAGCGGCTGGCGGAGCGGCATGTCAACTATATGATCGGCCGCTACGGGCCGCAGTTTGGCGTCACCCAGGCGGCGATCGTGGTCATGACGCCGGGCGGCGCGGTCAAGGCGATCGTCGGTGGGGCCAACTACGGCCGCAGCCAGTTCAACCGCGCAACCCAGGCAATGCGGCAGCCAGGGTCGGCCTTCAAGACCTTCGTCATGTTGGCAGCTTTTCAGCGCGGCATCCGGCCAGGCACCCTCTATCCGGACAAGCCGGTCCGCATCGGCCGATGGCGGCCGAGAAACTACAAGAACAAATATTATGGCGAGGTCAGCGTCAGTACGGCGATGGCGCGGTCATTGAACTCGGTTGCCGTCCGCATGATGGTTCAGGTCGGCCACCGCCGTGTCGCCAGATTGGCGCGTCGGATGGGCATTCAGTCAAAGCTGCGGGCCAACGGGTCCCTGGCGCTGGGAACCAGTGAAGTGACCCTGTTGGAACTGACAGGCGCCTACGCGGTGATCGCCAATGGCGGCCGGCGGGTGACGCCCTACGGTGTGGTGGAAATCCGCGCGCGCAATGGACGCCGCATCTATCGCCGCAGAAAGGACCGTGGCCCACGAATTCTGAAAGCCGTGCATGTGGCCGCTGCCCATCGGGTGCTGAGCCACGTGGTGTCCGGTGGGACGGGGCGGCGGGCGCGTATCGGCCGTCCTGCCGCCGGCAAGACAGGTACGTCGCAACGGTCGAAAGACGCCTGGTTCATCGGCTATACCCGCGAACTTGTGGTTGGCGTCTGGGTCGGCAATGACGATGGGACACCCATGAAGAATGTCACGGGTGGCCGCCTGCCGGCGATGATCTGGGCGGCCTTCATGCGTGACGCGCTGGCAGGGACGCCGCCGCGCCCGCTGAAAAGCGCGGAAGACTAGACCGTCCCAAACCGTCCAAACTGCCCTGGACTGCCCTAGGCCGCTTTCGCCTTTGCGCGTTTCTTCGGCTTCGCTGTTGCCGCTTCCCGCTCGATCAAGGTTTCCTTGCGCTCCAGGCCCCACCGGTACCCCGCCAGGCCACCGTCTTCGCGCACGGCGCGATGACAGGGAACCAGGATGGAAACCGGATTGGTCGCACAGGCCCGGCCGACGGCCCGCTGTGCTGTAGGTTTGCCCAGGGTCGCGGCGATCTGGCTGTAGGTGCGGGTTTCGCCCGCGGGAATTTCCGTCAGCGCCCGCCAGACCCGCCACTGAAATGCAGTTGCCCGGACATCAAGCGGCAAGGCGTTGTTCGGTGCGCGCCCGTCCACCCGGCGGACCACTTCCTTGGCCCAGATCGACAGGCGTCCGTCATCCGGCGTCAAATCGGCCGCTGGAAATTCGTCTGCCAGTTCGTCCAGCAGGGCGTCGTCCCGGTCGTCGAAGGCCACGAAGCAGACGCCCCGGGCGGTCGCTGCAACCAGGGTCCGGCCCAGCAGGCAATCAGCGAAGGCATAGTGGATCTCCGCCCCGGCGCCGCCCTTGCGATAGGTCGCCGGCGTCATGCCAAAGGTGGCGTCCGCGGCCTCATAGAGGCGGCTGGACGAGCCATAGCCCGCGCCATACATGGCGCTGGCCACATCCTCGCCGTCACGTAGCAGCGCCTTGACCCGGGATACCCGCCGCGACTCCGCATACTGTCGAGGGGACAGGCCGACCATCCGCTTGAACAGCTTCTGGAAGTGTGACGGGCTCAGGCCCACATGCTCAGCCACATGGGCCAGCGTCGGCAAACGCTCGTCGAAGGAATCAATAAATCGGCAGGCCTTCTGCACGGCATCCTGCTGACTGTCCTGCATTGTCGCGGTCTTGGACACGACGCACCTCTTTGTCATCTGTCACGGTGGCCACTCTAGCCGTGCGGGCAATCCACGTTCTATCCGATAGTTGCGGTGTCTTTTTCTTTCCCTGCAGGACCATAGCGGTGCAGGTCGGGTCCGTGTTCTTTAAGCCAGTCTTCGGCATCGTCGGTACGCGGACACAGGGCCCGTAGGTCGGCCCAGAACGTGCGGCTATGGTTCATTTCCTTGAGATGCGCCACTTCATGGGCCGCCACATAGTCCAAGACCCACTGGGGCGCAAAGATCAGCCGCCAGGAAAAACTCAGATTGCCGGTGCGGGAGCAACTTCCCCAGCGTGAGGTGGTGTCCCGCACTGTGACCCGCCCGGTTGTGCGGCCGGCTTGTGCCGCATACCAGCGTGCGGCGTCGGTCAGTTCGCGGCGGGCCTCCCCGCGCAGCCAGTCGGTGAGGCGGCGCGCTAAATGAGGCCGGGCGCCGGTGACGACGATCTCGCCATCATCCCGCCAGACACCGCCGGTTCGCTCGGGCCGGTGGCAAATCCTGTGGGGCTCGTCCAGAAAAGGGATCACGGCGTCTGGTGCGAAGGCAACCGGTGCCGGCAGCTTGTCCAGACCCTTGCGCGCCCAGGCATGATTTTGTGCCAAAAAGCGGCGTGCTTCGCCCATGGAAACGCCGGGCGGCACGGTCAGCACAAGACCATGGGTTTGTTTGTCCACGCGCAGGATGATACGGCGGGCCCGCGGATTGCGCCGGATCAGAAGCCCGGTGCGCCGGTCCCCTAGGTCAAGAATCTCTTCGGCGAGAATATTTGCCGCCATGGTTCGACCGGGCTCATGCCCGGACCCTAGCCGTGGGCGCGGATGAAGTCCCGCACCACGGGATAAATCTGCTCCCGCCAGCGCCGACCGTTGAAGATGCCATAATGGCCCACCCGCTCTTGCAGGTGATGCTTCTTCTTGCTCTTCACCAGGTTGCTGCACAGACGATGTGCGGCCTCGGTCTGGCCGGTGGCGGAGATATCGTCCAGTTCGCCTTCGACGGTCAAAAGCGCGGTCTTGCGGATCGCACTTGGGTCGATCGCACGGCCGCGGTGTTTCATCTTTCCGCGCGGCAGGTCATGGCGCTGAAAGACAGTCTCGACTGTCTGGAGATAGAACTCCGATGTCATATCCATAACAGACAGATATTCGTCGTAGAACCGCCGGTGCGCCTCAGCGCTGTCGCCGTCGCCGGTTACCAGATGCTCGAACATCTTCACATGGGCGCCAAAATGGCGGTCCATGTTCATGGTCATGAAGCCGCTCAACTGCATGAAACCGGGATAAACCAGGCGCCCGCCGCCTGGATAGCTCATCGGCACGACGCTCAGGACAGAAGACCGGAACCATTCGATCGGCCGGTCCTTGGCATACTGATTGACGGCGGTGGGATTGATGCGCGTATCGATCGGCCCGCCCATCAGGGTCATGGTGGCGGGCTGATCGGGATGATCGTCTGCCGCCATCAGCGATACTGCAGCCATTACCGGCACAGACGGCTGGCAGACCGCCACCACGTGGGTGTCCGGGCCCAGATGCTCCAGGAATCTCACCAGATAGTCGACATAGTCATCAAGGTCGAATTGGCCCTTGGAGGCCGGAACTTCGCGCACATCGGTCCAGTCGGTGACATAGACGTCATGATCCGGCAGCAGGGCGGAAACTGTCCCGCGCAGCAGCGTCGCGAAATGGCCGGACATGGGCGCGACCAGCAGTATCTTCGGGTCTTTGCGTTTGGTGTCGCGCTTGAAGCGGATCAGATTGCCGAAGTCAGCGGTTAGGACGGTCTCTTCCTTCACCTCGACGGTCTTGTTGCCCACATGGGTGAATTCGATGCCGAAGGACGGCTTCACGTAACGCCGCGTGGTGCGCTCGAAAAGCTCAAATCCGGCGGCCATGGCGCGGCCAAATCTGGTGTCCGAAACAGGCATCGCCGGATTGGAGAACAGCTCCTGGCCCGCCACCGCAATCAGGCGGAACGGCTGGGCAGCGGCAAACTGCCAGTCATACATGGAATAGAGCATTCAGCTCCTCAGATCCGAAGGAATCCGGCGTTTTTACGCCAGTGTAAGAAAGTTGTCGGCACCGTAGACGGTGGCGAGTCACCGAACAAGGTTAATCAAGGCAGCGTTTCCGCGCCTGTCCACGGGGACTAATATGAGGACCAATACGGGGCCTAGAACGCCTTGCGGATCTCTTTCGCCATCACCTTGGGCGGCGTGTTGTGGCGGAAGTGGCGGACATAACACCCCTCCCGGTTCATGAGGTAGGTGTAGGTGGAATGGTCCACGGAATAGCTGCCATCCGCCTTGGGTTTTTGTTTGGCGTAGTAGATGCGATAGGCCTTGGCCGCCGCCTTCGCTGCTTTGACGTCGCCCGTCAGCATCACAATGTCTTTATGGAAGGCTGCGTGATACTGCTTCATCCGCGCCACCGTATCCCGCTCCGGGTCGAAAGTAATGAACACCGCCCGCACCCGCCGGGCGTCACTGCCGAGCGCGTCCAGCGTGTTCGACACGGCTTGCAGGCTGGTGGGGCAAAAATCCGGACAATGCGTGTAGCCGAAAAACACCAGCATATGCCGGCCACGGAATGATTGGTCCGTTCGGATCTTGCCGTTCTGGTCGACCAGCTTGAAGGGGCCGCCAATCAGGGCGCGTTCCTTGCCGCAGTCTTCCCCAGGGGTCTGAAAGATCAGAAAGCTCGCTACGGCGGCGGCGGCAAAGCCGGCCACGCCAAGGGAGATGTTCCGGGCGCTCGACGTCATCCGGGGTGTGGGATTATTCATAGGCGATGACCTGTCCTCATGCCCCCGGTTGCACAATATCGTCCAGGAACCAGCCAAGTTCCCCATGAAATCTAACAATTTCGCCGACAACAAGAAGGGTGGGCGGCGAAATGCCCCGGCTGTTGGCCTCCGTGGCGATGGTTGCGAGCGTGCCCACCACCACCTGTTGCTCGGGTGTCGTGGCGCGGCAAACCAGCGCCGCCGGTGTGTCGGCAGGATTGCCAGCCGCCGTCAGGCGTGTGGCGATATCTTCCAGGTGGCCAAGCGGCATGTAGATGACCAGCGCCTGTCCGGCCACCGACAGGCGGCTCCAGTCCACGCTGGCGACGTCGCCATCGGCCCCATGGCCGGTCAGGAACAGGACCGATGCATTGGTGTCGCGATGGGTTGCCGGGATGCCGGCATAGGCCAGCCCTCCGATGCCCGCGGTGATGCCGGGGACGATGCGAAAAGAGATGCCGTTGCGCGCCAGCGTCCGCGCTTCTTCGCCGCCACGGCCGAAGACGAACGGGTCGCCGCCTTTCAGCCGCGCCACCCGCAGGCCTTCCCGGGCGTAGTCCACCAGGCTTTCAGTTATGTCTTTCTGGTCGTGGGAGGGGCGGCCACCGCGCTTGCCCGCGTAAACAATCTGAGCGCCGGGCCGCACCAGGTCGAGTACCCTGCCGTCCACCAGCGCGTCATAGATCACAAGGTCCGCCTGCTGAAGACTCTGGAGGGCGAGCAGGGTCAGGAGGCCGGGGTCGCCGGGGCCCACACCCACCAGCCATACGGTCCCAGGCTCGAAACGCGCAAAATCGGACTCAATTGATATCATTCGCGGTAGTGTAGGCTATTCCGGCAACGGCGCGCGGGTGCAAAGAGGTTTTTATGAGGCGACTTCAGGTTCTTCTTCTGGCGTTGAGCCTGGCGCTGCCTGCAGCGGCGGGCGCCCAGTCGTTCGACCCGCGTACCCAGGAATTGATCGATGCCATTCGCAATAACAATACCCTGGTGGTCAAACGCCTGATGAGCGAGGGGATCAGCCCTTCTGAGAAAGCCCTTGGCGCCGATACCTATGTCGTGGTTGCGGTGAAGGCAAATGCCCTGGCGTCCCTCAAAATTCTGATGGACGCAGGCGGTTATGTGGACGCCCAGGGCAAAGGCGGAAATTCAGCCCTGATTGTGGCGGCGGAACGGGGCTATCTTGCAATTGTCAAATATCTGGTCGCCAAAAGCGCGCCCCTAAATGACGGCAACAAGCAGGGGGTTACCGCGCTGATGAAGGCCGCCCGGCGCGGCCATGGGCACGTGGTCCGCTATCTGCTGAGCAAGGGCGCCGATACCAAGGTCACCGACTTTGGCGGCACAGATGCGGCCACATGGGCGCGGCGCGGCGGGTTCACGGCCATCGCCCGGATGATCTCGCAGCACCGAAAAAAATAGTCCCGCCCGTTCAGGCCCGCACATTCCAGTTTACGTTTGCGACGCGCCAGGCAGTGTCACCACCGGCCATATGCAGGTGGTCCAGCCGGGTGATGGAGCAATTGTCGATCTGAAAGCCGAGCGATCCGGCTGGCGTCAGGCCCAAAGCATGACCGAGTGCAGCGCGGATGGTGCCGCCATGTGCGACGGCGACAATATCCTGGCCGCGATGGTCATTGTTCAGGGAATCGATTTTGCCGGCGACACGGGACATGAGATCGATGAAGCTTTCGCCCCCTGCAGGCGCATATTCAGCGGGCGCCAGCCAGAAACGGTGATCCGGCGCGAAGGCGTCGAAGACCTCCTGCCGGTTGCGCCCCTGCCATTCCCCGAAATTCTGCTCGGCGAACTCCGGATGGTGGGCCATCGGCGGGCTGCTGCCGGTTACGGCATGGACGGCTGCCGCAGTGTGATGTGTGCGCGACAGGTTCGATGCGACCCAGACGGCGTCCTTGGGCAGTGCCTCCGCCAGGCCCCGGAAGACGCCTGCGTCCGATGTATCGCCTGGCAGGTCCACTTGGCCATAGATACAGCCATTGTCCGTGGTGACCGGCGCGTGGCGAATCCACCACCAGCGTGTTTCAACTGTCATGAATGCGTGTCCTGTTGCTCTGTCTGAGTTTATCTGGTGATCCCTGTGAGACCTCGCCAGACCTGGTCAGAAATGCGCGACGGCGGCCAGAAGGATTGTCACTTCGGCAACCTGCTGAAGCAGGCCAACCGAATACACCGGCAACCCGCCGAAGGCAGACCGGCAGCCCACAAATGCCAGGCCCGTCGCCACGATCACCAGGGGAATTGCCACCAACCCACTCCAGAACCACAGGAGGGGAACCAGCAACAGCACAGAGGCCACAGCGGGGATCCAGACCAACGCGCGGCCCGGCTCCAATTCCAGTCCGGCGATCCTGTCGCCGTCCATACTGTCGGCAAACCATGTTGCCACCGCGGTGATGCCACGGGATACCGCCGCCGCCGCCAGGATCGCGCCGACGCCGTGCCAGATAGAGACCACACTGCCTAACAACGCGAGCTTCGCCAACACCAGCAGGATCAGCCCGAACATGCCGTAGTAACCGGGCCGGGTTTCCGCGAGGATTTTCACGCGCGTGTCCCGGTTGCCACTACGGCACAGCGCTTCCAGGATCGACGCCGTCGCAATTTCCGCCCGCCCGCCGGTCAGCCCCAGCATGACCACCAGTGCAGCAATCGCCGCGGCGAAGGGGTTCAGGTGGAGCCAGATCGCCAGCATGAAGACAAAGGCAGGCAGCAGGCCCAGCAATATTCCGATTAGCGGGAACATATACCGGCTGCGCCCGAGCTCCGCCCGGCGAGGGGACGGGTCAAGGGGCAGGGGCAGCCAGGTCCAGAAACAGGCGGCAACCAGAAAATCACGGACAATCTTTATCGCCGGCTCGCCGTCGTCATCTCCTGCCGCGCCCGCTTCGGTCTCAGTTGCGTCCTCAACCGGCGCACCTTCCGCGGGCCCAGTGTCTTTAGGTTCAGCGCCGGCAGGTTCGGCATCGACGGGCGTCGCGTCAGCGGATGCGCTGTCTGCTTGGGGCGGGTCTTTTTCAGTTTCGGAATCGGTCATGGCGCCGGCTTACGGTTTGCGGCTCAGCTGCTTCGGGGTCGCGGCCAGAGCGATATCCGGTTATAGGGGAATCTGTGCGGCGGCCCAAGCAAGAGCCTGTCGACTTATCCCCGGTGCCAACCATCATGCCTGATGTCAGTTTTGACGAGATAGATACGATCATCGCCGCCTTCCCGCCGCTGGACGAGGCTGCCAGCAGTCAGGCCATGGCGCGCCAGCTGGAGCTGGGCGCGACGGTTGGCGGCGACGGGGCGCTGGCAAGTTGGATCGCCGGCTGCCAGCAGCGTTACCCCATCGGCCTGGACCAGCCGAGGGTCGCCATCTTTGCGGCTGCCCATGGCATTGATCCGGGGGCGACGGCGGCGGTCGCCGACATCATGGAAGCGACCGGCCGGGGAGAAGGCAGCCTCTACGACTGGTGTGAAGAGATCGACGCCGACCTGCGGGTCTATGAATTGGCGCTGACAGAACCGTCAGCCCTTTTGGGGGCGGGTCCGGCGCTGAGCGTGGCGCGTACTGCCAACGCGGTCGCCTATGGCATGATGGCCGTTGATGACGCCACGGATATCGTCGCCGTCGCGGCGCTGAACCCGGCGGCTGACATTTCCGCGGCGAGCCTGGGACACGCCTTGTTTGGTGGCGATGCCGGCGCGTGGGGCGCGCTGGTTCCGGCGAGTGCGTCAGCAAATTCGGGCTCAACACCCTGGGAGGCGCTGGCCGCCTGGGGTGGAGACGACATTGCCGCCGCCGTGGGCGCGATTATCGCTGCCCGCATGGCTGGCGCGCCGGTCCTGCTTGATGGCCTGGGCGCCTGGGCAGCGGCCGCAGTGATCGCCGCCATCCGCGAAGACGGCATCGACCATTGCGCCCTGCTGATGCCGGAAGGAGGGCCGCCCGCGTTGGAGGCCTTCGCACAGAATCTGCCTGCTGCGCGGCTTGCTGCGCCTACCTGCGAAATGCGGGGTGAAAGTGGCCCCCGGGCCGTGGCGGCATTACGCGATGCCGTGGCCGCACATATGCGGGGCTAGGGCCGGATGCAGGGCTAGGTGCAGCCCCTAAAGCATCGCCACCAGTGCTGCCAGAAATGCCAACTCGCTGACCTGTTGCGACGCGCCCAGCACATCACCGGTGTAGCCGCCAATTTGCCGCCAGGCGAGTACATGCACCGCCGCCGCAAACGTGGTGGTGGTGGCCAGTGCTACCAGTCCCGCCCAGGGTCCCCCCCCGAGTCCAATCAAGAGCCCACTCATGGGCCATCCCACCGCCAGTGCTGCGGCCAGGGCCAACAAGCCGGCGGTTGCGGCCACAAAGGTCGACGGGATACCCGCCATCGTCCCCAACCCGTCCCGCCGAACCGGACGGCTGATGCGCATGGCTGCCGGGATCAGCCCACGAGACACCGCGGCCGCGGCGGCTAGACAGGGCACAGCCCACCATCCGGACGCGGCCAGGGCTGCAAACAGGGTCGCGCGCAGTCCCAGTGCGCAAACCAGTGCGACGCCGCCGTAGGTGCCAATGCGGCTGTCACGCAGGATCTCCAGTTTCTGGTCCTTGTTCTGGCCGCCGCCAAAGGCGTCCGCGCAATCGGCCAGGCCATCCTCATGCAGCGCCCCTGTAAGAAGCGCCGTCGCGCCGACCGCGATGAACGCCGCCGCCAGAGCCGGCAAGCCGATGGATGTGCCTCCCCACACTATCAGGCCGGAAAATCCGCCAATCAGCGCGCCAATCACAGGCAGGGACCATTGCGCCCGCGCCAGCCGTGGCGTGCCGATGTGGCCGCGCCAGGGAAGCGGCACACGGGTCATGAAGATCGCTGTGACCACCGGGTCCAACGGCAGGCTTCGCCAGGACGGGCGATCATCATGGTCCGGGAGGCCGGGCGGGCCTTGAGGGTCAGAATTCTGTGGCATTCCGCTGTGTTTCATCCCTTCGCCACAGGGTCTATAGATTGCGGCGAGGTTATCGCCAATCACTCTCGGCCAGCCTGGAAAAATTGTGAACGCTTCCGCCAGCCCTTTTGCCAGCCTCAACAGCCTGCGCGACCTGCTCAGACGCCTGCCCAGCGGCTCTGACTCCGCCGCGTCCCGTGCGCGTGACCGGGAGCCGGAGCTGACCAAGCCGCCCGGCTCGCTGGGTCGCCTGGAGGAACTGTCGGAATGGCTGGCCCGCTGGCAGGGTCGCCATCCACCTGCGATCGAAAAGCCCGCAATTGTCGTGTTTGCCGGCCGCCATGGTGTGGTGTCCCAGGGCGTATCCGCGTTTCCGGCTGAAGTTACCGATCAGATGATTGAGAATTTCCGCCGGGGTGGCGCCGCCATCAACCAGTTGAGCCGCGTCCACGACGCCAGTCTGAATGTGGTGGATGTTGCGCCGGAGCGGGAAACCGAGGATTTCACCGAGGGACCCGCCATGACCACCGAGGCGATGCTGGGCGCCATGGTCAAGGGTGTGGGCGCAATTCCGGACGATGCGGACCTGCTGTGCCTGGGTGAAATGGGCATCGGCAACACCACCGCCGGCGCGGCGCTTTGCACGGCGCTGTTCGGTGGCCGTGCAGAGGATTGGGTCGGGCCCGGTACGGGGGTCAGCGGCGATGCGCTGGCGCGGAAAACCGACGCGGTGCGCCGGGCCGTAGAGCGCCACCGTAATGAAACCTCTGATCCGCTGGACTTTCTCTGCCGGCTCGGCGGGTTCGAATTGGCAGCAATTGCCGGCGCTATTGTCGGCGCGCGGGTGGTGGGCATTCCGGTAGTTCTGGACGGTTATACCTGCTGCGCGGCGGCGGCAGTCCTGTTGCAGACCCATCCCAATGTGCTTGACCACTGCCAGGTGGGCCACCTGTCCGCCGAGCCGGGGCACAAGCGTTTGCTGAACCGTATCGGCAAATCTGCGTTGCTTGAATTTAGTATGCGCCTGGGCGAAGCGTCTGGCGCAGCCCTGACCATCGGCATCCTGCGCAGCGCTGCGGCCTGCCACACCGGCATGGCGACATTCGACCAGGCCGGGGTCAGCCAGTAGCAGGCTATTCGCCCTGCTGCAGGATCAATCCACGTTCCCGCGCCACGCGGAAATAGTGGAAGAAAACCAGCGCCCCGAGACCCAGGTAGATCACGTTCAGGCCTGCGGCGATCCCGAACAGATCCCAACGGAAGGCGCCGTCGATCAATACCGCGCGCATGCCTTCGAATACGTGGGCCGACGGCAGCAGCCAGGCGATCATCTGTAGCCATTCCGGGAACACCGACAGCGGATAGTAGATGCCGCTGAAGGGCGCCACCAGGAACACCACCAGCCAGGCCATGCTTTCCGCGCCCTGACCCCAGCGCAAGAGAATGCCGCAAATCATCAGGCCAATGGCCCAGCCCATCACCAGCAGATTGGTGAAAAAGGCCAGCAACGGCAGGCCCATGGCGAAGATCGAATAGTCGTAGAGGAAGATTGCCAGGATTGCCGCCGGTACGACGCCGATCACCGTTCTGAGGATCGACATGACGGTGAGCGAAGCGACAAACTCAATCGGGCGGAGCGGGCTGACAAAAATATGGCCCAGGTTGCGAGACCACATCTCCTCGAGAAAACTGATGGTGACCCCCAGCTGGCCGCGGAACAGCACGTCCCACAGCAGCACGGCGGCGATCAGCATGCCGGCGGTGCGCACGAAAAAGTCGCTGTGTTGCGCCAGATAGAGGGTCATGAACCCCCACATGATCATCTGCAGCGTCGGCCAGTAGGCCAGTTCCAGCAGGCGCGGCCACGACCGGCGCAGGATGTAGACGTGGCGCATGACGATGGCGCCGATACGGGTGGCAGAGCTGCCGGGGTGGTCGATCATGCGGCTGCCTCATCGGGGGTCCGCACCACATCCAGAAACACCTGTTCCAGATCTTCGCGCCCATACCTGGTCAAAAGGTCGTCGGGAGACCCCGCATCGACCACGCGCCCGGACCGCATCATCATCACGTGGCGGCACAGCCGTTCCACCTCCGCCATATTGTGGGACGCCAGCAGGATCGTGGTCGACCGTTCGGCCTGGTATTGCTCGATATAAGTGCGGATCCGGTCACCGGTGTCCGGATCCAGCGATGCGGTGGGTTCATCCAGCAGCAACACGTCCGGCTCGTTCAGCAGGGCCTTGGCCAGGGCCACGCGAGTGCGTTGCCCCGCCGACAGGCTGCCGGTGGCGCGGCTCAGAAATTCAGCAACCTCCAGTTCCTCCGACAGCTCCTCAATGCGCTCCCGGCGGCGAGGCACGCCATAGAGACGGGCATAGACGTCGAGATTCTCCCGGACGGTCAGACGGCGCGGCAGGTCCACATAGGGGGACGCAAAATTCATCCGCGGCAGGACGCGGTAGCGGTTGGCCAGAATATCGACTCCGAGAACGCTGACCGTCCCCGATGAGGGCACCAGAAGCCCCAGAATGATAGCGATTGTGGTGGTTTTGCCGGCGCCGTTGGCGCCCAGAAGCGCGGCAGTCGTACCCGGCATGATCGAGAAAGAGACGCCATCCACGGCCAGCACGTCGCCATACCGCTTGACCAGGTTGTGCACGTCGATACCGGGTGCGTTCCGGTCTATTGGCCGAGACACGTGCGTTCGCCTCCCTGCCGATGTACTTCTGTGGTCCCAGATTGAAATATTTTGAATAACCCTTTGGGAACGGAACGGTTTGCCATGCAACCCACAGGCGGAACCTCACTTGGCCGCGTGCGGCTGCGTACCCTGGTTTATATCCGGTGGATCGCGGTTCTAGGCCAGATTTTCACGTTGTTGATCGTTCATTTCGGGCTTGGGTTCAAGCTGCCGCTGGTCCCGGCGTTGATTGTGATCGGCGCATCGATTGGCCTGAATGTGTTTCTGGTCTCGACCCAGCCGTTGCGTCAGTTCCTGCCCGACCGTGCGGCGGCGATCTTTCTGGCCTACGACGTGGTCCAGCTTTCCGCGCTGCTGTATTTGTCGGGCGGACTGCAAAATCCGTTCGCCGTGTTGTTGCTCGCGCCAGTGACAGTGTCGGCGACGGTCTTGTCCCGTGACAACACCATTGGCCTTGGCGTTCTGGCTCTGGCCTGTGTGTCCGTGCTTGCATTTCTGCACGAACCCTTGCCCTGGAAAGATGGCAGTCTTGCGCTCGACGATTTGCACATCATGGGCATATGGCAGGCAATTGCCCTGGCAACTGTGTTCATCGCCGCCTATGTGGGCAGCGTTGCCGGCGAGGCGCGGGAACTGAACGAGGCCTTGACCGCAACCCAAATGGCCCTGTCACGCGAACAGCAATTGGCGGAGGTAGGCGCACTGGCCGCCGCGGCAGCGCATGAGCTGGGCAGTCCCCTTGCGACCATAACCGTCATTGCCCATGAAATGGCGCAGGATGTGGACCCCGATACGCCCCTGGGTGAAGACGTGACGTTGCTGGTGGAACAAACCACCCGTTGCCGCCATATCCTGGCGGAGCTGGGGCGCAAGCATGACACCAGCGCTGGCGAGGCCTATACCCACCTGCCCATCAGCACCATGGTTTCTGAGGCGGCGCGGCCTCACAACGCCCGCGGGATCAAGCTGATCGACGATGCCGCCCCGGCGCCAGAGGCTCGGGGTGGAGAAGAACCGGAAGTGCGCCGGACGCCGGAATTCATGCATGGTGTCGGGACGCTGATCCAGAACGCCATCCAATTCGCCCGGAATGAAGTGATCCTGCGGACCCGCTGGAGTGAGGAACATGTGGTCGTGGAGATCATGGACGACGGGCCGGGCTTCTCACCGCACTTGCTTGACAGGCTGGGTGAACCGTATGTTTCCACCCGTGCAGAAGGAAAAGGCGAAGGCGAGCATATGGGGCTGGGTATATTCATTGCCCAGAACCTGCTGAACAGGACGGGCGCCGTCCTGGCCTTTGAAAATCAGGATTGGTGGGACTGGTGGGGCGCCGGCGCAATTGTCAGGATTACCTGGCCACGTAGCGCGTTGGAAAGCGACCACCCGGAGGGTTAGAAAATGACAAACGGCACCGACGGTGAAAACAAGCCTGCTCCCGGAACCAGGGGGACGCTTTTGATTGTGGACGACGACGCGCCCCTGCGGCGGCGGCTGGCGCTGTCCATGGAGCGCAAGGGCTTTGTGGTGGAAACGGCTGAATCGGTCGCCCAGGGCATTGGTATGGCGCAGACCAATCCGCCCGACTACGCGATCGTTGACCTCAAGCTCGCCGACGGCAGTGGCCTGAATGTGGTCTCGACCCTTCAGCAGGTGCGGCCGGAGACCCGGGTCATCATGTTGACCGGCTACGGCAACATCGCGACGGCAGTCGCCGCCGTGAAAGCGGGCGCAGTGGACTATCTGCCGAAGCCTGCGGACCCGGACCAGATCGAAGCAGCGCTGGTGCCCCATGAAGGACCGTTGCCGGACCCGCCGGAAAATCCCATGTCGGCGGACAGGGTGCGCTGGGAACATATCCAGCGGGTTTATGAGCAGTGTGGGCGCAATGTCTCAGAGACGGCGCGACGGCTGAACATGCACCGCCGAACCCTGCAGCGCATTCTCAACAAATACGCGCCGCGCGAGGGCAACTAGCAACAGTCAGGCAGGCGTCTGCTTTGACGGGAAGTGGTGGCAGCGTTAGCTGCGATTGGTGGTGGCAGCGTTAGCTGCGGTCGGCCACGCTGCGGCGCACCCGGTGGAACCACCAGTGACGCTCGTTCATGGAGTAGATCGGCCGGTAGTGACGGATACGCCGGTGATCGACCACGGCGCGGATCTGATTATCCAGGATGTAGAACGTGCCGTTAATCTGCACCGCCAAAACCGCATGGGCGATGCCCAGATTCTGGTCTTGAAGGACAACGATCCGTAGCTTTTCCGCCGGCCAGCCCATGGCCCGGAGCGACATGTATTTGGCGATGGCATAGTCTTCACAATCGCCGCCGCCGCTGTGGAACAGCTGCCGGGGCGTCGCCCAATAGTCCACTTTGCCGTAGTTGGCCCGGTCGTCCACATACCGCCACTGATTGATATACCGGTTGACCGCGCGCAGCTGGGCCAGCGGCTTGGCCGCACGGGTGCGGGCCAGGAAGGCTTTCCAATCGCGAACGTGACAGGGCGCGGTGCCCTTCGGATCGCAGGCGACAGCAACCTGACGGTCGCCCTGGGCCCGGCGCAATACGTTGTTCCATTTCCGCAGCAGGTGGACGCCCGTCCGCCGCATCTCGATGCTGTTGAAAAGGCCTTTGGAGCTATTCTGGGAACCGGTCTGGGAGCGAGTCTGGGAATAGGCGGTGCCCGGGGCCGAGAGGGTGGTCATGCTGGCGCTGATGGCCGTGACCGCAAGCGCGGCCCACCACAGCGGCACCGTGCGGCTCTTCTGACCGATTTCCTGCGACATTTCTGGGCGCTCCCCGCCAATTCCCTGTTCCGGCGGGGATCATCGCGCAGGCGATTTAAGGTCCGGTTTGCCGAGAGAGTTACCGCCGGCTGACCGGTTATCCTTAAAGCCTTGTTAAGCGTTTGATCCTAGCTTGGTTGCGAATCGGGCAAACCAAGCCGGGTAATACGCATGTCCACGCCCATCACCGTGCCGGTCGACCTCCATGTCGACACCGCCAGTCCACCTCTCGGCCGTCTCGCCCTATGGCGCGGTATTGGCCTGGGGTTGCTCTCGGCTGCGGTTTTCTTCGCGGCGCTGTTTTCGATCTTCAATTTCATTGGCGGGGAGCGCGACCGCGGCATTGCTGAATGGCGCGCGCGCTTGTCCATTGTGGCTGATAGCCGCCGGGAAGCGGTTCAACTCTGGATCAGGGGCGAACGCCGGGAAATCGCCCGGCTGGCCGCCAACGATTCCGTCGCGCTGTACATTTCTGCAATTCTTGAGCCCGGCGCCGGCAAGGGCGCACCGGAAGCCCAGTATTTGCGCAACCTGCTGAAGGCCACAGCCGCCCGCGTGGGCTATGTGACGCCATCAACTCCATCGATCCCGGCCAACGTCAGCCGCCACGGTCAGGCGGGCATGGCGATTCTGGCGAAGGACGGTAGTCTGCTGGTTTCAACGGACGCCCTGCCGCGGATCACCGAAAGCTTCCGGAAATTCATCCTCGCGGCCAAAAAGCCAGGTGTGCATCTCTATGGTCTGCACAAGGGTCCGGGGGGCAAACCGACCCTCGGTCTGGTCACCCCTCTCAGGACGTCTGGCGGCGAGTTGCTGGGCTATATCGTGGGCATCAAACCCGTGGGTCAGGAACTGTTTCCGCTACTGAAACAGCCGGGCGCAACCCGGAAAACGGCAGAAACGCTGCTGGTGCGCGCCGCTGGCCCGATTCTCGAATATCTCTCGCCCCTGCAGGACGGTACGCCGGCCATGCGTTTGAAGCTGGCGCGCAAGTCCGACGAGCTTGCTGCGGCGATTGCCATTAGTTCGCCGGGCGCGTTCTTCATGGGTAAGGATTATCGCGGTCGGGAAACTCTGGGCATCAGCCGTCGCATCACCGGGACGCCCTGGCTGCTGATCTACAAGATTGACCAGCAAGACGCGCTGGGCGAGATCGACAGCCATCTGTCCCGCATGCTGATTATCCTGCTCCTGGCTCTGGCCCTGGTGATCGTCGCGATCCTGGCCGTGTGGCGGCATGGCGCATCGCGCCGGGCCAGCCTCGCCGCCGGCGCCTACCGGCGGGTGGCGCAGGAACTGGAGCAACAGCGGAACCTTTTGCGGGTGGTGACCGACAACCAGCCCGACGCCATCTATATCGTCGACGATCAGGACACCTATCGCTTTGCCAACCTGGCCACGGCTCAGGGCGGCGGCGTGCGGCCGGAGGATATCGACGGCAAGACGCTGACCAACATTCTGGGTCCGCGGTCTGCCCGGCGAATTGAAAGACTGAATCGGGAAGCGTTGGACACCAACCAGCCGGTCATTGACGTGCTGCGCGACGGCGAAGGCCGGCAGGTGAAGGTGGTGCAGTCGAAACATGTGCCGCTGCCTGCTTCATCCGAGCTCAAACGCAGCGTTCTGGTGGTCGAGGAAGATATCACCGCCGCGATTGTCGAACGCGAGCGGCGGGAACGGAACCTGCAGTCCCTGGTTCAGGCGTTGGTTACTGTGATCGACCGCCGCGATCCCAACGCCGCCCATCACTCGATCCGAGCGTCACTGGTGGCAAAGTCGGTTGCCTCGGAAATGGGCCTTCGGCGCGACTTGGTGGACACAGCAGGATTTGCCGGTGGTTTGCTGAATATCGGCAAGCTGATGGCGCCGCAGGAACTGTTGACCAAGCCCGAAAAGCTGACCGCCGCGGAAATGGGGAAAGTGCAGCAGGCGCTGGACAGCGGCCCCGATCTATTGGCGGGGATCGAATTCGATGGTCCAGTCGTAGATACCATAAGACAAGCGCGCGAGCGCTGGGACGGCAGCGGCCGCCCCAAGGGATTGAAGGGAGACGACATCCTGCTGACGGCCCGGATCGTCGCGGCGGCCAATGCCTTTGTGGCGTTGGCGTCTCCGCGGGCGCACCGGCCGGCGCTGGATGTGGACGGCGCCCTTAACGCCCTGTTGAATGACGTTGGAAAAGGTTATGACCGGCGGGTTGTGGCCGCGCTGGCAAACTATATGGATAACAAAGGTGGTCGCGCCACCTGGGCGAAGGTCTCCAATGCCAATCTTTCGAGAACACCGCCGCAGGCCGTCACATCAACATCCTGATGCGGCCGCCTGGATACTGGCCAATCGCCCATGTCCCCATTAGATTCTCAGCCCATGCAGCAATCCGCTTCAGCACCCATGAATCTTCGCCCGCGCAGCGCCCCGGAAGGGACGCTGGTCTACGCGATTGGTGACGTGCATGGCTGCGACCGGCATCTTGAGCGGTTGCATGAGCGAATCCTGGAAGACGCGTCGTCAGCAGGCGACTTCGACCGGCGGGTGGCAATCTATCTGGGCGACTATGTGGACCGCGGTCCGGATTCAAAGCGCGTGGTCGATATTCTGCTCGAGCAGCCGCTCGAAGGGTTTGAATGTCACTACCTGATCGGCAATCACGAAGCCTTCCTGCTGGATTTCCTTCAGGACGCAGAAATGGGCCCCGGCTGGCTGTTCAATGGCGGCGTCGCCACCCTTGAATCCTATGGCGTCAGCATCGACACCTCTGGCGGCGGCCTTGCGCTGACCTTCGACGTTCTGGCGGACATCCAGGAAAATTTCATGGAGAAATTGCCGGACGCCCACCGGAAGTTTTACGAGACCCTGGCGCTCAGCAAGACCGAAGGCGATTACTTCTTCGTCCATGCAGGCATTCGCCCCGGCGTGCCGCTGGATGAGCAGGCCGAAGACGACATGATCTGGATTCGGGACGAGTTCCTGGAAAGCTCGGTGGATCACGGCAAGGTCATCGTTCATGGCCACACCATCACCCAGGCGCCGGAACTGCGCGACAACCGTATTGGCATCGACACTGGCGCCTTCGCCACCGGCATCCTGACCGCCCTCGTGCTCGAAAATCACGAGTTCGACACCCTGCAGATTACCGACAAAGACCTGTAGGCGCGTTTCCGGGATTGGCGCCAGGGGCCGTCAAGGTGGCGTCAGGCGGGATCGAGAGGCAGTGCAGTGGTATATTTGACCTCGCCCAGCGAAAAGTTGGTGCGGGTTTTGTCCACGCCGGGCATGCCGATCAGCACATTCATGATGAAGTGCCTGAACGCCGCCACATCGGCCGTAGCGACCCGCAACAGGTAGTCGTAATCGCCGGTGGTGATATGGCATTCCATGACCTCCGGCCTGGCGCTGATGGCATTTTCAAACACCGCGACGCTCTCCGGATCTTTCCGGCCCAGGGCCACATCGACAAAGACCGTCAGGCCGAGCCCCAGCTTGGTCCTGTCCAGCAGCGTCACATAGTCGAGTACCAGTCCGGCCTCCTCGATCCGCCTGACGCGCCGGTGGCAGGGCGACGGAGACAGGCCGACCGCATTGGCGAGGTCGACGTTGGAGATGCGGCCGTTGGCCTGCAGCTCACCCAGAATGCGCCGGTCCATTGCATCCAATTCGATTGAGGTCATTTATTGCTCATATTGGATAAATTTCAGAAATAGATGCTCCGAATAATATGAAACGTGGGAGAGTTCGCAAGATAATCCCGTTCTATATCGGAGATCATGTCTGTCCAAATTACAGGTTGCCCGAGGGCCGCACCATGAATGAAGTGATCGCGCCGTCCACCCCAACGGTTGAGATTTATGCCCGGAAATATCCGGATGTGCCGATGGAGGTGATCCT
>JAJFFJ010000076.1 GCA_021776685.1 Alphaproteobacteria bacterium
CTGGCTCGACAGTCAGGGCGTCGACTGCGTGAAAGAGGTCTCCATGGTGAAGGCCTATATGGGCGAGCTGGTCAACGAGGTCATGTATACCTGCGTGCAGCTGCACGGCGGCATGGGCTTCATGCGCGAAAGCGTCATCGAACGCATGTCCCGCGACGCCCGCATCCACCCCATCGGCGGCGGCGCGACGGAAGTGATGATCGAGGAAATTGCCAAGCGGATGTAGTTAGGCTGCGGGTTAGGCTCCATTTGCACCGGTCACGGCACGACGGGCTTGCCGGCATGTGGCAATGCAAGACCTGACCCCGTCCCGTATCAATCCCGATAGTCGCGGATGGCATTCTGATCGAGTTTTTTCGCGGGAACGAGTTTGTAGTGGCGCTCTTCAACAACCTTAATCTCGTCGTCCTGAAGGACCAGTTCAAATAGCGCGACGGTGTTGTCTTCCATGAACTGCGCAGCGATCGCACGGCAACGCAGGCCGGGGAACTTTTCTTCGACAAATCTAATGTCTTGCGTTGTCTGGACTATGCCGATCTGATCCCTACCGCCCTTAGCTTGGACGGGAATGACGTAGTGGCAGCCGTGTTTGTCGATCCCAACATACAATTCGTCGATCTCAATTTGACCAATGCCTTTTACAGTGGTGCGCAGATGGTTCTGAAGGCTGTAGGTCGTTAGACTGAGAAAGGTATCGATCAAGCGGTTGTAGCGCACGATTGCTAGAAGGGCTTGCTCGTCATCGAGTGCATAAGCGCGAATTAGCTCAGGCGTAGAATCCGGGATGTCGATCCGAGCAAGGTCTTCACGCGGCAGAATGCGATTGATTTTGACCAGGCGGAATTTGTATACGGCGCGCCCGGCCAGCTCGATGATCCACTCCATACCATCGGGCTGCGTGGCGACGATTTGCTCGGGAAGTGATGCACGGAAACGAAACGAATAGAGCACGTCGCCAAGGTTCTTCGGCAATTTAAGGTCCAGCTCTTCCGCAGCGCTTTCGATATCCGTGCGCTCGAACTCACATTCCGTTGCACCATCTCGATATCGATCGAAGAAGATTTTCTCGATGAGCGAGCCGTAGCGGTTAGGTGCTCTAGCCATAAGCCACCTGTCCTGCTAGGCGCTCGCGCTCGATGTCGATCTGCTTGCGTTTCTTCACGCCGCTCTTCTGATCGCGACGACTAGGCGGCGCTTTGACGCCGAAGTATTCGGCTGCTCCAGACAGACCAAGCGACAAGAGCGCATCTTCGCCCAGAGAAAGAGTTTGTTCGGGTCTTGTCGGCTGGACGCCAAGGGCTTTCATCACCTCTTCGGCGATTGCCCTTGCAAGCGGAGGCGGGACGGCGTTGCCGATCTGCCGCGCACCATGCCATTTGGTGACATTGAAACGGAACCAGTCGGGGAAGCCGTGTAAACGTGCCATCTCCCGCACGGTAACGCAGCGATCATAACGATAATGGATAGGTCGAGGGCTTGTGAACGCACCGCGCGCGCCGTCCGTGCCGGCTCTCAGCGTATTTGACACGCCATCTTTTGGAAGTTTGAAGAAACGACTGATCGGCTCGACGCTTCCGGGCTCGGTTTCGGCGAAGCGCCGCCGCGATATTTCCGTGTGCCCCGTTCGGGCACTTGACGTCAGGAAAGATGGGTCCCATTCGCGGACATACCCGAAATGCCATGCGCTATTGGTCAAGCATCGCAACCCTGCGGCGTACGCCGACGGTTTGGCAAAGTTCATAGTTTTCACCACGTCGGAATCAACAAGGGTCTGGAAACGATCAGCATTCGGTAGGTCGCCGAGTGCGTCCATACAGTTCGGGCCATCGAATAGCCCGGCAATAGGCTGCTTCCGTCCGGAGAGATTTGTTAGCGGGTTCGGGTATTCGGGCAATGCTTCGCCCTTCCGGCAGCCGAATAGAATCAAGCGCTCACGAAACTGAGGCGTTCCGAAGTATCCGGCGTTCAAAACTTTCCAGGGCATGCGAACGTCATATCCAACCGCATCAAAAGCAGCGACAAGCTCTTTCAAGAACGCTTTGTGTTTACCGACAGTCAGACCCTTGACGTTCTCAAAGACAAACGTGCGGGCCTTCAGATCGGATACGATTCGCACAAAATCCAACACGAGCTTGTTGCGTGGGTCGTCGAAAGCGCGGTGTCCAATGAGCGAGAAACCCTGACACGGCGCTCCGCCAAAGACGCAATCGACCGGAGAATCGCCAATCCCTGCAGCCTCGCGGATTTGCTTGGCACTAAGTCCTTCGACGGATATTGGAATGATGGCCGTCTTCGGAAAATTGAATTTGTGAGCCGCGCAATGTACGGGATCGATCTCGACCGCGGCGGCGATATCGAAGCCAGCCTGCTCGAAGCCGAGGCTTAGCCCACCTGCCCCAGCAAATAGATCGATTCCGATTGGCCTCATTCTACTTATCCGTCTCAAGTTTTTTCCGGTTCTGTCGGCATTTTAACACCGGCTGGAAGCCTGTGTCGATCGACAACTAGGATTTGTCCACAAAGGCCCTCAGCCTTTCGGCCAAAGCGTCTATACCCTTCGTCTCGCACTGCCAGACTACAAGTACGCGCCATCCTAACGATTCAAGTTGTTCCATTTTTGTTCTATCACGTTTGACGTTTTGCGCAAGCTTTGGAAGCCAGTAATCTGGACGCGATTTCGGCGGCTGACCTTTCGGGCATCCGTGTGCATGCCAGAAACACCCGTGCACGAAGATCGCCTTTCGGTACTTCGGTAGAACGATGTCGGGCTTGCCCGGCAGGTCTTTGCGATGAAGCCGGAAACGATAGCCCATTGCGTGGAGTAGTCGCCGGACCCGCACCTCGGGTTCGGTGTTCTTGCTCTTCACGGCCTGCATAATACGGCGGCGTTGTTCTGGGCTACGCGTATCCACCAAAGCATAATGGTGTCATCAACTTGCCGGGTCCACCACAGGCTCGGGAGCAGGCCTTGATGAGCAGGAAAAATAACCTATATCTTGATGGCCGCGCACTCGGCGAGAATAACGGCACAGCAGGCCGCGCGTGCTAAGTCGCACCTCACGGAAAGCAGTCGGCCATGCCCCAACCGCATCGACGGACCGCCCTGAGAACGGATAGATGCTAACCGAAAATAACGAATGCTAACGTTCGCTAACTCGTCAGGGCTCGGTAACGGTGCGAACCCGAGCGCGGCAACTGTGATGCTTGACGCATCGCAGCCCCCACAAAACACCACATAAACCCACATCTGGTGAACTTGGCGGAGGATCGCGCCTTTACCGCAACATCAGTCCGCGAAACAGCAACATCGCGGCCCGGAAACGCAACAAACAGCAACATATCGCAACGTTTGAAAAAAACCCGGACCTGGCCCCCCACTTGGCATTGTTGCCGCCCGCTGTTTGGCCTACTTTCCCTGCCGGGCACACAAATTCCTGGGGAGGAAGATTATGAAAACCAAGATCGTTCTCATTGCCGCCGCAACGGCGGTGGCGTTCACGGCCGCGCCGGCGAGCGCACAGCACTGGCTGAAGAATTACACGCTCCATGACCTGAGCCACAAAATCCCGATGTTCCGGGAAGTGAAGGGCAAGGGCATGCTCGCCTGGGATCCGAAGAAGCCGTTCAAGGGCTCCAAGCCGGTCGCGAGCTTCGGCTTTGAAGGCGTGCGCCGCCTGAAGCCGCATTTCAAGACCAAGGCGGGTCATTTCCAATGGGGCTGGTTCTCGCTGGACGAGCATTACAGCACGCACATCGATTCCACCGACCACTACCAGAATCACAAATCGACGCTGAAGGGCAAACGGAACGACCGCTCCGTCGACCAGTACACGGTGCAGGAGCTGTTTGCGCCAGTGGTCTATATCGACGTCAGCGCGCGGGTGACCAAGGAGCTCGCCAAGAACGGCGGCAAGCCGACGCCCAACCGCAAGAAGGTCAACATGGACAACATGGTGACCGTGGCCGACATCGATAAGGTCAAGGACCAGATCGTGGGCGGCGTCTGGATCGTCATCCACACCGGTTGGTCGAAATTCTATGAAGGCGCGCCGCCGAAGAACCCGTTCCTGCATCCCTATATCAGCGGGCTCAACTATCCCGGCCTCGGCAAGGCCCAGGTGGAGCGCATTATCGCCATCGAAAAGGAAAAGGGCGTCAAGATCGGCGGCATCATCGTCGACAACCTGTCTGTCGACAGTGGCCAGAGCGGCCGCGGCCCCGACGGCAATCCCTTCGGCACCGGCTGGTATGCCCACCAACTCGGCATTCAGCGCGGCTGGAAGCTTGTGGAGAACGCGACCAACCTGGGGTCAATCGCCAAATACAAGGCCGGCCAGTGCGCCATCTTCGTCGGCGCACCCAAGGTGGTAAGCGCCTCAGGCGCCCCCGCGCGCATCCTGGCGATGTGTCGGAACTAGGTGCCGGAAGTAGGTGCCGGATCTAGCAGGACCGGACAAAGCGTAAGCGTACGTAGGGGCGGGATTGATTCCCGCCCTTACGAATTCTGCTCCGGGGTCTGCCATTCGGCTCTGACATCCGGATCGGATTCAGTGGCCAGATGAACAGCCTTCGCCGCCTCAAACTGTGCGCCATCGAGCTGAGACAGCGCCCAGACCGCCGTGCCCCGGACCAGCGGTGACTCGTCGTCCAGCAGGCCCGCCGTCACCTCCACCAACGCGGGGTCGCCCGAGTTGCCGATGGCGATCAACACGTTGCGAAGGAAGCGGTCGCGGCCGGTGCGTTTGATGGGGGAGCCGCTGAAGAGCGCGCGGAACCCGGCATCGTCAAGCGCCGCGAGCTCCGCCAAACGCGGCGCTGTCAGGTCCGCCCGGGGCAGGAAGGCCGGCTCCTCCGCGGCGGCGGCGAACTTGTTCCACGGGCAGACCGCCAGGCAGTCGTCGCAGCCATAGATGCGGTTGCCCATGGGGCGCCGGAATTCGCGCGGGATCGGCCCCTTGTGCTCGATGGTCAGGTAGGAGATGCAGCGCCGGGCATCGAGCAGGTAGGAGGCCGGGAATGCCTGGGTCGGGCAGATGTCGAGACACTTGCGGCAGCTGCCGCACAGGTCCGCTGCCGCCCCATCCGGTGTCAGCTCCAGCGTGGTGTAGATCGCGCCCAGGAACAGCCAGGAGCCATAGTCACGCGAAACCAGATTTGTATGTTTGCCCTGCCAGCCGAGGCCTGCCTTCGCTGCAAGCGGTTTCTCCATCACCGGCGCTGTATCGACGAACACCTTCAGCTCGCCACCCAGCTCCGCCACCATCCAGCGGGCGAGCGTCTTCAGCCGTTTCTTGACCAGGTCGTGATAGTCCCGGTTGCGGGCATAGACGGAGATGGTGGCCCGGTCGCCCTGGTCTAGCGAAGCCAGGGGATCGTCCGCCGGGCCGTAGTTCATGCCGAGCATGATCACCGAGCCTGTCTCCGGCCACAGGCCATGGGGATTGCGGCGGCGTTCTTTGGTTTCCGCCATCCAGCCCATGTCGCCGTGCCACCCGAGGTCGATGAAGCGGTCGAGCTGCAGTCCTGCAAAGGCCAGCCCGTCCGGCGCGGTCACGCCCACATCGTCAAAGCCGAGGGCGGTCGCCTCCTGCTTCAAACGATCTGTCAGGCTGATCTCCGGGGGTGTCTCCATGACCTGAGCTTGACCGCAGGGCGCGGACTGTCAAGCGATGCCGGGATGGAGGTCGGCGAGCTGTTCCAAAGTCCCGGCCTCGATCGCCGCCCGGATATCGCGCATCAGGTCCTGGTAATAGTGCAGGTTGTGCCAGGTCAACAGGACCGGCCCGAGAATTTCCTCGGCCTTGAACAGGTGATTGAGATAGGCGCGGCTGAACTGCTGGCAGGTCGGGCAGGCACAGGCGTCATCAATCGGGATGTCGGCGTCGGCGTGCTTGGCGTTGCGGATGTTGAGCTCTCCCGCACGGGTAAAGGCCTTGCCGGTGCGGCCGGATCGGGTGGGCAGCACGCAGTCGAACATGTCGATGCCCCGGGCAACCGCGCCCACAATGTCGCCGGGACGGCCCACGCCCATCAGGTAGCGCGGCCGGTCGGCCGGCAGATGGGGTGTGGTGAAGTCCAGCGCGCGGAACATCTCCGTCTGGCCCTCGCCCACCGCCAGGCCGCCCACCGCATATCCGTCGAAACCGATCTCCGTCAGCGCGGCGCAGCTCTCTTCGCGCAGGTCTTCAAAGACGCTGCCCTGGGAAATGCCGAAGAGGGCATAGCCGTCTCGCTCCTGAAACCCGACTTTGGAGCGCGCCGCCCAGCGCATGGACAGATGCATCGATTCCGCGGCAGCGTCCTTCTCCACCGGCCATTTGGTGCATTCGTCGAGCGCCATGGTGATGGTCGCGTCCAGCAGATGCTGGATCTCCATGGAGCGTTCCGGCGTCAGGTGATATTCGGCGCCGTCGATATGGGACCTGAAGGTGACGCCGTCCTCGGTCAGCGTCCGCCGCTGCGCGAGCGACATGACCTGATAGCCGCCGGAGTCCGTCAGGATCGGCCCCGGCCAGTTCATGAATTTGTGCAACCCGCCCAGCGCCGCCACCCGTTCGGCAGAGGGCCGCAGCATCAGGTGATAGGTGTTGCCCAGCACCACTTCCGCCCCGGTCGTGCGCACGGCGTCCGGCGTCATCGCCTTGACCGTCGCCGCCGTGCCCACGGGCATGAAGGCAGGCGTCTCTACCGGGCCATGGGCGGTCTGCAGCCGGCCACGGCGGGCCATGCCAGCCTCTGCCTGTATTTGAAACGAAAAGGTCATGCACCGTCCACCCGCTCAAGCAGGCACGCATCGCCGTAGGAATAGAAGCGATAGCCCGCGTCGATGGCGTGGGCGTAGGCCGCCGTCATCCGGTCCATGCCGGCGAAAGCGCAGACCAGCATGAAGAGGGTCGAGCGCGGTAGGTGAAAGTTGGTCATCAGCATGTCTGCGGTTCTAAAGCGATAGCCGGGGGTTATGAAGATGTCGGTTTCCTCGGCGAAGGGCGCAAGCGCACCGTCCTGGGCGGCTGCCTCCAGCAGGCGCAGGCTGGTGGTGCCCACAGCGACGATGCGACCGCCGGCGGCCCGGGCGCCAGCGATGGCCGCACACGCGGCCTCAGAGACCTCACCATATTCCGCATGCATCACATGGTCTTCCACCCTCTCCGCCTTGACCGGCAGAAATGTGCCGGCACCCACATGCAAGGTCACGGTGGTGCGGCCAACGCCCCGGTCGTTCAGGGCGCGGAACAGATCGTCGGTGAAATGGAGGCCTGCCGTGGGCGCAGCTACCGCACCGTCATGGGCGGCATAGACGGTCTGATAGTCCTGCGCGTCGGCATCGTCAGCGCCGTGGGCGCGCGGGATGTAGGGCGGCAATGGCATTTCGCCAGCGGTTTCCAGCTGTTTAAGCAGATCCGCGCCGGCCACATTGAACGCCAATGTCACCTCCCCGGCCTCGCCCTTATCCGCGACCTCCGCGCTCAAGCCGCCGGTGAAGTGGATCCGGTCGCCTGTCCTGAGCCGTTTCGCCGGACGGGCGAAGGCGCGCCAGCGGCCGGGCGCTTCTCGCAGGTGCAGGGTCACCTGCACTTTCGCCTCGCCCCGCCGGCCACGCAGGCGCGCGGGGATCACCCGCGTATCGTTGATGACCAGAAGGTCGCCCGGCTCCAGCAACGCCGGCAGGTCAGTGACTCTTTTATCGGCACTGTCCGACCCCAAATGCAGCAGGCGCGCCGAATCCCGGGGCCGGGCCGGTCGGTCGGCGATCAGCTCTCTCGGCAGGTCAAAATCGAAATCATCAACGCGCATTGGCCACATATGCGCCATTCCCGGCAGCCGGTGAATGGACTAGATAAGACCTGAATTGCCGCACCAGCCTGAAAATACCCGAAGCTCGATGGACGCCACGCCTGCCACCACCGTTGAAACGCCGTCCGGAAAGGCCAGCGGGGACGAAAATTTCCCGGTGGGGTCCTTCCTGCTGCCCAAGCGTCTGCGGCCCCAGGTGGCAGCGTTCTACGCCTATGCCCGCGCCATTGACGACATTGCGGACAACCCTGATCTGGCGGCGGAAGACAAGGTCGCACGGCTGGACGGTTTCGACCGCGCGCTGACCGGCGAAACCGACGACCCGGCTTTCGATAAGGCCATCCACGTACGGGAGATGCTCGGCGGTACCGGCAATATCATCCGGCACTGCCGCGACCTGATAATCGCCTTCAAGCGCGACGCCACCAAGCTGCGCTATGACGAGTGGGACGACCTGATGGACTACTGCATCCATTCAGCAGCGCCCGTTGGCCGCTTTTTGCTCGACCTGCACGACTGTCCCGAGAGTGCCTATCCTGCGGCCGACGCCCTCTGCAACGCACTCCAGGTGATTAATCATCTGCAGGACTGTGGCGACGACCGGCGGACGCTGGACCGGGTCTACCTGCCCCAGGAGTGGATGGGAGAATTCGGCGCCACGGTCGAGGACCTCGACTCGAATGCACTCAATCCCGGATTGCGCCGTGTGATCAACCGATGCCTCGATCACACCGAAGCCCTGTTGGCCCAGTCCCGGGCGCTGCCCCGCCAGCTGCCAAGCCGCCGCCTCGCCATGGAATCCGCAGCGATCCAGCGGCTGGCCGAACGCCTGTGCCGCCGCCTGCGCCGGGAAGATCCGCTGGCGAGCCGGGTTGAACTGGGCAAGCCGGCCTTCCTGTGGTTCGCCTGCCTCGGCGTGCTGCGCTCCTGGTTTGGCCGCTGAGCCATGCCCGATAATGCCCTCGACTGGACGCTGACCGGCCTTGCAGGCCTGTCCCTGCTGATCTGGTTATATCTGCTGCTGTTTCATGGCCGCTTCTGGCTGGCCAATCAGCGCTTGGGGGCCGGCGGCCCGGAGCCGGCGGCCTGGCCGTCGGTGACCGCCGTCGTACCAGCGCGGGACGAGGCCGAGGTGATCGCGCGGGCGGTAACCAGCCTGCTCAGCCAGGACTATCCGGGCGAGTTCCACCTGATCGTCGTGGACGATGGCAGCAGTGACGGCACCGCCACCATCGCCCGGCAGGCAGCGGAAGCCATCGGCGCGGGCAACCGGCTCACGATTGTCAGTGGCACGCCCTTGCCGGACGGCTGGACTGGCAAGATGTGGGCCGTCGCCAATGGCGTTCGGGAAGTGGGCAACCCGGACTATCTGCTCCTTACCGATGCGGATATCGAGCATCACGGATCGAACCTGCGCCGACTTGCCGCCAAGGCGGTAACTGACGAGCGGGACATGGTCTCCCTGATGGTGCGCCTGCACGCATCCTCTTTCTGGGAACGCCTGCTGATCCCCGCCTTCGTGTTCTTTTTCCAGAAGCTTTACCCCTTCCCACGGGTCAACAGCCGCACCTCCGCCATGGCAGGCGCGGCCGGGGGTTGCGTGCTGGTGCGCAAGACGGCGCTGGAGGACGCGGGTGGCATCGAAGCGATCGGCAGTGCCCTGATCGACGACTGCGCGCTTGCCCGGCGGATCAAGAAAAAGGGCGCGATCTGGCTCGGCCTTGCGGAGAATACCTTCAGCATCCGCCCCTATGACGGCCTGCCGGGCATCTGGCGCATGGTCGCCCGCACGGCCTTTACCCAGCTCAACTTTTCCACCTTGCTGCTGCTTGGGACGCTGGTGGGCATGGTGGTGATTTATCTGGCGCCGGTGGTGACCCTGATTTGGGGTGCAATCGCAGGCGCGTGGCTGGCCGCGGGCCTCGGTGGCAGCGTGCTGATATTGATGCTGGCCGCCTACTGGCCCACCGCCCGCCTTTATGGACCGCCTTTTCCCGAGGTGCTGCTGCTGCCGTTTGCCGGCCTGCTTTATACCTTGATGACCGTCGATTCCGCGTTGAAACACTGGCGCGGCACAGGCGGCGGCTGGAAAGGGCGTACCTATACGGGTGCCACTCCCTATGGCTGCAAATAGGGCCGTCGCGCGACTCGCGCTCCTCCTCCCGGCACGCTAAAACGAGCCATGCCAGACAGCAGCCAAACCGTTGATGACCAGGACGCGCCGGAGATCGACTTCGAGGCGCGGACCCATGTGCACGAGGTGGTCGACGCCTCCGGCACCTCCTTTCTGGCGGCGATGAAGATACTGCCGGAGGAGCGGCGCGAAGCGATGTTCGCCATCTACGCCTTCTGCCGCGAAATCGATGACATCGCGGACGAACCGGCGCCAGCAGGTGAAAAGATCCATCGCCTGCAGTCCTGGCGGCGGGAAGTAGAGCGCCTCTACGAAGGCCATCCGGATTATCTGACCAGCCGGGCGCTGTTACGGCCCACACAGATGTACGGCTTTGAAAAGCAGGATTTTCTCGACCTGATCGACGGTATGGAAATGGATGCGCTGGAAGATATCTGTGCACCATCCCTGTCGCGGCTCGACACCTATTGCGACCGGGTCGCCTCCGCGGTGGGCCGCCTTTCCGTCCGTGCCTTCGGCGCCCAGGAAGACAAGTCCCGCGAGGTCGCCCACTGGCTCGGACGGGCGCTGCAATTGACCAATATCCTTCGGGACCTGAAAGAAGACGCGGAACGCGGGCGACTTTACCTCCCTGAGGAACTGCTGGAAGCGCGCGGCATCCGCACCCGGGTGCCAGCAGAAGTACTGGCGCATCCCAACCTGCCGCAGGTCTGCGCCGATCTCGCCCGGCGTGCCCGCGACGCCTACCACCGGTCCGGCGTCGCCATGCGCAAATGCGCCCGCAAGCCCATGAAGCCGGCCCGCCTGATGATGCAGGTCTATCGCTCAATGCTGAAAAAGCTCGAGAAACGGGGCTGGCAGCGGCTCGACCAGGAAGTATCCCTGGCCACCTGGCAGAAGCTGTGGATCGCGCTCCGCTACGGCATCATCTGACCTGAATGGCCCTCTGAATGGCCCCTGAATGAGTCACGCATATGTCATCGGCGCCGGACTGGCGGGCCTGTCTTCAGCGATCAGGCTCTGCGAACGCGGCTGGGCGGTTACCGTCTATGAGGCTGCGGGACAGGCAGGCGGCCGGGCGCGGTCTTATTTCGACGAACAGCTCGGCTGCCGCATCGACAACGGCAATCACCTGCTGCTGTCAGGCAACCGTTCGGCGATGCGCTATGTCGACACCATCGGCGCCACGGACCGGCTGATCTGGGCGCGCGACGCATCGATCCCGTTCGTCGATCTTGCCAGCGGTGAGCGTTGGACGGTGCGTATCAATCGTGGGCCAGTACCTTGGTGGATCTTCAGCCGCCGGCGGCGCGTCGCGGGCACCCGGGCTTGGGACTATCTGGGCGGCGGACGCCTTGCCTTCGCCGGCAATCGCACTGTGGCGCAGATGTTTGGTAATACTGAGCCTCTGTTCACCCGCTTCTGGGACCCGCTGGCGGTAGCCGCCCTCAACACGGCGCCGAAGGAAGCCGCCGCCCGCCTGCTGTGGCCGGTGATGCGGGAAACCCTGGGCCGGGGCGGCGCACACTCCCGGCCCTGCGTTGCCCGGGAAGGCCTGTCGGAGGCCCTGATCAATCCCGCCCTTGAATGGTTGGAAGATCAGGGAGCAAAGGTGCATTTCAACGCGCGGGTGCGGGCACTGACCACCGACGGACGGGGCGCCAAAACAGATGCTGGCGCAAGCCCTGCGATCATTTCCATCGATACCGGTGCAGAACCGCTGACCCTCGGCAGAGACGACCAGGTGGTATTGGCCGTTACGCCCAGCGTGGTGCGCGGCCTGTGCCCTGATATCCAAACGCCGGAAGAAACACGTCCCATAGTCAACGCCCACTTCCGGTTGGAGGCTCCGGCGCAGCTGCCGAACGGATCGCCGCTGCTGGGCCTGGTGGGCGGCATGGCGCAATGGCTGTTCACCCGCGGCAACATCCTGTCCGTGACCATCAGCGCGGCGGAAGTAGAGGTTGATCTGCCGGCGGACGTGCTCGAAAAGACCATTTGGCAGGATATCTGCCGGGCGCTGGATCTGGACGATGCGCCCTGCCCGCCCTGCCGCATCGTCAAGGAAAAGCGCGCCACCTTCGCCCAGACACCCACAGAAGTCGCAAAGCGGCCAGCGGCGCGCACGGCCTACAGCAACCTGTTCATGGCCGGCGATTGGACCGATACGGGCCTGCCTGCCACGATTGAAAGCGCCGTCCGTTCCGGCGAGATTGCCGCACGGGCCATTGGCGCACCGCCCACGTAACCCCACTGTGTTGACAGGCGCTGCCTCGGCACGCCTATCTGAACCGTTACTGGATCACTCTGGACCAAATGACCCCGCCGACTTATGGCTGACACCGACCTGATAGCCCGCACCGAAGAGGTGATCGCAGACATGCGCGGCAAGCTGCTGGCAGACCAGTATGGCGAGGGCCATTGGGTCTACCCGCTGGAGCCGGACTGCACCTGCGCGGCGGAATATCTGCTGTTCCGTCACTTTCGCGACAATCTGGGCGGCGACTATGCGGATCTGGAAAAGAAAATCTGCGTCTATCTACGGCGCACCCAGGAGCCACACGGCGGTTGGGCGCTCAGCTATGGCGGCGACATCGATGTCAGCGCCACCATCAAAGCCTATTTCGCATTCAAGCTGGCCGGCGAGGAGATCGACGCGCCCCACATGGTGCGCGCCCGGAACGCCATCCATGCCGTAGGCGGCGCAGAGAAGGCCAATGCCTTCACTCGCATCATGCTCTGGCAGTTCGGGCAGGTGCCGTGGCGCGCGGTGCCTTGCATGCCGGTAGAGATTGCCCTTCTGCCGCGCTGGTTCATCTTTCATCTGGGGATGATCTCTTACTGGTCGCGCACTGTGCTGACGCCGCTCCTGGTGCTGATGGCGCTGCGCGTGAAGGCGAAGAACCCGCGCGGCATCGATGTGCAGGAACTGTTCGCGACGCCGCCTGATGAGGTCAAGAAGTGGCACGTGAATCCCACCGGATCACGCCTGGGCGGTTTTTTCCTTCGGCTCGACAAACTGCTGCGCTGGGTAGAGCCGAAGCTTTCGAAAAAGCGGCGCCAGCGCGCCATCAACAAATGCATGGCATTTGTGGAGGAGCGACTGAACGGCGAGGACGGCCTGGGCGCGATCCTTCCGGCGATGGTCAACGCCGCCCTCGCCCTGGAAGCCACCGGCACGCCAGCAGATGACCCGCGGGTCGCCACCGCACATCTGGCGATTGACAAGCTATTGGTGTTCGAAGGCGAGGAAGTCTGGGCGCAGCCCTGCGTCTCGCCGGTGTGGGATACCTGCCTGATGGGTCACGCGATGCTGGAGGCCGGGGTCCCAGGCGACGACAAGGTGATGACCGACGCCGCCGACTGGCTGCTGGAGCGGGAGATCACCGACGTCAAGGGCGACTGGTCCTGGAAGGCGCCGGATGTGGCCCCCGGCGGCTGGGCTTTCGAATACTGGAACGATTATTACCCGGATGTGGACGACAGCGCCGTCATCGGCATGATGTTCGACCGCATGGGTGATCCGGCCTACGAACCCGTGCTCAAGCGCACCGAGAACTGGATCATCGGCATGCAGTCGAAGAATGGCGGTTGGGGCGCCTTCGACATCGACAACGACAAGCGCTGGCTGAACTCCATACCCTTCGCCGACCATGGCGCGCTGCTGGACCCGCCGGAAGTGGATGTGTCGGCCCGCTGCCTTAGCTTCCTGACCCAGCGGGGCTACGCGCAGGACCACCCAACCGTCGCTCGTGGCCTCGACTACATCAGACGCGAACAGAAGTCAGACGGCTCATGGTTCGGCCGCTGGGGCACAAACTATATCTATGGCACCTGGTCGGTCCTGAACTGCCTCAATATCATGGGCGAGGACATGGACCAGCCATCAGTGCGTCGCGCCGGGGACTGGCTAAGGGCGCGCCAGCGCGACGATGGTGGCTGGGGCGAAGATGCCGCCACCTATTGGCCCGACCGGAAGGATTATGTGCAGGCCAGCACACCCAGCCAGACCGCCTGGGCCCTGATGGGCCTGATGGCCGCCGGCAAGGTGGACGACCCCGCCGTGGCCCGCGGCGTCGAGTATCTGCTGGGTGCTGATCGGGACGGCAGCACCTGGGTGGAGCCCTGGTTTACCGCCGTGGGCTTCCCGCGGGTCTTTTACCTGCGCTACCACGGCTACGCGCGCTATTTTCCTCTCTGGGCGCTGGCGCGTTACCGCAACCTCAAGGCTGGCAACAACACCCGCCCCGCCTGGGGCATGTAGGCCACGCGTCTCTGTCACACGTTTCCGCTATATGTGGCAGATCGTTGCCTTTGGCGGAGAGAGCGGCCATCTTCACTTCATGCCCGACATCGGCACCCAGTCCCTGCGCCTTGGCGTCATTACCGGCCTGAAAAAGGAGATCGCCTGCCTGCGTCCGGAGCAGCGGAAGGATGGTCTGCAGCTGTGGTGCGAGGCGGTGGCCGGCCGACCGGAGCGGGCGGCGGCAGTGGCACGGGAGATGGTCACAGAAGGCGCCGGCGCGTTGATGAGCTTCGGCGTCGCCGGTGGGCTCGACCCTTCACTCGGCCCCGGCATGATCGTCATTGCAGACCGGGTGGTGGACCTGGAGGGACGCAGCTTTCCCTGCCACACCCCGTGGGTGGATGCGCTGCTGCGGCTGGACGGCGTGTTCGACTCAGGCGCCATCCTGGGCAGCGACCAGCCGATCCTGACCCCGCAGCACAAAACCCACCTGTTCCGCCGTACCCAGGCGCTGACCGTGGATATGGAGAGCCATGCGGTCGCGGAGGTGGCCAAGGAAGCCGGCGTGCCGTTCCTGGCGATCCGCGCGGTGGGCGACCCGGCCGGGCGGGCCATCCCGGCGGCCGCGCTCGCGGGGCTGGGCCCGGACGGCGGCACCCGGGCATTGCCGGTGATCCTGGGCCTGCTGAGACGGCCCGGGGATGTGGTCAAAATCTGGCGGCTCGCGGGCGATACCAACCGGGCGCTTAAGGCGCTCCGGGAATTTTCCGAGCTGGACCTGCAAGCCCTGATGGCAGAGTGACCTGCCGCCCGTGTCGAGGAATGATCCATTCCCGCCGGTGACGACTGAGAGATTACTGCTGCGCTGCGCCGAAGCCACAGATGCCGCGGCAATTGCAGATTTGATGACCCCAGGGATCAGCGGCTCTGTAGCCAGCTGGCCGCCCGTGATCACCCTGGAGATGGCTGGCGAGCGGATAGAAAACGCCCGCATCGCCGCGATCGCCGGCGGGGCCATGCCTTATGTGATCGTCAGACGCGACGACAGGGCCCTTTTGGGGTGGATTGCCGTCAACCGCATTGCCGACAACGCCACCCGCGGCGAGCTTGGTTACTGGATCGGCGAACCCTTCCAGGGCCAGGGCTACGCGACCGAGGCCGCCGCCGCCCTCATCCCCGCAGCCTTCGCCACGCTCGGCATCCAGACAATCCAGGCTGGCGCCCGGGTGGACAATGCCGCGTCTTTCTCAATCCTTGAAAAACTGCAGATGCGCGCGTTCGACGAGCGGATGGTCTATGCCGCGCATCGGGACTGCCACGAACTCTGCCGCTACTACGAAATCAGCGCTGGCGACGTCCCGCCTGCCGACTGACCAAAACGCAGACGCGCACTACTCCGCCGCGACGGAGGGGGCTTTGCCCGGGTCTTCATTGGCAGCTGCCGGTGGCTCGAGACCGCGGGCCTCGAACCAGCGCAGGTCGCGTTTGGTCAGGTCCACATCCGCCATGAAGTCGTAGACATGCTTTTCGTGAACGTCGTCCGCCGGGCGTGCCTTTGAGAGGTCGATTTCGGGCGCCATCGGGCCCTTGGTCCGGGGCCCGCGCAAGCCGACCCACATGGCCTTCAGCGGGTTCGAGATTGAGGCGTCCGCCGCCGTGCCCTCATAGCCGCAATGGGTCATGCAGTTGGCGCATTTATCGTAGTTGCCGGTGCCGTAGAGCTCCCAGTCGGTCTCGTTGATGAGCTCGTCCCAGGTCTCCACATAGCCCTCGCCCACCAAATAGCAGGGCTTCTGCCAGCCGAAGACGCTGCGCGACGGCATCGACCAGGGCGTGCATTCGAAGGACTGGTTGCCGGCCAGAAAATCCAGGAAAAGCGAAGACTGGCTGATCGCCCACTTGCGCCCCTTGCCGAGGCGGAAAACGTCCCGGAACAGATTCTTGGTCTTGGCGCGGCTGAGGAAGACTTCCTGGTTCTCCGCCCGCTCGTAGGCATAGCCCGGCGAAACGGTGATGCCGTCGACCTTCATGTCGTGGGTGCAGAAATCGAAAAATTCCGCCGCTTCTTCCGCTGTCATCTGGTCGAAGAAGGTGCAGGCCACATTGACCCGGAAGCCTTGCTTCTTGGCCTCGCGAATGGCGGCGACGGCGATATCGAAGCCGCCTTCCATGTCGACGGCCTTGTCGTGATGTTCCTTCAGCCCATCCAGATGGACGGAGAAGGTGAAATATTTGCTCGGCGTGAACCGGTGCAGGTGTTTTTCCAGCAGCAGCGCATTGGTGCAGAGATAGATGAACTTCTTGCGCTTCACCAACTCGGCGACGATCTGGTCGATCTCCTTGTGCAGCAGGGGCTCGCCGCCGGGGATCGAAACCATCGGCGCGCCGCACTCCTCCACCGAGTCGATGCACTCCTGCACGCTCATGCGCTGGTTCAGGATGTGATCCGGATAGTCGATCTTGCCACAGCCCGGGCAGGCCAGATTGCAGCGGAACAACGGCTCCAGCATCAGCACCAGCGGATAACGCTTGGTGCGCGTCAGCTTCTGCTTGAAGAGGTAGGCGCCGACACGGGCCTGCTGGATCAACGGTACGCCCATGGCGCGGATTTCCTTTTTTTGTCTGCTTTGCTGCTTACGCAGCAGCCTGGCGCAACGCGTCCGGAAGCTTGAACTGAATATGCTCTTCGATGCCGTCCATCACGGACAGTTCGATGTCGCCGAACTCGCGCAGCTTGTCGATCAGTTCCAGCACCAGTTCTTCCGGCGTCGATGCACCGGCGGTGATGCCCACGGACTGAACGCCGTCCAGCCAGGCCTGATCAAAACTCGCCGGGTCTTCCACCAGATAGCTGGGCACACTGCTGTCGCCGCCCATTTCGCGCAGGCGGTTGGAGTTTGAGCTGTTCTGCGCGCCCACCACCAGCACCAGGTCGACCTGCTCGGCCAGCTCGCGCACCGCCACCTGACGGTTCTGGGTGGCGTAACAGATGTCTTTCACGTCCGGACCGGCGATCTTCGGGAACTGCTGCTGCAGCGCCTCGATCACGTCGCGGGTGTCGTCCACGGAGAGCGTCGTCTGGGTCACATAGGCGAGCTTGTCGGGATCGTGAACCTCAAGCGCCTGAACGTCCTTGACGTCGGAGACCAGGTGCACCGTGCCGGGGATCCGGCCCATGGTGCCCTCCACCTCCGGGTGGCCCTCATGGCCGATCAGAATGACGTCATAGCCCTTCTCGGCATAGCGCTGGCCTTCCTTGTGGACCTTGGCGACCAGCGGGCAGGTGGCGTCCAACACTGGCAGGTCCCGTTGGCCGGCGTCGTCTTCCACCTTCTGGGAAACGCCATGGGCGCTGAATACCGTGATGGCGCCGTCGGGTATTTCGTCCAGTTCCTCGACAAAGCGGGCGCCCTTTGCCTTAAGCGTCTCGACCACCCGTTTGTTGTGCACGATTTCGTGGCGCACATAGACAGGTGGGCCATAGCGCTCCAGCGCCTTTTCGACGATTTCGATGGCGCGCTCAACGCCGGCACAAAAGCCGCGTGGCTGGGCCAGTATCACCCGCATTGTCATGCTCCCTCAGCGCCGGGCACGCACCGGCCACAGCTTCGTTGGCCGGGGTCCGTTGCGCATACAAAACCAATAATCCGCAAGTAACGTTCCCATGCGGCGTTATCAAGGCGAGATCTATCACGATTTTGCCGCAGCGGCCACGGCGGAAGGCGGTGAATCGCCAACGCCCGGGGCATGACCGATGGCCTGATGGGCCCCTCCAGCGGCATCTGGAACTTGGGCGACATTATCGCCGATCTGGAGCCGATCTGGTTTTGCCGATCGCCGCTGCCCGGCGCCAGCGCCGGTTGGGTCGCCGCTTGGCGTGACCATGAACAACCGAGCACGGATCCGGCCTTTTGGCAAAGGATCCGGACGTGTCCGGGCCAGGGTCTGACGGGCATTCTGAATCAAAGCAACCGCCTCGGCCTCGGCCTCGGTCACGGCGTCAGCCACCTCCCTATCTGCGGCGGATGACATCCGGCGGGGTTCCCCGTGACGGGCGGCCCGCTGAAGCGGACCCAGCGGCTGCGCATCGGCAAGCTCGGCCTCGCCATATTCCTCCGCGTATTCTTCTTGCGCTGCCCGGCTGGTATGGCCACCAATCTGCGCCATCAGGCGCAACGCCTGGATGGCCGCGTTCAGCCGTCCCTCCGCCATGGCGGCGTGGTAGAGGTCTTCCAGGCGCTCCAGCAGTAACTCCCGGTCCAGCGCCCGGGCGCGCATGCGGATTTTTTTCAATGTTGCGATATGTTGCTGAATGTCGCCATCGGCGAGCAACCTGGAGCCCTGGGAGCGGGCGGAATGGCTGGAATAGCCCGCACGCCGCGCCGCTGCGGCGGCATTGGGCTCTTCTTCGTAATGTTCACAAAAGGCTTCCTGCCGGGCGTTTAGCGAAGCGCTGCGCCGGAGATTCGAGTGTTCGGGAGGCATTGATGTCATAATTGGGCCCTTGGGATGGAGATATCCCCATATATAGGAATTTTTACCCTTTCTTCAATGGCTGTCTTTCCCGGCCCAGTATTTTTGTGTCCGCTTTTCAGGGAAAAGCGGTCCTCCCAAGCCACATGCGCAAATGTCTGCTTCTGACCCTTAGCGGACGATTCCAACAGTTCGTCCAAGTGCTGCTCGGCTTAATGAGCCACGCCGGACGGAGCCGTCATGCTTCTCTCCGTTGGCTCGGTATGTCAGGGGATGGTTTGGCTGCCCGGATGGTCCGGTTAATGCCCTTTACGTTTCAGTTCAGCGTAGGCGGCGTCCAGGAGAGCGTGGCAAGCATTGAATTTGGCATGGGTGATCGTCGTCGGCGGCAGGGTGCGTTGCACACTATTTGCGGGATGCGACATACGCCGGCACGACCGGCCGCCTGCGTAACGGCGGGTTTCGTACCGCGATGAGGCCTGCCATTTATTGGTCTGCGTATTCCTGAACCCGCAGGTGATTTTGCTTCGGGTCAGCGGCTGATTGATGTCGCGCAGGGTGAGATAGGCGGTACTCTTGTTTGTGGTTCCGCTGGCGCTGGCGGTTGCTTTATAGCCCGTACATGCCGAGATGATTTCGGCCTTTGTGAAACACGGGCACACCTCGGCGGCGCGGGTGGCGGAGGTTTCAGGAATAGCTTCAGTTACCCGGATTTAAGCATTTGTTATCATCCGTCTCCTGTTCGCAGACGTGCCTTTTGTCATGGGCATCTTTATAACATTTATCGAGGCGGGCGGCCAATTTATCACGGTTGGCGGCCAATTTCTCGACCGGGGCCGATCTGATAAATCTTCTATAATTACCGATGCATACACCGCGGTAGACGTCTTCATTCCTGCGGCAGGTAAGCGCGCAAATTCCATTTATGGTGAAGGAATCATCTCTGGCCCGATGCTTGTCCTCAACATCGGCAACAATGACTGACGGCGCGCCTGTAATTGGGGATTTGAATCTGTCGGTTTGGACGTCCCGCGTCGGATCACCAAAGTCCGCACGCGCGGCCGTGGCGCCCAGCGCGAGCCCCATGACGGCAGCCAGCAGCGGAACCGTAGCGACAACGCCAACGGTGCGGATCAGGCGGCGGCTAATTTTTCTTTCTGGCATATCCTTGGCTCCCTCATTTCACGAGTTTTTCGAGTCTGCTTCTGGTTTCGCCCATTTCCTTCTCGCAGGCCTTTACGGCGAACATTCCCCCGATACTTCCCCGGATGGCGCAGGTAAACGAGTAGGCATAACGGCCGGATGCGATGAAGGTCGTGGACAGGTGCGGGTGGCCCGGCCTGCCGCTGAGGCCATATCGGGCGCCCACGGTCTTTTTTCCGTTGAGCATGCGGACACACTCAACCCCCCTCCCGCGGTTGGTGACATAGTGGGTCACGGCCAGCTTTGTGTTCGGGACCGGTGATGTCTGGCAGCCCGCGTAAACCTTTGCCCCATCGAAACAGGGGCAGGAATCGGCGTTCGCTGCTGCCGGCAGAAGCAAGCCGCCAGCAAAGGCCATCCCTGCCAGGCCGGTGAAACAGGCGGTTCGCACCTGATGAAATTTCGTCTTCCAAACTGAGGACACTAAATACGGCATCGCGTGCTTCCTGACCTGGCGCGCTTGAAGCTGGTTCAGTCCTCGCGCCGTGGGGGGAGCAAACCGTCGTGGATGCACTAAACTCATGATCAGCCCGTCGAGTCAAAGATATGTCCAACGGCCTATTCGCTTGTGGTGAGTGGGCTTAACCTCCATGGTCGTTTCGCGCGGGCGCTTATGCCCGGCTGGCCCAGTCTGGGTGCCACTATGGTGCATCATGCTCCGTCGGCTTTCCTCGCCCTTACAGGAGAATTGACCCGATGCGCATTTCAATTTCGCTGGTTCCACGTCCGACGTACCGTATCGCTCGAAGAAGCGCTCTCGCGGCGCCAGTGCTTTTCGCCTCTGTCCTGTTGATGGCGCCTGCGGCCCATGCCTTTGACTGCGCCTGCCATGGCGTCAAAACAATGGTCATCACGTGTGTGCAAGTTGTGACCAGCCCGAAATATGTTAAGACCGGTCCCTATCCGGGTATAGAGATCACGCTCTCCAAAAAAAAAGTGCAAACGGTTTACAGAGCCCGCAATGGGCAGATTGTCAATCCTAATGCGCACCATTTTCCCAAGGAGAAGCTGCCTCTTGCCTCGCTAGAGAAAATCGACCTCTATAGGTACCACCTCTTTTGCGGTGCTAATCAGGCGAAACAGCGGTCTGATGGCGGGGCCTACTCCGTTCAGTATTATTATGATCCACCAAAATACATCTTTGCTGTGGGTGGAGGGGTACATAAGCGTCATCGGAGCACGTGCGGGGTACGTACGCCGGGGTTTAAGACGCGAAACAGCGGAGTCACAGCGAACGGCGCCGGCAATACAAACTTGGGATGCCCTCGGTACTACAAGCAGGTTCTTGACGCCTTGAAGGCCAAGGGATATCCGACGCGCGAATATGAAGAGAAGCCGTAACTGAAGGCAGCCTTTGCGCCCCTTTTGGCAGCAAGGGGTGGCGACGCGGATAGTCAATAACAGCGGCTATACAATCCAGGTTCAAATTTACAGAACCGACTGGAGCCCAAAGCTATGAGTGAGCATGCCGACATCCGGGACGTGGTCGATTGCGCTGGTATTGCGTTTTTTAGGCCGTGAGTTCGACGGCCCGGAGCGCGGAGCCCCGATTGAGCGTTAGCGATCCGGGATGTCTCCTTTTGGCTACTAGCGGACGTTCAGCTAGCCGCCGGTAATGTCCGCTCTTGGGGGGCATAGCGGCCATCCAAGCCACTTCGTCCGGTCTGCCCTCGGGAGCGGACGCTTTCACGAGGTCGCGATTACGTCCGGCAATGACCAAAAGCGGAATTTTGCTGTTGTCAGGCAGCTTGGCGGGCACATGAATGTTGGCAGGTAAGTAGCTGCCCCGATCGACTGTCTGTGTATCTCGGAAGCGTGGCCCCAGCCGGCGGTCCCTTTTGGTCGGTTATCAGGCGCGACGGCGCCCCCTATGGCTTGATGACACTAAATGCGATGGCGCCCTTTTTCAGTTCTGCTTCGCAGATTTTCTGAATGGCGGGGCTCAACTTGACTGTCATGACCGTGAAAACCTGACTGCGCACCCCGTCGATATCGTTGATGCCAGGTTTGTTGCCTGACTGCATTTGGCATGTGGGCTGTCCGCTGGAATAGTTCACGCGATAGGCAATCCAGGCTCGGGCGCCAACTTCGCCCCTCGTATAATAGATCGTCGTTGAATAGCCACGCTTGCAAACAAGAATCCTGTTACGGACGTTCGAGCGCATGAACGCGCCCTTCGGCACGCAGCCGCCGACGATGTGCTTGCGGGTGAAACAGGGGCAGCTTTCCTGGGCGATGGACGGCGTGGCGCTGAGCGTCGCGGACAGGAACACCCCGGCACCCAGCCCAGCTCCCAGAATTGAGAGACAGGCGGCGCGCAGGCGATTGGGCAGAAGGGTCGATGGCATGCAATGGCTCCGTTGGTGATCGATCATTGGGATACAGGGCGCGTCTCATGCGCCAACATCGACCCTGTTCACTTGATACTTAGGCGAACCTGTTTAGCTGCTGCATCCAGTACGCGTTGGCAGGAAAAATACTGGGTACTTGAGAGCAGCTTTTTTTTCTTAAGGATTTTCCACTCTTTATTTACATTGAAATCGGCTTTTATCACCTTTCAGTAAAAAAGACCAGCATGGCATTGGATGGTATTATACTTACATCCGAGATTATATTTGGTTAGTTCATATTTGCTGGGTGGGTTGTATCTTGAAGAATTTGCGGGCCCCCTGATCCCGCAGCCTATTGACCCGACCATCAGCGGTTTATTGTTGTCCCGTTTGTACATCGTCGGGCCGCCCAAGTAATCTCTGTACCGATTTTTTCGTTCGGTTTTCTGGAAATAGGCCTCGCAGGTGCCGAGGATTTCGGCTTTCTTGAAACAGGGGCACACCTCGGCAGCGCGGGCGGGAGATGATCCCAACATCAGGGCCATAGCCGCCAAGACAGGCCATAAAGTGCCCGACTTCTGGAAAATTCGTGTCGTGCGTTTCGTGGTTCGGTCGTCCTTCGGTTTTGTGGGATGATGGCGCCGGCCCGGAGTGGCGGCGCGGCCGAGGGTGCGGGTCAGGCGGCGGCCATATTTTGTTCATGGCATATACATGCCTGCCTCATTTCACGAGTTTCTCGAGTCTGCTTCTGGTTTCGCCCATTTCCTTCTCGCAGGCCCTCACGGCGAACATTCCCCCGATACTTCCCCGGATGGCGCAGGTAAACGAGTAGGCATAACGGCCGGATGCGATGAAGGTCGTGGACAGGTGCGGGTGGCCCGGCCTGCCGCCGATGCCATATCGGGCGCCCACGATCTTCTCTCCGTTGAGCATGCGGACACACTCAAAGCCCCTCCCGTAGTCGGTGACGTAGTGGGTCACGACCAGCTTTGTGTTCGGGACCGGTGATGCCTGGCAGTTGGTATAGACCCGGGGGCCGTTGAAACAAGGGCAGGATTTGGCGTTCGCCGCCGCCGGCAGCAGCAAGCCGCCGGCGAAGGCCAGCCCTGCCACGGCGGTTACACAGGCGGCTCGCGCCTGATGAAGGGACGTCTTCAAAAATGTGGGCTTCAATAACGGCATGCCGCGCTCCCGGACCCGGCGCGCTCAAGGCTGGTTCAATCCTCGCGCCGCTAGGGGAGCAAACCGTCGTGATATTAGTTAATTCACGATTGATTGGCCGAGTCAAAGAAATGCCCGCTGGCATCGTCGGTAGCTTATTCGCTTCTGGTCTATGGATTTAGTGCCCAGGGTCGCTTCGCGCGGGCGCTCAAGCCTGGCCAGACCGGTGGGAGGTCCGCTTGGCTAGTAGCGGACATTCAGATCGCCGCCGCTAATGTCCGCTCTCAGGAGTGAAGCGGTCATCCCAGCCACTTCGTCCGGTTTGCCTGCAAGAGCGGTCGTTTTCGACAGGCTGCGACTACGTCTGCTTGTGACCCAAAGGCGACGTTGCCACGCTGTCGTGCACCGTGCTGCCAGGCTTTGTGAGCAGGACCCAAATGCGCCCACAGTCAGGCCCCTCCCGGTTAAGCCAGTATGTCAGTCGCTGGATTGGGAGCAGGCAGCATGCTCGTAGACAAGGTACTCATTGGAGTTTTTTTCAATTTCCATTTTTTCCAAGCCGCGATTTCGCACCATCAATTGCGCTTCTGCATGCTCTGTACTGCACAAATACCATCCTGTGCTCGGTGGCATGGATGATTCTTCCCTGCGCACCTTTTTTCGCTCTTCGCCCATCTCTAAAGTGTTTTACGGGTTGGCAACCTCTGCGACCTAGACCCAGTTGGTAATCGCAAAACTCTACTTTCCAGCACTTACCACATCCATGAACGCATCTGTACTTTGTTGGCCATTTAGTAAATCGGCCCTGAGTCGTGTAAGTACGGCTGACAAATTTTGGTTTTTTGGACCCTCGGAGGACAACTTTATAACACTCTATTTCAATCGTTCTTTCATAAATAGAACTAGTAAGCTTGTGTACCTTATTAGAGTAAATAATCTTCTTGTTGCCAGATTTACAGAAAGAAACAATTTCGGATATTTTAAAACACGGGCACGTCTGTGCATTGCTGACTTGTGACGGCATCAAAGCGCCAGCAAAGTAAACCAGAGCGCTAAACACAAACAACATGCTGGCTCGGGAAATACGGGTTGTGAGGTTCGACGGCATTCCAAGGCTCTCCATATCGGCGCGGATATTACTGGATCAATCCGATACGCCTTCCAGAACCAACCCAGACGCGCCCAAGGGCTCACTGAACCCGCTGAAAGTCAAAAAAAAGCTTCGCGCGACCTGCATCGAGAAGGGCTAGATGGTTGTGTGCGAATGTCAGCTTCTGGCTACTAGCGGGCGTTCAGCTAGGCGGGTCATCACGTCTGCTTTCGGCCCCTCAACAGACATTTTCGCAGCCCCCTTGCTGAAGGTGTGCTTCACCCGCGAAAGCGGCCGTTGGCCTTGATCCAGTCGATGGCGTCGCGGATGGCCTGCTCGGCCGGGCGCGGGGCGTAGCCGAGCTCGCGTTTTGCGCGGTCGCTCGCGAAGAACATCTTCTTTTTGGCCATGCGGATGGCGTCCACGGTCACTTTCGGCTCCCGGTCGCTGCGGGTCAGGCGGGCCCAGGCCTCGGAGATATAGCCCACCGGCATGATCAGGTTGTGCGGCAAGCGGACTTTGGGGGGCTTGCGGCCGACGATGCCCGCGATCAGCGCCAGAATTTCGCGCAGTTCCATGTCTTCGCCGCCGAGCACGTAGCGGCGGCCGACTTCGCCCTTGTCATGGGCCAGCAAATGCCCCGCCGCCACATCGTCCACATGGGCGATGTTGAGGCCGGTATCCACATAGGCGGGCATCCGGCCGTTGGCGGCGTCCTCGATCAGGCGGCCAGTGGGCGTCGGCTTGATGTCCCGTGGCCCCACGGGGGTAGACGGGTTGACGATGACCACGGGCAGGGCCTCGTCCTGCACCAGATCGTCCACTGCCTGCTCAGCCAGGAACTTGGAGCGTTTGTAGTGGCCGATCATGTCATCGACCGTGACCGGCGTCTCCTCGTCGGAGGGCGTGCCGTCGCGGTTGATGCCGAGGACGGCGACGCTGGATGTGTAGACGATGCGCGCGACGCCAGCCGCCGCCGCGGCCCTGAGCAGGGCGCGGGTGCCGTCGATGTTGGTGGTGTAGAGCTCGCGGGTATCGCGCACCCACAGGCGGTAGTCGGCGGCCACGTGATAGAGGGTGTCGATGCCACGGAGCGCCGGAGCGAAGGTGGCCGCGTCGCGGAGGTCACCCTCGGCCACCTCCACGTCCAGGCCGGCTAGATTGGCGCGGTCGCCGCCGGGTCGGGCGAAGACGCGGACCGGGCGGCCCCGGTCGAGCAGCTTGCGGGCGACGGCGGAGCCGACAAAGCCAGTAGCGCCGGTAACCAGATCCGTCATGGCGTTGCTTTCTCCTGGCGCTCGCCCTCACCCCTGGCGAAATTCTGGCCGTTGTTTTTGCTTTTGCCCACGCCCACCAGGCTGACAAGCCCCGGCAGCACCACCAGAGCGCAGATCAGGGTCAGGGAGATGGCGATGGTGAGGAGCTCGCCCATGCTGGCGGTGCCCCGGTGGCCGGAGACCATCAGGCTGCCGAACGAGGCGACAGTGGTGAGCGCACTGAACAGGATCGCCCGCGGCGTGGAGCTGCCCATCAGTTCCTGCCCGTCCTTGCGGGCGCGCATGACCAGGTGGATGCCGCTGGCGACCCCCAGGCCGATCAGCAGCGGGACGACGATGATATTGGCAAAATTGAAGGAGATGTCGAAGATCACCATGACGCCGATGGTCATCGCGCCGGCGATCGCCACGGGCGTCATGACCAGCAGCACGTCCAGCACACGGCGGAACAGCGCCAGCAGCGCCAGAATGATCAGCACGCCGGCGATAATGGTCGCGGTCATGAAGGCGCGCACCACCTCGTCGCCCGCCCGGTGCTCCACCACGGGGGCGCCGGTGGCATTTGGGGCAACGGCGGAGACCTGATCAACAAACTGCTGCAGGGTGTCGGCGTCCCGCAGGTCGCCCTTGGGGCTGACGAAGATACGCACCTTGCCGCTGGCCGACACCTCCCGCACCCGCAGGCTGTGGGGGATATCGCCGAGACGCACCGGGCCGGCGTTCAGCGCCTCGCGCAGGGACGCCATCCGCGCCGGCAGGCCGCCCACCAGGGCGTTTTCCAGAGCCGCCCATTTCTTCGCCTGGGCTGCCGCGGCGGTATCGAAGGCCGCAAGTGCCCGGGCCAGGCGTTCCAGCCGGGGCTTCAGTGTGCCCGCATTGCCGGCCGAGAGCGCCGTGCCGATCGCCTTTTGCAACGCCCGGGCCGACGCCCGGCGCGCCGCCATATCGGGCGCTTTGGCCGTGTCCTTGATGCGCCACACCGGCAACATGACCAGGGAGACTTCCTCGATGATATCCAGCTTTTCCTGCTG
>JAJFFJ010000077.1 GCA_021776685.1 Alphaproteobacteria bacterium
GAGAAGGGCAGCTTCATGGCGCAATAGTCGGTGCAGCCCTGCTCCTGATAATCGATAATTGACGGGAAAATCTCTGGACCGCCAAGTGTTTCAATATGCCAGCGAAAGGCGGCGGCGCCTTCCCGCAGAATCTGGAGGGGACTGTCCCTGACAGCGGCCGTGTTCCGGATTTCATGTGCGCCGACGCCCGTCCGAACTTCACCTGTGGCTGCCTCCCAGTGATGGGCGACACCAAAAAAGTCAGGGTGCAAGGTCAGGATATAGGCGTTGAACTGATGCAGCGGCACACCGACCTTGACCAGTTGCTCGCAGGTGCCTTTCACCAGTTCCCGGGGGTCGGTGATGCGCGCGCCGGTAACCGCCAGCCAGTCCGCCAGATGGGACCGGGCGGTTTCGAAGTCGAAGGGTTTCGTGGGTGGGCCACCGTCAGGGGTCATTTGGGGCCTATAGCATATTCAGGTGGGCAAAATCAGTTGGGCATAGTCAATATTCTGGGCGTTCATCCGAGCTTGCGCCGCAGGAACCGCCTAACCGGCTCCGTGCCCGCCAGCTCAATGGCGCGGCGGAAGCATGAATCCGCTTCTTCCGTGCGGCCCTGGCGACGCAGCAGTTCGCCCTCCGTTGCCGGCAGCAGGTAGTAACGGCGCAACTCCGGGGCGCCCCGAACCTCGTCAATCGCGCGGAGGCCGTTCTCCTCGCCTTCGTCCATGGCAATGGCGACAGCGCGGTTGAGCATATTCACCGGCGTTTGGGGCAATTGATCGTAGAAGCCGCGAATCGCGCCCCAGCGCGTTTCCTCGAAGGTCGGGGCGATGGCGTGGCAGGCGGCGATACCGGCCAGCAGGTGATATTCGCTCATGGCGCTGGCCTGCTGGGATTTCTCCATCCGGCGGAAACCTTCGGAGATCATCTGCCGGTCCCAGCGCGAGCGATCCTGATCCGGCAGCAGCAGAATGTCGCCCTGGCCGTCTACCCGTGTGTCGATGCGCGCGCCGTGAAACAGAAGCAGCGCCGCAAGCGCCTGGGTATCCGGCAGGCCGGCAATGGGATGGTCGGCAAGGCTGACGGCCAGCTCGATCGCTTCGATGCACAGGTCGCGGCGCAACAGGTCGTCGCCTTCGGTGGCGTCATAGCCTTCGTTGAAAAGGAGATAGACAGTGTCGAGCACTGAGGGCAGGCGGACGGTCAACTCCTCGGGCTTCGGCATCGTAACGTCGATTTTGCTGTCGCGCAGGCGGCGGCGCGCGCGCAGCAGACGCTGCGCGATGGTCGGCTCATCAACCAACAACGCGCTGGCAATTTCCCGCACGCCAAAGCCACAGGCGGTCTTCAGGGTCAGCGACAGGCGCGAGGGGAGGGCGATCTCCGGGTGACAGCAGGCGAAGATCAGCGCGAGCCGGTCGTCGGCGATTTCATTGGCGTAGGTGGGCAGGTCGGGGTCTTCCAGTACGGGGCCGTCGATTATGTTCTCGAGCATGATCTCGACCTGATGGACATCGGGCCGGGAATCTGCGCGTAAACGATCAATCGCCGCATTGTGCGCGACCCGCCAGATCCATGCCGCGGGCCGATCCGGCACACCCTTGAAGGGCCAAACCGCGAGTGCGCGCGTCAGGGCTTCCTGCACGGAGTCCTCGGCCAGTTCCAGACTGTCGCTGCCCAGGCGCCGGGCGAGGCGGGCGACCAGACGGCCCGCCTCGCGCCGGAACAGGTTTTCCATCAGGTCGTCGGAACTGGGTTCCCCTAGACCTGTGGCTAAAGCGATGGGTGTCTCCATCAGCCGGCCATTGTGAAGACCTCACGCACCTCGATGGGAAGGCCACGCTCATGGTGGGGGCAGGACTGGGCAATGGCCTCGGCCTCGCTATAGTCAGCCGCTTCAACGACGAAATAGCCGCCGATCAGGTCTTTGGTTTCGCTGAAAGGGCCGTCGCGCACGATGCCGGATTCGACGATTCGGCCGGCGTCATCGGTCAGCTTCTCGCCGCCAACCAGCTTGCCCTGAGAGCCCATTTCCATGCTCCAGGCTTTGTATTTCTCGATGGTCTTCTGCATCTCGTCCGGCGACATCTCGCTGTTTTCGCCGTTGTTGTGCAGGAACAGCATATATTGCGACATGATTTGGCTCCGTGGTCGGTGGCCCTGATCCATTTGCCAGGGCGTGAACGCGGCCCGCTGCCGCGCCTTCATTCTAATGACGAATGACAGCTGCGAAAATCGACATGGTCACGAAAAGTTTTTTGGACCGTCCACATCATCGGCCACCTCCTGCTTGACCTCTGGTCCATTCGGCCGCACCCTTTGGCTTCCGGCGTCCAGCTGGGCGCCCAGCACCGACACCCAGTCAAGGAGTTGCCTGATGCATCGAGCCCTTTTGACGGTAGGTCTGGTCTTTGCGGTTTCTGTTCCCTTCATGGCGACGGGCGCCGCCATTGCAGCGCCCCAGATCCTGGCGCTGGCCCAAACGCGGGGCGCTGTGCCCATGCATTGCGCCGATGGCATCTGCTACGCAGAACTGAGCGCCATCTGTCTGCAGGAAAAGCGCGCCGTACCGCGTCGCGGCGCCGGCTACCGGCCGCTCAAGCGGGGTATGGTGACCCTGGTCATGCACATGAAGGACGGGCGCACCATCGAGAAGCCTGCGGTGGAACTGGCCACCATCATGGCCTGGCGCAGCCACGCCGCCGTGCGCCTGGTGGTGTCCAAAAAGCGGGTTGCCCGGTTCGGTGCGGTTAAGGTTTCCGTGCGGGTCAGCGCGTTGGCGACCCTGGAGCCAATTCCAATTCCAGGCGATGCGAAACCGCAGACCAAAGCGGATATTGACAGGGCCCAGGGCGAACAGCGTGCGCTTGCCTATGGCCTGATCGACCGGGCGACGCCCAATGGCATCGCCTCGCGCATCATCAACCGGATGATCAACCGGCTGCCGGCCGGCAACGGCGCCGATCCGAAATTCCGCAAGAAGCTGTGGAAGAGCGAGATTGACCGCAGCAAACGTATTTCAAAGAGCGAAGCGGTCCGCCGCGGCGTGGAGCTCGCCCGGCGCTGGGCGCGCATCTGCAAGGGCTACGCCCATCGGCCTGGCCAGTTCAAGAGCTGCCTCGTCACCGCCCATGACACGATCATGGGCAAGACCAACCAGAAATACTGGAAGATCGATGGCGCAGGCGGCTGATAAGCCATTGAATTTGTGAAAGAATGAAAAGCCCCGGTGCCGCGTGCGCCGGGGCTTTTCTGTGTCAGTCGGTGATCAGCACCACAGCAACGATCAGCAGGAAGGCGAGCCCAAAGGCACCTGCGATGACACTGGCGCGCAGGACCGGCGAGCGGTTTTTCATGGAAAGCGCCCAAATCGACAGACCAATGATCAGTAGAACGCATACAACAACCAGGGTGCCTTCGACCCAACCGAGTTGTTGCAACAGGCGGGATATCTGGTTGCTGGTGCTTGGATTCATAAGGCGCGGCCCGTCGTGATGGTGCAAAAGCCGCTATTTTGGTCGCCAAGGAAGCGGAACAGCGCCGCTGGAGGGATCGCGGCTTCCGCCACCTCAAGGCTTTGCAATCTGTCGTGTCCGTAAGATTTGTTGCGGATTTTGTTCAAATCCGCCTTCGCGAGACCGAAAGGCACCATCGCCTGCGCGACCTTCCACACCAACTGGTGAACTTCGTCCGACAGACCGGTCAAACTTGTGTGTGAATCCCAGTATTTGGCGTGGTGCCCACCGCCGCCGTCCAATTCCAGGAACTGAAATGCATGGTACAGGCGGCGGATCTCTTCTGGCGACAGATCTCTGATCTTGATGCTCAATCCCGCATTCGCCAAGGCTGCTACGAAGGCTTCGTCCGAACAGGCCTCAAATCCGCTCATCACGTGTCGCAGGATCGCGGTGGCAACCGGGGCAGGGTCTGTCATGGCAGGCTCAATCACAAATTGACTAGCCGATATACAGAATGACCGCTGCAAAAACCGTAAACGCCAGCAGCGCGAGAAGGCTGAATACGCCGATTTTCGCGCCCCGTGACCAGGATTTGTGGCCGGATACGCGGCCAAGGGCATACAGCAGGATGGCCACCGTGATGAGGACGGCGACCAACTCCGGCCAGGAGGCATCGTTCAGGGCAGCGCGAAAGGCCTGCATGGGTCTCTATCCGATTGGATGGTGCCGTCGGGGGCCTGGCGCTCAGGCCCGTTTTTTCTTCAGTCGCCCGTTCAGGTAGGGCGCGAGATACTGGCCAGTGAAACTCTCTGCGACCTCGGCAACCTCTTCGGGGGTGCCGACGCCGACCACGCGGCCGCCCTTGTCGCCGCCTTCGGGACCCAGGTCGATGATCCAGTCGGCGGTCTTGATGACTTCCAGATTGTGCTCGATGACAATCACGGTATTGCCGGTTTCCACAAGCGTGTGCAGTACGTCGAGCAGCTTGCGCACGTCCTCGAAATGCAGGCCGGTGGTGGGTTCGTCCAGGATGTAGAGGGTTTTGCCGGTGGCGCGGCGGGAAAGCTCCTTGGCCAGCTTAACCCGCTGGGCCTCGCCGCCGGAGAGCGTCGTGGCTGCCTGACCGATCTTGATGTAGCCAAGCCCGACCCGCTGCAGGGTTTCCATCTTGTCCCGGATCGGCGGCACTGCCTTGAAGAAGTCCACGCCTTCCTCGACCGTCATGTCGAGCACCTGGGCGATATTCTTGCCGCGGAAGTCAATTTCCAGGGTTTCCCGGTTGTACCGGGCGCCCTTGCAGACATCGCACTGGACGTAGACGTCCGGCAGGAAGTGCATTTCAATTTTTATGACGCCGTCGCCCTGGCAGGCCTCACAGCGGCCACCCTTGACGTTGAAGGAGAAGCGGCCGGGCTTGTAACCGCGGGTCTTTGATTCCGGCAAACCGGCGAACCAGTCGCGGATTGGCGAAAAGGCGCCGGTATAGGTGGCCGGGTTGGAGCGTGGCGTCCGGCCGATGGGGGACTGGTCGATGTCGACGATCTTGTCGATGAACTCCAGACCCTCGATGGATTTGTGGGGCAAGGGGGAGAGGCGGGCGTTGTTGAGCCGCCGGGCCACCGCCTTGTAAAGGGTCTCGATGACCAGGCTCGATTTGCCGCCGCCGGAAACGCCGGTGACACATGTGAAGGTACCGAGTGGGATGTCGACCGAGACATTGTCGAGATTGTTGCCGGTTGCCTCTTTCACCGAGAGAAGCTGGCCTTTCTTGCCGCTACGCCGGAAAGTGGGGATGTCGATCTTGCGCCGCCCGGTGATGTATTGGGCGGTCAGGCTTTCGGTGCTCTTGAAAACGTCGGCGGGTTTGCCGATGGCGACCACCTGGCCGCCATGAACCCCGGCGCCGGGACCCATGTCCACCAGCCAGTCGGCCTCGCGAATCGCCTCTTCGTCATGCTCGACGACGATGACGGTGTTGCCCAGGTCGCGCAGCCGCACCAAGGTCTCCAGCAGGCGGCGATTGTCCCGCTGGTGCAGGCCGATGGACGGCTCATCCAGCACGTAGAGCACGCCTGTAAGGCCCGAGCCGATCTGCGAGGCGAGGCGGATGCGCTGGCTCTCACCGCCGGACAGGGTGCCGGATTTGCGCGACAGGGTGAGATATTCCAGTCCCACATTGACCAGAAAGCCGAGGCGTTCGTTGATTTCTTTCAGGATACGGCCGGCGATTTCCTGCTGCTTGTCCGTGAGCGTCGCGGGCAGGCCCACAAACCAGTCCCGGGCGGCGGCGATGGACAGCTCCGTGACCTGGCTGACGTGACGGCCGTCGAGCTTCACGGCCAGCGCTTCAGGCTTCAGCCGATGTCCTTGGCACACGTCGCATTCGGTGATGGTCTGGAACTTGCCGAGTTCTTCCCGCACCCAGTTCGAGTCGGTCTCGCGGAATCGGCGCTCAAGGTTGGGTAGCACCCCTTCAAAGGGCTTGGTGGTCTGGAATTTGCGTAGCCCGTCGTCGTATTTCATGGTCACGGGCTCGCCGCCGGAGCCGTAGAGGATGGCGTCGCGCACCTTCTGGGGCAGCTTCGCCCAGGGCTGATCCATCTTGAATTTGTAGTGAGCGCCCAGGCTTTTCAGGGTCTGGCCGTAATATTTGGAGCCAGTGTCGGGCCATGCGGCGATCGCCGACTGGTTCAAGCTGAGGGTGTCGTTGGGCACCACGACTTCCGGGTCGAAATACATCTGCGTGCCCAGGCCGTCGCAGGTGGGGCAGGCGCCGAACGGGTTATTGAAGGAGAATAGCCGCGGCTCGATCTCGTCGATGGTGAAGCCGGACACCGGGCAGGCGAAGCGGGCGGAAAAGGTCGTGCGCTCGCCATTGTCGGCGTTTTCCGCGAAGGCAAGGCCGTCGGCCAGTTCCAGGGCGGTTTCCAGGCTGTCGGCGACCCGTCCGGCGATGTCATCGCGAACCACCAGGCGGTCGACCACGACCTCGATGTCATGCTTGTATTTCTTGTCGAGGGTGGGCGCGTCCTCGATTTCGTACATCTCGCCGTCAACCTTGACCCGCTGAAAGCCACGGCGCTGTAACTCTTTGAACTCTTTGCGATATTCGCCCTTCCGGCCGCGGACGATGGGCGCCAGCAGGTAAAGGCGTGTGCCTTCCTTCAGGCCCATGACGATATCGACCATCTGGCTCACGGTCTGGCTCTCGATCGGCTCTCCAGTGGCCGGCGAGTAGGGCACCCCCACCCGGGCGAACAGCAGCCGCATATAATCGTAGATTTCCGTCACCGTGCCGACGGTGGAGCGGGGATTGCGGCTGGTGGTCTTCTGCTCGATGGAGATCGCCGGGCTCAGGCCCTCGATGGTGTCCACATCCGGCTTTTGCATCAGCTCCAGGAACTGACGGGCATAGGCGGACAGGCTTTCCACATAGCGGCGCTGCCCCTCGGCATAGATCGTGTCGAAGGCGAGGGACGATTTGCCGGAGCCGGACAGGCCCGTAATCACCACCAGCTGATTGCGCGGCATGTCCACGTCCACACCACGCAGATTGTGCTCGCGGGCGCCGCGCACGCGGATGTGTGTCAGGCCGTTGTCAGTCACCGGTGGGAACCGCCTTGCGCCATAAATGCTGTGTCGGGGTCAGAAAGAACAATATGGACACAGACGGGCCGGAAAGCGACTCCCGAAACGAGAATCACCGTGAAATATCGGGGATAGGTGACAGTTGAGCCCCGCTCAGCCCCGTTCAGCCTGGGCCGGCAATACAGGCGGCGATGCCAACGATGCGATCCCGCGCCAAGGGCCCAAACCGCCGGCTGTCCACGGAGCGGTCGCGATTATCGCCCATAACGAACAGATGGGCGTAGGGCACCCGGGTTTCCTCGAAGTTGCGCGGTGCGGTACGGGGACCGCCGCACGCCAGCACCGGGAAGGAACGGCCGTTTGCCAGCCGGTGTTGGCGGATGGCGGCCGGGCCTGCAGTGCCGCGCCGGCACATATTGGCGAGATCTCCCGTTCGCCAGGCCAGCGGCGGGCTCTGGGGCACCTCTGCGCCATCCACGGCCAATATGCCATCGCTGAGGGCTACACGGCCCCCTGGCCGGGCCACAACGCGCTTGATGATAAGCCGGTTCCGGCCGTCGGGGCTTGAAAAAATGACGATATCGCCGACCTCGATGTCCCGGTCCCGGCGAATGGTCATGACCAGGTCGCCTTCCCGCAGGGTCGGCGCCATGGATTTACCGCGTATGCCGATCAGAAGGCGCCGGCGCCCATCG
>JAJFFJ010000078.1 GCA_021776685.1 Alphaproteobacteria bacterium
ACCATGCTCACATGCAGGCGCATGGCGGCCAGGTCGTAGATGTCCGTCACGTGGGTGCCGCCTTTCTCAGTCCAGGCCAGCAGGACCACGTCTGACCGCAGATCGGTGCGGTCGAACTTTTCCGTCGCGCTCTTGCCGGTCTCACCGCCTGGTGCTTTCAGATATGTCCAGCGCAGCCGGTTTTCAGCCTCGAATGTCACCTGAATCAAATATTTCCCAACCTGGTAGCGGAAAACCCGGCCGGCAAGCTTGACCAGAGTCTTGGGCGCCGCGGCGGTTTTGGGTGGTGCGGCCGCGCTGGTGCTCACGCTGGCGGTCAAGAGGGTGGCGCCAAGGGCAGCAACGGAAATGGCGTTGGAAAGGGCGGTGAAGAGACTCGATTTAAGGGCATTTGCGCGTGTCATGGGGGTGTCCTCAGGCGAGACGGATCCGGGCTTCTGTCCTGTGATATTTCGGGTCGATTGATTTTTCATCAAATGAATAATAAGTATATTCGTTATGCGATTATCGGAATTGAGAAACACCAACCTCAATCTGCTGGTGGTGCTGCAAAGCCTGGCGGGAACCCGAAGTGTCGGCGCGACGGCCAAGGAACTGAATATGAGCCAGCCGGCGGTGAGCCGGGCGTTGGGTCAGTTACGCGAGATTTTCCAGGATCCGCTGCTGGTCAAGTCGGGCTCGGCCATGCTGGCAACGGCACGCTGTGAAGAACTGGGCGTGGAGTTGGGGCCGGCCTTGGAAGGCATGGCGGCACTGCTGGACAATCCGCAGTTCAATCCGCGGGAGACAGACCGTGTGTTCCGGGTGGCCACCACGGACTATGGCGCGGCGGCAGTGCTGCCGGGGCTGATTGAGCGTCTTTCGGAAGAAGCGCCCGGCGCGGGGGTGGAGGCGGTGCCTTTCGCCGACGACAGCCTGCGCGGGCTCGCCTCCGGCGACATCGACCTGCTGCTGGTGACCGATGACTTTAATGCGCCCCCAACGCTCCATGCCCGAAGTCTCTTTCGCGAGAGCTATGTGTGCGTGGTCTCGCGCCGTCATCCGCTGGCGGATCTGCCTGCTGACGCCCCTTTGCCGCTGACGGATTATCTCGCCTGGCCCCATGTGCTGGTGGTGGTGTTTGGCGGCCGGCAGGGGCTGGTCGACCGTCAGCTGGCGAAACGAAAGCTCACCCGGCGCATCGTGCTGTGGCTGCCCTATTTCGGCGCCGCGCCTTTGGTGGCCGCGCGCACGGACGTGATCCTGACAATTCCCGAGCGCGCCGCGCGGCCGTTCCTGGATCTGGCAGATCTGGTGACCCTGACGCCGCCCATCGACATCCGCGGCTTCGCCTATCGCGCGCTCTGGCACGACCGGACCAACCGGGACGAGGGCGCCCGATGGTTCCGTCAGGTGCTGGCAGAATCGTGCAACTAGTCGTGTAGCTAGAAGGGCCTAGCCCACCAGCCCCTTGATCGCGTCCTCGAAGCCCTCGTCGTCCCAACCGAAGGGGCCCTTGTCGCCGGCGTAGGCGATCTTACCGTCGGCATCCACCAGGAAGAGCCGCATGGGCAGGCCGACATATTTTTCGTCGACCGAGTTGTCGATGCTGTCGACCAGCAGGGGCATGTGGATGTCGAGCGCGATCTGGCAGGCGGATGCCACCTCGGCGCGGGCCTCGCCGGTGGTCGGCTCGGGCACGATGATGTCTTCGATCAGGTTGTTCGGCACCTGCCATCCGTCGCTCGGATGCGCCTCGCGGATGTAGACCATGTAGAACTGAACCTGGTCGCGGTAGGCGGCGTAGAGTTCGTTAAGGCGCACGGCCTTATTGCGGAAGGGCGGTCATGTGAAAGAGCCGAAGACGATGCCCACCGGCTTGCCCCGCAGCTCAGAGAGCCGCACCTGCTCGCCCGTCACCTGACGGTCTGGCCCCAGCACATCGGCGACAAAGTCCGGCGCCTCGCTGCCGACCCGCGGCACGATTGCTTCCCGCGCCTTCTGCTCATCCATATGGGCGTCGAACTGCTCGGCGGAGATATCGGAAATGTCGATCCAAAGCTCCCGCTTCGCCGCCATATCCATCTCGCCGTATTGCGCGAGGGTGACGGGGCTGGTTTTGGGGGTGGGGTGCATGGATTGGCGTCCGTTTCGCAAGTGATTGGCGATAGCTAGTTACCATTTGCAGATTTCATACTCCATTCACCTATTACCTTCTATTTGCAATTTTAGGAATCAGCTCCCGTCGTACATGCTTTCTGAAACTATGATCTCTTCCCTTATGAAGATTCTTGCTAGTGCGCGTAGAATATCTGCTGCAACGTGCAGACGCCTTAGTTCGTCCGCTTCGTCAGGATCTGTGGTGAATGGATCGGTGGCATGTGCAACTGCATTGCGGCACATTTTGTACAAATAGACCTCTGGTGCATGTGGCCCCAATAGCGCTTTAAAACGGGCAATGCTTTCCACTAGGTTTTGATTTTCTACAAGCTTTGGATATGTAGTTCGGAACCAATTTTGTATTTGATTTGGGCCACGGTGCCTTGTTTCAATGATTTTATAGTAACAAAGTACTGCGTACGGCACTAAAAAATTCTGTTCCGCATTTCTAGCATCTCTATAAATTGCCAATGCTTTTTGCGCGTTCTTATCATCTGGTGATTTTCTGTTGAAAACCCAATTGCTCGCAATGGAAGCCCCAAGGTTTCGTCTTGGAACGGGTACAGGCACCGGATTACCTGACCATCCTCCTTGTAAGATTGCAAATTGATCATCACACCAAGAAAGTATACTTAAAAATCTATTAGAAATTGTAGTTGCAATTTCTTGGGAAATTCTATTTTTTTTCAAGTCTATGTGTATAGAAGTGGAGTTATCTCTAGTTTTTGGCATCAATACCAGCTCTATTTCTTCAAAGTATATTAAAGTTTCTTTATCGGGCCAGGTTACCTGTGTATCGACGGCCAAATTCAGGTACGACGCCCCAGGAGAAATTTTCAAACGTTCCGCTCGGACTTCCCTCGATTTTTCTTCTTCCCATACCTGGAGATCTGCTGGGCCCACGCGTGTTGGCAAGCTCCATGCCGATTTTCGTCTTGATACCAATCGCGCGAAAAACGAACGGTTGTATATGTACTCAATTAATACTGGATTATTGGTTTCTTGAGGTGAGTAAGATTTGTCGGCGTCTTTCTTTAATAAAGAGACAGCAGTCGCGCCAATGTAGAACGCTGTATTCCAATTTTCTCCTCGCCGGTACGCAATCGAAGCACTTCCATGTCCGTTGTTGAATATTTCGCTGCCGGAAGCCCGTACTTCGATCAAATTGGATAGAGCGTCTTCGTCATCCAGGAGCATGGCTAGGGCGCCCCCGAACGAGCCCGATTGTAAATACGATGCTTCAACGCCGCCTATTGGCCTGAGGTTCATCAACGATTTCGACGCAATGCCGGCCCATGCCGGACGGGTAGAAATTAGAGAAAGGATTCCAGCAACAATCTGCTCGCTAGAAAGGTTTTCTGCATTCTTTCCTCTTCCCTTTGGCAAAAGCTGATGCTGGCGGAGACTATGGAATCGTTGGACCAAATCTCCGTGCGTTCGATGGGAGTAGTCGGTGCTGTTAGCTTCCCGAAGCAAAAAGGTCTCGAGCTGTTTCGCAATCATTCAAATGGTCCAATCTTTCGATTTCATATTAATTTTTTAAATTGGAAAAATTAATCAGTAAATAGATTTCGAATTGACGCGATATCTTTCCTTACGTTGTCGTAAACGTAAACTTCTTGGCATAAGTTTCCCGAGTTTGAAGCGCTGCCTAGTTTCCGTTCTGTTGGGCACTCGTCGCGGCGCTGTGCTATATCCAATGCAGGTTT